>DAWDCC010000014.1:0-53088 GCA_052355365.1 Prevotella sp. | reverse complement strand
TAGCTGCCTAATTTATGATAGGCTGGGCCAAAATCTGACTTTTGACACAGCCCCTAAGGGGTGAGGCTTTTTTAGTGGAGCTGGTGGGATTCGAACCCACGTCCAAACAGGGAAACCATACGCTTTCTACACGTTTATTCCAGCCTTTGGTTTTCGTGCGACGGCAAGACCTGAACCACCAACCGGCGCCTTAGCCTCTAAAATTTCATCCTGCTGTCGAAGCCCAACAAGACTATTTCCGATTTATCTGCACCGCCTGACCCTCAGATTCGGAACCACATCCTTGGAGCGATGTCTCGTCCCATCATCTAATGACGGGATTAAGCCAGTAATCTACTGTACTTCGATTAGGCAGCGAGAGCGTAGTTGTTTTCGCCAATTAAATTTTTGTTCACTCAGATTAAAGAGCTAGCCAACGAGGCTCTGCGTGCTTACGTACCATCTCAGCCTGCTGTCAAATCCAGTCAACCCCAAATGATATTCTTTGCAAAGTTATGAATATATTTCCATACTACAAAATGTAATTAACTATAATTATAATTTTAGTCTACGTCAGTAAGTCAAGACGATATCAACACTGAGGCTTAACTATAGACCTCAGTGTCTCTGAGTCTCTGTGTGAGTTAAGCCATATTCTTTGTTTCTTCCCCAAATAATTGTCGCTATAAACTTTTTATTGTACCTTTGTAGTCTAAAAAGACCTACAATGGATAAATCTCCTTTGTAACCATGCAATATTCTTGCAAAAAATGAGTTTATAAACATAAAAAAGTCAGAATATATAACATGAAAAAGATACTCCTGGGACTTGCCCTGCTACTGATGACTCCACTCTCTATCTGCGCTCAGTCGTCTATGACTGACTCACAGGTGGCAGACTATGTGCAGCATGAGGCTGCCCGCGGTACATCGCAGGCGCAGATCGTCACACACCTGATGCAGAGCGGTGTGGACATCTCGCAGATCAGAAGGGTAAGACGCACTTATGAACAACAGGCTAAAGGTAAAGGATTTGGAAACGCCACCGAAACCACAACAACGGAAAGCCGGCTGAGAAAGAGTAATGGAAAAACCAAATTGACAAAGGCACAAGCCGAACAGTACGACAAGCAGCGCAACGCTACTACCTCTGGCCGCATTCAGGGCAACACCCAATGGCAAGGATCTTACGACGAGAACGACCAAGATTTCCAACAGATGCAGCAGGAAGTCAGCAACATGGTACCCGTGGACACCACCACGCTGCTCAAGCAATTGCTTGAACAGCAGCGCAGAGACAAGCATAAGGTCTTCGGTCGTGATATTTTCTCGAACAAAAACCTCAGCTTTGAGCCCATCATGAATATCGCTACGCCGCAGAACTATCGGCTCGGACCGGGCGACGCGGTAAACATTGACGTCTATGGCGCCTCACAGCGAAGCATCACCGCCACGGTAAGCCCCGACGGTGACATCGTCATTGAGAACTTCGGCCCCATCCACGTTGGCGGACTCTCCGTGGCTCAGGCCACCGCACGCATCCGCTCTCAGCTTGGTGCCCGCTACCAGAGCAGCCGCATCAAGCTGTCACTCGGACAGACGCGCACCGTCACTGTCAACGTCATGGGAGAAGTTGTCACTCCGGGTACATACACCCTCTCGGCCTTCGCCAGCGTGTTCAACGCACTCTACATGGCAGGCGGCACCAACGACCTCGGTACGCTGCGCAACATCAAGATCTATCGTCACAGCCGCCTCATCAGCGTCTGCGACATTTACGACTATATCCTCAACGGCAAGATGACGGGCAACGTACGCCTCAACGACGGCGATGTCATCATCGTGGGACCCTATGACTGCCTGGTCAATATCACCGGTAAGGTCAAACGGCCGATGTACTACGAGATGAAGCGCAACGAAAGCATTGAGACCCTGTTGCGCTATGCCGGCGGCTTCACAGGCGATGCCTATAAGAAGGCGGTGCGCGTTAACCGCAAGACAGGGCGTGAGTATGCCGTGTACAATGTTGAGGAGTTTGACATGAGCTCATTCCGCGTGGCCGACGGCGACAGCGTCAGCGTGGACTCTATCCTGCCTCGCTATCAAAACACGGTAGAGATCAAGGGAGCCGTCTTCCATCCGGGTATGTATCAGCTCGGTGCCGGCATTAACAGCGTGCGCACACTCATCCAGCATGCTGAGGGCCTCACCGAGCAGGCCTTCACAGCCCGTGCCGTCATGCACCGCATGAATGCCGACCGCACGCTGCGCGTCATCGCCGTAGACGTCGAGGGCATCATGAGCGGGCGCGTCGCCGACATCCCACTGAAAGAAAACGATGTGCTCTTCATCCCCTCCAAGGAAGAAGCCATGACCGAACGCACCATCACCATCAACGGTGAGGTTAACTACCCCGGCATCTATAAATATGCCGACAACGAGACACTTGAGGACTTCGTGCTCCAAGCAGGCGGACTCAAGGAGACGGCTTCAACGGTGAAGGTCGACGTAGCCCGCCGCGTCTCTGACCCAAAGGCACTGACTACCGACAGCATCATCGCCCAAACCTATAGTTTTGCTCTGAAAGACGGATTCGTCGTCGACGGAGAGCCGGGCTTCGTGCTCCAACCCTTCGATGAGGTGTATGTACGCCGCAGTCCCGCCTACAGCGAGCAGCAGAATGTCGTGGTCGACGGCAAGGTGATGTTCCCCGGATCCTATACCATGGCCTACCGTGACATGCGATTGACCGACTTGGTGAAGATGGCCGGCGGTGTCGCTCCCGACGCTTATATCAAGGGGGCTCGCATCATGCGCGTGCCCAATGAGGCAGAACGCACACGAATGGAAGCCGCTTTCAAGATGCAACAAGAGCAATTGCGCCAGCAGCTCATGCAGTTGGCCGTCAACAGCAACAATAACGGCATCATGCAAAACTCAGACGAGACGCTACAAAAGCAACTTGAAAAGTTCCAGGTACCCAACACCTATCCTGTCGGCATCGAACTGGACAAGGCTCTGAAAGATCCGAAGAGCGACGCCAACATCATCCTGCGTGCCGGTGACCGCCTTCTCATCCCATCGTACACAGCGACGGTGAAGATCAACGGTGCCGTGATGTATCCCAACACGGTCAGCTATGAGCGCGGGGAGAGCGTCCACCACTATCTCGACGCAGCCGGTGGCTTCGCACAAAACGCACGTAAGAGCGGTGTATACATTATATATATGAATGGCATGGTCGGTAAGGTCAGCCGTGGTGCCAAGGTAGAACCCGGCTGTGAGATCGTCGTTCCCTCGAAGCTCACCCGCAAGATGAGCCTGGCTGAGACGATGAGCCTCGGCTCGAGCATGTCGAGTATCGCCGCCATGATCGCCACCATCGCCAACCTGTCGAAATAAAGTCGCAATCAGACATACCGGGCATGTGCCCAGCTAAGTAGACGACTCTGCGACTTCACTTTCTGAGGTCCAATGCGGACTCTTCTCCTTCGCTCCGCCTCCGGCGGCAGTCACCCTCACCACGATGATGAGGGGAGGAGAAGAAGTACTCCAACAACTCAGCTCCACACGATGAGCGACACCTATATTCTGAATGATGTGATCGCTGAGCTCAGGGAATACCAAGGGTGAGCGACTCAGGCGATATCAGCCAAAAGCTTTAGACGGCGTGATTCATGAATATTAAGTTCTGCTTTATTGAACATAGAATCGTCATAAATTGCCCACGAATTATTCATGAACCCAAGTGAATATTATTATATTTATGAGAAATTCATGGTCAATTCATGGAGATCCATATGGAATACAAAAGAGTACGTGCTTCGATTTTTCCTCCATTTCTTGCGCGTTTGCCATAAATCTCGTATATTTGCAGTGATAACAGAAAATATCATAGCATGACAACATTTGAACTGAATGCAGAGATTTATAACAATCTCAACTATATAGCTAATGATGAGAGCAAGCTACGCAAAGCATTGGAAGCCATCAAACGCATCATCTATTCAAAAGATGATGAGAAGATTACATTCCCTAAGATTGACCATAATTTCCAAATATCAGAGAGAGTTAGAAACGGCGTTATTGGAGCCTTGCCAAAAGATGTGGACTTTGATAAAGAGACTGAGAAGATGTGGGAGAACTTAGCCAAATGAATATCTTTCTTGACACCAATGTCGTGGTAGATTATTTAGCCTGCCGAAAAGATTTTTACGATGACGCAGCTATCATCTTTGAGCTTATTAATCGTAATTTAGTTAAGGCATTCGTATCTTCATTGACCATTATCAATTGTGCGTATGTAATGAGGAAGTTTTTCCCCAAGGAGATTGTACTCCAAAAGATCGAAGGTATTCTTCACAATATACATATTACTTCTATTGATGAAGATTGTATTTTAAAAGCTATAAAGAAGCTACCATACGATTTTGAAGATGCGGTTCAATATGAGTCTTCACAAACAGCTGCCCCCTCTATCATTATTTCAAGAGACCAGAAGGGATTCCGAGATCTGAATGCTATCGTCATGACTCCAAAAGAATTCATCAGTCATTGTAGAGAAGCATAGTACAGTAAGACACACATCAATGTGCATATCGTGCTTCAAAGATGCACAATGCACGAAGTTCGAGACAGCAATAACACGAAATCCGACATAGCCAGTATAGGAAATGAAATTATAGCCCATAGTAGGCCGACCTTGCAACAAAAAGAATGAATCTTAAAAACATTACAGAAATATTTCAATCATCAGACAAACGAAATAGTAATCTGAGGAATAATATTTTGTTGTCTGCTGCTATGAAAGCTACCGGGATGTTGACATCCTTTTTGATTGTTCCTGTAACATTGCACTATCTTGACAATGAGATCTATGGAATATGGATGACTATTACATCTATCTTAATTTGGTTTTCATTCTTTGATGTGGGATTGGGTAACGGCATGAGAAACTATATGACACAAGCTATATCAGCCAACGATTATAAGACCGCGCGTGCTTACCTGAGCACTACACTCTGCGTACTGACACTCATCTCCATAGGTTTAGGTCTACTATGTATCCCATGTTTGTCGCTGGACTTCAATAAGATATTCAACACCTATGCGCTTCCCAACGATGTGCTAAAGAACGCATTGATCATCGCAGTCCTGTTCACCCTTGCTAACTTTGTCCTCAAGAACATTGGCTTTGTCTTTATCGCCTTACAAAAATATGGCTTGAACGATGTCCTCACCACTGCAGGCAGCGTACTTGGACTCGTCATCGTCTTTATCTTAACGAAAACGACTCAAGGGAACCTTATTTATGTCGTAACAGCATTCACGCTCTCTCCTGTCTTAGTTTACTTGATTGCGGCTATACCCATCTTTCATAAATACAAACAGCTGCGCCCTTCATGGAGGTACTATGACAAGTTGTTGCTGAAGAACATCGTAGGCAAGGGACTCGGATTTTTTGCCATCCAAATAACAAGTTGCCTGGTCATCTTCGGAGGAAGCAACGTCATTATCAGCCATTTCTGTGGACCGACATCTGTCACTGTCTACAATATTGCCTATAAACTCTTCAACCTCCTGGCGATAGCTTACACCGTCATCATTTCTCCAATGTGGAATGCCTATACCGACGCACAAGTTAGAGGGGACTTTACATGGATCAGAGCAACATTCAACAAGGCGCTAAAGCTATGGGGGCTCTCAGTTATTGGAGGTTTGTTGCTTTTAGTAATCTGCAATATATTTTATAAGGTATGGGTTGGAGCATCTGTTACTGTTCCCATTCAGATATCAGTAGCTGTGCTTTTATATATTTCTGCTTTCAATTTCAACAACTGCGTTACGTACCTCTTAAACGGACTGAATAAAATTACGGTGCAGATCATAACATCTGTTGCCGGAACTATCTTATATCTGCTTTTTATCATCCTCCTCGGCGGGAAAATCGGAATGATAGGTATTATCCTCAGCATGGCCGTCTGTTATATCCTGATGGGCACTGTGCATCTGTATCAATGCAGGCTGCTTATTGGTAAGAAAGCAAAAGGCATTTGGAATAAATAATGCACACAATAAAGATAAAATGTATACAGAATGTCTCTTTGACTTAAATAGAGTATACGTAAGAGAATAATATTATACAATAAATTAAGATGGAACAAGAAAATAGAACAAGAGAAATAGATGTCGTAGGACTTACTATAAAAGTTTTACGAAATAAAAAATCTTTAGGCCTCTTTATACTGGTATTTGCTATTATAGGCGTAGTTGTGGCTCTTAATACGCCTAAACATTACACGAGTACCGTTGTGCTTGCCCCAGAATTGTCAAGTGGAGGTATAGGAGCAAACTCGACTCTGTCTGACATGGCTTCTAACTTTGGAATAGATTTAGGAAACACAAAAACATCAATGGACGCTCTTTATCCGGAAATTTATCCAGACATCTTTGCTTCTAATGATTTTGTTATAAAACTTTTTAACGTGTCCGTAAGGCAAAAGAATAAGTCAGACACAAAAACTTATTATACCCATATATTAACTGATAACAAGCCGCCCTTTTGGACATATCCTACTAAGTGGATTAAGAAGCACCTTCAAAGACCTGAAATTAGTAAATCAAACAAGCCAAAGGATAAATCCGATATCCTTGAGTTGTCAAAGAGAGATTATAGTGTGTGTGAGGATATAAAAAAATCTATAAGCTGTATCATAGATAAAAAAACAAGTGTCATTACGATTAATGTTACGGATATAGACCCTATGGTATCTGCTATTATCGCAGACACATTAAAGAACAGATTACAAGAATACATTACATATTATAGGACCAAAAAGGCTAAAGCTGATGTAGCGTATTACAGTAGACTCTATAAGGAGGCAAGGCAGAGCTATGAGGCCATACAAAAGAAATATGCAGCTTATTGTGATGCCAATCAAGATGTACAACTACAATCCTTCATTTCCAAGCGCGACGAGTTAGAAAATGAGATGCAACTGAAATATAATGCTTATACACAATATTCCGCACAATTGCAAAATACAAAAGCAAAATTACAAGAAGTAACTCCAGCATTTACTGTGATCCAAGATGCATCAGTACCAATTCAGGCATCAAGCACTCCAAGGTCTTTCGTCGTCATATTGTGGACAATCATTGGTATCCTTGTTGATGCAATTTGGGTTCTGCTACTCAAAGACAAGATCTTTAAAGCAAAAGGAAAATGAGTCTTGCTCTTCCATATATTGTTCTATTTCTCTCTTTGTTCATATGTGGTTTATACCAAGACCATGTAAAAGATGTTAAGTATAAAACATACTTTTCCATTGCAGCAGTTGTCATATTTTTCTTCTTCTTTGGTTTTAGAGGCTTTATTGCAGGAGATTGGACAATATACTATGATTTTTTCAAGAGATGTACCTTTGATGATGTTGTAAACTATAGTTTGAAAGAAGGAGACTTTGAACCTGGATTTACATTACTTTGCTTCATATGCAAGTCCATTTACAACGAATATTTCTTTTTCCAGTTCACTGTTGCCCTCATAGACACAATTTTATTAGTACGATTCCTCAGAAAGGCTGTAGATAACACACCCTATGCTCTCATTCTATATGTAACTTTTAATGGCTTCATTATTAGTACCGACCTATTAAGAAATTCCATTGCCATAATGATTTTTCTTAATTCTATTGAATTTATCAAAGAGCGAAAGATCGTTCCATACATGATATTATGCACGTTGGCATTAACATTCCATACATCTTCCCTATTTTTCTATCCGCTATATTTCTTCTTTAATAAAAGGTGTAATAAGTGGGTATACCTCGTACTTTTTATAATTACAAATGTTATTTTCATATTGCACATTTCTGTTATACCTTCTATAGTTGGCGTATTAGGTACAGGCGGTGATTTGCAGAATAAAGTAAAAGCATATACAGAATTACTTAATGATAGTAAGACACTTTCTATTGGATATATAGAAAGACTTTTTACAGGAGCCTTGATCTTCCTTTATTATAATGAATTGAAAGAACTGAGGAAAGACAACGCCATATATTTTAATGGAATTGTGGCATACCTGCTGTTATCATTTCTATTGAGCGAATTACAAGTATTGAGTGACAGAATTACTTATTTGTTTTCATTTGGTTACTGGGTAACTTGGCTGGATCTTTCTAAATGTTTTAAATACGATAATAATCGTAGACTATTCAAAGTATTCATGATACTATATTGTATACTTAGAATATCTATAACAGCAGCATCTTCAACAGATTTTAAATATGAAAACATTCTTTTCAAACATGGTAGCTATCAGGAAAAGCTATATATAAAAAATAGAACAGGAGGTTTGAAAGGAAAATAATATCACCAATATGTTACAAGACAAAATTAGCGTTATCACTGTCGTTTACAATGATGTTGAACACATAGAAGAAACCATTGAAAGTTTCTTCTCTCAAACATGGCACAACAAAGAATATATAGTAATTGATGGTGGAAGTACAGACGGTACTGTGGAGATAATCAAAAAGTATCTTGATAAGATTGATTATTTCTCATCTGAAAAAGATGATGGAATATATGATGCTATGAACAAAGGTATAATTCATTGCACTGGAACATGGATTAATATTCTTAATAGTGGTGATGTCTACGTAAATTCAAATTCTTTGAAAGACGCAATGAACATTGAAGATCTCTCACATACGGATGTAATTTATGGCAACAGCATTGAAGTTTGTAATGGAGACAAGATGAGTATAGAGGCCAGTCCTAATCCAGATTTTCTCGAGTATAGCCCAATATTTCGTCATGGTTCCTCTTTAATTAGAGCAAAGGTTCAGAAGGAATTTACATTTGACCTTAGTAAGAGAAAAGCTTTAAGCTATGCTCTTGACTGGGAGATGATATATAGAGTCTATAAAGCAGGATACAAATTTAGAAAAACAGATCGCTTTATAGAGCAATACGAATTAGACGGTACATCCAATCATCCATTTAAAAGTGCATGGTATAACTACAAAATAACTTCTACGTCCAGGCACCAAATAAAGAAAATTCTTTTCCTCTTTAAAACAGCGACAAAATTGGTATTTATAAAAACCCTGTTTTACAAATATCTGGTTGCTTTCATTGATGAATATTTAGTAAATGACATTCTTCCTCATATCCCTTTCTGGAATATTAGAAAGTGGCTCTTAAGGCAGATAGGTGTCAAAATAGGGAAAAAGTCTTTTATTATGAAAAGATGTTATCTAATGGCACCAAGGAGAATAAATATTGGAGAGTGCACTGATATCAATCGAGGCTGTTTCATTGATGCTAGAGGTGGTATAAGTATAGGAAGTAATGTATCGATATCACACGAAGTAAAATTAGTGACAGGTAGTCATGACATAGACTCAAAAAAGTTTTATTCACAATACTTTCCTATAATTATTAAAGACAATGCTTGGTTAGGTGTTGGATGTACAATCTTGCAAGGCGTTACCATTGGTACTGGAGCTATAGTATGTGCAGGAGCTGTTGTCACGCATGATGTTGCTGCTTATGAAGTAGTAGGTGGTGTACCAGCAAAGCACCTCAGATACAGAACAAGAGATTTAGAATATCATTGTATTTGGGAATCTCCATTTACTTAATAAAACATACAGTAGTTAAAATCAATAGATATGAAAGTATTATTTGACCATCATCTCTTTTATCAACTATATGGAGGTGCCTCAAAGTACTTCGTTATGATGATTTCCCATCTGCCACAAAACTTATGGGAGACAACAGCTTTGTGGTCGATAAATGAGTATGCGCGGACTACGGGTATTATTCATACTACAAAAAAGAGATTTAATGGTGAAGATTCTGTACTTGAAAGAATCAATAGAATATATACAAAATACAAAATAGGTCAAGGGGATTTTGATGTTTTACATCAAACTGACTTCGATAATTATTTCTATAAGGAACTTGGTAAAAAGCCCTTAGTAGTAACGTATCATGATTCAAATTTATCTACAATTGATCCACATCCGCAAATTGTAAAGAAGCAAGAAAAGGCGTTACGCAGAGCAAATGCGATCATAGCCGTAAGCCAAAATACTAAGAAAGATCTTTTGAATCTTTTTGATGTCGACGAAAAGAAAGTACACGTAATTTATCATGGGATAGAGATACCAGACTTGCAAACGGTCTCTAAAAAGAGGATTATAAAAGAAGAATATTTCTTATATGTCGGAAGAAGATCTGCATATAAAAACTTTAAGAGATTTGCGTATGCGTTTGCTCAATTCCATAGAATCAACAATAACGTAAAATTAGTTTGTACCTCTCACGAATTTACAGAAGAAGAGCATCTTTTGTTTTCTTCTCTTTCTATAGAAAATGCTTTAATTGCGATAAAAGCAACAGAACAGGAAATGATACAATTGTACAGAGATTCTATTGCTCTAGTATTTCCCAGCCTCTACGAAGGATTTGGTATGCCTATCCTAGAAGCTTGGAGCTGTAAATGCCCTGTAATTTTAGCAAACGCAAGCTGTTTCCCAGAAATTGCAGAGAATGCAGCTCTGTACTTCGACCCATATTCAGAAAAAGAAATGTTACAAAGAATGTTAGAGGTTTATGAAAATCAAACACTGAGAACCAGACTTGTATCATTAGGGGGGGGAAGAGTTCTCGAATTTTCATGGGCAAAATGTGCAAATGAGCATCTGGGTGTTTATAATCTTTTTAGATAATTCGAATGAAATGAAAATATTACCAGTCATTATTATCTATGAGAAGGATTGGTCAAAATGCAATATATACAAATCTCTTTTTTCAAAACTAGAGATAGAAATTCTGATTTATGACAATTCTTACATTGCGTCGAATAAAAAGTATGAGAATCACTTGACTCATTATCTTCACGACCCATCAAACCCCGGCGTTTCAAAAGCATATAATAAATGTGCGAAATGGGCTCTGCAAAATGGATTTAGCCATATAGTCTTATTTGACGATGACACCATTCTTCCGTCGACATATATAGAAAGTATATATAATGTTCTGAGAGAAAAACCTTTGATAAGAGTCATCACCCCACTATTAAAATATGATAATGGGAGAAAGACCTTCTCTCCAACAAAGAACCCATTACAAAAGACGGTAAAGAATCTAAAACATCCTGGTCTAAATCGCTTGCAGGATTTTTTACCTGTAAACAGTGGGGCATGTATAGAACTTGAAAGTTTCTTTTCTGTGTCTGGATATAATGAAAATATACCTCTAGATTTTGCTGACTATGACTTTTTTGTGAGGTTAAACAAGAATGTAGATTATTTCTATGTACTTGACTGCGTTGGTGAGCAGTCTTTCTCAAATAACGAAAGTGATCCGAAAAAACTATTAAGAAGGTACAAGTTCTATCTTGAAGGCGCTCGTCACTTTTGCATACCGTCCGCTATTAAACTTCAAGTATTTAAACATACCCTTGCTCTCTATTGGAGAACACACAATCTTGAATTTCTAAAATTATATTATCACTTCATTAAACATGATTTCAGTCTGTATAGCAACCTATAATGGAGGAACATTTATAAAAAAACAACTTAATTCCATTTTGCCTCAACTCGGGGAAAATGACGAAGTTGTAATTGCCGACGACGGTTCAACAGATGATACATTGCCTATTATTGAGAGCTTGAATGACAAACGTATTAAAATAATAGAAGGCCCCCATCGACATTCACCCATTTGGAACTTTGAAAAAGCTCTTGAGGCTGCAAAAGGAGATTATATTTTTTTGTCAGATCAAGACGACGAGTGGATGCCTAATAAGGTAAAGGTAACACTTCTATATCTCAAAACAGCAGACTGTGTTGTCAGTGATAACATAGTCATTGATGATGAAGACCATATTATTTCAGATTCATTCTATAAGTTGAATGGAACACGTAATGGAAAATTCTACAATTTGTTAATTAAAAACGGGTATCTAGGCTGTTGTATGGCTTTTAATCGCAAGGTACTGGAAGATTCTCTCCCCTTCCCTCGCAACACACCTATGCATGATATATGGATTGGCAACGTTGCCGCCTTTCATTACAGAGTTCAATTTATTCCGGATAAACTAATTAAGTTTTGCAGACATGGTGACAATGCTTCCACTACAGCAGCTAAAAGCAAGTATCATACATGGGGAAAAATAAAATTCAGATTAAATATAGTCAAAGATCTCCTACTACAAACAGCCAAACATAGGAAAGAAGAAAATGCTTGCTTGGCTAATACAAAATAGCAACATGATCTCAAATTTTAAATTCAAACAGCTTATAAATATACTTCATATACATCATCCACTGATTTGAATAGATGCCATTGAGTTTACAGGCACGCACATCCTCTTTGGCAAGAAGCAGATGACTTGAGAAGCCTGCAGTACTGGCACCTCCCATCAGCATGGTGACGAAATCCATGGGAATGTACTTTGCTCTAATGTGATGGCGACGGAATAATCTGACCATCATCTCAAAGTCAGATCCTATTTTCATATCTGTGCGATACCCCCCGTACTGCTCATATACATTCTTGCGCACATAGAAGGACGGATGAGCTGGCATGAAACCAAAGCGAAGCCAGAAAGGCCGAAACATCTTTGAGGAATAATATCTGGCGACTTTTTGAGGATTACCCTGACGGACAAAATGTATATCTCCGTAGACAGCATCTATCGAGTGCATTGAGAAGCAATCGGCAATTTTCTCAACCACATCAGATGAGGTAAAATAGTCATCAGAATTTAAGATACCAACGACATCGCCAGTTGCCATCTTGATGCCTTCATTCATTGCATCGTAGATACCACCATCTTTTTCTGACTTCCACTTTAACCGTCCCTGGAACAAAGGCTCATAATGTCTGATGATGTCAAGCGTGCCATCTTTAGAACCCCCATCCTTTATCACCATCTCAATAAAAGGGTAAGATTGTGAAAGGACGGACTCTAACGTGTTACTTAATGTAGCTGCGCTATTAAAGCATACGGTTACAATGGATATCTTCATATATGATTGTCAGTTTTGAATGTAGTGCAAAAATAGCCTTTTTCCTTGGAACGGCAAAATAAATCAAATCAGAAAAACAAGACAGATATAATTTTTGCTTAATCATACAATATATTTACAAGTTCTAAGTTATTATCAAGAACTGTGTTAACATCTTATGACAATAGATATATACATCATATTATTGACTTTGATATCGAGTGCCGTATGTGGTATGGCATTTACTCCCCTTATACTCAAATTCTGCAAGAAGAAGCATCTCTATGACATGCCGAATGCACGGAAGGTACACAAAAATCCGATTCCACGACTTGGCGGTATCGTCTTCATACCCAGTATGATGGTGGCTGTGCTGATCACATTCGACTTCTTGAGACTTCAATATCATTCACAGATCATACATATCAACCTTAGCTCACTGCATGTCGTCATCAGTCTATTTGTGATCTATATGACTGGTATCATCGATGATTTGATTGGTCTTAACGCGCCCGTGAAGTTCACCCTACAGATTATCTCTGGTGTGATCCTAACACTGGCTGGTTTCTACCTCAACAATCTTTATGGACTCTTCGGCATCTATGAGATGCCGCAATGGCTGGGGAGCATCCTGACAGTCTTTATCATCGTATTTGTCTGCAATGCTATCAACCTTATTGATGGCATTGACGGCCTTGCGGCATCACTGGCCATCATCGGTCTTTGCGGTTTCTACTATCTCTATGCGAAACTGAGTTACCTTACCTATTGCGTATTGATATGTGGCATCATCGGATGTTTGTTGTCATATCTGTTCTTCAATCTGTTTGGCTCTGCAGAAAAAGGACTAAAGATCTTCATGGGCGATTCAGGAAGTCTTACCCTCGGTTTCCTATTAGGCTTCCTCTTTATCAATTATTCCATAAAGATGTCTGTTTATGCCGACCAGTATAGCCAGCCTTTCTCGATTGCATGGTCCTTCTTTATCTTACCTATTTTTGACGTGGTGAGAGTTTTCTTTTTCAGAATCATGAATCATAGGTCGCCATTTCAGCCCGATAAGAACCACATTCACCATAAGTTGTTAGCAGCTGGCCTCACACAACATCAAGCTTTATTAGCTCTCATTGCTTTGGCTTTAGCATTCATTCTTATCAATAGATCCCTGAGTCCATTGAACAATGCAAATATTTCTCTCTTGGCGGATGTGATCATATACATAGCCTTTAATATCTGCGTGAACGTTGCCATAAAAAGAAGGAAAAAGGTGGAAGTGAGATGAGACGGATCTTTGACATTTGCTTATCAGCCTTCTGTCTGATCATCTTCGCTCCACTAATGGGAATCTGTGCTTTAGCTATCAGGTTAGAAGACGGATTACCTTTCATCTATCAGCAAGAGAGAATAGGATTGCACGGCAAACCTTTCTACATCTATAAGTTCCGCAGTATGAGAATGGATGCCGAGAAAGATGGCGAGCCGCAACTGCTGGAACGAGACAACGATCCAAGACTCACTCATGTGGGTGCCTTCCTTCGTGCACATCACCTCGACGAGCTACCTCAGCTTTGGAATGTCTTCAAGGGAGACATGGCATTTATTGGCCCGCGCCCGGAACGGAAATACTATATCGATCAGATCATCCAGCACGACCCACGATATGTATACCTCTATCAGATACGGCCGGGGGTGACTTCCTACGCTACCTTGTATAATGGTTATACCGACACGATGGAGAAGATGCTCAAGCGGCTGGATCTCGACCTCTACTATCTTGAGCACCGCTCGTGGTGGTTCGATGCAAAAATACTCGTAAAGACCTTCATCAACATCGTCTTCGGCAAGGTGTTCTAAGAATAGAGGAGGAGACAACGAAAAGCATACAGAAAGGCACAAAGGACAAGCAAATGTAAACGGCGGTTTATATAAACCACGGTTTGCATTTATAGTGACAACGGAACTTCAATACAGCTTAATTAGCAGAAGTTAGAAACAAAATCAGCGAGAAATTTGGTGGAGCGGGAGAAAAGTGGTAACTTTGCAGGCAATTACGCTCCAAGGGTCGTGAAATACCCGCAACGTGATCATAGAAATCTATAACAAAACGAATAATTAAAGAAATGAAAAAAGGTATTCATCCAGAAAACTATCGCCCCGTCGTGTTCAAGGACATGTCCAACGGCGATATGTTCCTCACACAGTCTACATGCAAGACCAACGACACTGTAGAGTTTGAGGGTGAGACTTACCCCGTGGTAAAGGTAGAAATCTCCAGCTCTTCGCATCCGTTCTACACGGGCAAGAGCAAGCTCGTCGACTCGGCTGGTCGTGTGGACCGCTTCATGAGCCGCTACGGCAAACTGAAGAAGTAAATACCAAAGCCAACAGAATAGAAGCGCGATCAGACGTAGTTGCATATACGTTTGATCGCGCTTTTTTCGTTTAAAAACTTGAGAACATGATCCAAAAGAATAAAAATGGTTATAAGCGTCACGCCTGCCGGACGTGGCTTGCAGCCTTTGTCTTTACCCTTACCCTCCCTGTCTTTTATTCATGCTCCGGGGATGACAACGGGAAAACAGCCAGTGCTAATGCTAATGCCAATGCCAACAATGCTCAGGTATTTCCCGAATATGCCCGCATGGAAATGCCACGCATCAAAGACGGCAGCCGCATCATCATTCATCGGACCGATGCGTTTGGCGTGAACTATATCGTGGAATGGGACGACGGCCTGCATGCCCAGCGCTGGACATGCTACCGCCTCGACCCTAAGAACAGCATTAGAACCGGCAGCCGTAATGGCTGGTGGCACGGAAGGGACCCCTTTGCCGAGGACGAGCTGATACCTGCCGCTTACCGCACGACATTAACAGACTACAGTCAGATGACTCCTCACTATGACCGTGGCCATATCTGTCCTTCTGCCGACCGCCTCAACTCCAAGGAGGCCAACCGGCAGACATATTTGCTTGGCAATATCCAACCGCAGCTCAACGGTTTCAACACTGGTGTGTGGATCTATATGGAGAACAAGATCCATGGCAACAGCTTTGATGATATCATCGGTTGGAACCGCGATGCCTTCCGCGACACCTTATATATATGTAAGGGTGGCACGATAGACAACAACAACTACTCCCGTTCCAACACTGGACTGGTCATCCCTAAATATTTCTTTGCAGCCATCCTTCGCGTCAAAAATGGACAGTACAACGCTCTCGGTCTATGGTTTGAGCACAAAAACGACTATAGCACAAGCCTGAAGGCTTATGCGTGCAGCATCGATGAACTGGAGAAGCGCACAGGCATCGACTTCTTCTGCAATCTGCCCGACGACAGAGAACGTGTCATCGAAGCCGCTGAGCCCAACGATGCGCTATGGGGACTGGAATAAAACAAAAATCATCCATTAAATAGGCACATTCATTGTTTGAAGTTTTAACGTTCCGCTATATGGAATAAAGAATATTAATGAATATCAAGAATATTTTTTATATATTCGGCTATATTTGTTATTCCATAGAAGATGGAGCGTTAAAAGTCTAAACGATTATCGTGTACCTATTTAACGGATGAACTCAAAACATCTTTATTGTGAACTGATCACTTCTTTGCAGTCATCACCACCTTCCAATGTGTCTTGCCCTTGTCGGCACCGCGTGTAGCTGCTTTGGCATTTCCGGTGTAGCGATCGAACCAGAAGTCATCGACATCGCCACCATCCGAAGACCACAGATAGCCGGTGAACATACGGTCGTTGAGATTCAAATCATCGTAGGCGACACGCATGACATAGTCTGTGGTGGAGCCGCCTTCGTGCACTTCCTTGTAGGTGATATAGATGTCGCCCGTCTTCGGATCGATGTACCAGGTGAAGTCACGCTGCATCTCCTTCTCATTCGTCTGAGGGTTGTAGTCATACTGCGTACCTGTACCCGATATAGCTGTATTGTTGTATTGCACGAACTCGATGTCGGTCGAATAGTAGATACTGTCGACAGCTACTCCCTGCTCATTGACTTGGTAAGCTCTCATGTCACCTCGCCACTGTCCACTGAGTGTCTGCGCCATAGCCACGAAGAAGTCCTGGTTGTCGACATCATCGTCATCTGGCCGATGGTTATAGTCGTCGCCCCAAGTCCAGCCATCATACCAGTCATCGTACCAGTAATCCGGATCATCGTCACAACTTGTGAAGAGCATTGGCATAGCAGCTATCACTGCCACTGTCATCATTATCTTAAACGCTTTCATATCTTAGAATGTTTAATCTTCAATAAGTGATCTACCTTATTCTACCTTTCCGAAATGTCTCACCGGCTTTGCCGTGCTATCAGCCTGAGCGCGAGTGCCGGCAACATTCTTCTTGGCATAACCACCATAGTAATAGTCGTCATCGTAGTCGTAGCCCCAATCGGTATAACTGTTCCAGTTGGGTGAGGACACCTGGCGGAGACTGAAGTTGACAGTTTGGTTGTCATGGTAGATGGTACCTTCGAAATAGCCATTAGACAAACGATAGTTGCGAATCTCCAAAGATGTACCTTCTTCGACAAAGTACACGTTGATAGCGCCGTTAGACACCGCCCACTTGATATGGTTGGCCACCTGATTGTTGCGCCATGGAGAGTTCCGGTAATAGTCGATCCAATAACCCGTTCCTGAAGAATAGGTATATGGATCTTGCACGAAGCAGATCTCTGAGGACACAGCCTGATAATATTGTCCATCATAATATGTACGCACTTCCATATCGCCTTTCCACGTTCCTTCGAGGGTGGTTGCAATATCGCTGTCGTCGTCGCAGGAGACCAGCGTGGTGGCGGTCAGCGCGAGGAACAGCATTGAGATTATAGACATTAACTTTTTCATTGCCTTTTCATTTTTATGTTATTGATGCCGCAAAGTTAACGCATTTCTGTTAAACAGCAACGGGAAATCGGATATTTGTGAGAGGGATTTCCCTACTGTGTGAAGAGAATTCCGCTATTAATTAATCAAAAATAACCGGCAAAAGAAGGGCTTTCTCCATTCTTTTTTGTACTTTTGCCTTGCATTGTCTCAGAAAGGGAGAACGCTCAACTTTAAGATTGTAAAACATAACATAGATAAAGCCAAGTATAAAACAAAAATGAGAACGGTTTACGAATTCAGTGTGAAAGACAGAAAGGGTAACGAAGTGTCCCTACGCGAATATGCCAACGAGGTACTGCTCATCGTCAACACTGCCACCAAGTGTGGTTTCACCCCTCAGTACGAGGAACTGGAGAAGCTCTATGAGAAATACCATGCCCAGGGTTTCGAGATTCTCGACTTCCCTTGCAACCAGTTTGGACAGCAGGCACCGGGCACCGATGAGAGCATTCACTCTTTCTGCAAGCTCACCTACGGCACCGAGTTCCCACAATTCAAGAAGATCAAGGTCAACGGCGACGATGCTGACCTGCTCTATAAGTTTCTCAAGACACAGAAGGGCTTTGCCGGTTGGGATGAGACACATCCTATCTACCCCATCCTCGACAAAATGCTCTCTGAGGCTGATCCTAACTATAAGGAGAACCCCGACATCAAGTGGAACTTCACCAAGTTCCTCGTCAACAAGAAGGGACAGGTAATGAAACGCTATGAGCCCACTGAGAAGATCGACAACATCGCCAAGGATATCGAAGCGTTGTTATAACCACCAACCATAAAAGAAAAGGAGAACAACATGAAGACAAAGTGCTTAATCATCGGCAGCGGCCCTGCTGGCTACACTGCAGCCATCTACGCCGGACGCGCCAACCTCAATCCGATGCTCTACACGGGTCTGCAGATGGGCGGTCAGCTTACCCAGACTACCGACATTGAGAATTTCCCCGGTTTCCCTGACGGCATCGATGCCAACGAGATGATGGAGAACTTCCGTAAGCAGGCAGCACGCTTCGATGCTGACATCCACGACGGTGTGATCACCGATGTGGACTTCAGCCAGAAGCCTTACATGGCTACCACCGACCGTGGCGAGAAGATCGAGGCCGACACGATCATCGTAGCTACGGGTGCCTCTGCCAAGTACCTCGGACTTCCCGATGAGGAGAAATATCGTGGACAAGGTGTCTCTGCCTGTGCCACCTGTGATGGTTTCTTCTATCGCAAAAAAGTCGTTGCAGTCGTCGGTGGCGGTGACACAGCCTGCGAGGAGGCCACCTATCTGGCCAACCTCTGCAGCAAGGTGTATATGATCGTGCGCAAGCCTTACCTGCGCGCTTCCGAGATCATGAAGAAACGCGTGGAGGACAATTCCAAGATAGAGATTCTCTATGAGACCAATACACTCGGTCTCTACGGCGACAACGGTGTGGAAGGTGCTCATGTGGTCTACCGCAAGGGTGAAGCCGACGAGAAGAAATACGATCTGCCTATCGACGGCTTCTTCCTCGCCATCGGTCATAAGCCCAACACCGACATCTTCCGTGGTAAGCTCGACATGGATGAGGTTGGATATATCAAGACACAAGGTGACACGCCACGCACCAACATCGAGGGCGTCTATGCCGCCGGTGACTGTGCTGATCCCACCTACCGCCAGGCTGTCGTTGCCGCCGGCTCAGGCTGCAAAGCTGCACTGGAGGCCGAGCGCTATCTGCAAGGTAAGTAAGCGAAGAACATCATACAACTAAAAAAATGCCACACTGCTTAGGTCGAAAGATCTAAGCAGTGTGGCATTTTTTATTATGAGAGAATGAACGTCTTTCTCTCCAATGGTAATTAACGTCTTTTCTTTCCAAAGAGGTCTGAGTGAGTACCGGTTGTCAATAACAACAACGTCAGTTCCTCATTATTATTTTGTTTCCACGCCATTAACCAATCGGAGTCAATGTGGGCATCCTCGGTAGTGTTGATATTTCATTACTTTAAAACTGTATCAAACAATTCATCAACGGAATCCCATTCTGTGACTCTACCCGCTTTAACATCCTCACGAGCCAAATCTAAATCAGACTTTTTGGGCGTGACTACAGAAATACTGCCAACACCACGAAGCATTTGTATTGCGTTCTTGATCTTATTCAGCAGTGCAGAGTCGTCAATTGTTACTATCAATTTTGGCGAGGTTATTGTATTTGAAGATGTACTCATAGCGATTTCTTTTTTGCAAATATAACTCAAATTATTGGTTCTACCAAACGACTGATGGAATTATTTCCTTTTTTCCTTGCGAGTTTAACTCAAAATACTTATTTTTGCAAAAAAACTAAGAGACATGAATACTACACAACTCAATAATAACGACACATCCATGGTGGATGCCATCTTCACCATAACTTCTCATCTTGACAAGAGCCTCCAGAAAAGACTCTTAGTAAAAATAGAAGCTCTTCTTTCACCCAAGGAACATACGGGGAAACTTTCCCATGAATCAGCTATTCAATTCCTAAAAGATTGAACAATAACCTACCATGCGCACTCCTGCTTTTCTGACACTTCTGTTTCTCTGTCTCCCCGCCGGCACGTTGCTCGCACAGAGCCGACACCACGGCAAGCGACCGAGTAAACTGCAAATACCCATAGACAGCCTTACTGTCAACGGCACCTCGCTGGGATCTGTCGACGTGGTGACCGAAAGCCACATGAACAAAGGCCTGGTCACCAACCCGCTCAACGCCCTCACAGGTCAGGCTGCCGGCGTGAACATCACGTCGGGCGAGAACCGTATGGCGCAGCTCAGCTCCGTACGAGTGCGCGGTACCACGTCCATCACCGGCGGCAACGACCCGCTCGTAATCATTGACGGCGTCTATTCCGACCTCAGCGCCCTGTCGTCGGTCTACCCCTCCGACATCGAGAGCTTCACCATCCTCAAGAACGCGGCCGAGACCGCACAGTACGGTTCACGTGGTGCCTCCGGTGTCATTGAGGTGAAGACCAAGCGTGGCAGCGGCACTCAGTTTCATATCTCCTACGACGGCAATCTCGGCTTTGAGTCGAAATACAAGACCCTCGACATGCTCGACGCTCCGGGCTATATCGCCACGGCGCAGGCGCTCGGCCTCTATTATAAAGATGAGGGCAGCAACACCAATTTCCAAGACGCCATCACACGCACCGGCTACATCGCCAACCACCACGTAGCCTTCAGCGGTGGCTCCAAGGAGTCGAACTACCGTGCCTCGCTGAGCGCCATGGATCACAACACCATCATCCGCGCGAATTCCTACCGCAACTATGCCGCCAAGGCCGACCTCACGCAGTGGGCCTTCGACGATCTGCTGAAGATCGACTTTGGTGTCTTCGGCTCGTCACAGAAAAACCATGACCTCTTCAACCCCTGGGAGATCTTCTACAGCGCGGCCGCACAGAACCCTACCATCCCTGCCACGACCAACGCTGACGGCACTGGCGACAAGAACAACACCGCGGAACAGATCAACCACCCAATGGTGCTGCTAAAAAAGAAAAACGACACCAAGAGCCTCAACTTCGACACGCATATCGACATGGACTTCAACCTCATGGGGATGTTCTGTGGCAAGAGCAACGACAACGAGCCTTCGTTCCACCTGCTCCTGCTCGGTGCCTACAGCTACAACTCTTTGGAGAACGCCACTTTCTGCCCGACTTGGATATGGGCACAAGGGCAGGCCACACGCAGCGAGCGCAAGACCGAGTCATGGTTAGGCAATGCCCAACTGAAGTTCGACGACACGTGGGACGCGCACCATCTCTCAGCCACCTTGCTGACTGAATATCAGAAGAGCAACGCCAGCGGATTCTGGACGCTCGTCAAAGGCCTCACCACCAATGAACTGGGCTACGACAATCTCGGCGCAGCCTCCACGATACCCTATGGCGGCACGGGATCCGACGCCGACAGTCCTTCGCTGCTCTCGTTCATGGGCAGTCTGAGCTATACCCTCCTCGGCCGCTACACCCTCGGCGCGAGCCTGCGTGCTGACGGCAGCTCGATGTTTGCCAGCGGACACAAATGGGGCGCTTTCCCCTCGGTTTCCTTCTCTTGGGACCTGACCAAGGAGCCCTTCTTCCGCCCTCTCAGCCATCTCTTCGGCATCATGCGGCTGCGCACCGGCTACGGACAGTCGGGAAACCTCGGCGGCATCTCGTCGTACTACTCACAAAACCTCGTCAGACCCATCGGCACCGTATCGGTCGACAACACGCCCACCACAACCATGGGACTCTTCCGCAACAGCAATCCAAACCTGAGATGGGAGACACGCTCGACCTTCAACGTCGGCACCGATATCAGTCTGTGGCACAACCGTGTCGTGCTCACCGCCGAATACTACTATTCGCGCACCACCGACATGCTCTACCAGTACGATGTGCCCGTGCCGCCCTTCACCTTTGACAAACTGCTCGCCAACCTCGGCAAGATGAGCAACCAAGGTGTAGAGTTCGGACTCGGCGTCACTGCCATCAGCCATAAGGACATGGAGCTGAACGTCAACCTCAACCTCTCGTTCCAAAAGAACAAGCTCATCTCGCTATCGGGCAACTACAACGGCTATCACCTGACGGCACCTGACATCACGTCCATCGGCTCACTCAGCGGCGCCGGATTCCATGGCGGCGAAAACAACATCGTCTATCAGATAGTAGGTCAGCCCGTCGGCGTGTTCTACTTGCCCCACTGCAAAGGTCTGGTAAAGAACGATAACGGATCTTACATGTACGACATTGAGGACCTCGACCACAACGGACGCGTCAACATTGAGGATGGCGGTGACCGCTACATCGCCGGACAAGCTACACCGAAATGGACGCTCGGCTCGAACATCAGTTTCCGCTACAAGGACTTCGACATCTCGTTGCAGATGAACGGCGCCTTCGGCCACAAGATCTACAACGGCACGGCGCTGACCTATATGAACATGTCGAGCTTTCCCGACTACAACGTCATGAAGAAGGCACCCGCCATGAACATCAAAGACCAGCGCACCACCGACTACTGGCTTGAGCGGGGCGACTATCTCAACTTCGACTACCTCACCGTCGGTTGGAACGTACCCTTGCACTCACGCTATATCAGCCGTCTGCGTCTGTCTGCCTCGGTCAACAACCTTGCCACCATCACGGCCTACAGCGGACTGACGCCGATGATCAACAGCTATGTCGTCGACTCCACACTGGGCATCGACGACAAGCGGTCCTATCCCGTCTACCGCACCTTCAGCTTCGGGGTGAGCATTCAATTCTAAGTTTCAGCGTTTCCGACAACAAGTAAACCGTCATTCACCATGATGCCCATTAAACGTCTTCTATTCTGTTTCGCCATAGCGGCCTGTCTCTTGTCCCTGTCTTCCTGTGTTGACGAGAATACCAAGGGACTGCTTCCTGAGAAGAATGCCTATAACAGCAGCACCAACCTGTATATCAACACCGTTGCCACCTTATATAATTATATAGGAGGCTACAGCGACTCGCAAGGTCTCGAGGGCACCGTGCGCGGGCTCTACGACTACAACACTTTCACCACCGACGAGGCCATCATCCCCATCCGTGGCGGAGACTGGTACGACGGCGGCTTCTGGCAAAACCTCTACGAGCACCGTTGGACAGCCTCCGACGAGTCGCTCTACAACACATGGCTCTATCTCTACAAGGTGGCCATGCTCTGCAACCACAGCCTCGCCGTCATCGACGATAACCGCAGCCTGCTCACCGACGACGAGTATCTGTCCTATACCTCCGAGGTGAAAGCCGTGCGCTGCCTGTTCTATTACGAACTCATGGATATGTTCGGCCGCATCCCTTACGTCACCAAAGATCAGGAAAAATTCACCGATGTCAAGCAGCAGGAGCGCAGCACCGTGTTTCACAGCCTCATCGACGAACTGCAGGCATGTCTGCCCTACCTCGCCAACGAGCATAGCAACCTTGAGGGTAACTACTACGGACGCATGACGCGACCCGTAGCGCAGTTTTTGTTGGCCCGTCTCTTCCTCAATGCCGAAGTATACGCCGACGATGACTGGACCGACAACCAGCGGCCCGACGGCAAGACGATGACCTTCACCGTCGATGGACAGACGATGAATGCCTGGCAGGCCTGCATCCACTACTGCAATGAAATAGAAAAAGAGGGGTATCAGCTTCAGCCCGACTATGCCTTCAACTTCAGCGTACACAACGAGACTTCGGTGGAAAACATCTTCACCATACCCATGGACAAAATCAAATACCAAAACCAGTTCTGTTATCTCTTCCGCTCGCGCCACTACGCTCATGGCGGCGCACTCGGCATGGATGCCGAGAACGGCACATCGGCTACGCTCGCCACGGTCCATGCCTACGGCTACGGTACCGACAGCCTCGACACGCGCTTTGCCATCAACTTCTATGCCGACACGGTGAAAGTCGACGGCAAGGTGGTGAAGATGGAAAATGGCGAGCCTCTCATCTACCAGCCCTTGGTGATGGCTGAGAACCTCACCTACTCGCCCTACGAGAAGACTGCAGGGGCGCGCATGGCTAAATACGAGATAGACCGCAAGGCCTACACCGACGGAAAACTACAGGACAACGACATCGTACTCTTCCGTTTCGCCGACGTGCTGCTCATGCGTGCCGAAGCAAAAGTACGAAATGGAGAAAACGGACAGAGCGACTTAGATGCAGTCCGCTGTCGCGTGAGCATGCCCAGTCGTCCGGCAACACTCGACAACATTCTGCGTGAGCGGTTGCTCGAACTGATGTGGGAAGGCTGTCGGCGGCGCGATCTCATCCGCTACGGTCTTTTCCACAAGGCCTACGACCTCAGACAGCCGATAGAGAGCGAGAGCGATACCCACACCACGGTGTTCCCAATCCCCACAAAAGCCATTGACCTCAATAACAAGTTGACTCAGAACAAGGGCTACAAGACAGAGGGATAACAGTCTGAGACATCCATACTTAAATACAAATTACCGCAATTTGACAATGGTCAAACGAACGTCAGCCATATAGTCAAACGACCGTCAGACTATTGAACGACGATTGTTTGACCAAATGTACAACGAACGTTTGACCAACTTCAATAAACGTTTTTTATCGTGTAGTTCAACGTATTTGATGATTACCCCAACCCCATACGATGACAAAACTCTATTCGTACAGATCCTAAAAATTATCTTATTCTCAAATTCTTGAGATAAATTTGATAGATACCGGAAACAATATTTTCTGCATTTTGATACCTTTTCCCTTCATTTGATGTCATTTTGAACAGCCATATAGAGCCTATACCTTGATTATATACAGCTCCATAGAAATTTATTGTCCACAAAAGGCAAGAAATTGAAGAAAAATGTGTAAGTTTGCAATCGGAATACAATCACCAACTGCAAATTGTCAAACAGAAAGCAATCATTATGAAGAGAAAGAAATTCCTTTTGGGCGAGAACGATGTTCCCCGTCAGTGGTACAACATCCAAGCTGAGATGCCCCACAAACCTATGCCACCCTTGAATCCAGCTACCCACAAGCCGCTCCATGCCGACGACCTGGCACATATTTTCAATCAAGAATGCTCACGGCAGGAGCTCGACCAGGAACACGCATGGATCGACATCCCCGACGAGGTGCGCGACAAATACTGCTACTATCGTGCCACTCCACTGGTGCGTGCCTACGCACTGGAGAAGGCGCTCGACACAAAGGCACATATCTATTTCAAGAATGAGTCGACCAATCCCTTAGGTTCTCATAAGATCAACTCCGCCCTGCCCCAGTGCTACTATTGCAAACAGGAGGGCGACACCAATGTGACCACCGAGACCGGTGCCGGACAGTGGGGCGCCGCGCTCAGCTATGCTGCCAAACTCTACGGACTGGAGGCCGCCGTGTATCAGGTGAAGATCACGATGCAGCAGAAGCCCTACCGCTCGATGATCATGCGCACATTCGGTGCTACCGTAGAGGGCTCGCCCTCGATGTCGACACGCGCCGGAAAGAACATCATCACGGCCGACCCCAACCATCCCGGCTCCTTGGGTACCGCTATCTCTGAGGCCATCGAGTTGGCAACCACCACGCCGGGATGTAAATACACGTTGGGCTCGGTGCTGAACCATGTTGCCCTCCATCAGACCGTCATCGGACTGGAGGCTGAGAAGCAGATGGAGATGGCCGGGGAGTATCCCGACGAAGTAATCGCCTGCTTCGGTGGCGGTTCCAACTTCGGCGGCATTGCCTTCCCCTTCATGCGCCACATCTTCGACGGCACGCACAAAGACATGAAGTTCATCGCCGCAGAGCCAAACAGCTGTCCGAAACTCACCCGTGGAAAGTTTGAATACGACTTTGGCGACGAGGCCGGCTACACGCCTCTGTTGCCGATGTTCACCCTTGGCCATGACTTCAAACCGGCCAACATCCATGCCGGTGGCCTGCGCTATCATGGTGCCGGCGTCATCATCTCGCAACTGCTCAAGGACGGCTATCTCGCCGGTATGGACATTCCTCAGCTCGAAAGCTTTGCCGCCGGCGTACTCTTCGCCCAGACCGAGGGCATCATCCCGGCTCCGGAGAGCTGCCACGCCATTGCTGCCACCATCCGCGAGGCCAAGCGCGCCAACGTGGAAGGCAAGGCACCAGTCATCCTCTTCAACCTCTCCGGCCACGGTCTCATCGACATGCCGTCGTATATGAGCTATATCAACGGCGACCTGGCGAACTATACGGTCACGGACGACGAGATCGAGAAGAACCTCGAAAAGGTGCCACTGACCATTGACAAGTAGTTACACATAAAAACAAAACGACCTCCTCAAGACCTTGCAACCGATATTACAAAGTCAAGTGGGAGGTCGTTTTTATTTAGCAGAAAAGTAATATGAACGCTCTATCTTACTATCCGTTCACCTTCTTGATGATGCCCTGTCCCTCTTCCACTGCCTTCATATTCAGCGGTATCAAGTCATGATGGCGCTCCGGCAGCGTCTTGTAGAGCGCCTTCTGCAAACCGCCGGTACTGACGATTGGGCAGACTTTGAGCAGTCCGCCGAGCACGATCATGTTGAAGACCTTGGCATTCTTCATCTCCGCCGCCTTGTCCATGGCGTCGATGCGATAGATCGTGATGTCGTCGCGATGGGGCGTCTCGGCGATGCCATAACCGTCGTAGATGAGTATTCCGCCCGGTTTCACCTTTGGCATGAACTTTTCGAGTGAAGGCTGGTTGAGCACGATGGCCACATCGTAGTGGCTGAGAATCGGTGACGAGATGCGGTCGTCACTGACGATGACCGTCACATTGGCCGTACCACCACGCTGCTCCGGTCCGTAGGCTGGCATCCATGTCACTTCCTTTCCCTCCATCAGTCCGGAGTATGCAAGGATCTTTCCCATGGAGAGCACGCCTTGGCCTCCGAAGCCTGATATGATAATTTCCTTTTTCATTGTCTTGCGTTATAACCGTGAAAGACTATTTCAAGCCTGTGGTATCCTTGAAGTCGCCTTTATGATATTCCTCAAACATATATTTGCGCATCCACTCGTTGGCCTTCACCGGGCTGAGATGCCAGCCACTGCTGCAGGTTGAGACGATCTCCACGAGCGAAGAGCCCATTCCTTTCATCGAGGCTTCGAAGGCCTTGCGAATGGCTTTCTTGGCCTGGAGCACCGAGGCCACGGTGTCCACGCTCTGTCGGGTGACGTAGCAGGTGCCGCGCAGCTTAGCGGCCAGTTCGGTGATGTTGAGCGGATAGCCGTGCAACTCCGGATCACGGCCGTATGGGCAGGTAGTGGTCTTCTGTCCGATAAGCGTCGTAGGAGCCATCTGTCCACCCGTCATACCATAGATGGCGTTATTGATGAAGATGATGACAATGTTCTCGCCACGGTTGAGTGCATGGATGGTCTCAGCCGTACCGATGCAGGCCAGATCACCGTCGCCCTGATAGGTAAACACGAGACGGTCGGGCCACAAACGCTTGATGGCAGTGGCCAAAGCTGGCGCACGGCCGTGAGCAGCCTCCTGCCAGTCGATGTCGATATAGCGATAGGCAAAGACGGCACAGCCTACCGGTGATACACCGACGGCCTTCTCTTCCATGCCCATGTCTGCAATCACCTCTGCCACGAGCTTATGCACCACGCCGTGGCTACAACCCGGACAATAGTGCATCGGCACGTCGTTGAGCAGCTCCGGCTTCTGATAGACAACGTTTTCCGGCTGAATGATTTCCTCCCTATTGATTTTTTCACTTGCCATTTTCTTCCAATTTTGCTTTAAGTTCTTCAACGATCTCCGTCGGGTCAGGCACAATGCCGCCCAAACGACCGAAATGGCTCACGGGTACTTCATTGCCCACAGCGAGCCGAACGTCTTGAATCATCTGTCCGGCATTGATCTCTGCCACGAGGATGTGGCGCTTTCCTTTCGCCATCTCGGCCAGTGCCTTGCTCGGGAACGGCCAGAGGGTGATGGGACGGAATAGGTCGGCCTTGATGCCCTGCTCACGGGCGAGCTCCACACTCTTCTCGGCGATGCGGGCAGCACTGCCGAAAGCAACAATCAGGCAGTCGGCATCATCGCAATGTTCGGTCTCAAATCTTACCTCTTTCTCTTCGATCTCACGGTATTTGGCCTGCAGGTGCAGATTACGCTGCTCCATGACCTCTGGCTTCAACTCCAGTGAGGTGATGATGTTGGGCTTGCGGCTTTTCGGACGTCCGGTAGTTGCCCAAGGACATTCCTTGATGACTTCCTCATCGGTACGGCGGGGCTTGAAAGGCGGCAACACCACCTTTTCCATCATCTGACCGATGACGCCGTCGCTGAGGATCATGGCCGGATTGCGATAGCGGAAAGCCAGCGTGAAAGCCAGATCCACGAAGTCGGCCATCTCCTGCACGGAAGCCGGAGCGAGCACGATGACGTTGTAGTCACCGTTGCCACCGCCACGGGTAGCCTGGAAATAGTCGCTCTGACTCGGCTGTATCGTACCCAGTCCTGGGCCGCCGCGCTGCACGTTGACGATGACACCGGGCACCTCGGCACCTGCCATATAGGCGATGCCCTCTTGCATCAGGGCGACACCGGGACTCGACGAGGTGGTCATCACGCGCTTGCCGGCGCCACCTCCGCCATAAAGCATGTTGATGGACGCTACCTCGCTCTCAGCCTGTACGACCACCATGCCGGTAGTCTCCCAAGGCTTCAAGGCCGACAGCGTCTCGATGATCTCTGTTTGGGGAGTGATGGGGTAGCCAAAGAAGCCGTCCACACCACAGCGTATGGCAGCGCGGGCCAGAGCCTCGTTGCCTTTCATCAGTGTTACTTCCTGTTCCATGATTCCTTATTTCTGGGGAGAAGCCAAAGGCTCCGCCACTTCGATTCTTTTACGATAGACAGTAATGCATCCGTCGGGACAGACAATGCCACACGAGGCACAGCCGATGCAGTCGGTCGGTCGGGCCGCCACGACATAAGGATAGCCATGGGCATTGACCTTTCTCTCTGCCAGGGCGATGACGTTTTTCGGGCAAGCTACCATACACAGCGTACAGCCCTTGCAACGGTCCACGTCAACGACAATGGCTCCAATGTTTTTCTTCATAACTGAAATGAGTATTATATAGGTTAAGGACGTTGTTCTTAGCACAACACGAAGCACGGCTAAGGATTATAGATGTCCTTACAATAAAAGTTCATGATGTCTTCCAGCATCTTCTCCGCCACCACAGCGGGGCTGTTGGGATCGAGAGCAATGGCCTGCAGATAACAGTTCATCGCGGCGGGGAAATCACCCCGACGACGATGCTCATTACCCTGATGATAGTATTCTTCGGAACTCATATCTCTTTTATACTTTGCCTTTTTAGCGATACAAAAGTATAGATAATCCTACAAGCAACATACATGAACGCTGACATTTTAAGCTATTTTTATATATTTTCAACCCAAACCTGCACATATCAATAGATACGTGCAAGTTTTGTTTTTATAGCCCAAAACAAAAGAAACAAAAAGAGCCACTTCTTTTCGTTCACAACAAAGAGAACGGAAAGAAGTGGCAAAAATCCAGAATTGCACATATCAAACGATTTTGTGCGTTTTTTCGACCACATTGAGAAGTTCAATAATGATGTTGTATATTTACTTACACTTCATTGCTTTGAGGACCTGTACGGCCTCTGCTACACTGGGTACCTGGGCAATACGTACCAGCCGATGCCCACGGCTGTCCTTGAAGGTACAGCGACGCGGATTGTTCATCACATAGTGGATGATGCTGCCGAAAGCCTTGCTCTGATAGTAGGGGCTGTCAGGCTGCGAGACAAACTGCATGCTCATCGTGCCCTGCTTGAGGATGATCTTCTCGCAACCCTCTTCTTTGCCCAGCCGGCGAAGGGCTACCACCTGCATGAGTTCCTCGCCTTCCGGCGGCACGGGACCAAAGCGGTCGGTGAGCCGCTGACGGTAGGCTGCCAAGTCCTCGTCGGTCTCGATGTCGTCAAGTTCACGATAGAGCAGCATACGCTCACTACTGCCGGGCACATAGGTCTCGGGGAAGTACATCTCCAGATCGCTCTCCACGGCGCAGTCCTCAACAAAGTCGCTGGCCTTGATGTCCTCGCCGGCCTTGAGCTCCTCGGCATAGAGATCGCCCAGCTCTTCATTTTTCAGTTCACTGACAGCCTGATTGAGAATCTTCTGATAGGTCTCATAGCCTAAGTCTTCCATGAAGCCGCTCTGTTCGGCACCTAACAGATTGCCCGCGCCACGGATGTCCAAATCCTGCATAGCGAGGTTGAAGCCGCTTCCCAAGTCCGAGAAGGTCTCAAGAGCCTCCAAGCGTCGGCGTGCTTCGGGCGTCATCGCACTGCGTGGCGGAGCCAGCAGATAGCAGAAGGCCTTACGGTTGCTGCGGCCCACACGGCCACGCATCTGATGTAAATCGGAAAGTCCAAAATGGTTGGCACCGTTGATGATGATCGTGTTGGCATTGGGGATGTCGATACCATTCTCCACAATTGTCGTCGAGAGCAGCACGTCGTAGTCGTAGTTGACAAAGTCGGTGATGACCTTCTCCAGCTCTTCGGGCGGCATCTGACCATGGCCGATGACCACACGGCAGTCGGGCACATACTTACGGATGAGGTCGGCAATCTCCTGAAGGTTGGAGATGCGGTTGTTGACAAAGAACACCTGACCGTTGCGACTCATCTCAAAGTTGATGGCGTCGGCGATGACTTCGTGACTAAATGTGCACAATTCAGTATGGATGGGATAGCGGTTGGGAGGAGGCGTGCGCATGATACTCATGTCGCGGGCTCCCATCAGGCTGAACTGCAACGTACGCGGGATCGGCGTGGCGGACATCGTAAGGGTGTCGATATTGCTTTTCAGTTTCCGCAACTTCTCCTTTGTGGACACGCCGAACTTCTGTTCCTCATCAATGATGAGCAGTCCGAGGTCGTGCCACTTTACATTCTTCCCTAACAGTTTATGTGTACCGACGACGATGTCTACCTTGCCGTCAGCGAGGCCGCTGAGCACGTCCTTGGTCTGCTTGGCGGTTCTGGCTCTTGAGAGATATTCCACGCGTACGGGGAAATCCTTCAAGCGCTCACGGAATGTCTTATAATGCTGATAGGCCAGCACGGTCGTGGGCACGAGCACAGCCACCTGCTTGGAGTCGCACGCTGCCTTGAAGGCGGCACGTACCGCCACCTCGGTTTTGCCGAAACCTACGTCGCCACAGATAAGCCTATCCATAGGACGGGCCCGCTCCATGTCGGCCTTGACATCCTGCGTGGCCTTGAGCTGGTCGGGCGTATCCTCATAGAGGAAACTGGCCTCCAGTTCGTGCTGCATGAAATTATCGGCCGAGAAGGCAAAGCCTCTCTCATGGCGGCGCTTGGCATAAAGGCGGATGAGGTCACGAGCGATGTCCTTGATGCGCTTCTTGGCCTTTTCCTTCAACCGTTCCCAAGCTCCGGTGCCGAGCGTGCTCAGCCGTGGCGGCTCACCCGTGTCGCTGCCGCGATACTTCGAGATCTTATAGAGTGAGTGGATGGAGACGTCGACCTTGTCGTTGTTCTGAAAGATGATACGGATGACCTCCTGGTATTGCTGCTCACCCGTCTTCCCATTGGTATTCTGTATGGGCACATGCACGAGACCGCCGAACTTGCCGATGCCAAAGTCGACATGCACTACATAGTCGCCTATTTCCATCTCTTGCAACTCCTTCATCGTCAAGGCCATCTTGCCAGCACGGGCACGGTCGGACTTGAGATTGTACTTATGGAAACGGTCAAAGATCTGATGATCGGTGAAGAAGCAAGCCTTCATGTCGTCATCGGCAAAACCCTCGTGAAGGGTCTTGTCCACAGGCGTGAAGATGATACCTGACCCCCGGCCGGCAGCCATCGACGAAGCATCGCCACCACCCATCTCGTCGAAGATGTCCTTCAGACGCTGTTGCTGTTTGCGGCTGTCGGCGAGGATATAGAGATGGTAGCCGCGCAGGAGATAGTCCTCGAACGACTGCCGGAGCAAATCGAAGTTCTTATGGAAGAGCGGTTGCGGCGTGACGTGGAAGGTGAGGACGGCATGAGTATCCTTGGCGGTGTGGCCATAGACAACACGCCGAAGCTCCAATATGTCCTCCTTCAACTGCGAAGGGAAACAAAGTACGCTCTCTCGGTTCATGTCACGCTGTATCTCGGCCTTCTCCACCTCTGTCGCGTCTTCGAGACGCTCGGTGAGTGCCTGTGAGGAAAAGCCCTCGTTATAGACCTGCTCCACCGTGTCGCAGATAAAACTTAAGTCGCGGCAGACGAGTATGGCGTCGTTGGGAACGAAACGAAGGAAAGGTACCTTCTCGGTAGTTTCCTTTGCCAGTTCCGGCACGATCTCCACTTCCTTGCGCCGCTCCTTGGAGAGCTGATCCTCAACGGAGAAAGACCGGATGGTGTCGATCTCATCGCCAAAGAAGTCGATACGGAACGGCAACTCGCTGGAATAGGAATAGACATCGAGGATACTTCCGCGCACAGCAAACTGCCCGGGCTCGTAGACATAGTCCTGTACGGTGAATCCGAGGTCGCGAAGCCTATGCTCTACCTCCACAATGTCAACCCGCTGCCCCACACTGAGCGAGAGCCGGTGGTCGTCGATATGTTTTTGTGAGACCACAAGTTCTGCCATGGCCTCTGGATAGGTGACGACGAAGAGTGGCTTGTCATGGACCGTGTGTTGCTGGCGGGCTGCGATCTGGGCGAGCACCTCCGTGCGCAGAATCTCGTTGGCGGCATCATGCTGTCCGTATTTCACGGCACGGCGATAGCTGGAGGGGAAATAATAGACGTCATAGTCGGCAGGCTGACTGCTGTCCGTGACCGCCTGAGTGTCTTGTGAAGAATTCTTTTGTTGTTCGGCCTTGATTTCCTCCGCGACTTTCTTTTCGGCTGTGTTGAGGACAGCGGACAAGAGATCGTTGTAGAAGTAACCGGCTTCGTCAGCATCCTGCATGACGAAAAGAAAGATATTGTCCAGCCGTGGGGCAATACCTGCAAAAAGAGTCGGCAGTGCCGACCCCACAATATCCTTAAGGAAGACGCTCTTGACTGAGATGTCTTCCAAATATTTGACCAGAGCGCCGGCTTGCGGTAACCGGCCATAAAGTGTCTGTATATCGTGTATATTCATGTCTTGGCCTACCCTTTGATCTCGGGGTACTTCTTGAACCAACCGTCAAGACGCAGACGCATCACACCGAAGAGGGCCTCACTGAAGATGCCGCCACTCATCTTGCTGGTACCCTCACGACGATTGACAAAGACGACAGAGACCTCCTTGATCTTGAATCCTATCTTGTAGGCAGTGTATTTCATCTCTATCTGGAAGGCATAGCCCTTGAAGCGGATGTCGTCGAGATTGATTGTCTCCAACACGCGACGGCGATAGCACACAAAGCCGGCGGTGGTGTCGCGGATGGGGATGCCCGTGATGAAGTTGACATAGCGCGAAGCAAAATAGCTCATCAGCACACGACCCATCGGCCAGTTGACCACGTTGACGCCGGTGACATAGCGCGAACCCACGGCCACGTCACCTCCCTCATCGTGGCAGGCCGCATAGAGACGGGGCAGGTCTTTGGGATTGTGACTGAAATCGGCATCCATCTCAAAGACATATTCATAACTCCGCTGCAAAGCCCATTTAAAGCCGGTGATGTAGGCGGTACCCAGACCGAGCTTGCCCGACCGTTCGATGATAAAAAGGCGATCGCCAAACTCATTGTCAATCAACCGATGGACAATGGCTGCCGTACCATCTGGACTGCCGTCGTCGATGACAAGGATGTGAAAGCACTTCTCCAAGGAGAAGACGGCACGTATGATATTCTCGATATTCTCTTTCTCGTTGTAAGTGGGAATGATTACGATAGAGTCACTTTCATGCATGATGATATGTATTTTCCATTTCTGCAAAATTATAAAATTAAACGCAAAGTGCCAACAAATTGGCGAAATATATCCGGCGTTATTGGTCGTCGTTGCGTACGTAGCATTGGTACTCGGGCACCAGTCCGCTCATCACAGCCTCATAGCTCTTATCCTTGAGATAGTCAATGTTCTCGCGGCCCTTGCCGATGGGCATGATGGGCTCGTGGATCGTCAGCTTCAAGGGATGCCAGCGTACCCAACGCCAGTCGCGTGTGCGCGGCATAACATCAAACGAGCCGTTGATCGTCAGCGGACAAACCGGCAACTGCAGCTCGTCGGCCAGCATAAAGGCACCACGGCGGAAGAGGCCCATATGACCGGTGAACGTGCGGGCACCTTCGGGAAAGACCATCAGCGACATGCCCTCCTTGAGCACCTCTCGCGCCTGGTCGTAGCTGGCACGGATATGCGAGGGGCCGCGCTTGTCAACAAAGATCTGATGGGAATACTTGCAGGCGGGACCGATAAAAGGGATCTTACCGATACCCCGTTTCATCATCCACTTGAAGTTGCGGTTGAGGAAACCATAGATGAGAAAGATGTCGAAGGCACCCTGGTGATTGGCTACGAAGACATAGGACTGCCCCGGCTTGAGATACTCCCTGCCTTCCACCTTGACTGGCAGCAAAAGCAGGCGAATCGTAAACTGGCTCCACCACTTACCAGGATAATAGCCCCAGAAGTGACCATTACCCACTCGACAACCGATGATGGTCAACAGTGCAGTAGCGATGGTGTCTATCAAAAACAATGGCATGACGCAGAGTTCATAGAGACAATACAAGAATTTTTTCATAGCTGTGAGATCTTCTTTCTATGAGTTAATGTTTTATACGATGCAATGTGATGACATTGATTTCAGAAGGTACGCCGAAGCGGAAAAAGACGAGGCCGCCGATGCCTGCCGAAACGCACATCATGCTGCCGTCGCGCTGATAGAGTCCGTCGTCCTCGGCATAGACCAGTCTGACAGGACTGACGCCAAAGAACGCTATCTGCCCGCCATGGGTGTGTCCGCTGAGTGTCAACGCCACACGATGACTGGGCACGATATGGTCATCCCAAGCCCGTGGGTCATGCTGGAGCATGACGACAAAGGCCTTCTCTCCCACTCCATTCATCGTGCGGGAGAAGTTACAGCTGTCGGGTTTGCGGAAATTCTGCTCACCGCCCACCACGATAGAATCGCCGCTACGATGGAGCGCAAAATGACTGTTGAGCAGCAGTTTCCACCCCATGCGCCGTTGCAGGTCGATGACAAGACGGCGGTTGGCTGCCTCCACGTCGGGGCGGTCGTGGGTGTACTCACTATAATCGTGATTGCCCAACACGGAAACTACTCCATCACGAGCCCTCAACTGCCTGAGCAGCGGCATAACGGGAACGATCTCCTGCGGACGGATGTTTTGCAGGTCTCCGCCAAAAGCGATGAGGTCGGCACGCTGGGCATTGATGCTGTCGATGTCGCGCTGCAACAGCGTACGGCGTGCACCAGTGAAACTGCCCACATGAGCATCAGAGAAAAACACGATGCGGTAGCCGTCGAAGCGCTCGGGAAGATTGGTAAAATAGAGGTCGTTGCGTTGTACGGTCAGTTCCTTGGTTCCTATCGTGGAGCCATAGATGAGGACGTACCAGTTAATAAGAATGAGCACCACCGCCACGATATTGCCCAAATTGACACGGCTGTGACGCCAACGGCTCCACAGCAGACCTAATCCAGAACAAAGCGCAAAGATAGCTTTGGGCCATACGATCAGTCCCACGAGGAACATGTAGACGTTGACCCACGTAAGGTCGGCAGGAACGAAATCACGAATCGATACCAAAGCTACCGTATAGATGAACATCACCATTCCTGGCAACCACCACAGCAGCCTCAGCCACCATCGTCCATGATAGCGGCTCCGCCAATAGTACTGATCGAAATACAGATCGGGCAGCACGATGGCAAGCAAGATAGGAATGAAGACACGCGATATCATATATTATCTGTCTAAAGTCTTGTTCAACGCTTCATCAGACTCACACTGAGGAAACGTCGCATCAGTTCCACGGGTACTCCACGCCGACGGGCATAGTCCCGCAACTGGTCTTCGCCGATCTTTCCCAAGTCGAAATAGTGCGCTTTGGGATGCGCAAACATCAGTCCGGAGACCGACGCATGGGGATTCATCATACCACTGGCCGTCAGCCGGATACCGATACGCTTCATGTCTATGAGGGAGTCGATGATGAAGTTCACGCTGGTGTCGGGCATAGAAGGATAACCCACGGCAGGACGTATGCCCTGATAGTGCTCGGCGTGGATGTCCTTCATGCTGAGATTCTCATCCGGTGCATATCCCCAGTAGGTCTTTCTCACCTGTAGGTGCATCAGCTCGGCCATACCCTCTGCCAGTCGGTCAGAAAGTACTTGGGCCAGCATACGCCGATAGACATCTTCGTCGCGGCTGTGGTTCATCGCCTCGTCAACCGTCGTGGCAAACACGCCTACCTTGTCGGCCTTTCCCTGGGAAAGCGGGCGCACGAAATCGGCCAGGCAGAGATTGGGCTGACCGGGGGCAGAAGGACACTGCTGACGCAACATCGGCAGACGTGTGTCGCCCAACAGCAAGTCATCGCCGTCGCTGTTGGCATCGAACAACTCAAAGACGGCATGCGTCTGATGCTTGCCCCGCCATGCGTCGAGCAACTCATTGGCATCGGCATAGAGACCGGCCTTGTCGGCCTCACTCTTCCCGCTCATGCTCCAGGCATGGTCGAAGTAGATCCAATTGATGTAGGGTCGAACTTCGTCAATATCGTAATGAAGAACCATCGTCAAACCTCCTTGCTGTGATTATTTCAGTCTGAACTGCACAGCCTCGCCACGACTGCTCTCGTCAAACTGCCCTTGATCGTAGATGAGTCGGCCATTGCAGAAAGTCTGCTTGACTTGCCAGTCAAAGGTCTGCCCCTCCATAGGCGACCATCCGCACTTGCTCTGGATGACGTCGGGGGTAACGGTCCACGGACTCTTGGGCTTCACGATGGCAATGTCGGCCTTATAGCCTTTGCACAGGAATCCACGGTCGCTGACCGAGAAGAGCATGGCGGGATGATGGCACATCAGCGTCACAAGTTTCTCGATACTCAACACGCCTTCATTGACCAATTGCAACATGGCGGGCAAGGAGAACTGCAACATTGGCATACCGGAGGCGGCGCGGACACAGCCTCCTTGTTTCTTGCTCCACTCGTGGGGAGCGTGGTCGGTACCAATCGTGGAGATTCGGCCGTCGGTCAACGCCTTGCGCATCTCCTCGCGGTCGGCCGGCATCTTGACGGAGGGATTGCACTTGATGCGGGCTCCAAGCTTCAGCGTGTCGGCAGCGGTGAACCAGAGATGGGCGATGACGGCCTCTGCAGTAATCTGAGGCAGGTAGTTGGCTTCGCACGGCTCAAAGAGTTGCAACTCCCGGGCTGTGGTGAGATGGGCCACATGCAACCGCGTATGATGCTGTAAAGCTAACTGCACGGCCAAAGCGGTACTGCGATAGCAGGCTTCCTCATCGCGGATGAGGAAATGGAAACGGACATCGGGGTCGTCACCGCAGACGAGTTTGAAGCGCTGCATGTTCTTGGTGATGATGCCGGAATCCTCGCAATGGGTCATCAGCGGCAGGTCTAAATCAGCACAAGTCTGGTAGATCTGATGCAACGCGTCCATCTGATCCACGAGCATGTTGCCCGTAGAGGCACCCATGAAGAGCTTGATGCCGGGGATGCGTGTAGGGTCGAGTTGTCGGAAGAGTTCTACGTTGTTGTTAGTGGCACCGAAGAAAAAACTATAGTTGACATGACTTGTCTGCCCCGCTCTTGAGAACTTATCAGCGAGTGCGTCCAATGTTGTCGTCTGAGGCTGGCAGTTGGGCATGTCAAAGAAGGTGGTCACTCCGCCAAAAGCGGCGGCCCGCGACTCACTCTCGATGTCGGCTTTCTGTGTCAGCCCCGGCTCACGAAAGTGGACATGCTCGTCGATGACGCCGGGCAAAACGTAGCACCCCGTGGCGTCTACACTTTTGTCGTAGTCTCCACGGGGTGTCTGCTCTTTCTCTATGATTTCTTCGATACGGTCATCGTTAATGATGAGGGTCCCTCGGAAGGAGCGTCCCTCGTTGACGATGGTTCCGCCTTGTATCTTTGTTCTCATTATTTTATATAGTATCGGTCATATTCCTCCTCGCCTTCCTACTATTATTCTCCTTCGACAGGAGCCTCTTCCGAGCCTTGTCCCCCCTGTTCTGTAGCCGGCTGGGCCATCTCGCTGGGAGTCGGCCCGTCTTCCGGCGCAACTTGCTGCGTGGGTTGAGATTGTGCAGGAGCGCTTTGCATGCCGTTCATGATATTTTGGTTTTGCTGGGCGGCCTCGTAGTATTCCTTGACCATCGGATCGTTTTTGAACTTCTCTGTGGCTTTGCTCATGATATCCTCAATCCACGCGTCGAGCATGGGAGCATTGTAGCGGTTCATGCAGGTGTTGATGAAGATATACGGCCCCAGCACATTGTCGAAGTTATCCTCCACAAACTTAGTGACCAACTTATCCATGCGTTGGTTGATGCGGTCGTTTTCCGCAGCCAGCTTGGCGTTAACGCTATTCATGTTCTTGCCGTTCATGATGGCCTGGTCATGCACATGCACGAGCTCGGCACTTTGGTTCATCAGCTGCGTGAACTTCTGTCTGAACTTTGTAAGCTTGTCGTTGAGCGGTGTGCCGGTGACGCTTTCCTGGGTGTTATCTATTTTCACTTGAATATCTCCGCTCTCCAACACTACGGGCAGCCCATTGTTCTCATTGAGCAGGATGCTTCCCACTCTGACGGAATCTACCGAACCCGCAAAATGGAACTGACCGTGCACGACATCACACGAGTCAAGATTCTTCAATGCCGTATCTTTCAGCACCTTAAGATATAGCTTCTGGCCATCGAGCGTAGAGACGTTCGTTGTTCCAGTAATACTATATGTATTGGCGCAAGATGTTAAGGCCAACAAGCCGAGCATGAAGTATAAAACTTTATTCATAGACGTTTCGTTCAAGCAACACAAAGATAATATGTATTTATGATGCACAAAAGAAAATTAATGCTATTTAGTGAAAGCGCTAACCTTTTATATTTTTTTTGGAGAGCAAATAATCGATTCGATGCACTGTGTACACTTCGATGACAGCACCTATCAACAAAAAGACCACCCATTTATTATAAAGGTAGGTCACATAGTCAATGTAGTTATGAAACAGGGGGCGGAAAAATCCATAGGCGGTATCAGCCATGAGCATGCCGCCAACGATGAAACAGAGGCCGGCCATGCTCTGGATGCGCTTCAGACGCTTCAACGACAAATCGTCGCCTAAATAGGTCTGCTGGGCTTGTACCAGCGTAAAAAGGACGGCTCCCAACAGGAAGATCCAGCACATTAGCTCACGATGCCAGAAGAACACAAAGCATCCGGCACTAATCACCATCAACGCGCCGCCAGCCATAAACAGGATGCTGAGCGCTTTACTGATTGGTTTGATAGAGTTGTTCATTGTCTTGTTGTATCTTGTCGCTGTCTATTCGCTGCACATCCGTGCTGAGGATGAAGATATCCTCGTCGTCAGCTTTCATAAAGTAGCGCTCGCGGGCAATCTTCTCGATAGCCTTCGGATGCAGTCGCAACTCACGAAGTTCATGGGTGGCAGCCTCGTTTTTCTCGTTATATATTTCTATCTGATCGTTGAGCTCACTGATCTTCAACCGATACTGCACGTGCCTGAGCAGGCTGTTCTCATCGAGAAAGCCCACCATGGCGACACCGACCACAATCGTGATCAAGTATTTGTAGTGCGCCATCAGACGGAGTATCATGTTCAGTTTGGTATTCATGCACCAACGATTTCAACAGAATTTAATTGCAAAGGTACTGCAAACGCAGATAAATACAAAATAAAACCGAAGTTTTGTTTTGCCTTTCACGTAAATAAATGTATCTTTGCATTATCTTAATCAATACATATCAACAAACAACACATTTTATTATATATGAATAACTATATCGTCTCCGCACGCAAATATCGCCCAATGACCTTCAGTTCAGTCGTTGGACAGGAAGCGTTGACGACTACACTGAAGAACGCCGTCAAAAGCGGAAAGCTCGCTCATGCCTACCTCTTCTGTGGACCGCGAGGCGTAGGCAAGACGACATGCGCGCGCATCTTTGCCAAGGCGATCAACTGCGAAAATCCCGCCGAAGACGGTGAGGCCTGCAACCAGTGCGAGAGCTGCAAGGCGTTCAACGAGGGACGCTCGATGAACATCTTCGAGCTCGACGCTGCCTCCAACAATTCTGTTGACAGCATCAAAACGCTCATGGAGCAGACGCTCATCCCACCGCAGAACGGAAAATATAAGGTATTCATCATCGACGAGGTGCACATGCTCTCCCAGGCTGCCTTCAACGCATTTCTCAAGACGCTGGAGGAACCGCCTGCACATGTGGTATTTATTCTGGCCACAACCGAGAAACATAAGATTCTGCCTACGATTCTCTCTCGCTGTCAGATCTACGACTTTGAGCGCATGACCGTCCCACGCATTGTCAACCATCTGAAGATGGTGGCAGAGAAAGAAGGCATCTCCTATGAGGAACAGGCCTTGGGCGTCATCGCGGAGAAAGCCGACGGCGGCATGCGTGACGCGCTGTCTATCTTTGACCAGGTGACGAGTTTCTGCCAAGGCAACATCACCTATAAAGGTGTCATTGAGGATCTCAACGTTCTCGACAGCGACTATTATTTTCGCATGGTCGACCTGGCACTTGAGAACAAGGTCAGCGACATCATGCTCTTGCTCAACCAAATCATTTCCAAGGGCTTCGACGGTTCAGGCGTCGTGCAGGGTCTTGCCACCCACATCCGCAACGTGATGATGGCCAAGGACGCGCAGACATTGCCGCTGCTTGAAACCAGCGACGAGCAGCGTAAGCGCTTTCAGGAGCAGGCTGCCAAATGTCCGACACCCTTCCTCTATCGTGCGCTGCGCATCCTCAATGAGTGCGACATCAACTACCGCCAGAGCAGCAACAAACGACTACTCGTGGAGTTGACGCTGATCCGTGTGGCACAGATCACACAGCCCGACGACGACAGCGCCGGTGCGGGGCGTAGCCCCAAGATGTTGAAAACCCTGTTTAAGCTTATCACGAAATCACCGGCCAATACGGTCCCGCAGGTAACCGGGTCGGTGAAGACCAACCGTAAGCCGGCAACACCTGTCGGCGCGGCCTCTGACGCCCCTACGACAACAAGTCAGCCAGCAGCTGCCGTCGCTACCACTGCCACGGCAAATGCAGGACAGCCCGCAGCCACGGGCACACAGCAACCCACGATGGTCAAAGGACCTCATCTGAAGCTGAGCAGCATCGGCATGACCTTTCAGTCAATGCTGCATCCGGAAAAGAAAAAGGAAGAGGCTTCCCCTCTCGATGCACCGGAAAAGACAACTGACGGGGAAACGACAAAGCGATTCACGGAAGAAGAACTCGCCTTGCAGTGGGTACAGATGTGCAACCGTATGCCACAGAAGTTCGTAGGACTGGCGTCCAGACTGAAGAACATCACACCGCACATCACGGACTATCCCAACATTGAGGCGGTCATCGACAACGAGATCTTCCTCAGCCAACTCAACGAGATCAAGCGGAAGATCTGTCGCACGATGCAGGTGACGCTCCACAATGACAACATCCAGCTGACCCTACGTCTCGCCGACACGGGCACTGCCAAGAAAGTCTTCACCAAGCGCGAAGTCTTTGACAACCTGAGAAAGGAAAACGCCGCGTTTGAGAAGCTAAGAGTCTCACTGGGGCTGGAGTTGAGCTAACCATCATATACGCTTATGGTCACTCATGTGCACATCGGGCTCATGTGACTTCAAAAAGAATTAAAAACCAAGCAATGACAAAAGAACGGGAACGCGCTGAGCTCCATAAGACGATATGGAGAATCGCCAACGACTTACGGGGGAGCGTCGACGGATGGGACTTCAAAAGCTACGTCCTCGGCATGCTCTTCTACCGCTCCATATCCGAGAACATCACCCGACGCGCCAATCAGCTCGTCGAGGAGGCTGAGGGCGGCACCTTCGACTATACGCAGATAGCCGACGAGAACGCTGAAGTGGCCCGCGCGCAGATGGTCGGAGAGATCGGTTATTTCATCCGGCCGTCAGAACTCTTCTGCAACGTGCAGCAGCGGGCGGTACAAGATGAGAACCTCAACATCACGCTCGGAAACATCTTCGGCCATATCGAGAACTCGGCCAATGGCAACGATTCTGAGCAGGACATCAAAGGGCTCTTCTCGGATGTCGATACCAACAGCCCGAAGCTTGGCAACACAGTGTCGCAGCGCAATGAGAAGTTGGTGAAGATTCTCAATGCCATCGCTGATCTTAACTTAGGCAACCCGATCGACCAGACGGTCAACGACACTTTCGGCGATGCCTACGAGTTTCTGATGACGATGTATGCCAGCAATGCGGGCAAGAGCGGCGGCGAGTTTTTCACACCACAGGAGGTGAGCCGATTGTTGGCGAAGATAGCCATCGGCGACAAGAAGAGAATCAAGAAGGCCTACGACCCGGCCTGTGGTTCGGGTTCGCTGTTGCTTCAGTTCAAGAAGATCATGGGCGACGACTGTCCGCCACTCTACGGCCAGGAAATCAACCCGACGACTTACAACCTCTGCCGCATCAACATGTTTCTTCATGGCATGGGCTTCGACAAGTTCGACATCCAGCTCGGCGACACGCTGAAAGACCCGAAGCATTGGGACTACGAGCCTTTCGATGCCATTGTTTCCAATCCCCCTTATAGCATCAAGTGGGAGGGAGACGCCAACCCTATCCTCATCAACGACGAGCGTTTCGCTCCTGCCGGTGTGTTGGCTCCCAAGAGCAAGGCCGACCTCGCCTTCACCATGCACATGCTCTCCTGGCTCTCCACCGACGGCACAGCAGCCATCGTAGAGTTCCCCGGCGTGCTCTATCGTGGTGGCGCGGAGCAGAAGATACGCAGCTACCTCATCAAGAACAACTTCGTCGATACTGTCATCCAGTTGCCCGACAATCTGTTCTTCGGCGTTTCCATCGCCACCTGCATCATCGTGCTGAAGAAGAGCAAGGCCGATGCCAACATCCTCTTCATCGATGCCTCGAAGGAGTTTGTCCATGAGGGCAACAAGAACAAGCTCGCCGATGACAACATCCAGCATATCTACGATGCATGGCATGACCGTAAGGACGTGACCCACTTTGCCCGTCTCGTCTCCAACGATGACATCCTCGACAACGATGCCAACATCAGCGTGTCGTCATACGTTGAGCCGGAGGATACTACGGAGAAGGTTGACATCAATGAGCTCAACCAGCGCATCGCCGGCATTGTGGAAAGAGAAAACAAGTTGCGGGCGGAGATAGATAAAATCATAGCGGAACTTCAAGAAGCATAATTATGGATTCAGAACATAAAGATAAGATAAAATATCGCATTTCACCAAGAAGAAGAAAACTGATGGGAAAGGTTACCATCGCCCCTAAGGACATTGAGGGCGATGATAGAGCACAATACATTCTAAGCAAATAACGCCAGATGAACACAATCAAGCAACTCATAGAGAAATGCTGCCCGGAGGGGGTGGAATGTAAAAAGCTGGGGGAAGTCTTTAACTATTTTTCTGGCATGACTGGAGTCTCCGGGAAATGGAAAGATTCAGGCAACTGTAAATTTATCGATTACCTAAATGTTTATAATAACATGCGAGTCGATGTATCTGCACTGCGTAATGCAACAGTATCGAATATGAAGCAGAATGTTCTTAAAAAACATGATATTCTTTTAACATGCGCATCGGAAACTCCCGATGAATGTGCGTTGTCATCAGTAATAAGAGATGACATAGCAGACAATACATTCTTAGATGATCACCTATTTGCTATAAGAGTAAAACAGGAATACAAAGATATTGTGGACACTGCTTATTTCAACTACTATTTTCATTCTGTTGAATCAAGGAAAGCTGTGAATAAAACAGTAAGAGGTGTTACGCGTTTCTACATTTCCTATCCTTCTTTTATGAGGATAGAAATTCCTTTACCCCCCATTGAGGTCCAGCGTGAGATTGTTCGCATCCTTGACAACTTTACTTCGCTGGAAGCGGAGCTGGAAGCGGAGCTGGAAGCGAGACGAAAACAATACGAGTATTATCGCGACCAGCTGCTGTCCTTTAAACATCTAAGTGGGGGGGGCAGAAGTGAAGTAGTATGGAAGACGCTGGGAGAAATGGGAACTTTTATCAGAGGCAATGGACTTCAAAAGAAAGATTTTACTGAATCAGGATTTCCCTGCATTCATTATGGCCAAATCCATACAACCTACAACACTTTCACAGACAAAACAGTTAGCTATACTTCACTTGAAACAGCTAAGCACCTAAAGAAAGCTAATACAGGAGATTTGCTAATTGCTACGACAAGTGAAGATGTAGATGCATGCTGCAAAGCTGTTGCTTGGTTGGGAAATACAGAATGTGCGATTAGTGGGGATTCTTATATTTACCGTCATACGCAAGATCCTAAGTATATGGCATATCTTTTCCAGACAGTTATGTTTGCAAAGCAAAAGAAGACCGCAGCTACAGGAACAAAGGTCATAAGGGTATCGGGAGATTCCATGGCTAAATTTAAATTTCCCATCCCCCCTCTCTCCGTTCAGCACCGCATCGTCTCCATCCTCGACCGCTTCGAGTCCTTGGTGAACGACATCACGACCGGCCTGCCCGCCGAGATAGCGGCACGTCATCAGCAATACGAGTATTACCGTGACCAGCTGCTGACGTTCAAGCGGAAGTCATGACCAACTATTGTTTATGATTAGGTGTCGGATGATTCGCTTGCAGGGTGCAGCCGCACCCTGCAAATGATGTTTCTCATTCCGTAAGACTTTTCATAATCGTGTGGATGTCATCGCTTTCAAAGTATTCACCCTCATGAGCGGCCTTGATGGCAATGTCGAGATGAATGTCGGGCTTGCAAGCATGTAGCTGTGAATCCATAGTTTCTATATCTTATTCTGCAAATCTACGAATTTATTGGATAACTGCCAAATGTTTTCCCCACTTTCTCTTTGCCGTTTGGAAAAACATGGCTATATTTGCAAAAAAGAAACATAATGCCTACTATATTCATTTTCTTCGGGTTCAGATTCATGTTCTACAGCAATGACCATGCACCCATCCACATACATGTATTGAAAGATGGGCATGAAGCTAAATACAATGTCGATCCTGTAGAGCAAATCTATAATCATGGTTTTAAGAAACATGATATATTGCTTATTGAATCTGTTATTGAAGAGAACAAGGCGATTATTATCGATCGTTGGAAAGATTATTTTAAGGAGGAGAATCATGGATAAACTTTACATCACTCGCGTTTGGCTGGACGGGCATCAACTCTTTGCGATGACCGAGGGGGGAAAGACTGCCAATTATGACCTCTACACGATGAGAGGTTTCCGCCATGCAACACCGGCACAACTGGCTAACTTCGTTGTCAACGGCAAAGACATACATTGGCCTGACCTCGACGAGGACATCAACTTGGAGGGGATGCTTTACGACAACCACCTCTGCGCGCTTACCGACACCGAAGACTCGGCTGTCTACAGACCCGCACCACAAAGTCATGATTGTGTGGCAGAGCCATTATCCCCTACCGGCTCCTCGACAACGAATAGCGCATAGCATCTGCCTACATCTCAATTATCACGCATTGTACCCAATCATAGAATACTGCCAAATGTTTTCCCCTCTTTCTCTTTGCCGTTTGGAAAAACATGGCTATATTTGCAACAGACAAAAACGATTGACATCTATGAGCAATGATTTCCTTGACCAGCGTGGCGACTACCATTCTCTAAAGGCCTTCAAGAAAGCGGAATGCATCTACGACATCACGTTCTATTTCGCTCATAAGTACCTTAAAATCGGAGACAGGACGATAGACCAAATGATTCAGGCTGCGCGCTCCGGGAAGCAAAATCTCGCTGAAGGATATATAGACGGAGTGACTTCCACAGAGATGAAGCTGAAGCTCATCAACGTGGACCGTGCCAGCCTGCATGAACTCCTACTCGACTACGAGGACTATCTCCGCGTGCGCAACCTCCAGCAGTGGAGCTTTGATGACCCACGCTGCCGACAAACACGCGTCTTCTGCCGCAATCATCTCGACTCGGCTGACTATAGGGAGCGCATACGTAGTAGAAGCGACGAGACTATCGCCAATATCGCCATTACGCTCATCCATCAGGAAGATGTCCTCCTGAAGGGCTACATCGAATGGCTCAAGCAGCAATTTATTGCCAACGGCGGCTTCAAGGAACAGATGTACCGAGCAAGAACGCAATACAGAGGATATGGAGGACATGGGGCCTATGGGGGAAATGGGACGTATGGGGACCATAGGGGAAATAGCGCAAAGCTTTCTCCATCTTCCCCATCTTCCCCATCCTCCCCATCGACCCCACAATCCCCATCAACCCCATCTTCCCCATGTCCACCAACAAAATAGTAATCGAGAATCCCAAATCGACCGTCGTAGCCAACTACCAGGCCGAAGAGCGGACAGAAACGCAATACCAGAGCGAGGCCGCACTGGAGAAAGCCTTTATCCTTCGGCTGCAAGGTCAGGCCTACGAGTATCTGCCATTGCATACCGAGCAGGGACTGATTGCCAACCTGCGTCTGCAGATGGAGAAGCTCAACGACATCTCCTTTACCGACGCGGAGTGGAAGCGCTTCTACAACACCATACTGGCCAACCAGAACAATGGTATAGTGGAGAAGACGCGGCTCATTCAGGAAGACCATGTGCAGACCTTCCTCTTCGACAACGGCGAGAGCAGAAACATCCGCATCTTCGACAAGAAGAATGTCCACAACAACCACTTGCAGGTCATCAACCAGTATACCCCGGAGGGTGGAACGCACGACAACCGCTACGACGTGACCATCCTTGTCAATGGGCTCCCGCTCGTCCATGTGGAGCTGAAGCGCCGCGGTGTGCCCATCCGTGAAGCCTTCAACCAAATCAACCGCTATCAGCGTGAGTCGTTTTGGAGCAGTACCGGACTCTTCCAATACGTGCAGATCTTCGTTATCTCTAACGGCACAGAGACGAAATACTATAGCAACACGACGCGTTTTGCCCATGTCAAGCAAAACAGTGGTCACCAAAAGCCGGGGCAAGGCAAGCACACCAGCAACTCCTTTGAGTTTACGTCGTGGTGGGCTGACGAGCGTAATGTGCCCATCACCGACCTGATGGACTTCACCAAGACTTTCTTTGCCAAGCACACCCTGCTCAACATCCTTGCCAAATATTGCATCTTCACGAGCGAGCAAATGCTAATGGTCATGCGTCCGTATCAGATTTGTGCCACGGAAAAGATTATTAACCGCATCATCATTGCCCACAACTATCATTGGGAAGGCAGCATCAAGGCCGGCGGCTACGTTTGGCATACGACAGGATCGGGTAAGACGCTGACCTCCTTCAAGACGGCACGGTTGTCCACACAGCTTGATTTCATCGACAAGGTGGTGTTTGTCGTGGACCGCAAGGACCTGGACTATCAGACGATGAAGGAGTATGACCGGTTTGAGAAAGGAGCGGCCAACAGCAACTCGAGTTCCAACATCCTGCGCCGACAGTTGGCAAGCAATGATAGTCAGAAGAAACTCGTCATCACGACGATACAGAAATTGGCGTCGATACTGAAAAACAAGACTTACGAGGACGAGGTGAAGACCATCACGCAAAAGCAGATCGTGTTCATCTTCGACGAATGCCATCGCTCGCAGTTCGGCAACATGCACACGCTCATCACCAGGAAGTTCAAGCACTATTACATCTTTGGCTTTACCGGCACTCCTATCTTCACACAAAACGCCAGCACAAGCGGCAACCCGAATCAGAAAACCACGGCACAAGCCTTTGGCGACAAGCTGCACAGCTACACCATCGTGGACGCCATCCGCGACCGCAACGTGCTGCCCTTCCGCGTAGAGTATATCTCCACCATGAAGGAGAAGAAAGACATTGAGAACGAGGAGGTATGGAGCATTGACACTGACAACGCGCTAAAAGACCCGCGCCGCATCAAGCTCGTCACAGAATATATCATCGAGCACTTCAACCAAAAGACAAAGCGCAACGACAAGAGTTTTATTTTCAACAAACTTCTAAATGTCAATGAAGTTGCCTCTTCCAAGAAACAAGGAAAGGTGGAGGAAGTGAAGCAGCTGATGCGCATGACGGGTTTCAACTCCATTTTTGCCGTGGCCAGTATCGAGTATGCTAAGTTCTATTATAATGAATTTAAGCGTCAGAACAGCGGGTTGAAGGTGGCGACCATCTTCAGCTATGGCGTCAACGACGAGGATGACGGCACCGGCATGGAGGACGAGAACAACGAGGATACCAACGGCATGCTGCCCGTCGACCGCGACTTCCTGGAGGCGGCTATCATGGACTACAATACAATGTTTGGCACCAACTACGACACCTCGGCCGATAAGTTCCAGAATTACTACAAGGATGTCTCGCTGCGCATGAAGAACCGCGAGATAGACCTCCTCATTGTCGTCAACATGTTCCTCACGGGCTTTGATGCCACCACACTCAACACATTGTGGGTGGACAAGAACCTCAGGATGCACGGACTCTTGCAGGCCTATAGTCGCACCAACCGCATCCTCAACTCCACCAAGACGTTTGGCAACATCGTCTGCTTCCGTAATCTTGAGAAACCCACCAACGATGCCATCGCGCTCTTCGGCAATAAGGACGCTTGCGGTCTTGTGCTGATGAAAACCTACGAGGAGTATTATAAAGGCTATGAGGACGACAAGGGACATCATATCAAGGGTTATGAGGAGTTGGTCGAGCTACTGAGGAAGTTCAAGCCCGGAGAAGTCATTGCCAGCGAGGAGGGCAAGAAGGAGTTTGTCAGGCTCTTCGGTGCCCTGCTGCGTGTATTAAACATCCTGCAAGCCTTTGACCAGTTTGCCGGAAATGAGCTCCTCAGTGAGCGGGATATGCAGGACTACCTGGGTATGTACAACGACATCTACCAGGAACTGAAGCCAAGCGGGCACGACAAAGAGGAGATCAAGGACGACCTCGTCTTTGAGATGGAGCTCGTCAAGCAGGTAGAAATCAATATCGACTATATCCTGGCACTTGTCAAGAAGTATAAGGATGAGAACAGCAAAGACCGAGAGCTGACGCTTCTCGACATCGACAGGGCCATCAAGTCGAGTCCGCAGATGCGCGACAAGAAAGAGCTCATCGACGCTTTTGTCAAGTCCATCACGCCGGGCAGTGATGTGGATGACGATTGGAATACTTTTGTGCATACAAAGATGCAGGAAGAGATCAACGACATCATCACCACCGAACATCTGAAAGACGCACCCGCACGGAAGTTCATACATGACAGCTTTGACAATGGCTATGTTCAGACAGAGGGCACCGGTATCGCTGATATTATGCCACCGCTCAACCCGTTTAAGAAAAATGCAGGGAGAGAGGAGAAAAAAGCTGCTATCCTTGACAAGATAAAAGCTTTGTTCAACCGGTTCTATGACATCGTGGGGCCATCATCACCGGCTGATGACGACCGTCCATCGACCCAACTTTACAGCCTCCCGGAAGAAGATGAATTGTCGATGGCGGCAGAGCCAACGCCTACAAGTGTGCAAAAACGCCCCTAACACTATATTCCCTTCACTTTTTTTCTACAAACCTTTGGGGATTATTAGTTTTTTTGTTAAATTTGTAGACGATATACGCGAGATGGGTCGGATAGTCCATCTCGCCATAAATTAAAAAAAAAAAATTATGGAGGAACAACTAAAAATTCTATCATTAAACTCTATCGCCGTCGAGAGACGACACATCACCAAATCGGTGGAGCTGTTCGCCGGTTGCGGTGGACTATCTATTTCTACTCCCTTTATCTACAGGATAACAAAGGAGAAGCACCCAGATTTTTGGGAGGCGAATGCTGACATCAAAGACGACGACGAACTCTTCTTGCGCAACTGAGAGGAGGAGCTCCGTGACGTGAAGCATGACAAGAAATACACTCTGTCTATTGATCTCAATGACTTTTATCAGTTAGGACGTGCTGAGATGACGCAGAAAATCGTACGCCATTTCCGAAATAAGGGCATCCCCGTCTGCCGGGACTTCATCGGCAGAGTTGAGGTTTGGATCCAACATCATGAAGACCAATCCTCCTCACCCGGCTTCGACACATACGACCGTTTCACGCTACGACCCTATTATAAAGACCAAACGGATGGCTGGCAAATAGACGTGGTTCATATTGGAGAGTCGAGATGCAGCCGACAGACGGTTCTTGAGACCAATTTGGAGGAGGATGGCTATCTGGTCATTGCGGGGACAGAGGTGCTCCGCAGACGGGATGTCAAGCAATACCACATGATCCATTTTCAAGGTGGTCATCCCGTCATCAACGCTTATACCGCACGTGAACTGCATATCCCGATGCAACGGACACGCGACTGCGACAAGTACGTCACCAAAAGAGGAAAGATCACGCAGTTCATTCAGACCTATCTCATGACACAGGACTTTCAGGATGACTTGGACATCAACATCCTGAACAATGGCGGTTTCATCGCCGTCAAAGAGGAAAATATCACAAAAGTTGATGACAAGGCGCATAAACTGTTATATGGAGACGGCAAAGACGGAATCTCTCCCAAGAGTGAGTTTACTCATCATGGTCCTTTTCAACTACCCGACCAGCACACTTATTTCTTTATATGCGGCGAAAAAAATAAAGAGTATAGAAACCGACTCTACAACATTTTGCAAAAAAGGATAGACTCTTCCCAAATAAAAGGGCAGGGGCAGGAATTCGGGACCTTACGCACCTTCACTCCCTTGGCCGATCTACTGAAACGACCTCTGCTTTGGGAACCCAACCTAAGCCTTACCTTTAAATCAAACGATACGGTCTTGGAAGAGTTGGACAACCACTTGAAAGGAAGCCGATTCAAGCCTGACAAAAAATATACGGCTTTCATCATCACCGACATCCCAAGAGATTCTTCGGACAAAAAAGCTCACGAGCTCTATTTCCACATGAAGGAACTTTTGATGAAGTACAAGATGAACTCGCAGGTCATCTATGCACCTAATATTGACTCAAGCAACTTCAATTATTTTATCCCCAACATCGCGGCCGCACTGGTCGCCAAGCAAAATGGCATGCCCTGGGCTCCCGAAAAACTGTCACAGCACAACGACATGATTGTGGGCATCGGAGCCTCCAGACAAAGGGGACAGAATCCTTTCCTCGGCACGGCCTTCTGCTTCGACCAGACAGGACGCTTCCGCGAGTTCGATTGCTGTGAGGCCGGTGATATCGAAGCTCTCGCCGCCAGTCTGAAAAAAGCATTGCTCGGGTTCTGTCAGACCTATGGCAAGCCAAGGCGACTTATCATCCACTACTATAAAAAACTCAACCACCGCGAGAGTAGCTGCATCGTGGATATGCTCCTGCAGGCTAAAATCCAATGCGCGATATATGTGGTCAATGTGGTGACTGCCGTCAACGACGACCTCATCGCCTTCGACGCCAGTCAGCAAAATCTTATGCCAAAAAGCGGGACGATCGTACATCTTCGCAGAACACAGTTCCTGCTCTACAACAATGAGAAGTATGCCGACGATCAAAGGGCAAAGGTTCTTTTTCCCATCAAACTGACCATCGCAAGCGCCAACACCAACACGGATGGAATCTCACCCTATGACGACGCAAAGGACATCATCACGCAGGTATATCAGTTCTGCCGCTTATACTGGAAATCGGTCGCCATGCAGAACAAGCCCATCACGGTAGCCTATCCCGAGATGCTGGCGAAGTTTGTACCGCATTTCTCCGACAACAATCTCCCCGAGTTCGGAAAACATAATTTGTGGATGCTGTAAAAAGAGGATGCCATGACACTACCCATCACTGACAGCATGCTGAGAAGCGAACTTCGCCAAAGCGCCCTTGCTGAAATAAAGAACGAGCAAGAAATCTCAAAACTATGGGGAAACCTCCACAAATGGGAAACTACCGGCGACAGTTCACTGAGAGGCATAGAGTATGCACTCATTGATGCCGTCGAGAAAAGTGGGCTGGTCATGGTATCCGATGTTTATAATAAAGAACGATCCATACGGCAGGAAGCGGAGACGGCAAGAACCGCGGAGATATTGCCCGACAATCCTGCCTCCGCAACTAAACAGCCCGTAAATCCTTCTAATCAAAGGATTTGCGGGCATTTCCGTTAAACCGGTCGGACAAAACTGGGACAGTACAAGGATTGCATTGGCTGCGTCTGTGCGGACAATGTTAAAAAAATGTGCTCTACAAAAAAAGAACTTCTTACTAATAATCAAAAATGATTATCCGCATATAAATGAAAAAAGTCGGTAAAACCTTTCGCGTTCTC
>DAWDCC010000013.1:0-54753 GCA_052355365.1 Prevotella sp. | reverse complement strand
AGGATTGTCCAGGCAGTGTAAACTTTGCTAATTTGGATGATTGCGGATATTCATTAAAAAGAATGTTATCTTTGTGAGTGATATAAAGTCAAACAACATTTAACACAACAAAAACATTATGGCAAAAAGAAACGAAGTATATAAGTGCGCAGAGTGCGGCAACATCGTAGAGGTTATCGTCCCCACAGACAAGGACGTATGCGGATTCAAGCAGCTCAAGGAGAACACCACCGACGCTGCCACAGAGAAGCACGTGCCCGTCGTGGAGAAGATTGAGGGCGGATACCGCGTCACCGTAGGCGAAGTTGAGCACCCCATGACAGAAGCTCACTACATCCAGTTCATCGAGCTCATCACCGACAACAATGAGGTGCTGCGCAAATACCTCACCCCGAGCGACAAGCCGGTAGCTGAGTTCAAGACCGACGCCAAGAACGTCTGTGCCCGTGAGTATTGCAACCTCCACGGACTGTGGCGCTCTAAATAATCACAGAGACATCATATGGCAGCAGCAACCTGCATAGGCAGCCGCTATGCCCATCCTATAGAAAGAAAGCCAGACTACTTCATCCGTAGTCTGGCTTTTTGTCATTCTGTATTCCCCTAATTCATCATTCATCACTCAACATTCAACATTCAAAAATTGGTTATATGGCGGAAAATGCTTAATTTTGCAAGGTTAAAGCGATTCAAAACTCATAGGTATCCATTATATGTCCAGTTTACGCCGCATAGCACAATATCTCTTGAAGCCTATTACACACAATGGTGTATTTTTCTTCATGATGTACACTCTTGGCATTGTCACTGCCCTGATAGCGCCATCGAGCGACCGTGTGGACTTCAACAGCGACCACTTCCTTTACGACAATCTCTTTCTCGAGTTGTTTCTCGACACTTATCTCGCCTGCGTGGTGCTCGCCCTCCTGCCCCACAAGGTACGTGTGTGGGTGCGTCGACTGCTCTATGTAGTCATCTACGCCACCACCATGGCCGATGTCTACTGCTATTGGAAGTTCGGCTCCACACTCAATCCGGCCATGCTCCTTTTGGTTGCGGAGACCGACAGCCGCGAAGCCAGCGAGTTTCTGAGTTCCTATCTCACCCCCGACGTGCTTTTCTCACCGGTAGGTTGGATCGTGTTGCTCATCGTGATCCATGCCTTCATCGCCATGCGGCATCGGTGGTATCGGCTGTTCACCGAGCGTCAGCATCTGCTCTTTGAGGGTTGGAAAGACCGTACCCGTCAGCGTTGGCAGCACGTGCCCGTGACGTTGATCAGCGGTACCGCCGTAGCTGTTCTGCTCATCACCAGCGCCATCACCAGTTGGCACAACAAGGTGGAGATGACCCGCATGATGACAGCTCCGACCATTGGCACCATCGAGCATAAGCTCACCGCCGCCGACCACGCACAGTTCTACTTGCCCATCTACCGACTGCCCTTCAGCATGTACAGCAACCACCTCGCCTCGCAACAAGTGGAGAAGTGCATCGCTGCCGCCAAGAATGCCAAGGTAGACTCGTGCAGCTATACCTCGCCAACCATCGTGCTCATCATCGGCGAAAGCTACAGCAAGGCGCACGATGCCCAATACAACTATTTTCTCAACACCACACCACGGCAGAAGAAGCTGGAGCGGACAGGACTTCTCACCAAGTTCACCGATGTGGTAAGCTGCTGGAACCTGACCAGCTTTGTCTTTAAGAACGTTTTCTCCACTCACGTCGTCGGAGAGAAAGGCGAGTGGTGCGACTATCCGCTCTTCCCAGAGCTCTTCCGCAAGGCCGGTTACCACGTTACCTTCCTGACCAACCAATTCCTGCCGCGTGCCAAAGAGGCCGTGTATGACTTCTCCGGCGGTTTCTTCCTCAACGATCCTACGCTCAGCGAGGCACAGTTCGACACCCGCAACAGCCAGCTTTACCGCTACGACGCGGGACTACTGAGCGACTACGACAGCAAGGTGAAGGACGGACAGATCAGCATCGACCGCGTGCGGCCCGGACAAGAGACCCACCACAACCTCATCATCTTCCATCTCATCGGACAGCACGTGAGCTATCGCCAGCGCTGTCCCGACAACCAGCGCGTGTTCACTCCTGACGACTATAAGAAGCACCGACCCGAACTCGGACCGGGACGGCGACAGATGATTGCCGACTACGACAATGCTGTACACTACAACGACTCCATTGTCACGGCTATCGTCAAGCGCTTCTCCAAGCGCAACGCCATCGTCATCTACATGCCCGACCACGGCGAGGAATGCTATGAACCCGGCCGCAACATCGTATGCCGAAACCATAGCGCCGAAGTCGACTGGCCGTTGGCGCACTACGAGTTTGAGGTGCCCTTCTGGATCTACTGCTCCCGCAGCTATGCCAGACTGCACCCCGCCATCTTCCAAGCCATCAAGACAGCCCGTCGCAAACCGTTTATGACCGACGCTTTGCCGCACATGCTGCTATGGCTCGCCGGTATCTCCACGAAAGACTATCACGCACAATACAACCTGCTGTCGCCAGAGTACGACGCCTCGCGACCGAGAATACTCAAGAACAAGGCTGACTACGACAAATTACGACCCAAAGAAAAATGAATGCAGAATTATTAACCCGTACGGAATGCAACGTGATGCGGGGATTGGCAATCCTCGGCATCTTCCTGCACAACTACTGCCACTGGCTTAATCCGGTGGTGAAGGAGAACGAATATCAATACTCCCAGCACAACGTCGACTGGCTGATGCAAGTCTGCGCCCATCCTGACGCTTTACTGCCGATGCACATCATTTCGTTCTTCGGACACTATGGTGTGCCCATCTTCCTCTTCCTCAGTGCCTTTGGTCTGGAAAGAAAATACGGCAACACCAAGCCCGGCCCGCGCTTGGAGCCGAAAGTCAATACATGGGGCTTCATCCGCTATCACTTCCTGAAACTGTTCAAGATGATGATTGTCGGATTCATCTGCTTCACCATTGTCGATGCCATCACGCCGGACAGCTGGCACTACACCATGGTACAGATCCTCACGCAATTAGGCATGGTCAACAACTTCCTCGCTCATCCCGACGACAACATCTGGCCAGGTCCCTACTGGTTCTTCGGTCTGATGCTCCAGCTCTACCTCGTCTATCGTCTGTTGCTCTACCGCCATCATTGGGGTTGGACAGCAGGACTGATGGCCGTATGTCTCGGAATACAAATGACGATGGGCCCCGAGAGTGAAGCCATCAATTATTATCGCTACAACTTCATGGGCGGCATGCTGCCCTTCGGTCTCGGCATTCTCTTTGCCCGCTATGGCGAGCGCATCATGCTGGTGCGCATGAACTTCGGCGGTGCGCTGATGAGCTGGGTGGTCTGCTCATTCTTCATTGTGTCGATGAGTACCAACTACTACGCTTGGGCTTTCGTTCCGGCAATGGTGTGCTACGCCACCGTCTATTTCGTGAAGACTCTTTCGCTGTTGCCAATGCAGCGCCTGCGCGACGCGCTATGGTACGTCTTCTCATGGCTAGGCTCTATCTCAGCGGCTCTCTTCGTCATCCATCCAGTACTGCGCAAAGTGTTTATACCCATCTCGCGCCACGGCGACTACTATACGGGACTGCTGCTCTATGTCATCACCTCGCTGGGTGTTGCCTGGCTGCTGAAAGAAGTGATGAAGAAGATTCCAAGCCCAAAAGAAGTGGGGATTAAGAGTTAGAAGACAAGAGTCTGAAGTCAGAAAATAGGAGTGAAGTCTCCATTCAATACCGAGCCAAGCCATCACTCAACATTCAACATTGAATAACTTATCACTTAACATTCAACACTCAACATTGAATAATTCAACATTGTGAAACGTATTCCCGATATAGAGCTTGCAAACATCAGCCGCTTCCGTGGCGAGCTGATGGGAGCCGCCATGCTGTTCATCATGTTGTTCCATGTGGACCTTGCCCGCTCCGATGCCTTCTTTGGTCTTCGGCGTATGGGCAACATCGGCGTGGACATGTTTTTGTTCCTAAGCGGTATTGGTCTATGGTTCTCTTGGGCTAAGAATCCTTCTGTCAAGCGTTTCTATTTCCGGCGGTTCATACGCATCTATCCCGCATGGCTCATCATCGCCGCACTGTTCTATCTGCCTAATTTCCATGGCGGCTCGGCCTGGTCCTGGATCGATCTCATCGGTGAGTTGGGTTTCAACTGGGAGTTCTGGCTCCGTGACGAGTTGAACTTCTGGTACATTCCCGCCATCATGATGCTCTATCTCTTCGCCCCACCCTATATGGAGTTGATCCGTCGCCACCCTATCTATCGTTGGTTGCCCGTGGTGATGGTGATGTGGTGCATTCTGGTGCAGTGGGTGACGCCTATCAACCACATTGTCGGCCACCTCGAGATTTTCTGGAGCCGTGTGCCCATCTTCTTCATCGGCATCAACATGGGCGAGATGGTTCGGCGCAAGCAGACCGTCGACGGGCAAGGTATTTGGATGATCTTCCTGATGTTTGTCATGGCCCTCGCCTCCAGCATCTTTCTGGAACAGGAGAAGCACGGACAGTTTCCGCTGTTTATCGAGCGTATGCTCTACATCCCGCTCACCGTCACGGCCATCCTCATCCTCAACCGCGTCTTCCGCCGTCTGCCTGCCAAGGTGAACCACAGTTTCCGTTTCGTAGGCACGCTGAGCTTGGAATGTTATCTCATCCATCAGCATTTTGTGTTGGCCTACATCCCCAAATCACTCTCCTATTGGCCGACCTTTCTGCTCTGTCTGGTCATCACCCTGCCCTTGGCATGGGTACTGCAAAAGGTGACACAAATAATACAGCATGCAGTTGAGAAAAGAGTCAAATGAAAAAGACAACTGAAAAATAAAAGAAAAACTCATGCACTATACCAGTTTACTTAAGCTCACTCGTCCGGCTCAATGGCTAAAGAATGCCTTTGTATTCTGCCCCGTGATGTTTGGCGGAAGGCTCTTCGAGGCACAGCCTCTGCTGTCGACGCTGATCAGCTTCATGGCTTTCAGCTTCGCAGCGTCGAGCATCTATTGCTACAACGACATCTGTGACCTTCCCGACGACATCCGCCACCCGGAGAAATGCCACCGCCCTATCGCCTCCGGAGCAGTCACCGTGGCGCAAGCCTACGGTCTGATGTTCTTACTGTTCCTCATGTCAATGGGTACATGTGCCCTGCTTCTTACCGTGGGCAGCGACATGGAAAGCAATGCCGTGAGCGTGGGCAGTGTCATCCTATTCTATTGGCTGATGAACCTCGGCTACTGTGCCAAGCTAAAGCAGTATGCGGTCATCGACGTGTGTGTGGTGGCCTTCGGCTTTGTGCTCCGTCTGTTTGTCGGTGGCTTTGCGACGGGCATCGTGCTGAGCAAGTGGATTGTGCTGATGACTTTCCTGCTGACGCTGTTCATGAGTCTGGCCAAGCGGCGCGACGATGTGTTGCGCATGGAGCAGACGGGACAGCCACCACGCAAGAACACTATCCACTACAACATGACGTTTATCAACCAGAGCATCACCATCACGGCCGCCGTGACGCTGGTGTGCTATATCATGTACACGGTGAGTCCCGAAGTCATCGCCGCCTTCCACAACGACTATCTCTATCTTACTTCCATCTTTGTGCTGGTAGGCATCCTGCGCTACCTGCAGATTGCCGTGGTAGAGAAGAAGAGCGGCAACCCCACAAAGATCGTCCTTCACGACCACTTCATCCAGCTCGACCTCCTGGCTTGGTTCATCTCGTTCCTCGTCATCATTTACTAATCAACTTCATATCATTTACTAATCAACTTCATATCATTTCTGATCAACTTCATATTATTTTCTGATAAACGACAGAACGCATGGAGACCCAAGATCCAAAGAGCAATAAAGCCAGCAACATAGTTGACCGCGAAGCCCAAAACGGTGAGCATTCCCCCCTCTCCCTCCAGGGAGAGGGAGGGTTAGGGAAGAGAGCGTCTTTGTTTCTCTTCGACTTCGACGGCACGCTGACCACACGCGACACACTGATTGCCTTCATCCGCTATGTCCATGGCACCCGTCGGACGGCGACCGGCTTTCTACGCTACCTGCCCCGACTGGTGATGATGAAGCTCCGCCTCTATCCCAACTGGAAAGCGAAGCAAAAGATCTTCACACACTTCTTCGCCGGTATGTCATTGGACAACTTCAATGACTGCTGCCGCCGCTTTGCCGCCGACAATCGGAAGTTCCTGCGTTCTCAGGGGCTTGCCACCCTACGCCAAGCCCTTGACGCGGGCGCACAGGTGATGGTTGTCAGCGCGAGCATTGACAACTGGGTGGCTCCGTTCTTCCGCCATTTTCAAAATGTACACAGCCTCTCCATTGTTGGCACCCGGATAGAGGTCATCGACGGTAAAGTTACCGGACGCTTCCTCACCGCCAACTGCTATGGTCCGGAAAAGGTGCGCCGCGTGCAGGCACTGCTGAGTGAGCCGCGCGACCATTACCATATCACTGCCTACGGAGACAGCCGTGGCGACAAAGAAATGTTGCAATATGCAGATGAAAGACATTACAAGCCGTTTAGATAAAGACAAACGGGAGAAGCTGGGCGAGGTGCTGCGCTTCGGTCTCGTCGGCGGCGTGGCCACACTCATCCAATATGGCGTGTACCTGCTCCTGCTCCAATGGACGAGTGCGGGCGTAGCCAACACGGTGGGCTACGCGGTAAGCTTCTGTTTCAACTTCTACGCCAGCACCCACTTCACCTTTCATGTCAAGGCCAACGTGAAGCATGGAGCCGGCTTTGCCTTGAGCCATGTGATCAATTACCTGCTGCAGATGGCCATGCTCGCGCTGTTCATCTACTTAGGTGTGCCGAAGCAGTGGGCGCCCATACCAATGTTCTGTGTCTGCGTACCTGTCAACTTTCTGCTGGTCCGGTTCTTCCTTAAACGTTAGTTGCGATGGCTGTGAACAAGAAAGAAATCGTCCGCCGCACGCTGGCCCTGGCCTATATCACCCTGCTCAACGCGCTGGTCATCGCCCGCTACTGGCATCAGTTCAGCCACGTCAGCGACAACTACCGAAGACTGGTGCTGAGCACCTTCCATATCTCCGGCTTCGATCCGCTGAGCTATGTCGTCATCGACCATTGGACCACAGCCTACAACATCTACCGCCATCCGTTGCTGGCTTTCTTCATGTGGCTACCCTCACAACTCAATGCTGCTGTGGAATGGCTTACAGGGCGCAATGCCGCACCACTCATCATGGGGTGCATACTCGTAGCCTGTGCCTACTACACCTATATATATATGGTACGTCTGCTCCATCGTGTAGTAGGTATCGGTGAGGGTGATGCCTGGCTGCTGACCACCTTTCTGTTTTCTTTCGCCTACGTGATGGTGACCATCAGCGTTCCCGACCACTTCTGTCTGTCGATGTTCATGCTCACGCTGGTGCTTTATCTCTCCGGCATGAAGATGAAAGAAGGCAAGCTCATGCCCCGCTGGCAGTCGATCCTGCTGTTCTTTCTCACGGCGGGCATCTCGCTCAACAACGGCATCAAAGTGTTTTTAGCTAATCTCTTCGTCGGTGGCAAGCATTTCTGGCGCCCTGCCAACCTGCTGCTGACCGTTGTCTTGCCCGCTGCTCTCATCTGGGGCTTTGCCCGATGGGAATGGCAGACCTTTGAGCGACCGAACTTCATTGCGCGTCAGGAGGCCAAGACGAAGAAGCACGACAAACTCATTGCCAAGACCTACCGGCAAGTAGCCGACACGATGCACAACGCCGACACGGCACTTATCCGCCGCACTGCACTTGCCATCGTAGCCCGGCAAGACTCTGTCAAGGCCGCCAAAAGCAGCCGTCTCGCCATCCACGCCCATGAGGGCAAGCCCATCGCCAACGGAGAGTTCTCGCAGTGGACCGACATCAGCACGCCACGAGGATGGAGCCTGATAGAAAACGTACTCGGCGAGCCCATCCAGCTGCATAGCGATCACCTGCTCGAAGACGTGCTGCGCAGCCGCCCTGTCATCGTGCACTATCGCTTTGCCTTCAACTACATCGTGGAGGCTCTGGTGTTTCTGCTTTTTCTCTTAGGCGTATGGGCAGGCAGGCGCAGGCGCTTTCTCTGGCTGGCCCTGTCGTTTCTTGGCTTCGACCTGCTCATCCATGTGGTGCTGGGCTTCGGCCTCAACGAAGCCTACATCATGAGCGCTCACTGGCTCATCGTCGTGCCCATAGCGGTGGCGTACCTATTTCGGCATATTGCTTCGCACTATCTGCCTACATTGCGCATCCTCATTACGCTACTGACGAGCTATATGCTTGTATATAACGGAATGTTGTATATTGGTTACTTAATTAGTTGATAGATTAATACTTTACCAACAAGAACAAACTTTCTCAAGGCAAAGTTACGAAAGAACAATCTAAAGCCCCGATGCTTGCAGATGTCAGATATTTGTGTTATCTTTGCCATAAAGAAAACTATATAATAAGATGATACTCTATCATGGCAGCAACGTAGTCGTTGAAAAGCCGAAGATACAGACCGTCGGCTTCAACAAAGACTTTGGCTTCGCCTTCTATTGCACCAATATAGAAAAGCAGGCACAACGGTGGGCACTCAGCAAGCGCCCCAGGCATGAAGTGTCGGTATTCTCCTATGACGAGGCGATACCCTTGAAGAAACTGGTGTTCAGCACGATGACAGAGCAATGGCTTGACTTCGTGGTGAACAGCCGCCGAGGCATCACACATGAATATGACATCGTAGAAGGACCGATGGCCGACGATCAGATATGGGATTATGTTGAAGACCTTGTCAACGGCAACATCACACGGGAAGCCTTTTGGGTACTGGTAAAGTTCAAGCACCCTACCCATCAGATTGCTTTCTGTACCGAGGCAGCCTTGCAAGCCATTACTTTCAAAAGGAGCTACGCACTATGAAGAATGTATTTTTCCCCGACGAAGCCATCAGCGAGAACGATCTCTATTTTGTATGCAGCATGATAGAGCGGACAGCACGACATCTGAAGCAACCCAACAAATATGTTGTCAACAAGATGGGACACGACGCACTTGCCGAGAAGTTGTCGCTTGCCGGTGTGCTTCACTCCGAGAACCCACTGGCGGTCGTAAAGGACTGGATCGACAATTACGGACTTGAATCGGGAACCTACGACGTAACGGCAGTCAACCCTAAGTATTGCACAACGATCCCTACTGTACTGCAAATGGGAAAAGTCTATAAACGGCTTATCATGGACACGCTGTCAAGAGAGGAAGACTACGCCGATGCCATCCTCCGTGTCTACAACAATCCCATTTGCGAGATCATCGATGACTACAACTGCAGTGCCTATTACGAGCCCTCGCCCTATATAGCCCGCAGCTACTACGCAGGCGGATTCTAAATGACAAAACAATGGCAAAGGTTTCCAAACAGTCTCGGCGATCCTTGCGCCCCAATGCTTGCAGATGTCAGATATTTGTGTTATCTTTGCCGTGAAGAAAACAGACACCACCATATGAACTATGCACTCATCATCGCCGGCGGGTCCGGCAACCGCATGGGACAGGACATTCCCAAGCAGTTTATGCACGTAGACAACTGCCCTATCATCATCCACACGATGAAGGCGTTTCAGCAACATCCCGACATCCACGGCATCGCCGTGGTGTGTCTCGCAGGATGGGAAACGGTGTTGCAGTCCTACGCCAACCAGTTCAACATCACCAAGCTGAAGTGGATCTTCCCCGGCGGAAAAAATGGGCAGGAGTCGATTCACAACGGTATCTATGGTCTCCGAGAGGCCGGATGCAAGGACGACGACCTGGTGTTGGTGCACGATGCTGTGCGTCCGCTGCTCTCACAAGACATCATCTCGAGCAATATCGCCATCTGCCAGAAATACGGCTACGCCATCACGGGCATTAAATGCCGCGAGGCCATCCTCGAAAGCGACGACGGCTTCACCACCTCCACGAGTATCCCACGCGACAAACTCATCCGCACGCAGACACCACAGACCTTCCGTCTGGGCAACATCATCCAAGCTCACGAGGAGGCAAAAGCCAAGGGCCTCACCAACTCGGTAGCCTCCTGCACGCTGATGGCAGAACTCGGCGGACGCGAGATGCACATCGTACCGGGATCGGAAAAGAACATCAAGATCACAACCGTCGAGGATCTTGAGATCCTCAAGGCCTTGATGAAGATACAACCGGAGACATGGCTGAAATGACACCTTACCAAGAAGACATCAAGCAACTCTACGCCCGAGGCCTCAACCTCGACGCCCTGCAAGGACGCACGCTGCTCGTGGCGGGTGCCACAGGATTGGTCGGTGCCTGCGTAGTAGACATCGTGATGGCTGATCCTCACCGCAATCTTCGGATCTTCGCCGCCGGACGCAACCGCCGTCGGGCCAAGGAGCGCTTTGCCGCCTACGCCGCTGACCCTCGTTTCTCGTTCGTGGAGATGGACGTTACACAGCCTATCACGGGTGAGACGCCATACGACTATATCATCGACGCGGCCAGCAACGCCAGTCCAAACTTCTTCAAGCAGCAACCCGTGGAGGTCATCAAGGCCAACATCGACGGCGTGGCCAACCTGCTGGACTATGGTCGTCAGCACAGCCTGCGCAAGATGGTCTATGTCTCGTCGGGCGAGATTTATGGCGAAGGCGACGGGCACGCTTTCACCGAGACAAGCAGCGGCTATGTCGACTGTGCCACGCCGCGCGCCTGCTACCCCTCGTCGAAGCGGGCCGCCGAGACGCTCTGCATCGCCTACGCCACGGAATATGGCACGCCGGTGACCATTGCCCGTCTGTGCCACACCTATGGTCCGGGCTTCACCGAGTCAGACAACCGCGTCTTCGCCCAGTTTTTCCGCAACGTGCTCCGCGGAGAGGACATTGTGCTGAAAAGCCGTGGTGAGCAATACCGCAGCTGGCTCTATGTCGTAGACAGTGCCCACGCCCTCCTCCACTTGCTGCTTCACGGCGAGAGCACGCAGGCCTACAACGTGGCCGACGCCAAGGGTAACATCACCATCCGACAGCTCGCTGAGCAGATAGCCGCGTGGGCGCATCGCCAAGTGGTCTTCGACATACCCGCGACAGCCGACCAAGGCAACACCACCCCCGTGACGCGCGCCACCTTCGACACCGCCAAGGTAGAGCGCACGGGATGGAAGCCGCTCTTCGACATCTCTACGGGACTGAACCACTCACTGGAGACGCTGAAAGACCAATAAAAGCAGGAAGGATTATCAGAGTCAGCGGACAAGCATGAACTAATTTGTTCAGTTTAATGACAATTTTCCGCCTCTGAGAATGCGTTCTTTGCCAGCAACAGTACTTTGGTGACGATTTTTCGAATTTTAAGCGCTTTTAGCAAAGCACTGGATTACAACAAGTTAAGAAAATCACCATTTTTTGCTCATTATCAGAAAGGTACTTTGACCAAAAATTCTCTAGAGAATTTTTGGTCAAAGTACCTTTTTCATCACCACAGAAAGGCTTTTTCATCGAGTAAAATAACCTTTTTGAGGACAACAACGTTGTTTTTTGATTGTTTCATCTCGCTTTTTTGGATGAATCAAAGACCTTTTATCTCTTTTTGCCCTCGCTTTTCTCTCTAGAGCAAAAGCTCAGGCTGACAAACTTTTGTCGAATTTTTTGTTAGCAAAAAGAGTTTTTCCAAATCTTATCTATTCTTTTCTGCCGGTTACTTCTCGGCCTCATGAACCTTCAAATCGGGGATGATGAGGATAGCATGGAAGTGGCGCTTCTCCACGGGCGGGATGGTCATATAGTCCTTGTAGATATTCTTGAGATACAGATCAGGGTCGTGGGGAGCCGGGAACTCCGTGTCCTCGAAACGTATTCTGCCCAAGGGAAACACGGTGGAGCGGTCATGGGTGATGCCATAGCCGTTCATCGACGGGATGTCGGCGTAGCGTGTTGACTTACAGCACAGCATGAGCACACGCCAAAGAGTCGTATAGAGCAACTTCTTGCCACCAAACCAGAAATACTCTGCCACGGCGCGCAGCGAGTAACGATGGGAGTGGTTGAGGATAGCCACGCTCTTCGTGATGCCGATACTCAACCGCTTGATCCACGCTTTCGGCGCATTGGGATGGCGGTCAAAGGGGAAAATATCAACATAGATGCCTTTCTCGTAGTCATCGATGAAGTTGTCGACCTTCTCGACATAGAGCGAGTTGAGGTCGCGCACCTTCACGTTCTGTGCCCTTACCTGCGGATTGGTCTCCTTCGACTGTATCATCAGGTTCCGAGGCAGATAGGACTGTCCCTCCTTGACAAAGCGGCGCAGGTCCTTCAAGTCCATGGCGATGTCGATGTCGTCGTCCCATGGGATGAAGCCACCGTGGCGCACGGCCCCCAACAGCGTACCGCCGTCGAGCCAATAGCTGATGCCCATCTTCTTGCAGGCCTTGTCGATGTCTTTAAGAATCTCCAGTTGCTTCAACTGGCAAGCCCTTAGGTTGGGTTGGTTATACTTATAGAGTTGCTCTTTGTAGTCCATGTCTTCCTTTTTGTATGCAAAGATACTGCAAACGAGGGGAAAGCCCAAATAAAATGGAATGAAAATAAATCGGGGAAAAAGCAAAGGATATTGAAAAAGAAAATGTATCTTTGCAATACATACCATTACTACAAGCGAAAAGAAGAAACATGGCCGCAACCGACAAGATACATTCCAGAGCAATGCTCAAAGAGTTCCTGAGAGCTGACTCCAAAAACTATCAGAAGCAACTCCATCTGCTCAGCCGATGGAAAGAGCGCATCGCCACCAACCCCATGTCAGACCAGCACTGCATCTGGCAGTACATCGTGGCGCTCCGTCATCTGGAATACTACAAGAATGCGCCGCAGAGGGGCTGGTACCTCATCGGCCATGTCTATTGGGCTTGGCGATTGCGCCGGCTGAGCTACAAAACCGGCTTTCAGATCCCACCCAACGCCTGTGGCAAGGGTTTGACGATATGGCACTGGGGCTCCATTGTCATTAATCCGAAAACGCATATCGGCGAAAACTGCACGCTCTACCCGGGAGTGCTCATCGGACACAAGGCGCCGGAGGAAGGAAAAAGCGCCACCATCGGCAACAACGTGTTCATTGCCGCCGGTACAAAGATCATTGGCGACGTGACCATAGGCGACAATGTGACCATCGGCGTAAACACCGTCATCGTCAAAGACGTGCCCAGTAATGTCGTCATCGCCGGAAATCCCTACAAGATCATCCGGCGGTTGGATGGCGAGAACAACAGATAACCGGACTGTCCACAATATAACAATCATCCTCTATGCAAGCTTATAAAACCGATGTGGCGGTGCTGATGCTCTTCTTCAACCGCCCCGATAAATTCCAGCAAGTGTTTGAGCAGGTACGTCAGGCACGCCCCAGCCATCTCTTCCTCTACCAGGACGGACCACGTGGCGAGCGCGACATGCCCGGCATCATGGCCTGCCGCAAGATTGCTGAGAACATCGACTGGCAGTGCGACGTGCAGCGCCACTACTGCGAGAAAAACCAAGGTTGCGACCCTTCGGAATACCTTTCGCAGCGTTGGGCCTTCTCTATGGTGGACAAGTGCATCGTACTCGAGGACGATGATGTGCCCTCACAGTCGTTCTTTCCCTTCTGCAAGGAGATGCTCGACCGCTACGAACATGACAATCGTGTCTGGCTAATCTCCGGATTTAACGAGGACGAAGTGTCGCCCGACGTGCCCGATGACTATTTCTTCACCTCCACGTTCTCCATCTGGGGGTGGGCCTCGTGGCGCAGGGTCATTGACACTTGGGACGGCACTTACTCGTTTCTCGACGACCCCAATGCCGTGAAGCTGATGAACGACATCATCAGACAGCGCAAGTACAGAAAGTCCATGATGGACTTAACCCGCAGACACAAAGCATCGGGCATCCCCTACTACGAGACAATTTTCTGGGCAAGCATGATGCTCAACAACGGGCTCGCCATCATGCCGAAGCGCAACCTCATCAATAACATCGGCCTCACCGCCGACTCCACGCACTACTCCGCCAGCGAGAAGACGACGCCGCACGGACTGCGCAAGATCTTTACGATGAAACGCTTTGAGCTCCAGTTCCCGCTGAAACATCCAAGGTATGTCATCGACAACGTGGCCTACAAGGAGCGATTCTACCGGCGCAGTGCCTGGGGACACCCTTGGATAAAACTGGGACGCTCACTGGAAGAGCTCTTCCTCAACCTGCGCTATGGCAACTTCCGCGTCATCGGCAAAGCGATTACCAACCGGATGCATAAGACCATCGGACGGCGGTAGACATCTCCGGCACGAAGCGGAAAACCTTACCGCTTTTGCTTGCTTATATCAAAGAATTGTCTTATATTTGCAGGTAGTTACCATTCCACAAAGCTATGATAAAATATCCCATAGGCATTCAGACCTTCTCTAATATCAGAGAAGAACAGTACATGTATGTTGACAAGACACAATACGTGTATGAACTGGCCAACACCAAGAAATACGTCTTCCTCTCGCGGCCGCGCCGCTTTGGGAAGTCACTGCTTACGAGCACGTTTCATGCTTATTTTAGTGGGCAGAAAGAGCTGTTCCACGGGCTGGCTGTTGAGCACTTGGAAAAGGAATGGAAGAAATACCCGGTGCTGCACTTCAGTCTTTCTACGGCAAAGAGAGGGACGGTGGACGACTTGGATAGCGTCATTGCAATGCAGCTGAAATGGGCAGAACAGCAATATGGGATAGAAAATGACAGCAGCAATGTCACTGCGCGATTATCCTCCTTGGTCATGCGACTCTACGAGAAGTTGCATCAGTCGGTCGTTATCCTCATTGATGAATACGACGCACCGCTGCTCACTGTCCTGCACAACAAGGAGCGATTGGAAGCCATTCGCACTGAGCTGCAGTCGTTCTATTCACCTTTGAAAGACCTCGACCCCTACCTCCGCTTTGTGTTTATCACGGGCATCAGCAAGTTTTCGCAACTGAGCATCTTCAGTCAGCTCAACAATCTCTACAACATCTCCATGTTGCCGAAATACGCTGCTCTGTGCGGTATCACTCAGCAGGAACTTGAAGATAACTTCAAGGCAGGGATCAGCGGACTGGCTCAAAACTTGAACACATCGAAAGACGATGTCCTGAAGAAACTGAAACGACAATACGACGGTTACCACTTTGCCGCTCAGTCGCCCGGTGTTTATAACCCCTTCAGCCTGCTCTATGCCATGGACACAGAACAAATTGGCAACTACTGGTTTGCTACCGGCACGCCCACTTTCCTGGTCAACATGATCAAGAAGTTCCATACCGATATTACTACTATTGACGGCAGCAAAGCCGAAGCAGAGGATTTCGACGCGCCCACAGAGGACATGCACTCCATCTTGCCGCTGTTCTATCAGAGTGGATATATTACCATCAAAAACTACGATCCCCGCTCACAGCGCTATACTCTTGGATTTCCCAACGAAGAAGTCAAGGTAGGCATGATGCGTTGTCTGCTCCCCTACTTCGTATCACCGGATTCCGTGCAGGCCAGTAACGCATGCTGGAACATCAGTGAAGGACTGCTTGACGGAGATGTCGACAAAGCACTAACAGCGGCACGTGCTTTCTTTGCCTCTATTCCCTATCAAAGCGACACGCTGAAAGATGCACCCACCAGCGAAGGACACTTCACGGCCATGCTCTACGTGATGTTTTCTTTCCTCAATCGTTATGTCTACACCCAGGTACGCACGGCTAAGGGACGCATGGACATACTACTGAAGACCGACACTGCCATCTATGTGATGGAACTCAAAATCGACGGCAGCGTCGACGAGGCTCTCCGGCAAATAGATGACAAAGGCTACACTATACCCTATGAGATCGACGAAAGAAAGGTGGTAAAGGTAGGCATCAACTTCTCTACGAAAGAGAGAACGATCACAGAATGGAAGACAGAAACGAATAACGATCAATAAACATACGATTATCACAATATGGCAAAACTCGCATTTCTTATCTCTGCACATAAAGATCCTATCCACTTGAAGCGGCTTATCGACAGTCTGCCGGAAAGTTCAGAGTTCTTTATCCATATCGACGCCAAAAGCAACATAAGGCTATTTACCGAAGTCATTGACCGGCCCAACGCCCACTTCATCAAGCACCGCGTCAACGTCTGCTGGGGAAGTATCAACGAAGTGGAGTATCAAATGGAACTGGTGCGCGCCGCGCTCGCCGCAGGCTCCTTCGACTATCTCATTACGCTCAGCGGCATGGACTATCCCGTGTGGAGCAACAGCAGGATCATGGAGTTCTTCGACAAGGCCAATGGCAAGATCTTCCTGCAAGGCATCTCCATGCTCCACCAAGGGAAGCTATCGCGACAATATGCCAAGCTACGCTTCTTCACCGATAAGCCGTGGGGCAACGGCTCGCTGCTCAGCAAAGCACGCAACGGACTGCGCGAGGCTGTGGCGACGCTCGGTGTGCGCAAAACGCTGACCATCCACTGCCCCGATAAGGAATATACGCTCTACAAAGGAGCAGCCTGGTGGGCTATCACACCCGACCTGGCACTCGACCTACTCAATCAGTGGGACAACAATGAGCATCTCGTGGGATACTTCAAGACGAGTTTCTGCCCGGCAGAGACCTTCGTGCAAACCATAGCCTTCAACTCGCTGCAATACGCTGACCGCTGCATGCTTGCTCAAGGACGCTACAAGAGCCTGACAGCACTGACACCTCTGACCTTCATCGACTACAGCACCAATATTAAAATCCTCGATGAGTTTGACTTCGACCGCATCACCAAGTCGGGAAAAATGTTTTGTCGAAAGGTTGTCACCGGCGAGAGCGACCTGCTCATGACGCTCATCGACGACGCAAGAAAAGAGACGGCAACGGAAGAGTAACCGCCTGCAACTGTCAGTCGCTCAGCCGGGCCTTGAGCATCTCGCCATTGCGAAGCTTGCTGCCCATCTCCCGGCAATGAGCGATGTAGTCGCGATGCTCGTCATCGCTGACGGCGGCAATACGCTCGGGCAACTGCTCCAGGCTGTCAACGACAAGCCCCAAATGGTTCTGCTTCACCCATTCTGCCACGGCAGCCTGGCTCCACACGATGACGGGCAAGCCGGCTGCAATGTACAGTGAGAGCTTGTGAGGAAGGTTATAACGCAGGTAGTCGCCAAGCACGCCACTGCACGTGGTGATGCTGTCGCCGTCCCATACCAGTCCCCAACCGCCATAAATGGTACCGGTGTGGTCGCCTTGGAACACACCACAATACTTGATATGAGGATAAGACGAGAGGTCAATGTCGCTCTTCAAGCCATAAAGATTGAAGGTCAGACCAGGAAAAGAGTGACGGCACAGCGCAGGAAGAAACTCCGACTTCCGCAGATTCCCCGCAAAGACAATCTCGTTGTGCCCGTCAACGACATCCTCGACAGGCAGGAAATTATCATCGGAATAGTAGTCGAAGATATGAAGCAGCACGATGGGTGTCTTCACGCCATGGTCAAGCAGCCACTGACGCATCGGCTCGGTATGGGCGATAATAAGGTCGGCGGAGTTGAAGATGCCGATGTCCTGACTTGGGTCGCGGTGATAGCGCAGCGACTGAATGTCGTGGATGATGAGGACTACGCGGTTGTGAAAGAGATGAAGCAGACGGGTCACGATAGGGAAACCGTTGCGCGCTGACGTGGGATACTGATAATAAAACTCGTTATGTCCGCCCCACCGGACCAGCATCTTTATGTGGAGCCACAGCCCCTGCAAGTTGGGAAGCAGTGGCAACTTATAGTTCTTGCAGCGAAGATCCTCCACGGGATAGCCCAAGCGCTCAAAAGTAGTATTGCTGTCCTGCCGTGCCTTTCCCAAAGCGACCTTGTCGGCCATGGTGCCCAAATAAAGCGTATAGTTGACGATTATCTTGCTCATCGTGTGTGATGGTTAATTCTTGGATATAATGTTTATGAGTACAAAAATACGACATTATTTCGACTTACGTCGTCTTTGGAACGAAAAGTTTTTGTAATTTTGCACCTTTATGAAGAATCCCTTTAATATCTTTTCCCTGCGCAATAAGCCGGAGCGATGGCTCGCCTTGGTCTCCGCCCTCGTCTTCGGTGCCCTCAATGCCCTGCTCATCTATGCCCATTGGGATCGGCTCACTATGGCCCGCCACGGTCATGTAGGAGCCTGGTGGCTGTTCAACAACCAACTGCACTTCTCGGGCTACGATCCCTACGCCTACATGATGCTGACGCAGTACACCGCTTACTACGAGATCAACCGTCATCCGCTCTACACGTTTTTCTTTTGGCCACTATACCAGCTCAACCACTGGATCATGGTGACCTTCGACTTCAACGCCGCTCCTATTATTATAGGTGTGCTGATCACGGTCCTCTCCACTTACACGGCCCTGTTTACCTACCGCACACTCAAGGAGGTGATGGGCTTAGAGGCGAAGGACAGCCTATGGCTCACGGCTCTGTTTTTCTCTTTCGCTTCCGTGCTCACGGCAGCCATGTCGCCCGACCACTTCATCGTATCGGCTTTCCTGCTCACGCTCACGCTCTATGTCTTCGGCAAATACCTGCGTGACAACAAGCCTGTCGTCTGGTGGAAAGGCGCTATCCTCTATTTACTCACCACAGGAGTGACGCTCACCAACGGTGTGAAGACGCTGCTCGGCGGACTCTTTGTCGACGGTAAGAAGACTTTTCAATGGAAAAACATCATGTTGGCTTTCTGCTTGCCTACTCTTCTCCTTGTGGCCGGGGGCACCGCACAATACTATGAGCTTGCACTTCCACGCGCCCAGAAGTCGGCCGCCATCGTGGCAAAGACGAGAGCAAAGGATCCTACACTTGCACAAAAAGATTCCGTGAACAAGATCTTAAACAAGCAGATAGCAGGTGAGCAACTCAGCGACAAGCCTTTCCTGAAATACATCAGTGTATCGGCCTACCGGACTTATGGCATCGTAGAGGGACTCTTTGGGGAGTCCATACAGTTGCACCGTGACTATCTCCTCGGCGACATCTATCTCGGCCGACCCGCCATCGTGCATTATCGGTCATGGATCAACTACGTGGTCAACGCGTTGGTCGCCGTTCTGTTCTTTGCCGGCATCGTCATGGGACGCAAGCGACGCATCATACAAATGTTGTTGTCATGGTGGGCCGTGGACCTGCTGATACACATTGTCTTGGGCTTCGGCTGTAACGAAGTGTATATCAACGGCACTCACTGGATGTTTTTTATTCCCGTGGCAATCGCTTGCCTCTACTCCGATCTCAAAGGCCGATGGCTACAAACTGTTAAGAACATGACCATGCTGCTCACGGTCTATCTCTTCGCCTACAACGGTACGCTGATAGTAGAGTACCTCCTGCACTAAGAACAATTGGCGCTGACGGCACACTGCCGGTCAGCGCTTTTTCTTAAATATGAAGTCGACACACTCCTGCAAGATTCTCACACGCGCCACACGCATGACGGCGTAGTAGAGCAATACGGCGATGATGATGCGGGAGAACAGCAAAAGCCACAGATTGCTGATGGCACTCGTGAGAACATGAGTGGCCACCATCACGCCTAAGGCTGCCAACGCAAAGGGCAAGGTGTCCTTGAGAAACTGCCACAAGGAATAACCTACCATACGGTTGACAAAGAAATGCCAGACAAACAACCATACGATGTTGACCAAGACATAAGCAATGACCATCGAGCGAATGCCATAGGAATAGAGCAACAGCATCAAACCAATCTCCACAACTCCTAACGAAGCCGTAATCCAAAAATAAAGTCCGGATCGCCCTTCACTGATAACAAGACTGGAAAGCAACGACACCAACGGGAAAGTAGCTCCACTGATGACAAGCAACTGAAGCAGTTCGGCTGAGGGCAACCACTTGGCCGTGATAGCCAAAACGATGAACTCACGAGCCACAAGACCGAAGCCCAGCAGCAACGGGAAAGCAATGAACGAGGTGAAACGCATCAGCTTGCGTAAGGCCTGCACCTGACGTCCTTGGTTGCTCCGAAGGTCTACAAGCACCGGCTGAGCCACTTGGTTGACCATGCCCTGCACAAGGTTGAAGCACTTCGAGTCCCATTGGTAGGCTTGGTTGTAGTTGCCAGTGTCGTGAGCGGAAAAGTAGTGACCAAGGAGAATGTTCAATACATTATTATTAATCTGAGTAACGATGGTCGTAGCAAGTATCTTGCATGAGAACTTAAACATGCGCATAGCCGGACGGTAATCGATATGCAGCGTAGGATGCCAAGCCGAGTAGTGCCAGGCCATAATGGAGCTCACACCTACAAAGACCAGGCTCTGTGTGGCCAAAGCCCAATAGCCGAAGCCAAGAAAGGCCAGCACGGCTCCAACGACACTCGACGACACCACGGAGATAATACCGCTCTTGGTCTGGAGCTTGGCCTGAAAGTTCTTAAAGAGATAGGCATAGGGAGCTGTGGCAAATGAACTAAACACAAAGCTCAAAAAGACGTAGCGCGACAGTGGCACCAAGGCGGGTGTGTGATAGAAGTCAGCAATGAGAGGCGCACAAAAGAAAAGGATGACATACATCGTCGTGCTCGCCGTGACGTTGAACCAAAACACTGAGTTGTAGTCTTCGTCGGTGGGATGGTCGAGATTGGTCAGCGCCGCACCGAATCCACTGTTTTGTATGGCATTGGCTATCAGAGAAAAGATGGTGATCATGGCTATCATACCATAGTCCGACGGCGACAGCAGACGGCCAAGTATGATGCCAAACACCAATCCCACTACCTGCTGCACAAAGTTGTTCATGCCACCCCAAAAGAGTCCTTTAGCTGTCTTCTCCTTTAATGTCTCTGCCATAGAATGCTGTCTTTCACCCGCTCGTTTACTCGCCAAACATCTTCATCACCTTCTCGATGACCGGCGCCATGTCGTAATACTTATATTCGGCCAGTCTACCGCCGAAGATGACATTCTCTTCCTGAGCAGCCAAGTGACGGTAAGCTTCGGCAAGTCGGTTGTTCTTCTCGTCGTTGACAGGATAATAAGGCTCCATGCCGGGCTTCCATTCGGTGCTGTACTCACGGCTGATAACCGTCTTGGGATTGTCGTAGACAGCCTGTCCGAAACTCTCGAAGTGCTTATGCTCAATGATGCGGGTGTAAGGCACGCTGGCCTCGGTATAGTTCACCACCGCATTGCCTTGGTGATTGGCTTCATTGAGAATCTCGGTCTCGAAGCGCACTGTACGGAAATCCAGATGTCCAAGCTTATAGTCGTAGAAACGATCAAGCTCGCCAGTGAACACAATCTTAGACGCCACTCCTTCCCAATGGGCACGGTCTTCAAAGAAGTCTACATTGGTCTTGGTCTCTACACCGTCCAAAAGGGAGTTGATAAGCTGATTGTAGCCACCGATAGGAATACCCTGATAGGTATCATTGAAATAGTTGTTGTCGAAGACAAGACGCACGGGCAGACGCTTGATGATAAACGCCGGGAGATCGGTGCACTTCCGCCCCCACTGCTTCTCGGTATAGCCTTTGATGAGCCGCTCATAGATGTCGCGCCCGATCAGCGTCAGCGCCTGCTCCTCAAGGTTGCGCGGCTCCGTGACACCGTCAGCCCGCATTTTCTCTACTGCCTCTTGCCGCTGGCTCTCGATCTTCGCCGTGGCTTCAGCTGGTGTCGTCACGCCCCACATCTGATAAAACGTGTTCATATTGAACGGCAGGTTATAGAGTTTGCCCTGATAATTGGCTACGGGTGAGTTAGTGTAGCGGTTGAACTCCACCAGGGAATTGACGAATTGCCACACTCTTTTATTCGAGGTATGGAAGATGTGAGCACCGTACTGATGCACATTGATGCCTTCTATGTTTTCACAATAGACGTTGCCGCCAAGTTGCGGGCGCTTGTCTATGACCAGACAACGCTTGCCCTGCTTATGAGCGAAATATGCGAACGTGGCACCAAAAAGGCCGGAGCCGACTATGAGATAATCGTAGGACATGAATTATAGGAAAATTGATTATATGTATAACGTTCGATACATACGCAATGTATCTTTATTAGGGATTAGGGAATTCACTCCCATATAATATGGTATCTTTGCCTGAGAGCTTGATCTTTAGTAATGTTCTTTTTCTCGTTCTCATTGAAATTACCTGAGAGACAACGAGCCAATGCCCCCCTCACTTCTTTTATGAACTTACCTTTTACTGGCGTTCTTGTTGACACAAAGCCTATCATAATCAAAGTGTTTATTGTTTAATGCAAAGTTAATACTTTTATTCCATATCTTCCAAACATTTTCGGGAGAATAATCCATCAACAGTCATTTAAGCACAGAAAGCTATAGTTAATAATCAATAAACGTGTTAATAATCAATAAACAGAAGCAGAAAAGAACGTCCCACTGGTAAGCGTCTCAAATAAAAGTGGTAACTTTGCAAACCGATTGTGGGAGTGCATCTTAGAGCTTCCGCAGCCGTGAGGTGTTAATAGTCCGTCTCATTTGGCCGAGACACGACGGTTAGTGAATCTTCATCGGCATCAGAGATAATGCTGTGGATGGTCTCTTTTAGACTGGAGGCGCCGCGAGGTCTCTGTTATCGCAAAGTGTAATCAAAAGTTTTTTAGTAGTAATTCAATTTTTAAAATGGACACTTTAAGTTACAAGACTATTTCCGCTAACAAGGAAACAGCAAAGAAAGAGTGGGTCGTCGTCGACGCCACTGACCAGATTGTGGGCCGTCTGTGTTCCAAGGTCGCCAAGCTGCTCCGCGGAAAGTACAAACCCAACTTCACTCCGCACGTAGACTGCGGTGACAACGTCATCATCATCAACGCTGCCAAAGTCGTCTTCTCCGGCAAGAAGGAGACCGACAAGGTCTACACCCGCTATACTGGCTATCCAGGCGGTCAGCGCTTCAACACACCCGCTGAGCTGCGCAAGCGCAAGGACGGCATCGACAAGATGATCCGCCACGCCGTCAAAGGTATGCTGCCCAAGGGTCCCCTGGGTCGCTCTCTGATGGACAACCTCTATGTTTTCGATGGCGCAGAGCACAACAAAGAGGCTCAGCAGCCTAAGACTATCGACATTAACCAGTATAAATAATAAGGAGTAAGATGGAAGTTATTAACGCAATCGGTCGCCGTAAGAGCGCTGTAGCTCGTGTTTACCTCTCTGAGGGTACCGGCAAGATCACTATCAACAAGAAAGACATCAAGGATTTCTTCCCATCGGCCATCCTGCAGTACGTGGTTAAGCAGCCGCTGCAGCTTCTCGAAGCCGCTGAGAAATACGACATCAAAGCCAACCTCGACGGTGGTGGGTTCACAGGCCAGAGCCAGGCTCTCCGTCTCGCCATCGCTCGTGCACTGGTGAAAATCAACGCTGAAGACAAGAAGGCTCTCAAGGACGCCGGCTTCCTCACACGCGATAGCCGTGCCGTTGAGCGTAAGAAACCAGGTCAGCCAAAGGCTCGCCGTCACTTCCAGTTCAGCAAGCGTTAATCTGCTGCTGGCTGTTAGCGCATAGTTTAGCATCTAAACGGTGCAGACTCCGGCCTTGGATTACTGCACCGTTGATTCTGAACAACATCAAGAATTAAAAAGAAAGTAAACAATTAAAAAAGACAAAGACACTATGTCAAGAACATCATTTGACCAGTTACTTCAGGCTGGCTGCCATTTCGGCCACCTCAAACGCAAGTGGAATCCTGCTATGGCTCCTTATATTTTCATGGAGCGCAATGGCATTCACATCATCGACCTCAACAAGACTGTAGCCAAAATCGACGAGGCTGCTGACGCTCTCAAGGCTATCGCCAAGAGCGGCAAGAAGGTTCTGTTCGTCGCTACTAAAAAACAAGCTAAGGATATCGTAGCTGAAAAGGCTGCCTCTGTCAACATGCCTTACGTCATCGAGCGTTGGCCGGGCGGTATGCTCACCAACTTCCCGACTATCCGCAAGGCCGTGAAGAAAATGACGAACATCGACAAGATGATGAACGACGGTACTTTCTCTAACCTCTCTAAGCGCGAGATTCTGCAGATCAACCGTCAGCGCGCCAAGCTGGAGAAGAACCTCGGTTCTATCGCCGACCTGACCCGTCTGCCGTCTGCCCTCTTCGTCATCGACGTGATGAAGGAGCACATTGCTGTCAAGGAGGCTAACCGTCTGGGCATCCCCGTGTTCGCAATGGTTGACACCAACTCCGATCCTCGCAATATCGACTACGTGATCCCTGCCAACGACGATGCTAAGGACTCTATCGAGGTAGTGCTCGATGCTGTCTGCGGTGCTATCGCTGAGGGTCTTGAGGAGCGCAAGGTCGAAAAGGCTGACGAGAAGGCTTCTGCCGAGCAGGCCGAAGAGGCTGCTGAGGGCAAGCGCCACAGCCGTCGTCCCGCACGCCGCGAGGAAGCTGCAACAGAGGCTCCCGCTGCCGAGGCTACTGCTGAGGAGCAGGCACCTGCTGCTGAGTAATTGAGCAAATCATTATCATAAACCAATAGATTTTTTATCCATTATGGCTGTTACAATTGAAGACATCAAGAAGCTCCGCGCTATGACCGGTGCAGGCATGAAAGACTGCAAGAAGGCTCTGGCCGAGGCTGATGGTGATATTAACAAGGCCGTGGAGCTCGTTCGCGAGCGTGGTCTGGCTATCGCTGCCAAGCGTTCCGACCGCACCACATCCAACGGCTGCGTGCTGGTGAAGAATGTCAATGGCTTCGCTGCCATGATCGCACTGAAGTGCGAGACCGACTTCGTGGCCAACGGTGCTGACTATGTCCAGCTCACACAGGACATTCTCGACGCTGCCATCGCTGCAAAGGCTAAGACCCTCGACGAGGTGAAAGAGCTGACATTGGCTGATGGTCTGAAAGTCGCCGAGGCTGTGACACGTCGCTCTGGCGTTGTTGGTGAGAAGATGGAGCTTGACGGCTACAACGTGCTCGAGGGCGAGAACGTCTACACCTACGACCACATGGGCCGCCACACACTGGGCACAATGGTTCAGCTCTCTGCTGCCAACGAGGATGCAGGTCACAAGGTAGCCATGCAGGTGGCTGCCATGAAGCCTGTTGCTCTCGACGAGACATCTGTACCTCAGGCTACTATCGATGAGGAGCTTCGCGTGGCTGTCGAGAAGACCAAGGAAGAGCAGGTCGAGCGTCAGGTCAATGTCGCTCTGAAGAAGGCCGGCATCAACCCCAACCTCGTTGATTCTGATGATCACATCGAGAGCAACGTTGCCAAGGGCTGGCTGACCCAGGAGGATGCTGACAAGGCTAAGGACATCCGCACAAAGGTTGCTGCAGAGGCTGCTGCTAACCTCAAGGAGCAGATGATCCAGAGCATCGCTAAGGGCCGCCTCAACAAGTTCTTCAAAGAGAACTGCCTCGTCGATCAGGAGTTCCAGTTCGGCGACGGTGACAAGGCAAGCGTAGCACAGTGGCTCGCTAAGCAGGACAAGGATCTGAAAGTCGTTGCCTACAAGCGCTTCAGCCTCTCTGCTGACTAAGCCCCACGTAAAATTGCCCATAGCAATTCAATTATACATACATTATCATTTAAGGAGTCCGAAGTGCGTGAAGTACTTCGGGCTTTTTTTATGCCCGTACGACTCTATCCTTAGTAATTACGCTTTACTGACTGCAAATTTACAGTTTATGAGAAGCACAAGCTAAAGAGAAAGTTTCTGCACACTTATTTTCTCAGTGTGCAGACAGCATTGCACAACACATATAGTTGTGCGCAACGATTTATGCTTTATTTACAGTCTGAAAAAGAAATCTGTAAGATATGACTGCGTTTTGCTAAGTTTTTTGTACTTTTGGCTAAACAAAACGAGAGTTATCATGGAAGAATCAATCAAGCAAATCGGCGAGCGGCTCAAAGGCCTGCGTGAAGTTCTGAATATTCCGGCACAAGAAGTGGCCGACCTCTGTGGCATTTCGCTGGAACACTATCAAAAGATTGAGTCCGGCGAGGCTGATCCGTCTGTCTACCGGCTCAGTAAGATTTCCAAACGCTACGGCATTGATCTCGATGTACTGCTCTTTGGCGAAGAGCCACGCATGAGCAGCTATTTCGTCACACGAGCCGGTCAGGGTCAGGAGATCGACCGTGGCAACGACTATCGCTATCAGTCGCTTGCCGCCGGATTCCGTGGCCGGAAGATCAATCCCTTCTTCGTCACCGTGGATCCATTGCCCGACGGACGCAACCACAGCAAGAACACACACGACGGTCAGGAGTTCGACTTCATGATTGACGGAACGCTCGAGATTACCCTTGGCTCCAAAGTCCTCGTGCTCAACGCCGGTGACAGCATCTATTTCGACAGCCGTCATCCCCACTGCATGCGCGCGCTCGGAGGCGAACCTGCCACGTTTATCAGTATCATCATCTAATCGGTCTCCCGCGAGAGACTTCCAACGTTTATAGGTAAAAATTCATTCACCATCATGATAGAACGATTCCTTACTCAGACGCGTTTCACGTCGGAACAAGATTTCAAGGATCACCTTCATTTTATTATTCCCGAGAATTTCAACTTTGCCTACGATGTCATGGACGAATGGGCACGTCTGAAACCCGATAAGGTCTGCCTGCTGTGGACCAGTGAACGTGGCGAAGAGGTGCGTACCACTTTCCGCCAGTTCAAGGAGCAGACCGACCAGACAGCCGCCTACTTCCAGCAGTTGGGCATCGTCCACGGCGATAAGGTCATGCTCATCCTCAAGCGCCACTACCAGTGGTGGCTGAGTATGATGGCACTGTGCAAGCTGGGGGCCATTGCCATTCCGGCCACCCATATGCTCACCAAGGGCGACATCATCTACCGCAACAACCGGGCCAGCGTGAAAGCCATCATTTGCTGCAACGATGAGTACGTCACCACTCAGGTCAGCGAAGCCATGCCAGAGAGTCCTACCGTCAAGCAACTCGTGGCCGTGAACTCCTTGGCCCAGCAGGACAAAGCCGTTCCCGAAGGCTTCCGCGACTGGCGCAAGGAGTGGGTAGAGGCACCTCATTTCCGTCGTCCCGAATTTGTCAACACCAACGAGGACACCATGCTGATGTACTTCACCAGCGGAACGAGTGGCGAGCCGAAGATGGTAGCCCACGACTTCCTCTATGCCATGGGGCACCTCACGACAGGCTGTTTCTGGCACAACCTCAACGAGAACAGCGTTCATCTCACCGTGGCAGATACAGGATGGGGCAAGGCTGTGTGGGGCAAGCTCTACGGACAATGGTTTGCCGGAGCCACCGTCTTTGTCTTCGACCACGAGAAGTTCACGGCTGAAAAAATTATGCGGCAGATCGAGAAATACCGCGTCACATCATTCTGCGCGCCTCCTACCATCTATCGCTTCATGATTCTTGAGGACTTCTCCAAGTACGACCTCAGCAGTCTGGAGTACTGTACCACGGCCGGCGAGGCGATGAACCCCTCCGTGGAAGAGACTTTCTACCAGCGCACAGGCATACACATCTATGAGGGCTTCGGTCAGACTGAGACCACAATGACGCTTGGCACCTTCCCATGGATCAAGCCGACCCCCGGCAGCATGGGCAAGCCAAATCCACAGTACGACGTCTGCCTGCTCCGTCCCGACGGTACTGACTGCGAGGATGGCGAGAAAGGAGAGATCTGCATCCGCATCGGCGACGTAAAGCCCATCGGTCTTTTCAAGGGTTATTACCGTGATCCCGAGAAGACCAAGGAAGCCTGGCACGACGGCATCTACCACACCGGCGATATGGCATGGCGCGACGAGGAGGGTTACTACTGGTTTGTCGGCCGCACCGACGACGTTATCAAGAGCAGCGGCTACCGCATCGGGCCCTTCGAAGTGGAGAATGCACTGATGACCCACCCGGCTGTTGTAGAGTGTGCCGTGACGGGTGTCCAAGATCCCATCCGTGGCATGGTGGTGAAAGCTACGATCGTTCTGAGCAAGGAATACAAAGCCAAAGCCGGACCGGATCTTGTCAAGGAGCTGCAAGACCACGTCAAGCATGAGACAGCACCCTACAAGTATCCGCGTGTCATCGAGTTTGTCGATGAACTGCCGAAGACGATTTCCGGTAAGATCCGGCGCGTGGAGATCCGCGAGAACGATGAAGAGAAATATCAGGATAAGAAATAAAGCACGCACATGGAAAACGAATATGTCAAGCAGTTCCCTGAGCTGATGAAGGGAAAGAAGATCATGTATAACCACGGCTTCGGCTCCGCCGCCTCGTCCGGTACGGTGAAGCTGATTCGCCAAACTTTCCCCAATGCCACGGTAGTTGCCTACGACATCCCACTCCACCCCGCCGACGGTCTGGCATTCCTGCACCAAAAAGCAGAAGAAGAGAAGCCCGACCTGATCATCGGCACGTCGATGGGTGGCATGTACACCGAACTGCTCTATGGCTTCGACCGCATTCTTGTCAATCCTGCTTTCCGGATGGCACAGACCATGAAGGAACATGGCATGACCGGAAAGCAGACCTGGCAGAATCCACGGCAGGACGGCGAGACAGAGTTTATGGTCACCAAAGCCCTTGAGAAAGAGTATAAGGAGCTGACCGACCAGTGCTTTGTACAGTTGGAAGCCATGGATGAGGAGCAAAAGAAAGAGGAGCTGAGCCGCGTATGGGGTCTCTTCGGCGACGAGGATCCGGTGGTCCACACCTTTGACCTCTACCGTAGCCACTATCCTCAGGCTGCCCACTTCCATGGCGAGCACCGCATGGACGACAAGAGCTTCCTCAACGGTGTAGTACCTGTCATCCGCTGGATCGACGACAAGCAGGAAGGGCGTGAGCGTCCCATCGTCTACATCGACTTCTCGGCCTTGGTAGATTGCCACGGCAAACCCAAAGCGAGTCTGGCTAAGGCCTATCGGATGCTGATCGAAAACTACCAAGTCTATATCGTCGCCTCAGCCCCCACCAACGATCATCAGCACCTGGCCGACGCGGCTGCATGGGTCGAGCAATATCTCTCCACGCCAGCCCATGACCACGTCATCTATGCCAACCAGAAGGCATTGCTCTACGGCGATTACTTCATCGACATGCTGCCCGACGACAACTTCATGGGCACCGGCATCCAACTCGGCAGCGATGAGTTCAAGACTTGGGACGAGATCATCACGTATTTCGAGCGACTGGGAGGACAATGACGATGAAAAGAACAAATATCATCATCGGTTTTCTGTCCTATGCGCTCCTCGCTTTGATTCTGATCGTGTGCGGATGGTGGTTAGCCGCCTTGTTGTTGCTGCTCATCTATGGCATTGTGCTACTTCTCTATAAGCGCAATAAAAAGGCACAATGGCTGATCGATGGCGACCCAAGCGACAAAGAGACCCTGGACACCCTCATTGCGCAATATGGTCAGCCCGACGATGTGGTGGTCATCGACGCCAGCCGTGCCAATGAGCCGTTTGGCGTGATCCTCATCTATTCCTCCGGCCGTTTCCTCATCGCCGCAGGCAAGCGCATCCCCTTCGACAGCATTACGGGCATCTCGTCCAAGAATTCTGCCACGCCCTATACCGTTGGACAATTCCAGATCCTCATCAACACCAATGACAAACAGCTGGGCTCACTCCATCTCAACGCAGGCTATGACGCGCAGTTCGCCACCGAAGCAGCCACACAGGTCTTGCATGCGCTGAAAAAGAAATCTCTGTTTCTGTGACTCAAAGATCTCCGCTTTTGTCACTCATAAAAATCTTTCTGCGACTCAAAAAACGGCAAGCGATGGCCCACTTCAGTCTTTTTTGCTAATCAAAACAAGACTTTCTAATGATCAAAAGGCTTCAGACGAGATAGTCAAACGAACGTTTGACGATTGGTCAAACGAACGTTAGGCGATTAGTCAAACGAACGTTAGGCGATTGGTCAAACGAACGTTTAACCTATATATTAAAACGCTTTTGATGACGATCTGCCACCGAAAAGCGTTGAGTAATTGCTAATATTTAGTCTTGGTCAGTTCCGTTTCAACCTTTGGCGGAACCAGGCCGTGGATCGACTCACCGGCAGCGAGACGACACCGGATCTCCGTGCTGTTTTCCGGAAAGAGCGTGGTGGAGTAAACGTGTACGTTAGTTGGTAGTGAGGTGGTGTCGATGGGATAGCCGGGACGCGGATAGACAGCGAGCTCGTAGCGGCTGAGGATCTCTTCATAGTGTGCCCAACGATTAAAGACTAACCAGTTGTCAGCACCGATGATCAGCACAAGCTCGTCATCAGAAAGTGACAGGCTCAGATGCTCAAGTGTCCGCCACATATAAGACGGCTTGGGCAGATGGAACTCCACATCGCTGGCTCTCATCTTCGGCTCTTCCTGTAATGCCGTCTCCACGAGAGTCAGACGATAATCGTCGGCCATCAGGTCGGTGTCCTGCTTCTTGAAAGGATTTAGCGGAGAGACGACAAAAAGAATCTCGTCAAGACGTGCCAACCGGAGGAGCTGGCGTGCCAAGGCGATGTGTCCCACATGGATAGGATTGAAGCTTCCTCCGAAGATGCCGATACGAGCCATAACGAAAAGTGCTTATTTCTCAAGGAATTCCTTGACGAGACGACAGGTCTCCTCTTCGGCTTTCTTCAGGTCGTCGTTGACAACTACGTGGTCGAACTGAGGAGCAAAGGTCAGTTCGTAAGAGGCTTTGGCCAGTCGCTGCTCGATGACTTCCGGCGCGTCGGTAGCACGATGGACGAGTCGGTTACGCAGCTCGTCGATCGATGGCGGCTGAATGAACAGGCTCAGGGCGCGGTCGCCGTACTGCCGTTTGATGTTGCAGCCACCTTTCACGTCGACGTCGAAGACGACGTTTTCACCTCTTTCCGTCTGCGTTTCTACCTGCGACTTCAGCGTGCCATAAAAGCGGTCCTTGTAGACTTCTTCGTACTCAAAAAACTCGCCGGCCTGTATCTTCTTCTTGAATTCGTCGGCGGTGAGGAAGAAATATTCCACACCATTGCGCTCGGTGCCACGCGGTGCACGGCTCGTGCAACTGATGGAGAAGGCCAGCTTCAGTTCCGGATGTTCTTTCATCAGCCAGCTCACGATGGTGCTTTTGCCACTGCCTGATGGTGCGGAGAATATGATGAGTTTACCCATTGTACAATGATGAATGTTGAAGGATGAAAGATGAATTGATGCAATGAAGAATGAAGGACAAGCCAGAAGGACGCTGCTAAGCAGCGTCAAACAGAACCAAGCGGCAAGCAGCAGAGCCAAGCGGCAAGCAGCTACTCTACAAAACTGCTGCCCCTGCTACGACTCTTGGAGCACATCACTCCCCTCCCTTTTGGGGAGGGGTTGGGGGTGAGGCTTGAGGGGCTGGGGGTGAGGCTGCCCTTTATAAAGCGTTGAGCACTTGTTCCTTAATCTGCTCGAGCTCGTCTTTCATCTTCACGACGATGTTCTGCATCTCAGCCTGATTGCTCTTGGAGCCCGTAGTGTTGATTTCGCGTCCCATCTCTTGGGCGATGAAGCCCAGCTTCTTGCCGTTGGGCTTGTCCTCGTCGAGCGTCTCGCGGAAGTATTTCAGGTGATTGGTCAGTCGCTGCTTCTCCTCACTGATGTCCAGCTTCTCGATATAGTAGATGAGCTCCTGCTCCAACCGGTTCTTGTCGTAGTCCACCTCAGGGATCTGCTCCAGGCCTTTGACGATCGCCTCTTTGATCTTTGGCACGCGGCTCTTCTCATAGGGCTCAACAGACTTCAGTAGTGCCTCGATGTTATCGATCTTCTCGTGGAACTTCTTTTCCAGTGCAGCACCTTCCTGACGGCGGAAAGCCTGCAGGTCTGCAAGCGCAGCCTCAATACCAGCGCGGACGGCTGCCCACTCCTCTTCGCTGAGTTCATCTTCTTCCTGTTTGCCGAGGGTGTCGGGCAGGCGCAGCAACACGTCGTACCAGTTCTGCGGCTCGGGGATACCCGTCTTGGCTGAGACCGCTTTGATCTGTTTGTAATATGATTCCACGATCGCGGTGTTGATGGGCATACTGGCCTGTGTGTCGTCTTTCTCAATCCAAACAGAGAAGTCCACCTTGCCACGGATGAGTGCTTTGGCAATCATCTGTCTGATCTCCATCTCCTTTTCACGGTAGACGGGAGCGATGCGCGTGGAAAGGTCAAGGGCCTTGCTGTTGAGCGACTTCACCTCAATGTGTATCTTCTTGGCTTGAAAGGTCACTGTAGCGCGGCCATAGCCTGTCATTGACTGTATCATAACGACTTGAAATAATTTAGTTCGTGCAAATATACAAAAAATCGGGGAGATAAGTGCTTGCAGACCGACTATTTCCTTTATTTTCTTAAAAAAGCGTGTTGAATACTCTTTAAGTGCTACAAATTAGTTATCTTTGCACAGAATAGACATACTTGACAAATAAGCAAGTGAGAATATATTAAGTTTTAGATTATGTCTTGCATATTGAATATAGAGACGAGCACGAATGTGTGCTCCGTGGCCGTCACGCAAGACGGAAGCTGTTTTTTTGAGAAGGAAGACCATAGCGGCCCCAATCATGCCGAGCGCTTAGGATCGTTTGTTGATGAGGCTCTTTCTTTCACCGATAACCATGCCATCCCCTTGGATGCCGTTGCCGTGAGTTGCGGTCCGGGGTCTTACACCGGTCTGCGCATAGGCGTGTCGATGGCCAAGGGCATCTGCTATGGACGCGGACTGAAGCTCATCGGCGTCCCCACGCTGGAGTTGCTCTGCGTGCCGGTGCTGTTGCAGGAGATGGTGAAAGAAGAGGACGCCCTGCTGTGTCCGATGCTCGATGCCCGCCGCATGGAAGTCTATTCCCAGCTCTTTGACCGCTCGCTCCATGAGGTGCGTCCTATCCATGCTGACGTGGTGGACGGCGATGCTTACAAAGCGTATCTCGATGAGCATCCCGTCTATTTCTTCGGTAACGGTGCGCTGAAATGCAAGGATGTCATCAATCATCCCAATGCACACTTCATCGAGGGCATAGAGCCTATCGCTAAGAACATGCTGCCACTGGCAGAAAAGCGCATGGCTCAGGAACAGTTTGAGGATGTTGCCTACTTCGTACCGTTCTATCTGAAGAACTTTGTGGCTAAGTTGCCACGTAAGCTCCTGTAAGCAGATCTCTTACTACTCCACACAACATAAATGGCGAAAGCCACACGTTACCACACATGAATATTAAAGGATTAGACTATAACACCCAGCGCGAGAAACTCGTCCTGCCGGAATATGGCCGTGAAGTGCAGAACATGGCAGACCATGCCGTCGGACTGAAGACCAAGGCCGAACGGTTGCGCTGTGCATATGCGATCGTCGCTACGATGGAGCGGATGTTCCCACAGGTACGCGAGAGTGCTGATTATAAGCAGAAGCTTTGGGATCATCTGGCATTGATGACTGATTTCAAGTTGGATATCGACTGGCCATACGATGTCAATGAAGCCAAGGTGATCCTTGACAAGCCCCAGCCGGTACCTTATCCGATGTCGCATATTCCCGTGCGCCACTATGGCTCGATGGTCTTTGAACTCTTTGACCAGCTGAAGACGATGGAGCCGGGACCAGAGCGTGACCATCTCGCGGCACTGACAGCCAACCAGATGAAGCGCGACCTCGTGCAGTGGAGCCACGGCTACAGCGACAATGAGAAAGTCGCTGACGACTTGGCGCGGTATACCGACGGAAAGATTCAGCTCGACTTGGATACGTTCAAGTTTGAGAAGATCAATACGCATGAGCGCCAGCAACCTGCTCCTTCCAAAAAACGCAAAAGAAAGTAATAACAGCTTATGGCATCATTCATTATCGAAGGCGGCCATGCCCTGAGTGGAACTATCACGCCACAGGGTGCCAAGAACGAGGCTTTGGAGGTGATCTGCGCTACGTTGCTCACGAGCGACGCGGTGAGGATCAGTAATGTGCCCAACATTCTCGATGTCAACAATCTGATCAGACTGCTCAAGGACATCGGGGTGAAGGTGACAGACAATGCGCCCGGCGACTATACGTTCCAGGCTGATGAACTCAATCTCGATTATCTCGACAGCCTGGAGTTTGTGAAGAAGTGCTCGGCCCTGCGCGGCTCTGTGCTGATGTTTGGTCCTTTGCTTGGTCGATTTGGTAAGGCTACTGTGGCCAAGCCTGGTGGTGACAAGATAGGCCGCCGCCGTCTTGACACCCACTTTCTTGGCTTTAAGAAACTCGGCGCCAAGCTTGAGCACAGTGAGGATTGCAGCGTTTTTCAGATACGGGCCCAGCATCTCAAGGGATCCTACATGCTTCTCGACGAAGCCAGTGTGACCGGCACGGCTAACATCATCATGGCTGCCGTGCTGGCCAAAGGCACAACGACGATCTACAACGCCGCCTGTGAACCTTATATCCAGCAACTCTGTCATCTGCTCAATGCTATGGGGGCAAACATCAGTGGCATCGGCAGCAATCTGATCACGATAGTCGGAGTAACAAGTCTGCATGGTGCTGAGCACCGTGTGTTGCCCGATATGATCGAAGTAGGCTCATTCATCGGCATGGCGGCAATGGTAGGCAATGGCATCCGCGTCAAGGACGTGTCACTGCGCAACCTCGGCATCATCCCTGATGCCTTCCGTCGTTTGGGCGTGAAGGTGAAAGAGGAGGGCGATGACCTTGTCATACCACACCATAGTCACTACGAGGTGCAGTCGTTTATCGACGGTACGATCATGACATTGGCAGACGCTCCATGGCCGGGACTCACTCCCGACTTACTGTCTGTGCTTCTCGTCGTGGCCACGCAGGCGCGCGGTTCTGTGCTCATCCATCAGAAGATGTTTGAGAGCCGTCTGTTCTTTGTCGACAAGCTCATCGACATGGGCGCACAGATCATTCTCTGTGATCCGCATCGTGCCGTGGTCATCGGTCAAGACCATCGCATCCGTCTGCGTGCCGGTCGCATGACGAGCCCCGATATCCGTGCGGGTATTGCTTTGCTCATTGCAGCGATGAGTGCCAATGGCACCAGCCGCATCGACAACATCCAGCAGATCGACCGCGGATACGAGAATATCGACACACGACTCAATGAGTTGGGTGCGCATATCGAACGGGTAGACGATTAACGCAATGACAGCAAAACCATGATACGACGTGAGGATGTTTTCAAGATCGGGCGCATGGGCAAACCCCATGGCGTGAAGGGAGAACTGAGCATGCAGTGCGACGATGATGTTTTTGACCGTGTCGACGCTGATTATCTCGTGCTCGACGTCGACGGCATCCTTGTTCCGTTCTTTATCGAGGAGTATCGCTTCCGGTCTGATGACGTGGCGCTGATGAAACTGGAAGACATCGACAGCGAGCAGCAGGCGCGTGAGCTGACGGGCTATGACGTGTATTTCCCTCACAGCCTTGCCGACAATGATGAGTCGAAGGAAGTGTCGTGGCAACAGCTCCAAGGTTTTGAAGTTCTTGATCATCAGCATGACGACCGTGTCGTTGGTCGCGTTGCAGGCATCGATGTCTCTACGGTCAACACGCTGTTGGAGGTGGAACGGGAAGACGGCAGCGATGTGCTTATTCCTGCTTCGGAAGAACTGGTCGTTGACGTGGATATTGCAGGCCGTCAGATCGTCTTGGACATACCTGACGGACTGCTTGAATTGTAGTCGTTGTCGCTGAGGCTGCAATGGCTACACCATATTATATATATATAGCACTTAAAGATAGAAATGACAACATACACAACTCTTCACGATAATCAGCAACCTCGCAAGCAGTCGATCTGCATACTCGGTTCTACGGGTAGCATCGGCACGCAGGCCCTTGATGTCATCGCCCAGCACCCCGACCGCTATGAGGTCTACTGCCTCACGGCGAACAACAGTGTAGAGAAGCTGGCAGCACAGGCCCGGCAGTTTAATCCTGCCGCAGTGGTCATCGCCAATGAGCATCACTACGAGGAATTGCAGGCCGCGCTTTCTGACTGTCCCGACATCAAAGTCTATGCGGGCAAGAAAGCCTTGGAGGAAATCGTGGAGGCCGGTCCTATCGACACGGTATTGGCTTCTATGGTTGGCTTCGCGGGGCTGGTGCCTACCATCAACGCCATCAAGGCCGGAAAGAAGATCTGCCTGGCCAACAAGGAAACGCTCGTCGTTGCCGGTGAGCTCATCCTCAGCTTGGTGGCCCAATACCATGTTAGCCTCTTGCCGGTTGACTCTGAGCATAGCGCCATCTTCCAGTGTTTGGTTGGAGAGGATCGGAACGAGGTAGACAAGATCTTGCTCACCTGCAGCGGTGGTCCCTTCCGTCTCTACACTCATGAGCAGTTGGAGCATGTCACCGCAGCCGACGCCCTCAAGCATCCCACGTGGGACATGGGAGCGAAGATCACCATCGACTCAGCGTCACTGATGAACAAGGGCTTCGAGGTGATGGAGGCGAAGTGGCTCTTCGGTGTGCCTGCCGACAAGATACAAGTGCTGATTCATCCGCAGAGCATCGTGCACAGTGGTGTGCAGTTTATGGACGGCGCCGTGAAGGCTCAGCTTGGTGTTCCCGACATGAGGCTGCCTATCCAGTATGCTTTCTCCTTCCCCGAGCGCCTGTCTCTCAATGGTGAGCGACTCGATCTGTTCAAGGCACAGAAGCTGGAGTTCTTTGAGCCTGACACAAAGAAGTTTGAGTGCTTGGCGCTTGCGTATGAGGCAATCCGCCGGGGTGGCAATATGCCGTGCATTCTCAACGCTGCCAACGAGGTGGCTAACGCCGCGTTCCGACAAGGGCGCTGCTCATTCCTGGGTATGGCCGACGTCATCCGCGAAACCATGGAGCAGACTGCGTTTGACAAGAATCCTGATCTCGACACTTATTTGCAAACAGATAAGGAAGCAAGGGAGATCGCAAGGAAAAACGTGGAGGGCGGAAAGGCATAATAGAACGGGCTGAGGCCGTTGCACAACAGCGGCAAACCGAACGGATAGCTCAGCGCTGACAAGTCTCGGCAAGCATAGTGAGCAAGTCTCGGCAAGGAAGGCGTGGCAAAGTATTCGCTGGCGCTAAGTCGCGGCAAGTAATTCGCAATTAGTAATTTATTAGTTATAAATGGAAATCTTTCTGATTAAGCTTCTCCAGTTCATTCTGTCCATCTCGTTGCTGGTATTGCTTCACGAGGGCGGACATGCACTGGCATCCAAGCTCTTTGGCGTCAGAGTGGAGAAGTTCTTTATTTTCTTCGACGTCTCCATCGGCAAGTGGAGCGGCAAGCTCTTTAGTTTCAAACCGAAGAACAGCGAAACCGAATACGGCATGGGTTGGTTGCCGCTCGGCGGTTATTGTAAGATTGCTGGTATGATCGACGAGAGCATGGACACCGAGCAGATGAAGCGTGACCCGCAACCGTGGGAGTTCCGCACCAAGCCGGCATGGCAACGGCTCATCATTATGGTGGCTGGTGTGACGGTCAACTTTGTGTTGGCACTGTTTATCTACTCTATGATCATGTTTCACTGGGGCGAGAGCTACGTGCGTGTGGCAGACATGAGCCAGGGCATGAAATTCAATACCGAGGCCAAGCAGCTTGGCTTCCGTGACCACGATATCCTGATGGGCACCGACAAGCGTCCGTTCAAGGACTTCAACGTTGATGTCTACCGCGATCTTTCCGAAGCCCACTATGCCGACATCATCCGTGACGGCAAAAAAATGCGCATCACCCTGCCCGGCCATATCAATCTGTTGGGCATGTTGAAGTCAACGCCCCGCTTCGTGGCTCCGTTCACTCCCGCTGTTGTCGACACTGTGCTGCATCGCCTGCCGGTAGCGGAGGACAGCAAGGACTCTATAGAGACACCGGCCTGGAAGATAGGCCTGAAGAAGGGTGACAAGATCTTAGCACTGAATGGTAAGGCTGTCGACTCCTACAATGAGTTTACCGATGAGATCAGCCGCGTCAGCGATCAGCTCGCTGCAGCAAAAAGTGCTGACGACAGCCTGCGCCTTCGCAAGGTGACGCTTGTGGTGAGCCGTGCTGCAACGGGTAAGCAGGACACGCTCGCCACGACACTCACTGCTGACTTGAAGGTAGGATTCGCTGTACCGAGCATCTATCAGCTCTATGAAAAGGAGATGACGCATAAGAGCTACAGCTTCCTGGAAAGTTTCCCCGCCGGATGTAAGTATGGCTGGGATGTATTGGCTGGTTATGTCAGTGACATGCAGTATGTCTTCACCGCTGACGGCGCGAAGAGCTTGGGCGGATTTGGTTCCATCGGCAGTCTCTTCCCCAGTCAGTGGGATTGGTTCATGTTCTGGAAGATGACCGCCTTCCTGAGCATCATCCTCGCCTTCATGAACATCCTGCCCATTCCCGCCCTCGACGGTGGTCACGTGCTCTTCCTGCTCTACGAGATCATTGCCCGCCGCAAGCCCTCGGATAAGTTTATGATCTACGCCGAGTACACAGGCATCACCATTCTGGTTATCCTCATGGTGGTGGCCAATCTCAACGACATCCTGCGCTGGATAGGCATCATGCAATAAGACGATTATCCATAGTGAACCATAAAGGGGCAGCTCCCTCACGGAGCCGCCCCTTTTGCATAATATTTGTATTCTTAATTAAAGAGAGATATTGATCCGTTGTGAGGATAACTCATGAGACGAGGATCAGTCATTACTTATGACGACTGTCTTTCCTGAATAGTTTGTTGCGACGATATTTCCCTCATTGTCCATGACGAGTTTGCCCTTTAAGCCTGTAAAGACGATGTTCCCTTCTCCGTCAACAATGAGTATTTGACCGTTGCGATATCTTTTCATGAAGTTTTTTTCTTTGTCATAGACGATCGTCTGAACGGCTCTTGCATCGTTCTTTTCGGATTGCTCAGCGGTCTGCCACTCCTGTTGAAGCATAGATGCTATATCTTTGTAGCCTCTTTCGTTGAGTCGTCGTATCACCGAGTTGATGATAGAGTCGATTTGCTCATTGGAGAGTGTGCCGTCTGTCACCACGTGCAGCCTCTTTGCCACCTTTTTGATTGAGTGAAAATCTGGTATCGATGGTAATGATTTAGTGACGCTCGTTGCGGTTATGCTGTCAGGTCTTTTTCCATACACCTTTGTCAGTTTTCCCGTTATTTTGCCACTCTTAGCCTCGTTCCATTCCAACGCATAGGCATAGCGTCGGTTGGGGTTGTCCTTGTCAGCAAAGCATTCCAGCACAAAGTGGTCATAACCTTTCCCTATGTACACGCCGCCCACATTGTATGCCGAGGCCAACGATTCTCCATCGCCCTTGAACACGCTATAGGCTTTGGCTGCATCTTGGTCGAAGGCATTGGCGGTAATTTGTATGAGGTCAGAGTTTTTCTTCACGGTAAACCGATAGGTTTCCCGCAATGAGCGCAGGTCCAGTGTCTGAGGATCTTTCTCAGTCTCATTGGTTGTCGCTACTCCGTTCTGGCGCATAATGACATCCTTCATTTTTTCTATCTTTTCCTGAGCCTGCCCGAAGAGAGGTGTCATGGCTAATAGACAAGCTGCGATACAATGAATTGTTCTCATAGTTCAATGATGTTATAGGGTGAAAAATGTTGCTGTTTATCTTTACTGTCGATCAGTCGCTTGGCTTGTGCGATTTCCTCGTGAGCCTGTGCGATCATCGCCTTTGTCTCGAGCAAATTGGCCATCAGCAGCGAATGATCAGCTTTGGCGCTGTCATTTATTATTTGCCACTGATCGACGTCGTGTTGTGCTTCAGCGAGTAGAAGACTGTCTTGGTGACCAATCGATATTTCTTTTTCAGAAATGGTGGTCACCTTTGTCGAACTATGTGTAGCTGCAAGCACATGGGGGGTAGACTTCTGATCAGAAGTAACCGGTGTGACGGCAGGTCGCTCATTTCCCTTAGATTCAGTCCTTAGGGCAGCATGTTCCTTCAGAGAAGAACGTATTAGTTGCCCTCTGGCATTGTCTGTCGTAACCGTGAGGCTTGGGCTACTGTGTTGCTTCGGCCATATTCCCCATATCAGTCCTCCTGCCAAACAGGCGGCAGCGAGCCAAGGTAGGGTCAGACGTATCATTTTGGAACGCTTGGGTGGTATTGGGGTAGAAACTGTTTCTGCAATGTTGATGCCATTGTCGTCTTGCAGGTACTCCCCTTTCATGCCATTGTCAAACCAAGCAAACAACTCGCGGTAGTCCTCCCACTCCGGTGGAATGGATTGTGTGCGGAAATATTCGCCGAGCAGACGTTCCTCTTCCAACGATGTAAGCCCATCAAGATATTTGTCGAGCAGCGACTGTATGTATGCTTTTGTATATGCCTTCATGATTGTTTCCTCCTTTTTCTTATCTCCTCCAACAAGCGTCGGCGCGCTCTGGAAAGTAGTGTGGCCACCGACCGCTCTTCTATACCCAGACGTTGAGCAATAGCCCGGTTGTCGAGTTCCTCTACCTGCCGTAAGTGCAGTACCGTGTACTCTGTACTTGGCAAGTCTGCCAGTTGCTTCCGCAACCATTCGTCGGTCTCTTGCTCTTCTAAATGAGCGTCGGCTTGACAGTGGCTGTCGGATGACTCAGTCGGGATCTCCTCTTGGGGAGCCCGTCGCTTTTCGCGTCGTAGCCAGTCGATGGTTAGGTTGTGGGCGATGCAGACCGCCAAGGCTTCAGCTTTTTGTCTTGTGTCGATCTTGGGACAGACTTGCCAAAGTCGGATCATCGTCTCTTGCGCGATATCCTCAGCCTCCTCCGCTGGAGCCCCATAGCGGCGGCTACTCTCCACGGCTTTCCGCCGTAGTGCAGTGGCTTGGGATATGTATGCTTGGCTGTCCATCTCTTTGTTGCTTTACGTTTCTATAACGCTTCTATCCCTCTGTTATCAACAAAGGCGTTGTTGCTTTTAACAATATTTTATATACAGCCGACAAGCGTAGATCTCTCCTTGATATAAAAAAGAATCCGTACATACCGATTAAAAGTATGCACGGATTCTTTAGAAGATTGTTATTGCTTATTGGTTTTACATCACCACTTCCACCTGGTGCTCACCCTCAGACCATGGGACGAGGTTGCCGCTGACAGCCTTGCCGTCGAGTGAAATACGCTTCACGCCCTTCTGATGTCCGTCGGGGTTGACCACATGAATATGGTAGAGGGCGCCACGGAAACGGCGTTTCACCGTGTATTCCTTTGCCGTCGAAGGCAAGCAGGGATCGATGCGCAGACCCTCATAGTCGGGTTGGATGCCGAGGATAAACTCACTCACCGTGTACCACATCCATGCTGCGGTACCCGTGAGCCAGCTGTTCTTACCCTCACCGGGACGTGCAGCATCCTTTCCGGCTACCATCTGACAGTTGACATACGGCTCCACCTTGTGCAGGGTCTGGTATTTCTCTTCCACATACGAAGGCAGAATCTTGGTATAGTGGCGCCAAGCGTCGTCGCCGCGTCCGGATACAGTCTCACCGATAATCACCCATGGATTGTTGTGACAGAAGATTCCGGCATTCTCCTTATAGCCTTCGGGATAGGATGAGATCTCGCCCATCTCCACGTGATAAGTGGTGAAAGCAGGGTTATTGAGCACGATGCCATGCTCACACTCCATGCGTTCCTTCACTGAGTCAAGGGCCATCTCGGGATAACCTTTCTCCTTGCCGATAGCAGCCATCGTGCACCATCCCTGGCTCTCAATGAAGATTTTACCCTCTTCGTTCTCGTCGGAGCCAATCTTATGACCGAAGTAGTCGTAGGCGCGCAAGTACCATTTGCCGTCCCATCCCGACTTCTCCACAGCCTTTACCATGTCGTCTACAGCTTTCTGCGCGCGGTCGGCCTCGTCGTTGTGACCGAGATGACGGCAGAGAGAGACGTAGTCTCGACCTGTTACAACGAAGAGTCCGGCGATCATCAGACTCTCAGCCTTAGATCCCTCGCTCTTGTTTTCCGTTGTCTGGAAGCTCTCGTCGGGGTTCCATGAGAAGCAGTTGAGATTGAGACAATCGTTCCAGTCGGCACGTCCGATGAGTGGCAGATGGTGAGGACCAAGGTTGTTGATGACATGATTGAACGATACCTTAAGATGTTCCAAGAGCGAAACTTCAGAGCCCAGCACGTTGTCGAAGGGTACGGACTCGTCGAGAATCGAGAAGTCGCCCGTTTCCTTGATGTAAGCCACAGTACCGAAGATGAGCCAGCAAGGGTCATCATTGAATCCACCACCGATGTCGTTGTTGCCACGTTTGGTGAGCGGCTGGTACTGATGATAGCATCCGCCGTCGGGGAACTGCGTTGAGGCAATGTCGATAATGCGCTGACGGGCACGCTCAGGAATCTGATGTACGAAGCCCACGAGGTCCTGATTGGAGTCGCGGAAGCCCATGCCACGACCGATACCACTCTCAAAGAACGATGCAGAGCGGCTCATGCAGAACGTGACCATGCACTGATATTGGTTCCAGATGTTGACCATCCGGTCGAGCTTGTCGTTGCCGCTGTCGACCACGAAGATGTCGAGTAGCTGATCCCAATAGACTTTCAGCTTAGCAAATGCCTTGTCGACTTGTTCGCGTGTGGCGAAACGGTCCATGAGCGCGTGGGCTGTCTCTTTGTTGATGACCATTTTGCTTTCCCATTTCTTGTCCTGTTCATTCTCGACATACCCCAGCAAGAAGATAAGGTCACGCTTCTCTCCCGGCTTCAGCTCCACCTCGATATAGTGGCTGGCAACGGGGCTCCATCCGTGTGCGACGCTGTTGCGCGGCTTTCCCTCAACGACAACCTGCGGTGCCGAGTACTCGTTGTAGAGTCCCACGAAACTCTCGCGGTCGGTGTCAAAGCCTTGGACGGGTGTGTTGACGTGGTAGAAAGCATAGTGGTTACGACGCTCGCGGTATTCCGTCTTATGGTAGATCGTCGACGTCTGCTGCTCTATTTCCACCTCGCCGGTAGAGAAGTTGCGCTGGAAATTCTCCATGTCAGTGGCAGCATTCCACAGGCACCACTCCTCGAAAGAGAAGATCTTGAGATGCTTGACTTCGTTGCTGTTGTTCGCCAGTGACAGCATTTGCACCTCAGCGGCCGTGTGGAGCGGCACAAAGAAGAGCACGCTGGCCACCACACCGAGCTTGATGCCCGTGATGCGCGTGTAGTTCATGCCATGTCGGCACTCGTAGTTGTCGAGTGGTGTGCGGCAAGGTTTCCATCCCGGATTCCACACTGTGTCACCGTCCTTGATATAGAAATAGCGGCCGTTGTTGTCCATTGGCACGTCGTTGTAGCGGTAGCGTGTGATGCGGCGGAACTTTGCGTCCTTGTAGAACGAATATCCACCGGCAGTGTTGGAGATGAGCGAGAAGAAGTCCTCGTTGCCCAGATAGTTGATCCACGGCCACGGTGTCTGTGGATCAGTGATGACATATTCGCGATGCGCGTCGTCGAAATGTCCATAGCGTTTATTGTCCATGTCAGTCATATATAGTTAGTCTTGTGAATGTGCAAAGTTGAGCTTTATTGATTGCCACGGCTAAATTAGCTAATTTTCTCCATCTTTGCATCATTATTGGACGGTGTTTCAAAAATATTCACTATATTTGCAAAGATAATACAGATCACAAGATAAAATATAACTAATCATAGAATAATTACCCATGAAGAACCTATTATTAGCACTCGGCCTGGCTTTCCTTTCCTTGCCTCTTTCGGCACAGAACCTGCAGAAAGGCGACTACGGCTATCTCTATTGCCACATGAGCGACCGCGGAGAGTACACCGCTTATGCCGTAAGCCGCGACGGTTATCACTATACCGACATTCTCGGCGGCAATGCTATCTTCGATCCCAAGGATCACGCACGCATTGAGGGCGGTACGCGCGACGCCTATATCACCCGAGCTTACAACGGCAAAGGCTATCTCATGGTCACTACCGACATGTGTGTGGCCAAGAGCCATAAGTGGGACAACTACGGCATCGACCTGCTCAAGAGCAAGGATCTTGTCCATTGGACTTCCGTGACCTTTGACTTCCGCAAGGGCATGAGCATCTTCTGCGACGGCGCTACGGCTCCATCCCCTTATAAAGACTGGTCTACTATCAACCGTGTGTGGGCGCCACAGATCTTTTGGGATCCCAGCTACGTGTGGCCCAACGGTGACAAGGGCGGCTACATGGTCTACTATTCCATGCTTAATCGTCCTGAGGAAAAGTACGACCGTATGTACTACAGCTATGCCGACAAGGACTTCCAACGCATCACCACGCCGCGTCTGCTCTTCGACTGGGGCTATGCTACCATCGACTGCGACATCAACCTGCTCAGTGATGGCAAGTACCACATGCTCATCAAGAAGGAAGGCGGCAAGCCCGGCATATACACAGCAACGTCGGATCATCTCACCTATGGCTGGGGCGAGCCCGTTGACGACGACTACGTGAGCTTTGAAGGTCGCAAGAACTGCGAAGGCTCCTCGGCTTTCCAGCTTATCGGCGACAGCACGTGGCGCGTGGCCTACATCCAGTATAGCGACAATCCCAAGCACTATCGTATCTGCAAGGCCGACAACCATCTGCGCAATTTCCACGATCCCGTCGACATCGAGGGCGTCACCGCTCCACAGCACGGCTCGTTCATGCGCATCACCAAAAAGGAATATGACAAGCTGATGAAGCTCAATAAGAAGAAATAGACCAAGGCCCCTCCCCCAAGAGTCCTCTCCCTAACCCTCCCCCAGGGGGGAGGGAATGAGCCCACCCTTGCCTTTCCTCAAAAAGAGAGAAGGGGGAAGATAGTAAGAGGGAAGGGAAATGCGAAGGAGCAGTAGGGGAGCGGACATTTATTTATTCATTATTATTTATACACTATACATTATACATTTTATACACTGTACATTATACATTACAATGACGAAAGAAGAATTGATGCATGAAGCCATTGCGCTGAGCATAGACAGCATACGGCATGGTGGCGGACCCTTTGGTGCTGTCATCGCGCGTGACGGAGAGATCATCGCAGCAGCCAGCAATAGTGTGACCAAAGACCATGACCCGACGGCTCATGCCGAGGTCAACGCCATCCGCATCGCGTGCGGCAAGCTTCAGACCTTTGATCTCCAAGGTTGTGAGATCTATTGTTCCTGCGAGCCTTGCCCGATGTGTTTAGGTGCTATCTACTGGGCCCATCTCGACAAGATCTATTATGCCAACACGCGCAAGGACGCTGCGGGCATTGGCTTCGACGACGACTTCATCTATCACGAGATCGAGCTTCGTCCCGAAGACCGCCATAAGGCCATGGAGCGTCTGTTGCCGCAAGAGGCGATCAAGGCGTTTGAGATGTGGCAGAATAGCAAGGATAAAATCGAATATTAAACGTTTCGGTGGAAATCGTTGACTGATTCGTTAAAAACCCTCAATAAATCCAATGATCAGTAGCCATATTGCCAATGAAAGCGTATTAAAGATAAAACATTAAGAAAATATCCATCGTATTAGGAAACTACAAATGAAAAAAGCAATGACACTGGCCTTGCTGCTGGTCTTTACCCTGCTGGCCAACGCACAAATGCTCAACCCGGTAAAGTTCTCTTCCCAGTTGAAGACAAACGGATCGGCTGAGGCTGAGATTGTGTTCTCCGGAAGAATCGAGAGCGGATGGCATGTTTATTCCACCGGACTCGGTGCTGACGGACCTATTTCTGCCACTTTTAATGTCAACAAACTCGACGGCGTGCAGCTCGTCGGCAAGTTGAAGGCCGTGGGCCACGAGATTTCTACATTCGATAAACTCTTCGACATGAAACTGCGTTATTTCGAGAATAGCGTACAGTTTGTGCAGAAGATCAAGTTCACCAAGCCCACATATTCCATCGACGCTTATCTGACTTATGGTGCCTGCAACGACCAGAACTGTATGCCACCCAGTGATGTGGAGTTTAAACACTCGGGCAAGAGTCCTGCCGTCGACGCTGCTGCCGCGAAGACTGCTGCCGCTGCCTCAGCCACAGCAACGGGTGCTCAGCCCGGCGCTCCCATGTCTGCTCAGGAGCAGGCTCTGATGCTCAAGGCTCAGGAAGGCGATCCCGAAGCTGCCGCAGCATTGGAGCAACTCAAAGCTGATTCGCTTGCCAAACTGCAGGCAGACTCCGCTGCTCAGGCTGCCGCCGCTGCCAGTGCCTCACTCTCCAATGCTGACAAGGACATGCTCTGGCGGCCCGTGATCAAGCAACTGCAACAGTTTGGCGGTACGGGCGACATTGCCAACCACTCCTTATTATATATATTCCTCATGGGACTCGTGGGCGGACTGCTCGCCCTCGTGATGCCCTGTATCTGGCCGATCATCCCGATGACGGTCAGCTTCTTCTTGAAACGTTCCAAAGACGATAAGAAGAAAGGTGTCCGCGATGCTGTTACTTACGGCATCTCCATTGTGGTCATCTATCTCGCTTTGGGTATTGGCGTGACAGCAATCTTTGGTCCCAACACGCTCAACGCGCTTTCTACCAATGCTGTATTCAATATCTTTCTGTTCCTCCTGCTGGTAGTCTTTGCCGTGAGCTTCTTTGGCTGGTTCGAAATCAAGTTGCCGGACAGCTGGGCCAACAGCGTTGACTCCAAGGCCAGCAAGACGACGGGGCTGCTCTCTATCTTCCTCATGGCCTTCACCCTTGTACTCGTCAGCTTCTCCTGCACGGCGCCGATCATCGGCCTGCTGCTCGTTGAGACTGTGACATCGGGCAACTGGGTCGGTCCTGCCGTGGGTATGTTTGGTTTCGCCTTGGCTTTGGCCATTCCGTTCTCGCTCTTTGCCATGTTCCCCACACTGATGAAGAAGAGTCCGAAGAGCGGTTCGTGGATGAATCAAATCAAGGTGGTACTCGGCTTCGTCGAGCTTGCCTTCTCGCTGAAGTTCCTCAGTGTGGCAGACCTGGCCTATGGTTGGCACATTCTCGACCGTGAGGTGTTCCTCTCTCTTTGGATTGTCATCTTCCTGGCTTTGGGCTGCTATCTGGTTGGCTGGCTGAAGTTCCGCAGCGACGAGATCGGTGGCGGGCTCAATCGCCCCATGCCTGTCCCTGCCGTGATGCTGGGACTGTGCTCCATCGCCTTTGCCATCTACATGCTGCCGGGCCTGTGGGGTGCTCCCTGCAAGGCGGTTTCGGCTTTTGCTCCACCCATGAACACTCAGGACTTCAACCTTAACACGAAGACCGTTGAGGCTAAATACAAGAACTACGAAGAAGGTATGGCAGCTGCCAAGGCCTTAGGTAAACCGGTGATGCTCGACTTCACGGGCTATGGTTGCGTCAACTGCCGCAAGATGGAGGCCTCTGTTTGGACTGATCCTCAGGTGGCTGACAAACTTGAGAAAGACTATGTGCTCATCTCGCTCTACGTCGATGACAAGACACCGCTGCCGAAACCGATAGAGGTCAACGACAACGGACAGCACCGCACCCTGCGCACCGTCGGTGACAAGTGGAGCTATCTCCAGAGTCGTAAGTTCGGCGCTAATGCCCAGCCTTTCTATGTCACGGTCGACAATGAGGGCAATCCGCTCAGTGGCTCGTTCAGCTATAAAGAGGATGTGCCTGCTTATCTCGACTTCCTGCAGAAGGGTCTTGACAACTACAAAGCAGGAAAATAAACCTGTGCCCCTTCAGGGCTATAGCCTTTCTCAGCTCATTGATGCTTATATACTATGAATAACAACCGCGAACTCAATCATTCCATTATCTCTCTCATAAAAAAAGAGGTCGTCCCCGCCATTGGCTGTACAGAGCCAATGGCCGTGGCCCTCTGTACCGCAAGAGCCACAGAGGACTTGGGCAAGCGCCCGTCGCATATCTCTGTGCTGCTGAGTGCCAACATGCTGAAAAACGCGATGGGAGTAGGCATTCCCGGTACGGGTATGATCGGACTGCCCATTGCCATTGCGCTCGGCGCTCTCTGCGGCAAGAGCAAATATCAGTTGGAGGTGCTGCGCGACCTGACGCCGGACATCCTGGAGGAGGGGAAAAAATATATCGCGGGCGATCATATCGACATCCAGCTCAAAGAGAACATCACAGAGAAACTCTATATCGAGGTGACCTGCGAGGCTGACGATGACAAGGCCACGGCGATCATTGCCGGCGGCCACACCAATTTTGTCTATGAGGAAGCCTGTAGCAAGGTGCTCTTGGACAAGCGGGCTTGTCTTGGCGGCAGTGCCGATGAGGAAGAGGTGCAGTTGACCTTGCGCATGGTGTGGGACTTTGCCACCACAGCACCGCTCGACGATATCCGTTTCATCCTTCAAACACGTGACTATAATATCCGTGCAGCCGAGGAGAGCAAGAAGGGCAATTACGGTCACTGCTTGGGTAAGACCATCGACCGTCCTTTGAGCCATGGCATCTTCGGCAAGACGATCTTCTCGCATATCATCTCCGAGACGGCCTTAGCCTGCGACGCTCGTATGGGTGGCGCCATGATTCCGGTGATGTCCAACTCCGGTTCCGGCAACCAAGGCATCTGCGCTACCAATCCCGTCGCCGTGTATGCTGAGGAGAACGAGAATACCGAGGAGGAGCTCATCCGTGCACTGACGCTCTCGCATCTCACGGCCATCTATATCAAGCAGAGCCTTGGCAAACTCAGTGCGCTCTGCGGTTGTGTGGTGGCCAGCATTGGCTCCAGTTGTGGCATCGTCTATTTGATGGGTGGCGACTACACGCGTGTCTGTCATGCCGTGAAGAATATGATCGCCAACCTCACGGGTATGATCTGCGACGGTGCGAAGCCGAGCTGCTCCATCAAGATCTGCTCCGGTGTGTCCTCAGCCTTGCTCTCTGCTTTGCTGAGCATGGAGGGCGAGCATGTCACCGCCGCCGAGGGTATCATCGACGAGGACGTGGACAAGAGCATCCACAACCTCACCAGCATCGGCAAGGAAGCCATGTGCTCCACCGACGACATGGTGCTCAACATCATGACGCACAAAGGCGGGTGCTAAGCACTCCTCTTTGCATAATATAAAAAAGGCTCACTCGAGCTAACAGACGCTGATGTCTGTTGTTCGAGTGAGCCTTTTTTTGTTTTTTATTCATTCGCCTCAACCACCTTCCTGAGTTCTTCCGGCAGTTGCAGGCTGTCGCAATGGACATGCTCAAGCAACTCCTGGCCTTGTTTGGTGAGGTGGAAGCGCATGCTGCGGCCGTCCTCCTTGCAGATGCGGCGACGGATGCTGCCACTCTTCTCCAGCGAAGCGATGACCTTTGAGGCGTTGGAACGGGTGAGGCCCATCTCGTCGGCAATCTCACCGGCCGAGAGATTCTCTTTCTCCGATAGCAAGCAGAGAAGCATCATCGCGTTGATGTTTACACCCAATGAAACCTCCACCTGTGTCTCAAAAGCCGTGATAGCCTTGTAGATCTTCCGGAGTCTACAGATACATTCTGTTTCCATTGTGCGCAAAGGATTACTCGGGGAGAAGGATCTCCTTGATAGCCTCGTCGAACTGCGCACGGTTCATGGCCCCCACCTGCACCTGTGGATCACCCTGCTTCGGGATGAAGAAGATCGTAGGGATGGATCGGATGCCGAATGTGGCGGCAAGCTCCTGTTGCTGATCCACGTCCACCTTATATACATCGATCTTTCCTGCGTATGTCTTGGCGATGTCGGCTACGATCGGCGCAGTAGCCTTGCAGGGGCCGCACCAGGTGGCATAGAAGTCGATGATCACCGGTTTGTCACCTTCAAACACCCACTCCTTGGGATGCACGTCGTAGTTCATCACCTTCTCCTTGAACTCCTGTGTTGTTAACTCCTTTACTTCCATATTCTTTTTCTCCTTTTTCTTTGTTGTCGTCTGCTCTTGCGCGTTGGCGTCGCTACCCTTCTGACCGCCGGGCTGTGAGGTTTTGCCCGTGCATGAAATGCTGATGGTCATCGGAAGCAAAAATAAGAGCGACAGCATGGTTGAACTTTTACTCATATATATACTTTCCGTTGGAAAACAGTGCAAAGGTAGTACTTGTTTTCCAAAGTAACAAATTTCCAAAGGAAAATAATGGTTTTCTAACGTATATTAACCTATTACGAGCATTCTAGTTTGCCGTGGTCTGTATTTAAGGTCTCCTTGCTGCTAATATGATCTTTTGTCCGCGAAACTGACATTTTTCCGTGCTCGTAGAGACGATTTTCTGAAACAAGAGGCACTTCGCGCCGATTTTTGCGAAATTTCGAGGTTTTTTTATAAAGTACTGAAACATAGTCCGTTATGATTAAGCGCTAAAATCTCTTAAAATCAAAAAGGCTTTCTGATGAAAAATTCTCTAGAGAATTTTCTGTCAGAAAGCCTTTTTGATACTGTCATCTCGGCGTTTTGACCGAGTCATCTAGCCTTTTTGACACTGCAAACAGGCTGTTTTCATACTTTCATCGGGCTGCTTTCTCCATTTCACGCCACAAAACTGAGTTAGAGAAGGCGATTTTCCGTTTTCGTCTTCTCTAGATTGTGAGTTCAGGATGAAGGGTTTTTGTCAGTATTATTCCATATGCAGGACATCCGACCGGCACGTTTTGATACAATGTCCAACACACTTGGTGTAGATGCCCGGCACGCTTGGGCAGTCCTAAACAAAGAACATGATGATCATCTGCGCGATGACCACTCGGATGAACATGCCCAAGGGATAGACCGAAGCATAGGAGATGCTTGCCGTGTCGCCTTTGAGCGTATCGTTGGCGTAGCCCAGCGCCATCGGGTTCGCCATGCTGCCGCAGAGGATGCCACAAATGGTTCCGAAGTCGTAGCGACGGGCTTTGAGAGCGATGACGCCGATGATGAGGACAGGCACGAGCGTGATGAGGAAGCCAATGCCCACCCAGGCGAGGCCCTCTGGCTTGATGACTGTGGAGAGGAAGTCCTTGCCGGCATCGAGTCCCAGGCAGGCGAGATAGATGCTCAGTCCCAACTTGCGGAGCATGAGACTGGCCGAGCGCGTCGTATAAGAGATGAGGTGGAGACGGGGACCGAGGGCTCCGACGATGATGCCCATGATGATCGGACCACCAGCAATGCCCAGGCGGATCGGTGACTCCATGCCTGGCAAACTGAGTGGAATGGAGCCGAGAATGAGACCCAGCACAATGCCGAGGAAGATGCTGCCGATGTTTGGCTCCTCCAATGTCTTGACCGAGTTGCCGAAGAAATGCTCAGCGTTGTCGAGGTTCTCGTGTTTACCCACGATGGTGATACGGTCGCCGTATTCCAGTCGCAGGTCATCGCTGGCCAGCAGCTTGATGTCGCCACGGATCACGCGGCTGACGTTGACACCATAAGCCTGCCGCATGTGCAGTGCACCGAGGTGCTTGCCGTTGAGCGAGGGACGTGTGATAACGCATACGCGGCTCTCTACGTTGGCGTCGATGGCGTTCCAGTCGATGTCCTCCTTGTTCCAGTCCTGGTTGTTTTCTTTCTTTCCGAAGAGCAGCGTCATGGCCTGCTCGTCCTCTTTGTTGGTGACGACGAGCAGTTTGTCGTTGACGTGCAGTTCTGTCGTTGCCACCGGTACGAGCACCTGCTTGCCGCGCCAGATGCGTGAGATGATAAACTTCACATGGGTCATCTGAGCGATCTGCTGGATCGTGCGGCCGATGATGGCCGGGTTGATGGCGTTGAACTGTGCGATATAGGTGTGGTTGTCGTCGCTGAGTTTCTTGACTTCGAGATCAGCCGGTTTCACGAAGAACTTACGGATAAGAACCATAGCGATGATCACACCGACCACACCGAGTGGATAGGTGACAGCCGTGGCCAGTGCCGTGTCACTGCTGGGAAGTCCGGCGTGAGCCAGTGCCTGCGTGGCGGCACCGAGGGCAGGTGTATTAGTCGTGGCACCGCAGAGCAGACCCGTCATCACCGGTATGCTGATGCCCGTCAACGGCGAGAGTACCAAGGCAAAAGTGGTGCCTAAGATGATCACGGCCAAGCTCCACACGTTGAGCATCATGCCCTCATGGCGCAGTGATCCGAAAAAGTTGGGGCCCACATGCAGCCCCAGGCAATAGACAAACATCGACAGACCGAACGTCTCGGCGTAGTCGAGCGTCACCTTGTCGATGGACATACCGATATTGCCGGCCACGATGCCCACGAAAAACACGAAGGCGATGCCCAGCGAGATGCCCATGACACGTATCTTGCCCAATGCCAGACCTGCCGCAATGATCAAGGAGATGATGACAACGGTCTGTATCGAGGAATGAACAGTAAAGAGGGAAGTAAACCAGTCCATGTTATTTACAACATTGTATACTTGAAGTCTTCTTGTATTTCACAACAGCGGGGATTACTCATCCAGTACGTTGAGATAGTTTTCCAAGGGTATTCCACGGTTCTTGTCGGCATTGTTCTTGTTGAGATCGATGAGACGGTATACAGCGTCCATGGCGATGCGGGTGGAGAGTCGCAGCGATTTTCCGTTGAGCAGGTTGCCGATGAGCACAGCCGAGAAGATGTCGCCCGTGCCGGGGAAGTGAACCGGTATCTCGGTGTAGGGCAGCAGGAAATATTCTCCCCGCTGGTCGTTGTATCCGGCCACGCAACGCTGTCCCTCAACGGGAATGGAGGTGATGAGTACTGATTTGGCGCCTGTGGCGTGCAGCTTGTCAAGCAGCGTGTGAGCCTCCTGCCTGCTGACGCCTTCGGCACGGTACTCGCTGCCCGTGAGATAGCAGGCCTCGGTGTAGTTGGGGAAGATCAGGTCAGCCACAGCGATCATCTCCAGCATGCTCTGGATGGTGGCCGGCGTCACACCATTGTACAGTTTTCCTTCGTCGCCCATGATAGGGTCTACGAATATCGTCGTGCCGTGGGCTGCCTCCTGCTTGCAGTACGCGGAGACGATCTCGGCCTGACGCTCAGAAGCGATGAAGCCCGTGGCGATGGCATCGAAGCTAAAGCCCAGCTCCTTCCAAACTGGAAAAACGCCTTGGATGTAGTCGGTGGTGTCAAGAATGTTGAACTTACCATAGTCCAGCGTGTTGCTTACCAAAGCGGTAGGCAGGTTATAGGTGGGGAGCCCCATATAAGAAAGGATGGGAAGCATGGCTGCTATGGCCACCTTGCCATAGCCTGCCATGTCGTTGATCAGAAGTATCTGTTTCTTGTTCATATCATCGATGAAATACAGTGCAAAGGTAGTAAAAACTATAAAGATAGGAAAGTAAAAGCTGCGAAAAGTTCTGTGGAGATGATAAATGACGAAGGTTGTCACCCAAATGCCAATGATTGGAAATAAGGAAAAGGAGTTGCGAAGATGTGAACGTGCACAATGGACACGATGATTAAAATACACAAAAAGAGTGTAAAACGTTTTGTGGTCTCAAAGATAAATCGTAATTTCGTACAAGAATTTAAATCTTATACCCTAAAGAAACATGACGACAAGAAGTGACAACGATTACTGTTTGATTTTAGCGGGCGGTAAGGGACAGCGTTTATGGCCTTACAGCCGAGAGTCTTATCCCAAACAGTTCATTGACTTTTTTGGTACCGGACGCACACAGTTGCAGCAGACTTACGACCGTATGGCTAAGCTTGTGACTCCCGGGCATATCTTTGTCAGTACAAACATCGACTATGTCGACTTGGTGCGCGAGCAGTTGCCCAAGGTGGCGCGCGACCATATCCTTGCAGAACCCGTGCAGCGCAATACAGCGCCGAGCCTGGCTTGGGCCGCCTATCGCATCGCGCGCGAGGATGTCAAGGCCAATATCGTCACGGTGCCTTCCGATCAGGCTGTGACGGACGAGGCTGCTTTCGAGCGCAATGTCCACGATGGCTTTGCCTTTGTCTCTGCGCATGAGGGCTTTCTGGTCATGGGTGTTAAGCCGACACGGCCGGAACCGGGCTATGGCTATATCCAGCTGGGCGATCCCGTGGAAGAAGGCTTCTACACTGTGAAGTCGTTTACCGAGAAGCCCGAGCGGCAGTTTGCGCAGGTGTTTATGGACAGCGGCGAGTTTTATTGGAACACCGGTGTGTTTTTCGTCAGCGTGAAGACGACGTGGGAAGAACTGACCAAGCAGCTGCCCGTGGTGCTCAGACAACTCGACAACATCAACTTCTATGCCTCTCCCGAGCAGGAGGAGAGCTATATGCTGGAGCATTTTTCCTCTTATCCCAACCTGAGCATCGAGTCAGCCATACTGGAGAAGACTGAGCACGTGTATGTGATGCGCTGCAGCTTTGGCTGGGCAGACCTGGGTACATGGCATAGTATGTATGAGTCACAGCAGAAGTCCGGCGACGACAACGTGGTGGTGGGCTCCGACGTGATGATTGAAAACAGCCACCACAATATCATCAAGTTGCCGAAAGACCGGCTGGGTGTGATCAGCGGTCTTGATGGTTTCATTGTGGCTGAAAAGGACAATGTGCTGCTCATCTGCAAGAAAGAAGACTCTTCGGCCCTCATCCGCAAGTATGTCAATGAGGTGGCGCTGAAGAAGGGCGAGAAATATGTTTAGCGCCATTGCACCACGATGTTGAAAGATGATCCACGATATTGAAGGAACAAATCCACGATGTTGAAGGAATATATCAACAAATCGAGTAGGAGGTAAACACTAATCATAGGTGCTTATCTCCTACTTTCGTG
>DAWDCC010000012.1:0-54927 GCA_052355365.1 Prevotella sp. | reverse complement strand
ACGTTCCATTGACCGTCAGCTTACTCTGTTCTAAATTCATCGAACTCACGTTAATAATATAACCACAATCACATGAAGTGTAAACACCTAACTTTCGGAATCACGAGATCTGCTTTTGCAATCGGCCTGGTGGTAGGTGCTCTCTCCTTCCAGTCGTGCAAGGACGACTTGCTGACCGGACAGCCTTCGTGGCTGGGCAACTCCATCTATGAGGAGTTGAAGAATCAGGGCAACTATCAGTATACGTTGAGGCTGATCGATGACCTCGGTCTCACCGAGAAGATGAGCCACACGGGTTCGCTGACCATCTTCGTCGCTGATGATGCTACCTACGACAACTGGTTCAAAAACAACAAATGGGGTGTGCGATCCTATGACAAGCTTTCCATTGCCCAGAAAAAGCTGTTGCTCAACAACCAGGTTATTAACAATGCCTACCTCATCGAATTGATGAGTAACGTGGCCGCCACACCGCCGGAGAAGGGTCTCGCCATGCGCCGTCCGACCTCTGCCAGTGCCTTTGACTCGGTCTATACCATGCCCTACACCAAGATGAGTGCCAACCAAAAGGCATGGACGTGGTATCGTAACAACCATAAGAACATCATTCTCTTCCGCGACGGACACATGGGCACGAGCGACATTACTGCACCGATGATCCATTTCCTGCCGGAGTTTATGCAGAAGAACGGGTTCACCAATGAGGACGTGAAGATTCTCAGTAATGGCATCAGTTCTTCAACAAACGACGCCCTTATCGGCGATCATATGGTGATGGAGCGCGACATCACCTGCAAGAACGGATATATCCAGAAGATGAACGGTGTCGTGGAGCCATTCGAGAACATGGCGCAGATCCTCCATGAGCATGCCAACACCAGCCTGTGGGCTCACCTCATTGACCGTTTCTCCGCTCCTTACTACGATAAAGCGAAGACTACGGAGTATAATCGTCTCTACAATACCAGTGTCGACTCTGTCTTCACCCTCCACTATTTCACTCCAAGTGGTCGTGCCCTACCTGTCACCGCTGGCAACCCTGCACCGGGCAACATGCCTAGCGATGCCACACTGAACTTCGATCCGGGATGGAACCAGTATATGTACACCAACACCAGTAACAAGGACCTGCACTATGATGCCGGCGTGATGTTTGTGCCGACTAACAAGGTTCTGGAAGAATGGTGGAATAATGGTGAGGGTCAAATGCTCAAGGAGCGCTATGGCACATGGGACAATGTTCCTGACAACATCCTTGCCTCACTCATCAATGTCAACATGGTGGGTAGTTTTGTAGACGCCATTCCCTCAAAGTTCTCCTCCATCGTCAACGATGCCAAGGAAGAGATGGGTGTGAAGCCAGCCGATGTGGACAGCGCGTTCATTGGTTGCAATGGTGTCATTTATCTTACCAACAAGGTGTTCACCCCGATGGAGTATTATAGTGTCGCTTTCCCGGCCAAGAACAACTCCGAGACGATGAGTATCACCAACTGGGCTATCAATGAGCTCGAATTCAGACCTTATCTTAACTCCATGGCCGCTAAGGGCAAGGAGAATGAGTATCTTCATTACTCGCTCATCCTTCCTGACAATAAGGCTATGATGTACTATGTTGACCCTGCCAACTTTGGTGATCGCCAAGAGACTGTCATTGTCTTCTATTGGGACAATCTTAGCAACTCGGTGAAGGCAATGCGCTATGGTTGTGATATTGACGAGAATGGCAATATCACCATTGGCGAAAAGTTGCAGGCTAGTGTGCCCTACAACGTCGTCAAGAACCGTTTACAGGATCTGATCAACAATCTCATCATCGTGGGTCCCATCAGTACGGATTATAGTTACTACAAGACCAAGAGTGGTTCGATCATCAAGGTCACTGACGGTGACAAAGCCGATATGACTGTAGCCGGTGGCTGGCAGATTGACCATGGCACTTCTATACCTGTGTCCGCTATCTATGACTTGTCGAAGAACGGTAATGGTAAGACCTATACCGTTGATAAGATGATACCAATGACCGGCTCTCGCTCAGTCTATCAGGTGCTTAAGGGTCACGAAGAGTACTCTGAGTTTCTCAAGCTCCTCATCGGTCCTGACGAGAATCTTGGCAACGACGCCCTGCTGGCCAACTCCATGAAGATGTCGAATACAATATATACTTGTGCAGGACAAAGCAATGGAAACTTCAATATCAACCTCTTCAACAACTTCAACTATACGGTCTACGTACCTTCCAATGCCGCCATTGAGAAGCTTACCGCTGATGGTATCCTGCCAACATGGAGCGAGTATGATGAGTATTATCGGAAGGGGGAGGACGGTGACAAGGACGCTGCCGCCACAGCCAAGGCCATTAAGGATCGTATCCTCAGTTTCTTGTGCTATCACATTCAAGACAACTCCATCGCTATTGGCAGTAATCCTACCAACTACGAGGAAGTCACCGATGCCAATGGTGCCGTGAGTCACCGTGCTGTCACCACGAGCAACTATGAGACGATGCTTCTTGACCCCGACAATGATGTCTACTATCCCATCAATGTCACCCACAAGGACGGACAGCTCATCATCAAGGACAATGCCGGCAACGTACGCCACGTGGAGAAGAAATCGGGATTGTACAACAACATCTGTCGCGAGTACTGGTTCAGCGGTGCGGGTTATGCCAAGACGATCTACAGCAGTTCCGACGCCGTTGTTCATCTCATCGACGGCCCGTTGTTCTACAGCCAGAAAGCTATGACCCCTTGGAAGAATCTCGCAAAGAAATACATCCAACACAGAAGAAAGTAAGCCATGCGAAAACAATATTATAATATCATAGACATACAGGCATTGCTCCGCAAGGCGATGTCGCACCGTCGCCTGACCATTCTCGCCGGTGCTATGCTCAGCTGTGCCACTGTGATGGCTCAGACGGGCAACGTCCATGGTACTGTCTCAGACGAGATGGGACCCTTGATGGGTGCCACCGTTGTGGAGATCGATGCCAGCGGACGTATCATCAACTCCACTGTATCTGACCTCAACGGTAATTTCTCCATGGCAGTGAAGAGTCCGAAAAACAAGATTCAGTTCAGTTTCGTCGGTATGAAGAAGCAGACTCTGCCCTTGGACCGCAGTGAGTATAAGATCCTGCTCAAGACAGAGAACGAGATCAAGGAGGTCACCGTCACGGCTCGCCGCCGCACCTCTGGTAACAACTTGAGTATTCCTGAGCGCGAGATCTCCTATGCCTCGCAGAGCCTGAACATGAAAGACCTTGCCGGACTGGGCGTGACAACCATCGATGAAGCCCTTCAGGGACGCATCGCCGGTCTGGACATCATCGCCAACTCCGGTGACCTTGGCTCCGGTTCCAACCTCCGTCTGCGTGGAGCTTCATCACTTTCCACGCTCACCGATTCCAACCCGCTGATCGTTATCAATGGCAATATCCGCAATGTTGATATGTCCAACTTCGACCTTGCCGGTGCCAACAATGAGAAGTTCGCTGAACTGCTTAATATTAACCCTGAAGATATAGCCTCCATCAATGTGCTGAAGGATGCCGCCGCCACCGCCGTCTACGGTTCGCAGGGTGGTAATGGCGTCATCGAGATCACCACCAAGCGTGGTGCTATGGGTAAGCCACGCGTGAGCTACTCACTGAAGCTCACCGGTACTCACCAGCCCAAAGGATATGCTCTGCTCAACGGTGATGACTACACGATGATGCTCAAGGAAAGCTATTTCAACCCCACACAGAGCGACACCCGTAGCCAGAACATCCGTGAGATCAATTACGACCCCTCGTTCTCGGAGTATGAGCAATATAACAACAACACCGACTGGCGCGATGCCGTGACGCAGAACGGTCTGCGTCAAAATCACTACATTTCCGTGACGGGTGGTGGTGAGAAGGCCTCATTCCGTATTGGTATGGGGTACGACCATGAGACAGGTACGATGATCATGCAGAAGCTCAACCGCTTCTCTACCAATGTGGCCTTGGACTACTATGTCAGTGAACGTATCAAGATCTCGACCAACTTCTCGCTGACCTATACCAAGAATGATATGAACTACGACAACCTGCTCGATATCGCCATGAAGAAGATGCCAAATATGGCTATCTACGAGCAGGATCCGGTGACCGGTCAAAACACCGACCGCTACTATGAGATGCTGCAAAGTGCCTCAGATATCTTTAAAGATGACCAGAAGAAACTCGTCAACCCTGTGGCCAGTGCCCATCTTGCCAAGAAGGGACGTAGCACCTACGACCTCAACCCCGAGCTTGTCATCAACTATCATCTCTTAGGCATGGATGCCTCGCATACCCAGCTTAACTATCAGGGCAGTGTCTATGCCAGCGTATTCAATCAGTACGACAACAGTTTCTATCCTTCCGAACTCACCACTGTAGCTTGGAACAACGGCGTGAACCTCGCCAACTCCGGCAGCAGCAAGAGCTTCGGCTTCAACACCAAGCACACGCTGACCTTCGTCCCACACTTTGCCAATGAGGATCATTCGTTGCAAATGATGGGACGTTTCGAACTCAATTCTGGATCGTCAAGCGGACAGAGCAACGGCTCCAAGGGCCTTCCGGGCAAGGATTTCTCCAGTCCTGATGCCGGCGGTATCAACACAGGTTTGAGCTCATGGTACAACGAGTGGCGTTCGATGTACTTCACCTATTCCGCCCACTACGCTTACAAGAGCCGCTACATGTTTGACTTCACTCTGCGTGCCGACGGTACCTCTAAGTTTGGTCCGAAGAAGCGTTGGGCTTACTTCCCCTCCGTCTCTCTGCGTTGGAACATCGTCGACGAGCCTTTTATGAAAGTCTTACGCGACCATGGCCTCTCGATGCTCTCTTTGCGTCCGAGCTGGGGTATTGTGGGTGTGCAGCCCAACCAGGACTACCTCTATGTGCGTAAGTACGCTACTGGTAACCGCTATCTCGACATGAGCTCCATGCATCCGCAGAATATCCGTCTCACCGACCTGCGTATGCAAAAAAATACCCAGTACAACCTTGGTGTGGATCTCGGCCTCTTCAATGATCGTTTCTTCATCACCTTCGAGGCTTATAGCACCACCATCACTGACATGTTGCTGAAGGACTACCGCATTCCGTCGAGCACCGGTTTTGCCACGCTCGCCTACCGCAACAACGGTAAGATGCGCAACACCGGTTGGGAGTTCCATATCAATACCAATAAACTCGTTACGGCTGGTCACTTTACCTTTGACATGAACGCCAACTTCGGTAACAACCGCAATGAGCTCTTGGAGATGGATGACTATATGCTCAACTCGCTCAACTCCACGTTTAACTACTCTAACGGACAGTATCTCCAGCGCGTGCAGCTCCACAATCCGTTTGGTGCCATCTATGGATTCCGTAGCAAAGGTGTCTATCAGTACAACTATGAGACCTTTAAGAATATGAATGCTGAAGAGCGGTCGGCCTTCCTTGCTGCTGGCAAGACGGCGCCCATCGCTTTCAACGCAGAGGGTAAGCCTATCTTAGACGCTGATGGCAACCCTATCCAGATGCGCTATAACTATAACAACAACGGCACGGGTAAGAACTATGCCTTTGTTGGAGGTGATGCCATGTATGAGGATATCAACCACGACGGTAACATTGATGCGCTTGACATCGTCTACCTCGGTTCCTCTCTGCCTAAGCTCACGGGTGGTTTCGGTTTCGTCTTCTCCTATAAGGAGTGGCGTCTGACCACACAGTTCACCTACCGCTATGGTAACAAGATTCTCAATCTTGCCCGTCTCAATGCAGAGTCGATGAACAACAACTACAACCAGAGTCAGGCTGTGAACTACCGCTGGCGCAAAGAGGGCGACGTGACCACGATCCCACGCGCCATGTACGGAACCGACACCAACTACAACACGTTGGTCAGCGACCGTTTCGTTGAGGATGGCTCTTACCTGCGTATGAGCTATGCCCAGCTGTCCTACGCTTTAACGCGTAAGCAGCTCAAGGCCATCGGCTTCAACCGCATCGCCTTCTATGCGAGCATCAACAACCCGTTTGTTATCACGAAGTATTCTGGTGTAGACCCCGATATCGTTCAGAGTGGCTATGCCCCTGCTGTGGACCGTTCACAGACTCCGCGTTCGCGCTCAGTCACACTGGGTATCACCGTAGACTTCTAATCATATATTTATAGTCATGAAACGCAGAAATACAATATATAGCATTATCACAGCCGTTGCGACCCTGCTGAGCTTTGCCTCGTGCAGTGACTTTCTTGAGGTGAAGCCTCAGAACGTGACGGTGGAAGATGAGTTCTGGAACGAGAAGGCCGATGTTGACCAGATGATGACCGGTCTGTACGCCAGCCTGCAGGATGCCGGAGTGGTGAAGCGCATGATGATCTGGGGCGAGTTCCGCAGTGACAATGTCACATCGGGCAACAATATCGAGAAGGATGCCTCGTTGCAGAAAATCTTCAAGGAGGACATCGACGCCTCCAACGGCTATACCACCTGGACACCGTTCTACTATATCATCAACAGTGCCAACACACTGATCGAGCATGCGCCTGCCGTTGCTGCCACCGATCCCGCCTTCTCTACTTCGGAGCTCAATGCCGACATCGCTGAGGCTAGCGCCATCCGTGATCTGTGCTACTTCTATCTCATCCGCACCTTCCGCGACGTGCCCTACACAACAGTAGCTTACGCCGACGACAACCAGGTGATGAACCTCCCGGCCACGAAGTTCGATGATGTTCTTGACTCGCTCATTATTGACCTGGAGCGTGTACAGGGCAATGCCGTGAAAAACTATCCCTCTTCCAGCTCTACCAAGGCTTTGTACCAGACAGGCCGCATCACGCAGGATGCCATCCATGCCATGCTTTGCGACATGTATCTGTGGAAGAAAGACTACAACAAGTGCATCGAGTATGCCGACATGGTCATTGCCTCCATGTGTCAGCGCGCCAAGGACAAGGGCTTCTACAATCGGCTTAGCGCTGACGAAGAGGCTCGCGTTAACGGATATCCGCTCATCAGCGATGTTTTTACCAATACCGTCTATGGTCATGCCTACAATGAGATCTTTGGTGATGGCAACAGCATGGAAAGCATCTTCGAACTCACCTATATGCGTGATGACAACATGCCAAGCAATGGAGCCGCCAACGACTTCTACATGTTCTCTAAGGGAGACATTGTCGCGGGATATGCAGCTCCTTCCACTTATGTGAGCGGCACCGAAGGACAGACCAATCAGGTCTTCTCAAAGTACGACGGCCGCTACTACGAAAACATGTACAACGGCAAGATCAGCAAGGGATGCTTCGCCGTTGTGAACGTCGACTATTCTGGCGGTCCCGAAAAAGTAAGTACTTCACACTTTAGTCCTTATGCTGAGAATAAGTCCAAGGCTAACTGGATCATCTATCGTCTCACCGATGTGATGCTGATGAAGGCTGAGGCACTCACCGCCTTGATGAGCGATGCCAGCGAGTTGAGCGATCAGGACAAGAACTACATGGTGCAGGCCTTCTCTTTGGTAAACGCCGTGAATAAGCGGTCGGTGTGTGAAAGCGTCCTCAAGGATACCCTGCAGGCTAACGACTACGCCACTAAAGAGAAAATTGAAAACTTGGTGATGACCGAGCGTCAGCGAGAGCTGATGTTCGAGGGTAAGCGCTGGTACGATCTCGTCTGCCGTTCGCGCCGCGACGGCAATACCGACTATCTGCGCCAGCAGACCTTGATGAAATTCACCTCCAATACCAGTGCAATCAGCGGCAAACTCGCCAAGATGGACTATATCTACTGGCCATATAATGTCGATGAGCTCAAGGTTAATGGCAACCTCAAGCAGAACCCAGCCTTCGGTAGTGGTGTCGACTCGAGCATCGAGCAGAACAAATAAACGCCAGTATTCAGCAACTACTCATTGTATTATATATAAACGAACCAACAATGAAAAAGATATTCAGTATCATCCTCTCTGTCTGCTGCCTTGTCGGAGGTCTGGGGCTCGCCTCGTGCTCCGATGAGCCGGACACTTCCAATTACTACACGTTCAAGGGCGAGATGATGAGCGACTACATCAACAACCGGCCGGAGTACAGCGACTTCGCCTATGTCGTCAACCGTGCCGGACTGATGGACGTGCTTTCCGCCTATGGACACTACACCTGCTTCCTGCCGTCGAACTCGGTGATGGAGACCTATCTCAAGAAGCACGGTCTCGCCTCTGTGCAGGATCTCACTCAAGGTGAGTGCGATACGATCGCACGTTCCCACTTGGTGAACAATATCTATGGCACCATAGACATGAACGATGGCACGCTCAACACAGAGAACCTCAACAAGCGCTTCATCCAAATCACCCATGGCATGGACAAAGACAGCAACACCGTGGTGGAGCTCAACCGCATGGCGTATATCTATAACGCCACTAAGGACGACTCAGTGCAGAACGGTATCGTGCAGCCTATCAGTGCTGTGCTCGAAAACTCCAACAGCTCTATTGCTGACATCCTTGGGGCCAACGATCAGATCAGCATGTTCTTCGAGGCGCTTAAGGCTACTGGCCTGCAGGACTCGCTCTATAAGGTCAAGGACAACAGCTACAACGCTGGCAAATATGACTATTACTCCTACACTTCTGACTTCTGGCATGAGATTGCCTGCCCACCTGCTGACAAGAAGTACGGCTATACCGTCTTCGTGGAGAAGGACTCCTTGCTCAAGGCCAAGCTCAAGGCCTATGGCATCACTACGTCCAACGGCAATCTGCAGGCTCTCTACGACTTGGCCTGTAAACTCTATGATCCTGTCTATGGCGATGACGCCGACTATCAGGCTGACAAGGGTATCGACAAGATCACACGGCGCATGAACCCGCTCAACATGTTTATCGCCTACCATATCCTCACCCGCGACGTTATCGGATGGAACAAACTCACACCGCTGGAGTATTCCTGGACCAAGCCCACGGCAAACACCGCCATTGGCATTAAGGTTGACCTCATGGATCCCACCGACTGGTATGAGACCATGTTGCCCCATACCATGATGAAACTCGATCAGGCTACTATCGGTGGTAAGGTCAAGCAAGGCGCCGACTATGGTCAGCGCTTCATCAACCGCCGTCAGGACAGCTATAGCAAATATAAGGACAACGATCTCATCCGCGGTGCAAAGGTGCTGCCTACCATTGAGGATCAGTATGTGCAGGATGCTCCTAACGGTCGTTACTTCTATATCGACGACATCATCGCCTTTGACAAGATCACACAGATGGGTGTGTTCAACGACCGCATTCGTATGGACTTCTCCACTGTCTTCCCCCAAGTGATGACAGAGAACATCCGTCTCAACGGTGATCCCGCCAAGGACGACAATAGCTCCAAGGCCGACCAGACCTTTGCTAACGGCAAAAACTACTGGTTTCCCAAGGGCTACCTCGATCATGTGACCATGCGAGGCGGCTACCTCGTCTACCGTCGTCCTCACCGCAACTTCTGGAGTTATGAGGGCGATGAGTTCAACCTTTTTGGCGACTACGATATCTCGTTCCGTCTGCCGCCGGTTCCCTATGAGGGTGAGTATCAGATCCGTCTCGGCTTCTGTGCCTTGACGACACGTGGTGTGGCCCAGATCTATTTCGACAACCGACCGCAGGGTATCCCCTTGGATATGCGTAAGTTCCTCAACGACGAGAGTATTCTCGGTAATAAGTTCACTGATAATTGGGCCAAACTCACCGACGAGGAGAAGGCTCAGGACCAAAAGATGCTTCGCAACCTCGGACGTTATCGCGGACCTTACGGTGGCTATCATACTGATGGTAGCGTCATCAACGAGTTTGTCAATAACTCGCGTACACATCGCATTGTGCTATGTACCGTACACATCAATCCGAAGACTGACCACTACCTGCGTATCCGCTGTACGTCGACCAGCAAGCTTGGTAACAACAACGAGTTTATGCTCGACTATCTCGAGATTGTGCCAAAGAGCATCTATGCTGTCGGTGCGGGACAGATGGAGACAGACTTGTAAACGAGAACCACGAAAGAAGAACTAATGATTATGAAAAGAAATATCTATAAGAAAATAGTCCTGGTGCTCATGGCTGTCTTCGCTTTGGCCAGTTGCACCGATGACTGGGACAACCACTATCATGCCACCGTCAGTGCTGATGGCAATCTGTGGGAGGGTATCGAAGCCAATCCCGACTTGAGCAACTTCGCTTCGGTGGTGAAGGCCGTGGGCTACGACCGTGCGCTGGCCAGCAGCCAGATGTTCACAGTATTCGCGCCTACCAACGACAACTTCTCCAAAGAGAGCGCCGACGAACTCATCGAAACCTACAAGACAGAGAAGACTCGGGGTGTGCGCGACAAAGACAACAGCACGCTCAAGGAGTTTGTGCAGAATCATATCGCTCTGTACAACTACTCTACTGGCACGTCCTCTAACGATTCTATCGTCATGCTCAACGGCAAGTATAAATTGCTCACAGCCTCGAAGTTCGGTGATGATGCCATCACCAAGGGTAACCAGGTCTATGGCAACGGTGTGCTCTACACCGTGGCACAGCCGGCCGGCTATGTGCCGAATATCCTTGAAGGACTGAAAAAAGTGGAAAACCTCGACTCTGTGGCCAATTTCATCTATTCATTCAACCGCTACAAATTTAACCCCGCAAAGAGTGTGGCTGGTGACATTATCGACGGTAAGACCGTTTACCTCGACTCCGTGTCTACGTTGCAGAACGAACTCCTCGATGGTCTGGGCTATATCAATGCCGAGGACAGTACCTATTGGATGCTTGCCCCCACCAACGAGGTGTGGAATAAACTCGTGCCGAAGTACGAGAAGTATTTCAAGTACAACAACAGCGTCTACAGCAGCGATCCCCGTCTGCGCGACTCGCTGACCTGGGTAAATTCCCGCTTGGCAGCCATCACCGGTACGGTGTTCAACCGCTCTGTGAACTCTGTCAACAGCGAGGTGTCGTTCCAGGACTCCGCCTTCTCCACGAATGCCCGGAAGCCTCAGAACCGCGAGGCTTACTATGGCGATGCCCGTGAGCACTACTGCATCTATGACAAGCCGTTCTCTGCTGACGGTGTGTTCAGTGGTGCCGCCCAACACACGTGCAGCAATGGTGTGCTGCTCAGTCAAGCCAATTGGCGCATTAATGCCCGCGAGACCTTCATGTGGAACTATTACCTTGAGGGTGAGAACTCTGTTAATGTCGACTCTGTGGATGAGCTGTCAACTGTGTATCCACTTGAGGTAACGAAGGTGTCCACCGACAACCCCTTCTATGATAAGATCCACGGTCACTCTTATAGCACGCTGTCTCCCTCCGGCACGTCGAGCAATCCTTTGGTCTATTTCAATCTGCCTAACTTGCTCTCCGATGTGCCCTATGACATCTATGTCATCACGGCACCGGCCATCGCTGGCGACGAGCAGGCAAGCGATCTTCAGCGTCTGCCCACCGTCTTCCGTGTGCGTCTGGCACAATCCGACAAAGGTGGCAAGATTTCCTCTATTGCTTCTTCCTGGACCACGCTGGGCACGAAGTTTACCACCACAGTCGACAAGGTCGACACGTTCTTGGTGGCCAAGGACTTTAAGTTCAATTATTGTGGCTACAACCAGAAACCCACGGCGCAGCTGATCATTGACACCCGTGTGAGCAACAGTCAGATACGCAGTGGTAAGTATAACCGTTATCTGCATATCGATGCCATCATCCTCAAACCCCACGAGGAGTAACCAGCAACCAACAACCCATCTTTAAAAATACGAAACATGGAAATCAACACTATCATATCCTATCATACAATCAGTCGCCGGTTGCCGATGGTTTTCCTGACCGCTGGTATGCTGGCCATGCCTGTGGCCGTTCATGCCCAGGACGACATGGAGGATGCTGAGCCCGTGAAGAAGACGGTCGTAGCACCGGTGAGGAAGCACTATGCCACACGTCATATCTCCGGACGCGTCCTCAGCGCTGTCACCCACAAGCCGCTGCCCGGTGCCATCGTTGGTGCTGTAGGCGTGCAGGGCTATACGGCTCTGACCGACGACGACGGCTCGTTCGCCTTCGACGTCCCTGTCTTCGCCTCATCGATCACTGTGAAATTGCCATCCCATAATCTGCTCTTCACTGGACTCGCCAAGGGCGAGAAGCAGGGCGATCTGCTGCTCTATCCCTCTACGTTCACCACGGACTACGATGCTTCCACTGACTTGCGCAACGACCGTTCGGCCAGTGACATGCGGTACTCCGGTGTACTCAATGTCAAAGAAGAGATTGAAAAGCAGCTCGGCGCTTATGCTCACGTCATCACCCGTAACAACACGCCCGGTGTGGGCGCCAATATGTATGTGCAGGGCTTGAACAGCATCTATGCCAATGCCCAGCCGCTGATCGTCGTCGACGGTGTCATCTTCGACCAGCAGTATGGTCACAGCATGCTCCACAGTGGTTTTGCCAACGACATTCTCACGGCTATCAATCCCGCCGACATCGACAAGGTCACCGTGCTACGCAACGGTACTGCCCTTTACGGTTCCAAGGGTGCTAATGGTATCATCCTCATTGATACCAAGCGCTCGAAGAGCATGGCCACGCGCATCACCGCTTCTCTGTCAGCCGGAGTGACCTTTGAGCCAAAGTTCATCGACATGATGAACGCCAGCCAGTACCGCGGCTATGCCTCGGAACTGCTCAAGTCCACCGGTACGCCCATCCGTGACTTCAAATGGCTCAACGCTGATCCCGATTACTACTATTATAAGCAGTATCATAACGACACTGACTGGAAAGATAAGGTCTACCGCTCCGCACTGACCCAGAACTACGGCATTCAGGTCGAGGGTGGTGACAAGGTGGCCAGCTATAACCTCTCCGTGGGCTATACAACCGCCAACAGCACGTTGAAGTACAACGATATGAATCGCTTCAACATCCGCTTCAATACCGATATCCGGCTTATCGATCCGCTTTCGGTACGTTTCGACGCCTCGTACTCCAATACCACGCGCAGCATCCGCGACGACGGTGCGCCCGTTGGCTACGACGATGGCACGCCGACAGCGCCCTCATTCCTTGGCTATGTTAAGTCGCCTTTCCTGAGTCCGTATTCCTATGGACATGGTGAGCTCTCCACCTCTCACCTCGACATCACAGCCGAGGACTATCTCTCAGAGGCGCTTGCCGACTACAACAACTACAACTGGAAACTCGCCAATCCCTGGGCGCTGAACACCTACGGCGACGGTGAGAACAAAAACCGCTTTGAGAACTCTATGCTCAACCTGAGCATCACGCCGGTGTACACCATCAACCCGTACCTGCAACTCAGCGAGCATTTCAGCTATACCCTCGTCAACGCCAATGAGAAGTACTACGTGCCTATCAACGGTGTGCCTGAGTACTATGTCTCCTCGGTCAACGGCTATCGTACCAATGAGGTGCGCTCACTCTTTGCCAAGCAAAACTCCATGATGAGCGATACCCGTCTGGCCTGGAACAACCGTTATGCCGGACACAGCGTGAGCGCTTTCGGCGGTGTACGCGTCAACTGGGAAGAGTACCGTCCCAACTATCAGCTCGGTTACAACACAGGTTCCGACAAGACTCCGTTTATGAGCTCCAGCCTGATGAACGCCACCAGCTACGGTACCAACGAGAAGTGGCGTAACATCAACTGGTATGCACAGGCACAGTATGACTATCTGCGCCGTTACTTCCTCACTGCCGATTTCTCTGCCGAGAGCTCCTCGCTCTTCGGCCGTGACGCCGACGGTGGCGCGAAGATCTGTGGTGTCGTCTGGGGACTGTTCCCATCTGTGCAGGGCGCTTGGGTGATGACCAACGAGCCGTGGCTCGCCGGTAATCCTATCGTCAACTATCTGCGTCTGACCGCCGGCTACGACGTGAGCGGCAACGACAACATCGGCTACTATGCTGCTCATAGCTATCTGAGCTCTAAGCTCTTCATCAACGCCATCGCCGGTAAGACCATCGCCGGTATCGGCAATACCAAGGTGAAGTGGGAGACAACCGGCCGCGCTAACTTTGGCCTTGACGCCCGTCTGCTCAACAACCGCGTGAGCATCGGTTTCAACGTCTACAAGAGCTGGACACGCAACCTGCTCATGCTCAAGAGCCTGAACTTCCTCTCCGGTCTTGACAGCAACTGGAGCAACGACGGAAAGCTCGAAAACACGGGCTTCGACGTCAGCCTCAGTGGCAAGATTCTTGCTCTGAAAGACTTCCAGTGGGAGGCCGGAGCTACTTTGGGACACTATAAGAATAAGGTGACTGCTTTGGCCGACGGTGCCCAAGCCATGCAGCAGACTCTCTATGGAGCCACCATCCGTTCCGAGGTTGGCAAGGCCGCTAACCTCTTCTACGGCTACAAGATCTCCGGTGTGTTCGCCACAAGTGACGAAGCTCAGCAGGCCGGTCTTTACATCCTTGACGCCAACGGTGTCACTAAGCACTATTTTCAGGCCGGTGACATGCGCTTCGTAGATGTCGACGGCAACCATGAGATCAACGAGAAGGACATGACCGTTATCGGCGATCCTAATCCCGACATCTACGGCAACCTGTTCACCGCTCTGACTTATAAGCGTTTCCGTCTGGAGGCTCGCTTCAACTACAGCGTGGGTAACGACGTGTACAACTACATGCGTTCGCAACTTGAGGGTGGCAGTCGCTTCATGAATCAGACCACTGCGCTCAACAGCCGTTGGCAGGTCGAAGGTCAGCAGACCAGCGTGCCACGCGCTACCTTCCAGGATCCGATGGGCAACAGCCGCTTCTCCGACCGTTGGATCGAGGACGGCAGCTATCTGCGCCTGAAGACGCTCACACTGAGCTATGACCTGCCTGTGAACTCCACGTTCTTCCAGGGCTTCCAGTTCTGGATTCAGGCCAACAACCTTTTCACCGTCACCAAGTATCTTGGTTCCGACCCGGAGTTTTCCGCTACCTCGTCGGTCATCGGTCAGGGCATCGACCTCGGCGAGCTGCCTCAGAGCCGCTCTGTGGTTGCCGGTGTGAAAATCAACCTTTAATCATCTCTTAGAGACCAACAGATATGAAAGCTAAATATATTTTGTGTTTGCTCCTGATGCAGGTCGCTGTGTTCTTCGGCTCGTGCACCGACTTCTTTGAGCAGGATTCCGACCATGTGCAGTACACTGATGACTATCGTCTCCACGAGCCGGGCGATTCCATCTATGCCCTCACCGGCATCATGAACAAGATGCAGGCGCTGGGCGATCGCACCATCCTTCTGGGTGAACTGCGCGGTGACCTCGTTGATGTCACCGCCAACACCAGTGCTGACCTGCGCGGCATTGCCGATTTCGATGTCAATGACGACAACGCGTTCAACAGCCCGAAGGACTACTATGCTGTCATCAATAACTGCAACCTCTATATAGCCCGCTGCGACACCGCGGTGAAAAACAACCGTGGCGAGAAACTCTTCTATAAGGAGTATGCGGCAGTGAAAGCCTACCGCGCCTGGACCTATCTCCAGCTTGTGCTCAACTATGGCAAGGTGCCTTTCGTCACCACGCCGATCACCACGGAGGCTGAGGCCAACGCCAACTATGAGACCAAGGACCTGCAGGGCATCTGCCAGTACTTCATTGCCGACCTCACACCGCTTGTCGACGTGGAGCGCCCGGGATTGGGTGTCATCGGATCTGTTGATTCGCGTCTGCTCTACTTCCCTATCAGCTGGCTCCTCGGTGACCTGAACCTTTGGGCCGGTAACTATAAGCAGGCAGCTCTCGACTATTATCATTTCATCTCTACGGCCAATGGTGCCAACAGCTATTTCCCACTTGGCACCAACAGCGTGATGTTTAGTAGTCCCAACTGGAATACCCTTCATACCTCCTTGTCTTATGGTGATGAAACCTACAGCAGTAGCCGTAGTGTGGTGACGATGATCGCCGGTGACTCCATACCCTCGCAGGGTAACTACAGTCAGCTGCGCAATTACTTCAACGCCAATACCAACAACGACTTTAAGGCCAGCATTACCCCGTCGAAAGGTATGCAGAACCTCTCAGCTAGCCAGAAGTATTGCTATATGGATGCCAAACTCGGTGTCAAGGCTTCGACGATCATTGCCCCGAGTGACCTTAGCAATAACCTCGCGGGAGACCTCCGCTTGATGAATGTATGGGTAACGGGCAATGGTTCTTACAATGGCAAGCACATCACCATTCAGAGGATCGCCAAGTATTCAACCCGCAACATCGCCATCTATACCCGTCCGATGGTCTACCTGCGCCTGGCTGAGGCGCTGAACCGTGCAGGCTATCCCCGCTTTGCCTTCCAGATTCTCGCGCGTGGCGTGAATAACAATGTCATCGACGAGTATGTGTTGCCCTATTGCCACACAGCCTCTGACTCGGCCTTCGTGTCGCAGTTCAACTTCCCCTTTACGGCGAACACGGGTTACATCGTGCGCGACATCACGAGCAACACTCCCTACAACACGATCGGCATTCACAGCCGCGGATGCGGATGGACCGAGTTTAATCCTTACTATCAGTTCCCCACGGACAGTTTGGCCAGTGACACGCTGAGCTATCAGATTGAGAAAGTAGAAGACCTCATCATGGATGAAAATGCGCTTGAGTGCTGCTTCCAGGGTACCCGCTTCTACGATCTCATGCGTGTAGCCCTGCGCCGTAACAGTCCCGCCTACCTCGCCGACCGCGTCTATGGACGTGACGGCAGTGACAATGTGGGTACTGTGAAAGCCACGATCAAGAAAGATCTCTACGACCCGAAGAACTGGTATCTCTCGTTCAAGGGTAAGATTGGACTTTAAGTTAACTGCTTCACAGTAGTCATATAGTTTGTTCGGTGTTTGGGTGGACGTTGTGTCCACTCAAGCACTTATTTCCCTATTAACCGCCTAAATATATGAAGTATAAAGTTTTACTCATCAATATCCTGTTTTGGGTATGTGCTTTCCCCATCGCCACACACGCCCAGACCGACATTGCCTATTATGACATCACGTCATGCTACTTGCAAAACGCAGGGTTCGATACAGGGTACAACTACGGTAAGTCGGCCACAGGTGACCTCAACAATGTCATTTCAGAAGTGTCTGGATGGAAAAGCACGACCCGTGTGACCTACAACTCCACAGCCATTATTCAGTTAGGCTCTAAGATGACTTTCAATGGTGTCAGCGTGCCTGCATTAGGCTACGACGGTACAGACAATGGAGGAGTACTGGCGCTGAGCACAGGTTGGAACGACACCGTACGTTATGTACAGACCGTGAAGCTCCCGGCCGGTACCTACCGGCTCACCGCAGCTTGGTACAATGCTGACGCTTCAAAGACAGCCGGACAAAGTGTTCTCGCCTTTGTCGGACAATACACTAAGAAATACTCAGCCCTCGACTCTTTCCCATGTCTGAAGTGGGTGGGTGACACCGTGGTGTTTACTTTGAGACGTTCCTACCAGGGCGACCTCATGATAGGTTTTGCGGCACGAAATATTAAGATGCCCACCAACAGTTCGGCTTATGCCAAGGTGGTCTGCGACTTCGTGAAGTTGGAGCGCACAACCGCATATGGCAAGGTTGATGTGGATGCCGTGAAAGAGGATTTGAAGAAACTCATCACCCAGGCTAACAAACTCTACGGTAGCGGTGCAGGCAACGAGGCCGCCGCATTGCAGGTTGCCATTGACAAGGCCAATACGCTTTACGCCAATGACGAGGCCACACGCGAGGAGGTTTATGAGTCCATCGACGAGCTCACCAAGGCTATTGAGGACTATCACTATGCCAACCCCACCGGCAAGGCTCCTACTGTGATTACCGACAAGCGCATGGCAAGAGGCGCCACGATAGCTTTCGGACGTATGACGCTCAACAGCAATGGCGCCAGCGTGACTGAGCGCGGATTTTGCTATGCCACGCATCCCAATCCCACCATTGCTGACATGCGCAGCACGCAGACCATGCAGCAGAGTGGTGTCATCTATGTTATCGACGGACTTACACCGAGCACGCGCTACTACATGCGACCCTATGCCATCACCTCGGAGTATCAGGTGGCTTATGGCGAGGCGAAGAAGTTCTATACCCTGCCAAAAGGCAACATCAACTATTCCATACGTGAAGGGGATGACAATACCGGTGCAAAGAGTCGTATCACGGCAGCTACAAAGGATGCCGTGAATTATTGGAACAATCTGACAAGTATCAAGGGACTGAGCCTCAGTGTTGGCTACGAATCGGATACCCCCACGGCTGATTGCAGCTATGGCGGTTGGATCCGTGTTGGCTCCAACTCTTCTTATCAGCGCACGGGCACCCTGATGCACGAGATGCTGCACGGCGTGGGTGTAGGCACGTGTGACTTCTGGTACAACAATGACAATTTCCGTGAGAGACGTGATGGCAGCAACCGCTCGTCGGGACACTGGCTCGGTGACCGTGCCAACGATGTGGTGCGCTTCCTCGATAATAATGATACGGAACAGCTCAATGGTGACTACCAGCATCTGTGGCCCTTTGGTATCAATGGTGCCAATGAGGACAACGGTACGGCAGCATTGTACATCGCCAACTCTCTTGTCTGCCAGGCGCTCTGCGAGGACGGACTGCCTGCTACAAGTTCCATCAACTTTGCAGCTCCCTACTATGTGTTTGATCAGGAAGATACTATCAAATACTACTTGAAAAACGAGGATGAGACCTACGGACTCTATTCGTCGTTCCTGAAGGAAAGCGCTGACAAAACGCTGAAGTGGACAACCATGTCCACGGCGGAAGCAGAGTTGAACGATAGCGTGGCTTGGACGATATCGTTTAATCCCAATACCTGCTACTACACTTTCACTAATGTTGCTACGGGTGACAATATCGCCTACACTTCGGGGGTGTTCAAGTGTAAGGCCAAAGCAGCCACCACGGAATCGAGACTGCAGCTCATACGTGGGCGAGTGGGGGTAGTCTCCGGGAGTGACGTGCGCGGCTACTCCCTTGTGCGTCCGGAAAACACGGCCAGCCCTCATTGCCTTGGCGCCTCTGCGCGCGGATCGGTGTCTCCGCTGACGTTTAGCTACGCTAATTCACAGCATCGTTTGCGTTGGCTCATCCTTACTGCGGAAGAGTCACGTGCCATAGATGCCATAGTACCGCCTACGGGCATCAAAGCCGTAATTACTGGTACTGTCGGCCTTCAACCTGTGGATGTGTATAATCTAAGCGGTCAGTGCGTGCGCCACCATGCTACCACTACCGATGGTCTGCCACGTGGTATCTACATCTTCAAGGGTAAGAAAGTAGTAATCAAATAGTATTTTTCTTCAAGCCCAATAACAAGCTCAACTAAATATAATTGCGCTTACAGAACTCTTATATGACAACAGAGATGTCGTAATTTAGTAAGTAGTAAGTTGATGAGGGGGATATGTCGATCGGCTTTGGCATGTCCCCTTTTTCCCTTCTGACCGACAATAGTTCAGAAAATGCCCTTCGTAGCTCTTGAGTCTATTTGCTTGGTAAGTATCATAATGTAGGCCTCTCTTAGGGAGAAAGCCGCAGGGGAGTGAAGCTGGGTAGAGAGAAAACCATACAAGCAATGCTCCTGATTAGGAAAAACACTAAAAGGCCGGTATATCTGATTTTGTTACCGTCTTTCTCATATTACTACAAAGTTAATGATTTGTTAATGAAATCACAAAGAATTATCATTTTCTTTCCTGAATTAGCTGTTTTGTTCCCTATGTCGACATGTTAACATATTAATTTTGCAATATACCAAATCAATTATAAACCTAAACTATATGGAAAGACTTTACAAGACATTGTGGGTGTGTGCCTTTCTGGGCTTCACCGCGTCTGCCAACGCTCAGACTGACGTGACAAGTCAGTACTTGAAGAATGCAGACTTCGAAGGGAACTATACGATCCATACGGAGTATAGCAAGAATGTCGCCAAGGACCATCGAGCCATCTATCAGCCTCAGGACTGGGATGTCGTCTATGAGCATGGAGACAAGAACGACTACTCTGTGCTGAAAGAAGGCGATCTTCTCTATTCCTCCAACTTCAAAGGCAATTTCATTCAACTTGATGAGAAGAAGTTCGGCAAGCAGACTTATCGTGTGCGCTTCCGTTGGGGCAGCGCCGAATTGCTGAAGTTGCAGCAAAGCGTCACCTTGCCAGCAGGCGCTTATGAGCTCTCTGCCGATATCATAGGCAATGATAAGGGCAAAATGCATATCTTTGCAGGAGAGACAAAGTCCACCGACAATGCCACAGACGGCAAATGGAAAAACGTCAGCGTGACTTTCCGCTCTGACGGTACTACACCTATTCTTATAGGAGTGGCTTTCGAGCGCTCGAAAGATGACCAGCAGAATGGTGTCGATAATTTCAAGTTGACGGCAGTCATTGATAAGACGGCTCTCAATACTGCCATTGCTAACGCTATTGCAGCCAATGCTACGCTCAATGATGACGACTTGAAGACAGCCATCACTGCGGCTCAATCATTGGTCGACAGCAAAGAGGCAACGCAAGAGAATGTCGATGAAGAAGTGAAAACGCTTACTGGGGCAGTCAAGACTGCTTCTACGAAAGATGGGGCAAACGTGACCTATCTGTTGACAAATTCTTCTTTCGAGGATGGTGACAAGGGTTGGTCTCACGACGAAGGGTCTGATACCAAGGTGAAAACATTCGCTGCCGACGAAGACAAGACAGGTTGCGATGGCGAGCATTACTTCAATGCTTACGACTATAACAACACTAAAAACAAGAAACGCTATGTCAGTCAGATGGTCAAGGGGTTGTCAGCTGGATACTATCAGGTGAAGGTCGCCGTGCAGATTCCTTCTGCAGCTCAGATAATGCTCAAAGTCGGTGATGGTAAAGAGCAGCAGTTGGTTGCTTCCGGAAAGCATCCTTATACTACTGTAGAAAGCAATATGGTCGCCGTGGACGAAGGCGCTTCACTGCTAATTCAACTCAGTACTGAGGGCGAAGGCGATAAGACATGGTTCCGTGCCGATTATTTCCAACTCATTTACACGACACTGGAGACTGGCGCTAAAACCGGATACGCAGACTTGGTCAAGGAAGCCAAAGCTCTGTTGTATCCTGTTCTTGGTGAGGGAGAGAATGATCCTTACGAGCATGTGGCGGGAATAGAGCGTCAAAACTTGCAGCAACTGGTCGACAAGGAGGTCACATCTGATTTTCATGCAGCCACAGAGGTTTTGACAGCAGCCATCCAGGCTTTCCGCGACGCTAAGAGCAGCTATGATGCTCTGGCACTTGCTAAGACTACTGAAATAGCTGAGTTGCCTTATGCTCTTGTTGATAAGCTGACCGCCTTTGAGAATGCCAAGCAAGTCGGTGAGCCGACAAGTGCTGAAGACGCTGCCACGAAGGCAAATGCAATCAACACGGCACTGCGTGCTTACGTGGAGAGCAATGGCATGGCGGAAGCCGTGGAGGATGCTGAAGACTTGACGAGTCAGATTCCGAACGCTTCCTTTACTAAGAATGTTGATGGCTGGACCTACTCTCAGACTGGTGGCAATCTCGGCTGGAAAAACAATGAACCTTACACGTTGGCTGATGGTACTACCGGCGGCTATTTCGATTACTATAATGGTAATGCCAATAACCAAATGGTGACCACCGAAGTCTACGATCTTGAAAAGGGCGACTATCTCCTGACTGTTTGTGCCCGTGCTCAGCAGGGATTCACAAACTTCTCACTGAGTGTTTGCCAGGTCAACGGCAATGATGAACTGACGACAGAAATTGCCAAGACGGCTTTGCCAGCTGTCGGCAACGAGGGCGGAGTGTTTGGACGTGGTTGGAACGATACAAGTCTGAAGTTTACTTTGGATAAGGATCAGACGATTGGCATCAAAGTGGCCAATGGTCCGATAGACGGAAAGAATGTTGCCGGATGGTATAGCTTCTCTCATATAAGACTGGTGAAGATTGGCAACGGCACGGCAACGGGCATCGCTCTGCCTACTGCGCAGCACAACGAAACAGAGACGCTGTATAATCTTGCCGGACAACGAGTGAACAAAGGCTATCACGGCCTGGTTATTAAGAACGGAAAGAAAATCATCATCAAATAATTAAATCAGGTTGGCGTGCCGTCAACCTCTTTCATAACACCTAAATTATATTATACCATGAAGAAATTCCTTTTTCTGGCACTATCACTGGTGGCGGCATTGGGCGTATTCGCTCAAGAAACTGATGAGGACATCGCTAATGCGTATCCTGGGTATGAACTGATCTTTCATGATGAGTTCAACTATTCGGGTGTTCCAAAATCTGAATATTGGGGCTATGACCAAGGTCATCGTAATAATGAAGCACAGGGTTACACGATCAGTCGTAAGAATGCCAACGTGAAAGACGGTAACTTGGTCATCTCTGCTTATAAGGAGAATACGACTGTCAACGGCAAGAGCTATCAATATTCTTCTGCCTCTCTCGTCAGCAAGGTGAAGCAGGATCCCAGTCAGAACCGTGCCGGTTGGAAGTATGTGAGAATAGAAGTTCGTGCCAAAATTCCATGTGCATTGGGTAACTGGCCTGCCATCTGGATGCTTGGAGCCGACCCCAGTTGGATCGCATGGCCGTATAGTGGTGAGGTCGACATTATGGAGTATTACCCCAGTGGCGGCAAGGAAGCGATCCATGCCAATGCCTGTTGGGGCGACGGATGGTCGCAGTGGGGGCAAACATGGAATAGCAAAGTAAAGTATGTCTCTGATCTTGCCAAGAAAGACAAGGACTGGCGCGACAAATATCATGTGTGGCGGTGTGACTGGGATCGTGATTATATCCGCATCTACTGCGACAATGAACTGCTCAACAGCATTCGCGTATCTGATGCCCAGGAAAGCCACGTGTGGTGGAGTGACGGTAATATGGAGAAGAGCTACAATCCTTTCCGTGACCAGCCCATGTATCTGCTCATCAATCTTGCCTTGGGTGGAAACAACGGAGGATCACTCGAGCACTTCCAGAGTCCGCAACGCTACTATATTGATTATGTGCGTGTCTATTCCAAGACTTCGTCTACGGGTATCAAGTCTTTGACGTTAGACAAGAATCAGGACTCATATTTCTATGCACTTGACGGCAGTCGTAGTGTGCACCCCCACAGCAAGGGGGGGTACATCTATCGGGGGAAGAAAGTTGTGATACGTTAATGGGTTATTGTATTTTTATCGATATATAGTCTTCTTATCACGATTTGTTCCCTGTGTGTTAAGTGATTTTTGCAATCTTTGCAGTGGTGAAAAGACGTAAACGATGCTTAACACCACATGGCCTCTGACAATAGTAGAACTAATAACATCTATATAATACGACTAAAAGCTTAAATGCATGCAAAACAATTTAAGTAAAAAGCTGGCGGGTCTGGCTACCTGTACCATGATAGGGCTACTTCCCTTGACATTGGCTACATTCCCAATTCAGACCCATGCCGCCTCTGCGGTGCAGCAACAGACAAAGTCCGTGAAGGGTATGGTAGTAGATCCCAGTGGTCAACCGATCATTGGCGCCACCATTCTCAACAAAGACGGCAAGGCTATTGCCGTCACTGACCTCGACGGAAAGTTCACGGCGTATGTGAATCCTGGTACAGAGCTTACGGTGTCCTCCGTGGGTTATGCCTCTAAGAAAGTTAAGGCTTCTGAGCGTGATATGATGATCACGCTCTCCGATGATGCCAAACAGTTGCAGGAAGTGCAGGTGGTGGCTTATGGCGCACAGAAAAAGGTGACGGTTACAGGTGCTATCTCAGGTATTAAAGGAGCCGAGCTGACCACAGTGCCGACAGCCTCTGTCACCAACATGCTGGCAGGATCTGTACTGGGTATCTCCTCTGTGCAGTACTCAGGAGAGCCGGGCGCCGACGCCGCCAGTATCTTTGTGCGTGGTAAGGCTACTTGGGCCAACTCCTCGCCACTTATTCAGGTAGATGGTGTGGAGCGTGACTTCTCAGAGATCGATCCCAATGAGATTGAGAGCATCACGGTGCTGAAGGATGCTTCCGCTACTGCTGTCTTCGGTGTGCGTGGTGCCAATGGTGTCATTCTTGTTACCACTAAGCGCGGTAAGGAAGGCAAAGCAAAGATCAACATGTCAACAAGTGCCAGTCTTGTCATGCCGACAGACTTGCTCAAGCTTGCAGGCTCTTATGACTACGCCCGTTACTGTAATCAGATGCAGATCAACGATGGCGCGGCTCCCCGATTCTCTGATGCTGTACTGCAGAAATTCAAGGATCACTCCGATCCTATCCGCTACCCGGATGTCGACTGGATGGACTATCTGCTGAAAGGCTCGGCTCTTCAGACGCAACACAACATTAACATCAGTGGTGGTACGCAGAAAGTTCGTTATTTCATTTCTTTAGGTGCTTTTACCCAGGACGGTTTGTTTAAGCAGCAAGGACTGGATTATGATTTCAACTTCAAGTACAAGCGTTTCAACTACCGTGCTAATCTTGACTATGATGTGACGAAGACGACAACGCTGTCATTGAATATCGGTGGTCGTGTGGATATCAAGCAGACTCCTATCTCTAAGGAGGATGGGAACCAGCTCTTCCGTACAATCTACAATACAACTCCGTTCTCGAGCCCTGGTGTTGTCGATGGTCGCTATGTCCAGTCAACCACCGATGTAGATGCTGACGGCAACTCTCTGCCCTTCGTCGGCATGGATGGTCTGTCGGCTTTCTATGGCAAGGGCTACACAAATGTCAACACCAATACCTTGAACATAGATGTGGTACTCAATCAGAAACTTGATGTCATCACCAAGGGATTGTCCTTTAAACTGAAAGGATCATATAACAGTTCCTACAGCACTACCAAGCAGCGCAGTGGTGGGGTAGCTACTTACAATCCTGTACTCGTCGACGGCGTGATGCAGTATCGCAAGAATGGACAGGATTCTCAGTTGGGCTACAACGAACGGTTTGACAAGGCCCGTGACTGGTACATGGAAGCCAGCTTCAACTACAATCGTAACTTCGGTCTGCATCATGTGGGTGCGCTGGCTCTCTACAACCAAAGCAAGACCTACTATCCTGGTTCTTACTCCGATATTCCTCACGGCTATGTAGGTATGGTGGGCCGTGTGACCTATGACTTTGCCAACAAGTACATGGCTGAGTTCAATATCGGTTACAACGGATCAGAGAACTTCGCACCGGGCAAACGCTATGGTACTTTCCCTGCTGGATCTGTGGGATGGACCGTTTCTGAAGAGAAGTTCTGGCAACCCATCAAGAAGTATGTCGACTTCCTCAAGTTTCGTGCTTCCTGGGGTCTTGTGGGTAACGACCAGCTCAATGGCCAGCGCTTCATGTACACGGCAGATCCTTACAACCTCTACTCCAGTTGGGGCGCCTACAACCACAATTATCTCTATGTCTACAACTTTGGTACCAACACTGATACTTATCAGCACGGTGCGGCCGAGGGTACCAAGCACAACGCTGCCGTGACATGGGAGAAGTCGTTCAAGCAGGATTATGGTGTGGATGCTTACTTCCTTTCCAGTCGCTTGAAAGCCACTTTCGACTACTACTACGAGCGTCGTAAAGACATTCTGCTCACCTCTTCCGTGGCACCAGGTATCCTTGGTCTCACTTTGCCGGCAGCTAATTTGGGTAAGGTCAACAGTTGGGGTTATGAAATCTCTTTAAAGTGGCAGGACCGTATCAGCAACAACTTCCGCTATTATGTTGAGGGCAACCTGTCCTACAACCAGAACGAGATCAAGGAAATGATGGAGGCTCCGCAGAGCTATGATTGGCTCTATCAGAAGGGACACCGTATTGGCTCGCGTCTCATCCGCCAGTTCTGGGGACTCTATGACAGCAAGACATCCAACGATAAATACAAGGCTCAGTATGGTGAAGACCTGCCGACTCACAGTGTCGTGCTGAAGGATGGTGATGCGGTGTATGTCGATTTGAATCACGATGGTGTTATCGACAACAACGACTATAGTTATGCCATCGGTCACACTGATGATCCTCAGTACACAGCCGGACTGAATATGGGTTTCCAGTGGAAGAAGTTTGAGTTTGGTATGCGATGGACAGCAGCTTGGAATGTCAGCCGTATGCTTGACGAGTGCTTCCGTCAGCCACTCGGTGACCAGCAGGAGAAAGCCTTGCTGCAATACCAGTACGACCACGTATGGACTCCCGACAATCCTGATCCGAATGCTAAGTATCCACGTGCTACTAAGCTCAATGCCAGCAACAACTACGCTGCTTCTACCCTCTACGAGGTGGATGCCAAGTATCTCAGACTGAAGAGCGCGCAGATCGCTTACCATTTCGATTTCCCGTGGATGCATCAGATCAAGATGACAGATATGACGCTCCAGCTCTCGGGCTACAACCTTCTGACTTTCTCTCCCTTCAAGTGGGGTGATCCGGAGTCTCGTACCAGCTCGCGTCCAAACTATCCTTTGACACGCTCTTTCGCTGCTACGCTGAAATTGGGATTCTAAGGGTGATCGATAATTATCATTATTAATGAAAGACTATAAGATGAAAACTTTCAATAGAAACCATATATTCTCAGGTCTGGCTTTGGCATTGGCTCTCTTTGCCATAAGCTTTACTTCATGTACCGACGAGTGGAAGTTCGGTGATGCTTTTCTGGAGAAAGCCCCAGGTGGCGACGTGACGAAGGACACCATCTTCAACAATGCCGAGTACACACGCAATTTCTTGTGGAGTTGCTATGCCAAGCAGCACTATGGTCTGCCATTCTGCTGGTTAGGTCATGCGGCCCAAGGTATGAACACAGGCATCATTGATGCACTCTCCGATGAGGTGCACAGCCATTGCGACTGGGATGGCGTGAACCGCTTATACTATAGTGGTGCCTATTCTGCTCCTTCTACTGGAGGCAGTGACGGTGGCCGCTTCCCTTACATGAACTATGATGTTTGGGAGTGCGTCCGCGCCTGCTATATCTTCCTTAACAATGTTGACCGCTCGCCGTTGGAGGAGAGTGAGAAGACAAGATTGAAGGCGGAAGCTAAGTGCCTGATTGCCGAGCGCTATTTCGATCTGTTCCGCAACTATGGCGGACTGCCTATAGTCAAACGAGAGTACGAAGGAACTGAGGCAAGCTACGAGATCCCTCGTGCTACTGTTGCAGAGACGGTGAAGTTCATGACCGATCTTTTAGATGAGGCCGCTCCTGAACTGCCTTGGTCACTCGGTGATGATGCGAGCAACTGGGAAGGCCGTTTCACACAGGCCGGTGCTATGGGGCTGAAAGCAAAGATCCTTTGCTTTGCCGCCTCTCCTTTGTTCAACAATGCACAGCCTTATTGCACCGAGGGCGACCAAAACGCCAACACCAACCATCAGGCTTGGTATGGTGATTATCAGGAAAGCCGCTGGCAGGATGTCGTAGATGCCTGCAAAGCCTTCTTTGACAAGAAGGCACAGAACGGCAACATCTACGCATTGGTGCAGCCTACCGGTACGACACCTGGTGCTTACCGCTCTGCTTTCCGTAAGGCTTATTCTCAGCGTGGAACCTCAGAGGTCTTGATCTCTACCCGTGCACGTAATAAGGACTCCCATAACTGGGAATATCTGTGGGCAACAGACTTCAACAGCAACGGTGGCTACACGCCTACTGAAGACTATATGGAGCAGTTCGACTGGAAAGACGGACATCCCTTTGACTATGAAGCCCTGGAGAAAAACGGTGATCTCGACACCATGTTCATCCATAAGGGTAAGCCACGTGAGCTCACGCGCGATCCGCGCCTCTATGAGACGATGATCGTCAACGGAACGCTCAACCGCATGGACATCAATGGCAACATGAGTGGTGAACAAGTGGAGTGCTGGGACGGTGGTAATGACAAGCGCTCGAAAGACGAGAGTGGACAGTATGCCACAGGTATGGCCAACAATAAGTTCTATATGAACCAGGCCAACTCCAGCAACAACTATTGCAACTGGCCTTACCTGCGTATGGCCGAGATGTATCTCATCTATGCTGAGGCTCTGACACAGACCGGTCACATCACAGAGGCTATCCCCTATGTCGATGCCATCCGTGAGCGTGTCGGCTTGAAGGGACTTAAGGCCAGTGGCTATGATGTCTCTACTAAAGACAAGATGATTGCTGCCATCCTGAAGGAACGCAACTGTGAGTTCGGTCTGGAGGAGAGCCGCATGTATGACATGATCCGCTATCGTCGCTCCGATCTGTTCAGCAAACCGCTCCATGGTTTGAAGATTCGCCGTCTCGATGCCAATGGTCAACCCAATGATCAGCCCTATAAGGGTAATCATGCAACCGGTGAAGCTTTCCCGACCCACTTCTCTTACGAGCGCTATGTACTCTCCAACAAGAGTCGCTCATGGTGGACAAACTTCTCTACGAAGTGGTTCCTCTCTGCCTTCCCGACATCCGAGATCAACAAAGGCTATGGTTTGACGCAGAATCCAGGATGGTAATCCGGTGATGAGTCTATTATTAATGGTAATCTATATATTCAAATAGAAAATTCATGAAACGACAGATATTATTCGCCCTCACGATGATGTCGGCCTTCGCGGCACAAGCCCAGACAGACACCGCTAAAGTGTCACGCTATGCCGACACGCCCGTCAACATCGGCTTCGGTATCACACAACCTCTTTCCGAAAGCACGATGTCGGTGGCTACGAGCGCTGATGTCAACCGCCGGTCAGCAAAGAACATCGGCAACTCTCTCTTTGGTCAGGTGCTTGGTCTCACCACGTTGCAGGGCAGCGGTGACTATGCTTCCTACGAGCCGTCTTTCTATATCCGTGGCTTGCAGGGTCTGAACGGTTCCTCTCCTTTGCTCCTTGTCGATGGTATTGAGCGCAACATTACCAACATCTCGCCGGAAGAGGTGGAGCGCGTCACTGTGTTGAAGGATGCGCCCGCAACGGCTCTGTATGGTTATAAAGGCGCTAATGGTGCCATCAACATCATCACCAAGCGAGGCAAGTACAACAGCCACGAGATCAAGTTCACATACGATCACGCCTTCAACTGGGAAGTGCGCCGGCCGAAATTCGTCAATGCCTATGACTATGCATTGGGCTTGAACGAGGCATACGCCAATGACGGTCTTGAGCCACGCTACGATGCTAATGCACTCAGTGCGTTCAAGAGTGGAAAGTATCCTTATTATTTCCCCAATGTAGACTGGATTGCTGAGACTTTCCGCAATCATGGCTCCAGCGACATCTTCTCGCTGAGCTTCCGTGGAGGCGGCAGCCGCCTGCGCTACTATACCGAGGCTTATCTCGTCAACAATGCCGGATTCATCAAGAATGCCAACCTCAACGACGGTTATAGTACTCAGAATAAGTACCAGAAAGGCAACCTGCGTACGAATCTCGACATTGATCTGACATCTACCACTCAGCTCTCTGTTGACCTTGACGGTGTGCTCTTGGAGGCCTCTCGCCCCGGACTGTCCAGCGACAACCTGTGGGGTAAGATCTATACAGTGCCGGCAGCAGCTTTCCCTATCAAGACAGAAGACGGTCTGTGGGGTGGCAATGCTACGTGGGACGGCTACTCCAACCCGGTTGCTCTGACCGAAGGCCGTGCTTACAGCAAGGCGCATACACGTGCGCTCTTTGCCAACGCGACCTTGAAGCAGGATCTCTCTTCTGTGACGAAGGGACTGAGTGCTTGGACTCGCATCGCCTACGACAATATCGCTGCTTATTGGGAGAACCATACCAGAGAGTATAAATATGGTATGAAGTCGGTCACTGGCTGGAATGACGGTGAGCCTTCGGAGTTCAGCACCTACACAGGCGGTAAGGAAAGCAATATGAGCAGTGACTCCAAGCTCGACTGGCAGAACAAGAACTTCAACTGGGGTATCGGTGTGAACTATGACCGTGCTTTCGGTGAGCATGCCATCCAGAGTGTGCTGATGTGGAACTATGAGTATCGCAACTGGGACGGCCAGAACAATACTTGGTATCGTACTACCGCCTCATGGTATAACCACTATGGTTTCATGGGCCGTTACTTCGCAGATCTGTCGCTGAGTCTGGCCACGAGCAATAAACTCGCTCCGGGTCATCGCACGGCGTTGAATCCTACCTTCTCTCTCGCCTGGCTGGCTTCGCGTGAGAACTTCCTCAAGGATATCTCATGGATTGACTTCCTCAAGGCGCGTGCTTCCTGGGGTATTGTCTCCATCGACAACATCCCTGGTGAAGGTTACTGGGAGCAGGTGTTCACGGGCGGTGACGGTTATAACCTGGGATCCAACTACGATGGTTACAGTGGTTGGAAAGAGGGGCGCTTGGCTTCGCTCAACAGCACACATGAGAAAGCTGAGAAGTGGAACATCGGTGTGGATGGTACCTTCTTCAAAGGGCTGAATCTCACCCTTGACGGCTATTATCAGCATCGCTATGATCAGTGGGTAGCCTCAAGCGGAAAGAACTCTTCTGTAGCTGGTGTCAGCTTTCCTTATGTCAATGGCGGTATCGTCAACAGTTGGGGCTTTGAGGCCGGAGCACAGTGGAATCATGAGATTGCACCTGCACTCAACCTCGTAGCCGGAGTCAACTACACACTGGCAAAGAACAAGATTAAGGAAGAGTATGAGGAGCCGCGTGAGTATAGCTACCTTGAGCGTACTGGGCAGCCTGTCGGTGCAATCTTCGGCTATCAGGCTATTGGATTCTTCAAAGACCAGGCTGATATTGATAACTCTCCTGTTCAGCGTCTGGGCACAGAGCCTAAGGCCGGTGACATCAAGTTCAAGGATCAGAATGGTGACAATGTGATTGACGAGCAGGATCAGGTGCGTATGGGTTACAACACCACATGCCCGGAGATCTACTATTCGTTCAATCTCGAACTGGAGTACAAAGGACTGGGCTTCTATGCTCTTTTCCAAGGTGTAGGAAACTATACCGCTATACTCAATACTCAGTCTGTGTGGAAGCCATTGGTAGACAACACGAATATCGGACAATATTACTACGATCATCGTTGGACTCCTGCAACAGCTGAAACGGCCAAGTATCCTCGTTTGTCTTCACAGGACAACAAGAATAACTACAACACCAACTCTGTATGGCTCGCCAACCGCAACTTCCTCAAGCTGCGCAATGTGGAGGTATACTACAACTTCCCGAAAGCGCTTCTCGCCCGTACACGCTACATCAACAAGGCTAAGCTCTATGTGCGTGGTGTGGACTTGCTCTGCTTCGACCACATCAAGCGTGCCGATCCGGAGAACTATGGAGCCAACTACCCTCTTAACAGATCCGTCAATGTTGGTCTCGCACTGGGATTCTAAACTTCTAATCAAGACAAGATTATGACACTCAAAAATATCATATTGTTAGGAACGCTCGCCGTAGCAACATTGGCGTCGTGCAGCGACGAGATGGACTATAAAGAGTATTCCAACTACGACAAGAAGTATGTCTTTAATAATTTCGACAATACCGTGGGCTTTGTCACCAATATATACAGCTATCTTGACTATGACTACGGAATTGTAGGTGAAGGCATGCTTGCCTCTGCTTGCGATGAGGCAGAGTATTCCTGGCGCTCAGGAAGCATCAACAACTTCACCAATGGTGCGCTCAGTGCCAACAATGCGCCATCGTTCTTTGGCTTCTATGGCGGTATTCGTGAGGCTAACTATTTCCTTGCCAACTACAAGGACTGCGACTTCTCGGAGTATCAGCTCAATAAGGACTACGCCAATCAGATGGCACGCTTCAATCGCCTGCCCTATGAGGTGCGCTTCCTGCGTGCTTACTTCTATTTCAAACTGGTGAGCTACTATGGCGATGTGCCGTTCTACACGGATGTCATCAGCACCGACGAGGCTAACGCCTTGGGGCGCACACCGGCTAAGGACGTGCTCGATTTCGTTGTCAAAGAGTGCGACGAGATTGCACCTCATCTGCCGATCAACTATGGCACACTGGAAAACGATGCTGCCGCCGGTGAGACAGGACGTGTTGGGCGCTTGGCTGCTATGGCCTTGAAGGCTCGCGCGCTGCTATATGAGGCAAGTCCGCTCTTCAATACCAGTGGCGACAAGGAACTCTGGCACCAGGCTGCACTGGCCAGTAAGGCTGTTTTCGATACTTGCGAGGACAATGACTTCTTCTTGGGTCAGTACAAGAACCTTTGGGGAACAGACAACTGGCAGAATGATGAAGTGCTCCTCGCGCGTCGTATAGGTGATCTCAACTCTTTGGAAAAGAACAACTATCCTCGCGGTGTGGAGAATGGCATGGGAGATAACTGCCCGACACAGACGCTGGTCGACGCTTATGACATGAAGTCTACCGGTAAGGCTTGGGATGAGGACGGAAGTGGCTTTGACCCTGCAAAGCCATACAACGACCGTGATCCTCGACTGGCGCTTACTATCGCAGTCAATGGTGAGAAAAACTGGCCGTCGTACAATGGCACACCCTTGGAGACTTACTATGGCGGTGCTAATGGTGAACCGCTCACAGGAGCCACACCGACAGGTTACTACTTGAAGAAGCTGCTTGACGGATCAGTGAATATATCTTCTGTCAATAGTAACTCGAAGCGTCACTCTTGGGTGATCTTCCGCTTGGGTGAGTTCTATCTCGATTATGCCGAGGCTGCTTTCCGCTATTTAGGCAGTGCCGATGCTACCAGTACTGACTTGACCGTGTCACCGCGTGAGGCACTCAACCAGACCCGCAAGCGTGCCGGCATGCCGGAGTTCCCGGAAGGTATGAGCAATGACACGTTTTGGAAGAACTATGAGAAAGAACGAATGGTGGAGCTGGCCTTTGAGGATCATCGCTACTTCGACATCCGCCGATGGAAAGAAGGATCGCAGCATGCCAACATCACAGAGATGAAGATCACCAAGAACAGCGACGGCTCTTTCTCTTATAAGCGTCATGTCGTGAAGCGCGTTTGGGATGACAAGCTCTACTTCTTGCCCATTCCGCACTCCGAGATGATGAAGCACACCAGTCCTGACTTCAAGCAGAATCCTGGTTATTAATGTTATTGTATGATTCGTTTTATCATGCCCTGGTGAATGCCAGGGCACTTAACACGCATAACATGAAAATTTATAAATATCTTTTCGCCGCCGCAATCGCCTGCGCAGCCTTTGCTTCCTGCGACGATAACTTCACAAATATTGAAGAGGTGGGCTATCTTGCTCAGCCCAAGACCATAGACGCTTCCTCTGTGACGTCTGAGGCGCTGCCTGGCGCAATCAAACTGAGATGGACGGTTCCGGCTGATTCGAGTTTCTCCTATATGAAGATCTCGTATGTCAATCCGGCTAATCAGGAGAAGGTGACGAAAGTTGTATCGGTCTATACCGACTCTTTGTTGATCACCAATACCTTGAAGCGCTATGGCGATTACACGTTCACGTTCCAGGCTTTCAATGATAAGGGTGATGCAGGCCAGCCTGTCGAGGTCAAGGCTCAGTCGGGTGCTGTGCCTCCAACTATTTCCTATGAGAAGGAAGACGAGGTGAAGCTCACGGCTGATCAGCTGAGTACTGACAACCAGGAACCGTCGGAAGGTCCGATCAAAAACTTGGTCGACGGAAACTCCAATACGTTCTTCCATACTCGTTGGTCATCGCCGCAGAAACCGATGCCTCAGTATGTACAGATTGACTTCAAGGAAACTCATCAAGTATTCATGCTTTACTATCAGAACCGTAATGGCTCACAACGTCCGCCAGCAGCCTTCGAGATTCAGGTTAGCAATGATGGCGAGACATGGGAAAAAGTCTTTGAGGTGAGCAGTGGACTGCCGACAGCGAAGTCTTCAGAGTATACAACACCTGGCATTGATGCCGGCAAATCATTTACTCATTTGCGCTTTGTCGTCACTCGTGAAGCTTCAAACAGCAATTTCTTCTGCTTGGCAGAGATGAAGTTCTACAATGCGAAGAAAGTCGTGTACGATCCAGAGAACGACTAAGGTTGTTATTTATAATATAAAGTAAGTTGATAAGGGGGGATATGTCAATCGGCTTTGGCACGTCCCTCTTTTATTTTCTCTTGGCTGATGACGGTCCGGAGAAAGACAGAAACAAACAGAAAATTCTAAAGAACAAAGGAATCTATGACAATGAATCGACAACTATATCTGCTTGCTGCTTGTCTCTACTTCTTCTTTTCTCTCTCCGCCGTGGGTCAGAAACCGATGCAAGGGGAATCGTGGAAAGATATGAGCGGGAAGCATATCAATGCGCATGGAGGTAATATCCTCCAGTATCGCGGCACGTATTATTGGTACGGTGAGGCACGTAGCAACGGGGAACCGGTCAGCTCGTTCGGCGTGAGCTGCTACACTTCCACGAACCTGCGGGACTGGACATCACGCGGCCTGGTGCTCGGCGTGGCCGATGATACCAACGGCGATATACAGCGGGGATGCATCATCGAGCGGCCGAAGGTGATCTATAACGCGCGGACAAAGAAGTTTGTGATGTGGTTTCATCTCGAACTCAAAGGGCGGGGCTATGCTGCTGCCCGTGCTGCAGTGGCAGTCAGCGACAGTCCTACGGGGCCGTTCCGCTTCGTTCGTTCGGAACGCGTCAATGCGGGCTGCTATCCGATCGGCTTCTGTCTGCCTGACACCACGGACTTGCGCCATCAGCTGCTCTTCCCTGAGTTGCAGACCTGGTGGACGCCGGAATGGCGGAAACAGATTGAGCGCGGCATGTTCTTCATGCGTGACCTGCAAGGCGGACAGATGGCGCGTGATCAGACGGTGTTTGTCGACGACGACGGCAAGGCTTATCACATCTTCTCGTCCGAGGATAACATGACGCTGGACATTGCGCAGCTCACGGATGACTATCTCAGTCATAATGGTTCGTTCGTGCGCGTGGCTGCCGGCGGACAAAACGAGGCGCCGACGATCTTCAAGAAGGATGGTGCTTACTGGATGATCACCAGTGGGTGTACCGGTTGGGCACCGAATGCAGCTCGCATCTTCACTGCCAAGAACATCTTTGGGCCGTGGACGCAGTTGCCTAACCCCTGTCGTGGTGAAGGTGCTGAAACAACATTTGGCGGTCAGGGTGCCTATATATATAAGGTGGTGGACGCAAAGCTCCGTAAATGTTTCGGCGGTGCGGAATACTTGTTTATGGCCGACGTGTGGAAACCGAAAGAGTTAGGCAACAGCGGTCATCTGTGGATTCCGATCCGCTTCGAGGACGGCAAGCCCGTGCTGAGGCGCTGAACCAGGAATAACGAAAGAATATTGGCAAACTCAACACCGCTCATACCACTCTCGTGGTTCTGGTTCTGTAGCTGTGGTATGGGCGGTATCATGTGTGCATGTGGGAGGTATGACGGTACCATGCGAGTGATTTTGTCAATTACTTTGTGGCGTTAGAATTATTGTTCTTTTCTGAAAAACATTATTGTATTTTTAAACCAATGCAATGACGAACTCTTTCTTAGTATCCTAGAGATAATCGGATCATATTCGAAACCACGTTGTTTCATTTTAGAAATTACATACTCGTTTGTGTGGCAATTAATATGTCCCCAACCTATTTGGCCAGGTATAGCCCAGCTTAGAAGAATATATTTTGCTGCATTGTTTACTAAATTGGAGAAAAACGTTTTTTCATATTTCTGAGGAATATGTTCTCCTACCTCAAGGCATATAATCATATCAAAAGGTTTTTTAGTAGTAATATTGTCTGTCAAGTCAAATCTTTGGCAATAGAATCCATCATTGAAAAGTAGAGATGTGAGTTCTTTTGTGTTTGGATTTCCATCGTAGCCATTTATGTCGTATCCATTCTTGTGTAATAGATATGTATACCAACCTGGACCACATCCGAAATCTCCAATATCGCTTAATTTCATATGAGGCAGTAGCTTTATTAGTTCTTCACCTAATGATTTGTCAAAAAAATGCCCTGAATAGGTGCTTGTTAGCCAAGCACCATATTCGTCATTTTTGCATTCTTCGTCTATCAATAGATATTTAATGATATTCTTTATTAATTCTTTTGATACAATTGAGTCTACTTTTCTTCCAAATAAGACCAAGTTCATAGTGATTCCGCCCCAATCTTCTTGTGTCAGTATCTTTGGATGACCTTTGCTATTAGTTTCCCAAACTATATATCTTAAATTGTTGTTTACTACTCTCTTACTATAAGGTGAATTCATAATAATGGTTGGGAAAAATGTTTCCTCTGGAGCAAATGTGTACTTGAGCCTGTTGTAAAACTTTATATTGTGGTATTTGACAATATATTGAGCGCAGGATCTTGTTATAGAAAACCAGTTAGATCCACCAAAAAGACAGTCGTATTGGTCAGGAATCCTTCGCTTGATGTGGAATGTTTCCTGTAAATTGGACAAAAAAGAAATTATAGTAGGGTTAAACTTGTTTATATAATCATAAAAAGAATAACGTTGATACCGTTTGTACGTACCTTCATCCCATTCTGCAAAAGGAAGTCTCTTGAAAGAGAGAAATTCTTGTCCCATATGCCTTTTGAAGAAATTTAGGAAATATTTTTTTGATCTTAAAGGGTAGTCTTGACCACTGATAACATGAATGTAAGACAGCTCGTTATTTTCAACTGCCTTTTTTATTAAGAATATTTCGGCTTTTAGTACGCTAAAACCACCCCAATTAACTACATATTTTTGATAAAAGCCTTTGATATTCTCTTTTTCCCTTAACCATTCTATTTCTTCTTTGGTTATTTTATACTTTTTATCTATATGTATATATATGTAAAAGTTGTTGTCGAAATAGTTTATTATGTTTCTCAATTGCATGAAATCTTTATGAAAAAGAATCAATATTCCATGCTTATCATTGTTTTCGTGGTATGGTGTCATTTCTGTATGTTATTTATGGATTGATTCAGTTCTCTTGCAGAGCTAAACCTTGTTTGCTCTAACAAGAATAATCCTTCTTGCTTTTGTAAATCAGAGCGATAAGAACTGTTTAAATTTCTAGGATGTGTTAAATGAAAAAGAGGGCCTTGGGATCTATAGGCACGTCCTACTAACTTTTCAAGTCTTTCTTTTCTTTCTACATCCTCTGGAGCCCAGCCATAGAAATGTTCGTTTTCTAGCCCTGCTTTAACGTATGCATCCTTGTTAATAAATATGGCACCCCCATTTGCGGAAGAACCATATGGTAATAACATCTTGTTTGTGTTATTTGTCAGGATCTTAAGATCCCGATTTTTTAAGAATATATGTCTAATGAGTTCCGTTGTTTCAAAAAAACTCCCATTGAAGGGAAATGCCACTTGGTATTTGTTGGATCTCAGAGCCAACAGTGCGTTGTATATTTGTGTATATGGAACGATCACATCTGCATCCCATATTGCTATATAAGGTGTTTTGCTATAAGTGATCATTATGTTCAAGTAGCGTGTCCTATAGAATATAGGATTGTGATCTTCTATAAAAGTGTATTGAATCTTGTCCCCTGTCAGAGATTCAATAATGTGATTGTTGTAACCTGATGCTTCTAATACAGAAATGTTACTGATGAAATGCGTATGCAAATTTTCAATGGAGCACATGAGATTTTCCAATCTTTCGATAGTGTCAATTCTCACGGGGATTAAAAATGTAATATCTTTGGCTTCTATCATAGTTCTTCGAATTTAAGTCCTTTAAGCAAATATGCACCAAGGATGCCGTTGATGCCAAGTTCCTTATATTGTGGAAAGTCATTTGTTTGACTCGTGCAATTTTGATATATCTTGTAAAATCTTTCGTCTAACTCTTCTTTTTTGTATTTAATTGTTATGTACTTTTGTTTGCATAACTCTATTAAAAGGTAAAGTCCTAAGATACCATTTGAAATATTCAAATCATAATCTTTTATTTCTTCATGAATGATTTCAGAAATTGAAAAATTCTCCCGTAAGATTCTTATGTGTTCAGAGATAGAAATGTCGTGTATACCAGATGACTGCAAAAGAGACAGCGCTATATAAAGCTTAAATCTGTTTATCTTTAGCTTGGGGAAAGTTGTTGTTACTATATGGGTAAGTTCTGTAGTAAGTTCTTTTATACCAGAATTATGTATGGATAGATCCTGCTTTAACCAAATTGAAAGTGAGGCGAGTAGCTTATATAAGATACAAAAATCGCTTCTTAAAAGAGGTTCTTTGTATATATTTACATCATTTTGCTGATAGATAAAGTTTGACAACTTTATGGCTAATAATTCCATGAGCTCTTTTTCGTAGATAGAGTTCCATGTTAAATTGTGCCTATAGGCAGAATATAATAGTATGTCTGTGAAATTGTTTATTATCTCACATGATATACTGGAGTGCTTGTTGTAGAAATATTTGCTAGTTATATTGTATAGATAGGTATCTATTTCCGTTAAAGTGTTTATTAATCCATCAGCCAGGAAATTATTTTTAATCAAGAAAGATATGCCTAATCCTATTCCACAAATACCTTCCTTTATGTTAATTATGGGAGAGTGTGGTGTCATTTCTATAACATCATGGAGGATTGCTTTCATTGTCTCAAGTAGTTCTTTGTTGTGACGTTTTTTGTAGAGTAAAGAGCAAGCAATACAAGCTCCCATTAACCCATTTGCTAAGTATGGATTACTGGAACAATACATAAGTAGATCCTGTTTTGAAGGATTGTGATCAGTTGTCATATTCATATTTGATATCATTGTCACGCTGAATTTGTTTATCACTATTTTTAACTCGTGCTTTCAACTTTCCAAAGGTATAACGTACGGAGATAGAAAAGTTTGCCTGATACATTCTGTATGAAGAATGATACGTGTAGTCTGCGGTGCTCTTGTCTGTAGTATTTATAAAATGTGTTGGTAAAAAGTTATCTGCATTAATTGATATTCTAAGTTTGTTGGCAAAAAAATATTTAGATAAGGATAAACTGTAATCATAAGCATACGTTCCCTTTCCTTGGAAAAGAATATAGCGCGTATGGTAGTTCCCATTGATGTCTAAGTATAGATCATGAGGAAATTCCCATTCCAGCATTCCGCTTATTCTCCAGAACCAGCCATGGCTTTTTTCCTCAATGCTTGAAGCCTTGTATGAAGAGTAACTCAATAGTTGTGTAATTCTGGCGAAAATCTGCTCTATGGGTCTGCCTGAAAAAGAAGTAAAGAGACTCGAATATGATTTGTTGCCCAAATTGTCTGTTGTGATATGCAGTATGTCACCTTCAAGGAATCGATGCTGTAACATCATCTTTTTAGTGAAGGATTGGGTCAACGTTGTCAGAAAGGTGTATTGACGGATATTTTTGTTTAATGAGAGAGAAAACTCGTTCGTTCTCTCTGGCTTTAAATGTGTATTTCCATAACTGACTTGCATGGGTGTGGTCGTGTTAACAAAAGGGTCCAATACAGACAGACTGGGACGTAATACGGACATGCCGTAAGACAAAGTCCAAGATGTTTTAGGGCTTGTATTCCAAGATAATTCTGCTTTGGGTAGTAAATTGCTGAAATTTCTTTGAAAATCATGCCCTGTTTTAGAATGGCGTAGTTTGTCATGTTGGTATTCATAAGAGATTCCCAACAGCCCCCGCACTATCCGAGAATTATATTCATAGCTTGTGTTCAGTATCAGTACTTGTTGTCCATGTCTGTAATAGTCAGAAAGGTCTGTATCAAGTTCATATTGTAAAGTGTTGAAGTGCGCTTTTGATAATGTGTTCTCCACTGATTGAGGGCGGTTCACGTACTTCGTGTTGAATGTAATTTTATGTCCTCCTTTCATATTGTGCCAAAACTCAGCTTCGAGAGTGTGAAAAGGTTCTTTGTCATTTTCTTGCCAAATGTAATTGAATAGTTGATTCATACTACCTGTTGAGGCCATTAAAGAATCGATCTTCTTATAGGTAGACGTTATAGTCTCCTGAATAGGATGCTCATAAAATTCATAGCCAACAAACATTTTTCCTACTGATTCTTTGCCTCTTAAGAAATTATGTTCAAAACTGACATGGGCTTCATACTCATTATTTTTATACAAGCGATGCGTGTTTTTTGAATAAGCATAGTTCAAACTTCCGTCCTTGCGATATATAACACTTGATTCATGCTTGTTCTCGTGAGGATTGCTTTGATTTTTTAGAATGATTCTTCCATAAATACTCAGTAGGCTGTTGTCGTCTACATCGTAACTCGCACTGAACTCTGTGCTGTGACCGTTTGACCTAAACCCATCTGACTTTGTGTACTTGGATGTGTGGAAGAAGTCTGTTGATTGATACCTGTATTCGCCCGTCTTCGTTTGATCGGAATGAAAATAATCCCATATGTTTTGATAGTTGATGCTAAATGTGAGACGTTTGCTTTTAGACAGTGCATAACCAACATTGTTCCAGTTAGAATCTGAAGCTCGTGACATGGTAGTGCCTAAAAAACCTTCCAGTCTATTCTTCGTTACTATATTTATCACTATGGTGTTCATTCCGTATTGAATGCCAGGTTGATAATCCAATTCTATTCTCTTTACATATTTTGCTCCAATAGCTTGTAAAACTGTTGTAATGTCCCCTCTTAACAAAGGATCGCGCATGCCGTTCAGCTTGTATATAATCTGTTTGCCGTTCACGGTGGTTATCTGTCCTTTGCTGTTAACATTGAGCATAGGAATCTTGTGCATGATGTCTAAGACACTTTTCTCTTGTGCATCGGCATCATGCTCTACATCATATGTTAATTTGCCTGGTTCCATTTTGACCAAATTCCTAATGGCTTTTATCTCAACTTCCTTCAGGATGATAGACTGTACGGAATCTTGGTGAACTTGGGCTTTGGCTTGTGATATATAGCTGCCAATGAAAATTATTAAAGTGCAAAAAAATACTCTCATGGCTCTATTTTGCATAAAAACAGTTGTATGGGAACGGTGCTTTTGGACATCTTGGGTCTGGATAGTCCCAATGTTCATTGCCATAAGCCATTAGGACTGTCTTCCAACATACTCCCCGGCCAGTTCTGCATGTTTTTTGATCTACACATGAATAGCAGGGACTGTTAGTTTTAATACTGTTTTCAAAATTGTATAGGTTGAGAGCTCTTTCGCTCATCCATATTTCTTTAAGGCTATTTTTCTTGATATTTCCTATGATAAAATTAGGGTTGTTGTATAGTTCTTCGCAGATCGTAACATTACCGTTTGGGAGAAGAATAATATTTCGCAGATTACCCGTGCAAATTGCTCTTTGTTGAAACCCCTCTTCTTTGTAAGGACTTTTATACATGTACTCTGCGTCATACCCAGAAAAGTTAATACGTATTTCGGGATATTTGTTTTTTATTTTCTCGACGTGCTGTTTAATAGATTCAAGATTTTTAGCATTAATACTAAGTGATCTGAAATTCTTTTTGTATAAAGAGAATCCGCAAGGATTTATCCTTATCGTTGAAATGGACGAGAATTTATGAAGAAAAAGAATAAGATTATCAATCTCCTTGATACTAGAATTAAAACGGGTAAGAACTACATTAATATTAACATGCATTCCTATTTTGCAAAGATAGGTTAGGGTCTTTTCCATCTGAGCTAAATAGGTTTTGCGAACATTTAATATCTTGCATAGAATTTCTTCATTGGACGAATCCAACGATATCTGTATTGTATCTATCCCTATGGACATCAGAAAATCTGCCGTAGATTCCTTTATAGGAATTTTTGTGGATATAAGAGGCCTATACCCATAGAGAGTTAATCTCTTCAGAATCTCTTTTATGCCTGGATGTATTAACACTTCGCCCCCGTTTATATCAATTTGAAGCACACCGTTGGAATGCGCTTGGTCTATAAAATCAAGAATCTCTTGGGTTGATAGAAATTGACCTTTAAATTTTTCTTTGTCGGCGTAGCAATATATACAATCTGTCAGACATGACATATTTAGTTCTATGTTTATATAGCATGGATATGTCAATCTTAGAGTGTCATAATCAGGTTCCCCTTTATAAGTAAAATCATGAGGGTAATATGCAGGTGTGCCGGAATGAATGATATCCGACTTTATTAGTATATTTTTTGGAAACCAAATTTCTCGACCATTCTTTTGCCTAACACAAACTTCTTTCCTGTTTTCCATTAATGGCTTAATGATCTTTTTCATTTTATCATAAGAAAGACCAAAATAGGTAGCACAATCCTTAAGCTCTGATTCAAATGTATGTAATCCATTGAAGAAAGACAGCATTTGGGCATGGAAAGGATGGATAAAGGAAAACCATTCCTCTCCTTTATCGTTTATTCTCTCTTGATAACAGATAATTACTCGTGACCCATCCTGCCTAAGAAGGTAAGAGGGATTTAAGGTATAAGTGTCCATTAGCCTATTTCCCCTCTTTGTTGCTTTTCTTGCATCCTGCCTGACAGCCATCATGGCACGATTGGCTACAACCAGAAGAACAAGAAGGATCGCATGGGCCTTCTTTTTGAGAGTCTTTACACCCACTTCTGCAGCCATCTTTACATGTACCACTAAGACCTACACATGAGACATCTGGTATTTCATACCCTTCATCTATTGCTGTGCCACCAAGAATGTCTTCCACGTCCTTACTACTCATATTTACTCCGTCAAGGTTTAACGGTGTTATTTTTTCGATTTCCATATATAGTTATTTGTTTTTAGAATATTGCAAAGATAAATGAAATCGATGAAAGTTTTGCCGTTGTTAGCATATTTTTTATGCTTTTATAGTTCGTTAGCAATGATTTTTCTTAGATGTTAGCTTGTGCTTAGAAAGTGGATATTATTAACTCTGATATTGATCGTTTTATTGAGAAAAACCAAAGAATATCGACAAACGGCAGTGGAAACAGGCTCGTTTGTCGATATTCTTTTATAATTTTGTAGCGACAATGGCGTGATCAACGCCCTGGTATAAACGTTCTAAACCGATAGTTTCATGAAGACAGAATTATACATTATCATCGCCGTACTGTTTCTCCTAACCATCATTATGATTTGGTGGGGTGTTAAGACTTTCCTTGACATACGAAGGAGACAGAAGGAGTGGAGACAGCCTCGCCCCCGTAACCAGCCTCACCCCCGTACCCCTCTCCAAAGGAGAGGGGAGTGATTACCTTTGCGGGTGTTGATCTTCTAACTTGTCATGCTTCTATCTCCTCATACTTCACGAGGTCGTAGCCTTTGATCTGTATCACGATAGGGTGGAGTGTAGTGCCGTGGAGCATACTCTGAAGTTTCTTGTCGGCGGCATAGGTCTTGATCTGTGCAACGGCTTCGGTCCATTGCCTCTCTGCCTCAGCCTTTGATGCGTCGGTTTTCAAGTATTTAAGCTCCAGGATATAGCTGTGCGCCACCATCGGATAGGTGAGATAGTTGGGCAGGAGGAAGAAATCGCAATAGCCGTGGGAGAATTCCATCTCGGGAGCTACCTGATAGTAGTTGGTTAGCGTGAGATAGGCATTCATGAATCCCTGCAGGTTGCGCTCACCCTCGATGAGTTGGCGCACGGCAGTGGTGTCGTGGTAGGCCTTGCAGATGAACTCAATCAGCGGGCGCCAGTCGCCGTCAAGAGCCGCACCATCGAATACGTTGCGTAAGTCGGCAATTGGTAAAGCGTTGATAGCCTGATACTCGTCCAACAAGTATTGATAATACTGGATGCGCACATTGTTATTGGGAATGATCAGCTTCAAGGTTTCGCCGCGCACGCCACCGATGGTCAGCATGCCATAGTAGTAGAGCAGACTGACGAAATTGTCATAGTCCATAATACGCTCTGCGGGGAAATGGCTAACGACTGTACCTCTGATATAACCCTTTTCTGCAATCTCGTGAATGGTGCTGAGACGGCTTTCCTCCATTTTGTCAATCTCAATGAGCCGCTTGAGCTTGCCGTAATCCGTCATTGTGTTGGGGTCGACCATGACTTTAGGTCGTTTGCCAGTATCAACGAGTTGACTTATATAGTAGCAAACCATGTCGCAGTTGAACATACTTGGCTCAACACCAAAGCTGTCATCAGCGAAGCAGTAGTTGTCGTACCACGGCTTCATGTCCGCGATGATGTCGTCCTCGGTCTTGTCCTCACCGATGGCTCCCACCTCTTTATAATATCTGATCATCTGCCGAACCTCTTCCTCAGAGAAGCCGAGCATCTGATTGAAGCGTGCGTCGAGACTCATGTTCAGTGCAATGTTGTAGCCACTCGTGAGATCGTCGAGGGTAATAGGCGAGACGCCAAGCATGATGATGCGGTGGAACATCGGCTTGAAGAGCTTGAAGATGTCGCGGTAGAAGCCGGTGCCGTGGGTGAGCTCATGGTAAGCCTGCTGTCCTTTCACGTTGAGTACGTTGTTGGTGAAGTTGTCGTACTCGTCGACGATAAGGTAGAGCTTATTCCCTGCTAATTTTGCTTCCATTCTGACTATGTTGAGTTTGCTGGCAGCAGTCTTCGCATTGTGTACCCGCTCAACGACGCGTGGACTATAGTATTTTTTATAATTGTCAATGAAAGTATTCATCACATCGCAGCAGTAGCTATTGAAGTTTTCATATAGATTCTCCAAATCACTGCCCACCAATGAGAAGTCGAGGTGCAGCACTTGGAACTGTCCCTGCTCTTTGGTCGGATGGTCTGCGACATAGAGTCCCTTGAACAGCTCTTGGAAGTTGTCCTTTTGGTTGATGTCGTAATATGACTCTAACATGTCCAAGAAGAGACTCTTTCCGAAGCGGCGCGGACGAACTAAGAAGAGAAAGTGTCCTGCCCTCTCCATCTTCTCGAAAAACATGGTCTTGTCAACCAAGTAAAGGTTTTCCTTTCGCACTTGCTCGAAATCAGCGATGCCGTACGGTACATGTTTGTAATCTGCGCTCATAGTGACAGTCTTTTGTTTCTACTTGCAAAGATAGTGAAAACGAGTGGAATAAGAAAATAAAGCTGAGGCTTTATTTTCTATTCCCGAGTGCATCCTATCTTCTTTAAAGATAGTGAAAACGAGTGGAATAAGAAAATAAAGCTGAGGCTTTTTTTCTATTCCCGAGTGCATCCTATCTTCTTTAAAGATAGTGAAAACGAATGGGATACGAAAATAGAAAGGAGTTCCTTTTCAGATTCTTATTTCACATTTCTTTCCCGTGTATTCTACGGTCTGCTCTGCCTTCTTGCCGTTGCCATCAACGGCGATGATGCGGAAGCGGCGGCGGGAAAGCATACCCTTGTAGGCGCCCTTGCGATTGCCGATGGTCAGCGTGTGCGTAGCCTCGTCATAGTCAAAGGGGATGAGCGTGTAGTGGCCGCGTTCATAGTTGTAGTTGTCGCCCTCATCCTCGTAGAGTTCAAAGTGGCCGTTGGCACCACAGTAGACTTTCATCTCCAGATCGTCCCAAGGCTTCTCCGTGCTGTATTGAACGTCGGGACCGAAAGGCATGATGGCTCCGGCCTTGACATATACCGGCATGATGTCAATCGGGCAGAGACGCTGAATGGTTTGACCGCCGGCGTGTGGCTGGTCGTCCCAGAAGTCATACCACAGTGTGCCTTTTGGCAGATAGGCAGTCGTTGGCGCTGCGGCCTTGCTGACGTCGGGATAGATCAGATGCCCACGCTTCTTGCTGTCCTTCCACGTGTACATGGGATCAGTGACCGGTTTGACGAGCAGGTTGCGGCCGAAGAGATATTCGCTGTTCAGCGTTGCGGCATGACGGTCGTTGGCAAAGTCCATGACCAGCGCACGCATCATTGTTCCGCTGTTGAGCACGCAATCGGCAGCTGAACTATAGGTATAAGGCAGCAGGCGGTAGCGCAGACGGATGTATTTCACGATCGCGTCGTAGCACCAGTCGCCTTCTTTGCCGAAACGATAGAGCTCGCTGACCATCGGCGACGAGCAGTGGTTGCGCATCAGCGGCATGAAGGCTCCCCATTCCATCCAACGTGTTTGCAGTTCTTGCAGGGCGGGGTTGTGGGGATCCTGCTCAAACTCCCAGTAAAAGAAACCGCCGAGGTCGGTGTTCCAGTAGGGAATGCCGCAGAGCGAATAGTTCAGTCCTGATGGGATCTGCTGCTTCATCTCCTGCCACGATGCAAGAATGTCGCCGCTCCAAGAGAATGTGCCGTAGTGCTGGATGCCGAAGGAAGCACTGCGTGTCATCATCAGCGCACGCTTAGCGTTGCCCTCTTTGGTGGCACGCTGATGGTCGTAGATGCCCTTGTTGTGCACGAGCGGGAAAGCATTTTTTACGCTTCTCCACGATCCGTCGGCCGTTACCCAGTCGTCGTCGCCGGGCTTTTCGAAGTGATCAGGCTCTGAGGAGTCGGTCCACCATGCGTCAAATCCCATCTTCTGCAGGTTGGTCAGATACTTCCAATAGATGTTGCGGGCCTTGGGGTTAAAGGCATCGTAGACCTTCACACCTTGGTTTCTCGGCCACGTGTCGAAGGGATAGAGGGCGCCGATGGCGTTGAGCTCTTTGTATTGCTCGGTCCAGGGGCCGAAGTTAGCCCAAATAGAGATCATCATATGACCGTTGTTGCGGTGGACATAGTCTACCATCTCCTGCGGACTCTTGATGCGCGGTTGCTGCGGCTTGAGGCTTCTCATGTCGCCGGGCAGGTAGCGTTGCCAGGCTGGGTCGCCCACCTTATTTATATAGTAAGGGTTCATGAAGCGCATGGCGTTCCAGTTGGAGTCGCATCCCCAGTATTGCCAGTCCTGCACCATAGCATCGACAGGAATCTTCAGCTCGCGGTATTTGTCGAGCACGCCGACGAGTTCGTCACTGGTCTTGTAGCGCTCGCGGCACTGCCAGAAGCCCATGGCCCACAGTGGCGGCAGCGTAGCCTGTCCCGAGAGTTCACGTACGGAGGCGATGACGCCGTCGGCTGTTCCGTCGCGATAGAGGAAGTAATAGTCGACAAACGGCGCCACCTCACTGCTCATCGTGGTTTCCGAGCCTGCGTCGTCGAACAGCGACCGTCCGGCATTGTCCCAGTAGACTCCGTAGCCTTTGCCGCTGAGAAAGAAAGGAATGGAGATATAGGTGTTGTGATTCCACATCTCCACCTTCTGTCCGCGGTGGCTCATGAGCGTGTCACGCAGCTGTCCGAGTCCATAGACGGCTTCGTCGTTGGCCAGCCGGAAGCCTTGGCTGACCTGATACTGCCCGCGGTCTGCGTCGTGGGCGCATGGCGAGAAGTGATGTCCGGTAGCCTGCAACAGTTCTGTGCCTTTGTTGTCGGCAAAGGTGATGTAGCCAGTCTGAAGGTCAAGGGTGGCGGTGATCATCGACGAGCGAAGCGTGAGCTTGCCGTCGCGCTCTTCCTCGGTGATGGGCTGCGTGACGTTCTGCCCTGGTTTCAGCAGCACCGAGTAGCTCTTTTTCCGGATGTTTGTGTCCGTACCGGGAAACACTCTCACGCGCACGATCGATGGTGAGCAGAAGCTCAACTCGGTGGTGTGTCCGTCAACAACACGGCAGATGCCGGTAAGGGTTTTACGTTTGGCAGCATGGAGCGGCAGCAACAGTGCCAGCAAGAGTACCAATAGGATCGTCTTTTGTTTTGTCATATCATTGATTTGTTTAGGTATAGCCTTTCTCACTCGCAAAGATAAGACATTTTCTTCAATGTGCAAAAGAAAAGCCGGGAATAGTGAACGAATCTCATGTCGCTCTTTTCCTACAACTCTCACACAGGGTTATGGACACACAGAGAAGCCTTTGCCTTGTGAGAGAGCTTGGAGAATAGAGGATTATAGGCAGAGGGCACAGACTCAGCTAAGACTTCCGTCTGAGCACCGCTGTCAGTTTGTGTTTAGTAGATCTTTCTGAGTGGATGATTCGTCCGTAGTCAGATCAATTTCCTGAATAACTTGGATTTTGTTTCAGGTTGCCGTTGGTGAGTAGTTGCTTATTGGGAATCGGGAAGAGGTTCTTCGTTGCGTCGCTGGCATCGTGTGAGAACCATGAGCGGGTAGTGAAGACACCGAAGCGGATCATATCCTGGCGACGTCGTCCCTCCTGCGAGAATTCCCATCCGAGTTCATCGAGCATTCTTCCATAGGTGATGGTTGCGTTGTCGTGAGTGGTTTTGGTGATGTCGCGTCGACCATAGTCGTAGCAACTGTTACCCATAAGTTGTTCACCGGTGACAATGGCTTTCTCAGGATGACTCTTGAAGTTGCGTTGACGCACCTCGGTGACCAGTTTCGCAGCTTCATCTGCATGACCGGTTCGGAGCAGCGCCTCTGCTTTCATCATCAACACGTCGGCATAGCGCAACAGCGGGAAGTCGTTGCTCAGTCGGTTGGTGCTGTTCTTGGCATATTCAAATTTGCCCCAGCGGAGTCCCTGGTTCTCTTCCGAGCCATCGATGCTGTTGACCTCATTGACATAGACCAGTGGTTTGCCGACCATGCCACCCATAGTGCATTTGAGCACTTCGCCGTCGGCAGAATACTGGGTGCCAGAGATGAAGTCATCGGTCAGTCGTTGATCATCCTTGTCAAAGGTGTTTATATACTGTGGCATGACGCAAACGCCGCCCCACGGAGTAGCTTGGAAATTATAGGTCGCCTGATTTTCCGGTTGCAAGGTGTACATGTGGAAGTCGAAGGCGTTCCAATCTGTGACATACGTTTCGTCGAAGGGCAGGGCAAAGATAATTTCCTTGGAATTCTCGTTGTTGGTGGCAAAGACATTCTTGCGCGTAGCGTCCAACGAAAAGTGATGGCTGTTGATGACCTTGTCACACATCTCTATACATTTGTCGTAGTCTTTGTGTGTACCGTTGGAGAATACTTCCGAATTGAGATACATCTTGGCAAGCAGTGTGTATCCAGCCCATTTGTTGAATCGGCCATAATATTCGCTGGTCACTTTCTCAGAAAGCAGAGGAATGTTCTCTTCCAATTCCTTCACGATAAACTCATAGACTTGCTGTCGGGAACTCTGTTCGGGTAGGAATCCCTCAGGCACGTCAAACTTAGTGATGATGGGGACATTGCCGAAGAGATCGTCGAGCAGATAGTAGTAGGAAGCGCGCAGCACTTTGAGTTCTGCCATCACGCTCTCCTTGCTGTCACCGAGCTCCACCTGTCCGGACTCTATTTGGTAGAGCACGCGGTTGCAGGCGTTGATACCATCGTAGGTGCGCACCCAGCTGTTGAGCGGTATTTCGTCCTCGCTGGTCCACTTGTGTTGGTGCATACGCTTATACACACCTCCGTCGACCCACCCGTTGGGCCTTGCTGGAATCACATCCTCGTCGGTGCAGAGCATCTCCGCTCTTGCCACACCATTCCACAGGAGCATGGTTTTGCGCCAAGAGACATAGGCCGAGGAAAGCAGTGAGGCCACGTCCTCATCCGTGGGCTTGAAGCCGTCGGCAATCACACTGTTGTAACTGGTGTCTTTGAGATCGGTGCATGAAGACATCATCGTGCAGGCAGCCAAAGCGGCCACACATATATTGATAAGATTGAATTTCATGATAAAAGTATTTTAGATGACGATTAGAAGGTGACCACAGTGCCGAAGGTAAACGAACGGGTATGAGGATAGATGTCGCGGTTGTCGTAGCCAGGATTCAGTCCGGCTGTCGTCACCTCGGGATCTATGCCTTTATAACCGGTGATGGTGATGGCGTTGTTGACCGTAGCGTACAGGCGCAAAGCCTTGATGTACTTGCCGATCTTCTTGAAGTTGTAACCCAACGTGATGTTGTCGATCTTCCAATAATCACCGTCTTCGACATAGTAGCTGTTGAATTCTTCAGAGCACAGCGTGTTGAGCACAGCCTTTCCGAACACCTTGTCGTAGGCAGAGCGCAGTCGGTTCCAGTCCTGTCGGCTACGGTTCTCATAGAACATCCTGACGCCGTTGATGATCTGGAAGCCGAAGGCTCCGCGCATGTTCACGGCGAGATCCCAGTTTTTGTATTTCACTTGGTTGTTGAATCCTAAGTACCACTTAGGTACACCGTTGCCGATGATCTGCTTATCTTCAAAGGCGTGAGTGAAGTTGTCGTAGTTTACCTCTTTCCCTTCATGATTGAGGTAGATCCACTTGCCATTGTCGTCTACACCTACCACCTTGAAACCGTAGATGTCACCAACGCGGTGGCCGATTCTGACAATATGAGATTCGGTCTTTACCGGTTCCTCGATCCAACCTGTCATGAAGTAGTCTGAAGAAGTCTTATACAGATCGTTTGACAGGCTCTTGAGCTTGTTGGAGTTTGTCGAGAAAGTCAGTGTGCTCGACCACGTGAGGTCATGAGTCTTCACTGGTATGGCGTTGATCATCACTTCAAGTCCTCGGTTGCTCATCTCGCCTACGTTGGCTCGTGTGGTTGTGTAGAGATTTGGAGGTGATGGAACCGAGTAGTCGTAGAGCAGGCCCTTGATCAGGCGATAGTAATAGTCGATTGTACCATTGATGCGATAGTCGAGGATGCTAAAGTCCACACCGACGTCTACTTCATGCTTTTCCTCCCATTTCAGCGAACTGTTGGAGTTTTGTGTCGGCTGCAGAGCACGAATCCATTTACCATTATATAGATAGTAATCGCCATAGCCCAACAATGACTTTCCTAAGAAGGAATCGCTGGGCTGAGAACCGGTAACACCGTAACCGGCACGCAACTTGAGGTCGTTGAACACTTTTTGCTTGCTCATGAAAGGTTCATTGGTTACTCGCCATCCTATAGAGATGGAAGGAAAGTTGCCCCAAGGATGTTTGGTACCTTCCAACTGGCTGGCAGCCTCGTGTCTTAAGGCGACCATCAACAGATAGCGGTCGCGATAGTTGTAATTGATGCGCCCGAAGAAGCCGATGAGGTTGGTGTCGAGCCAGTAGCTGTATTCCGTAGCGAGTCCTTTCTTCAAGGCCTGTCCCACTCCGATATTATGCCAACTGAAGAGGTCGGTCGGGAAGTCATAGTTCTGCTCGTACTGTCGGTTATAGTTCATCTGCTGATAACTGTATCCTGCCAAGGCCTGCAACGTGTGTCCGTCAAAGGTCTTATGGTATTGTGCTGTCAGCTCGATGAGCTTTGTCATGTTGTTGGCCGATCCTGTACTGGCATAGCCGTTGCGTCCGTCGCGAACAGTAGAGATGTGATGTTTTGTCTCGTAGTATCCGCCGGTTTGGCTGATGCGGTCGTAGGAAAGCAGTGCGTTGAGCGTGAGATCTTTGATGGGACGATAGGCCACATTTCCGCTGATACGGATCTGCTGTAAGTCTTGCTGACCGTCGGATTCGTAGATACGTGCCAGGGGATTGTCATAATTGAAGATACCCGTGTTCTCGTACCAGGTGCCGTCAGCGTTTTTGATCGGTTCTGTGGGATTGTGGATCATGGCCTGCCGCCAGCTGTAGGTGTCATAGCTGCCGCCGTCTGTGGTTGAGGTGTAACCGGTTTTGTTGGCCAAGAGTTGCAATTTGACGTTGACTTTATCGTCGAACATGCTGTGGTTGACTTCTGCGCGGCCTTGGAATTCTTCCTTGTCTGACTTATGGAAGATGCCTTGCAGTTTGCGGTAGTTCATGTTCACGACATAGTTGGTCTTGGCTGTTCCTCCCCTGAACTGGAGGTTATGGACGTGACTCACGCCTGTGCGCAGGATCTCATCGATCCAGTTGGTGTTGTATCCCATATCCCATGAGGCGCCACGCAGTCCGTCCTTGATTTGTTGGCGGTAGTCATCAGCCGTGCAGAAATCAGGCTTCTTGACGATATTCGATAGTGAGAGGTAGCCGCTGTATTGCACTTCATTGATGCCGTCGCCTTTTGCTTTCTTCGTCGTAATCATCACGACGCCATTGGTGCCGCGTGAACCATAGATGGCTGCTGCCGATCCGTCCTTGAGCACGTCGATGCTCTCGATGTCTTCGGGTGCCACGGTATTGAAGTCACCCGGTATGCCGTCGATGAGAATCAATGGCTTGGTAGTTGCACCCAAAATGGTGGTGTTGCCGCGCAAGGCCACTTCCGTACTGCCGACAGGGTTGCCCGTAGGATTGGTGATCGACAGACCGGCAATCTTGCCTTGAATGAGCTGGCCAGCATCGTTGACAGCGCCGACAGTGAAGTCTTCGCTTTTTACGCTTCCCACGGAACTGGTCACGTCGCCCTTGCGCTGTGTGCCGTAACCGATGACGACCACTTCGTTGAGCACCTTGTTGTCTTCCTGAAGGCTGATCTGTACGTTCCGTTTATTGCCGACAATAATGTCTTTGCCGGTAAATCCAATATATGACACCTGCAGCGTGCTGCCTGTGGGTACGTTGATCGTGAAGTTGCCGTCGAGATCACTCACCGTGCCGTTGGTGGTTCCTTTCTCCATGATGGTTGCGCCGATGATGGGTTCTCCCTTTTCATCAGTAATGCGTCCTTTCACGACATGGCCTTTTGTCTGAGCACCGCTTTGCAGCTGTACGGGAGCTGCAGCCTCCTTCTTGTGCAAAATGATGTTCTTGTCACGGATCTCGTACTCGAGATTGCTGCCACTGATGATTTGGTCGATAGCCTGGGAAAGTGAGTTGGCATGCACGTTCACCTTTTTACTGGTGGAGATAGCGTCGGCGTTGAACACAAACGAGTAGCCGGTTTGTTGACGCAGTGCCGTCATGGCTTGCGCAACGGTGGCTGCATGGAGTTTCAGCCTTACCTTTTGTGCTTGGCCGCTGATGCCGGTTCCTAACAGTAGTAGTGAAGCCAGCATGATCTTTTTGTTTAGCGTAGTCATAGCTTTTTAGTTAGATAATAGATTGAATGTATGTTGATAATAGGTCGAATCAGGTAGGATAGCCAAGTGGCGCGCTTAGTAGATGTCTATATGTTTCCCTTTGATGGTGTATCTCAGAGTACCCGTCTCTTTGAGTGCTTGCAGAATATCTGTGTAGCTTTGCTCGTGTGTTGAGAAAGTGCCGTAGAATCTCTTGTTGGCTGTGGCCGGGTGGTGGATGCTGATGTCAATGTTGTAGGTGCGTTCCAATCTCTTGGCAATGTCTGCAACAGTCGTGTTGTGGAAGATCAGTTCGCCTTTGCTCCATGCATTGCCGTCGGATTGCTTGTTGGCAATAGTAATATGTCCCGACCGCTTGTCTATGATGGCTTCCTGCCCTGCCACGATGATACTTGCCTGTGTGTCGTTTCCGGTTTTCAACTCTATGCTACCTTCGTCAATGACCACTCTTGCCTGGTTGTCTTCAGGGTAGTTGGTGATGTTGAGCTTGGTACCGATGTCACGCACAGTCATTTTAGATGTATGTATCTCTATGGGCTGGTCAGTATGATGGACGATGGCGAAATAAGCCTCACCCGACAATTCGACCTTACGATTCTTCAAACCAAAACTCTGCGGATAGCTGAGTGTGGAACCTCCGTTGAGGCTGACTTGTGTGCCATCGGGCAGGCTGAGCGACATTGTGGAGCCCATCGGCACGTTCATGCTTACGTCTGATAGTTGCCCCATCCATGAATGTCTGCCTTGGCGGTAACAGATCACGGCCGCCAGTGAAACGGCAATGAGGAGGACTGCCGCATAGCGGACAAAACTGAAGATGTGTCTTTGTTTCTTCGACTCTGCCGAGCGCTGCTGTTCCTGCTTTCGCTTGTTGAATTTGGCAAAACCTGCTCGCCAGTCATAGTCGGTTGCTTGGTGCTCAGCCTTGGTGGTCATCCAAATCTCGCGGCAACGGCGCAGAATGTCCTGGTTGGCAGGATTTCCTTGCAACCAAGCATTGAGTTGGCGGTTGTTCTCAGTGGAAATCGTTCCACTGAGATATTCGATGATAAGGTCTTCTATATGTGGGTCGAGTTGCTCCATTGCTTGTCTTTTCCCTTGCAGACAACGTTTATGACCGAGAGGGTAGTGAGAAAATGTTTTTTTTCATAGACGCCACGGAAAAAATTGCGCCCTCTTGATAGTGTGTCAATGTGCAGGTCGTAGGTAAAGGAAGTAAGAAGGTTAGGATAAGACAGATAATGGAATCAAAGAATAATGATGCTTCACAGCGGATTAAACGGCTTTAACGAAGTAAACACTATGTGAGGCCAGATGAACGTTGCATATCTTACCCTATGAGCAAGAGAAGTAGCAGGTAAGGCCCCAGTTGGTTGTAGAGCAGGTGGAGCGCGTTTTTGATATGGTATTTCACGGTGTTGACTGAGATACCTAAGTGCTTGGCGATCTCGTCATAGGTCATATCGTTGTAGCGACTGAGCTCGAAGACCTGTCGGGTCTCGTGGGGCAAGGCTTCAATGGCAGCGCGGATTTTCTCTTCAAGTTCCTTTTCCAGCAGATGTCCGAGCGGATGGGCAGGCGCTTCGATGGTGAAAAGCTCTTCTTTCGGGATGGCACATGTGGCGGGCTGGCGGCTGTGCTGACGGATCCAATTGAGGCATCTTCTGTGCACGCTGGTGAGCAGGAAACTGCGCAAGGAACGGTCGATCTGTAGCTGATCCCTTACTTCCCACAGATGGAAAATAGCGTCGTCGACGATGTTCTCTGCATCGAAGTCGTTGCCAACGATCTGCTGGGCGTAGGCACAGAGTAAGCCGTAGTGGAGCCGGTAGAGCGTTCGGTAGGCAGCATCATTGCCTGCCTTAAGTTGCTGTATGAGTATCGTTTCTGACTGTTCCATAGTTATGTTTCGCTGCAAAGTTAAGCAAAAATGTCGTAAATCAGTAGTTGGTGACTATGTTTTTTTATCTTTAACCATGGTTATTAGTTGATAGGGTGTCCAGTTCGTTGTGCCAATTTTAGCTCACTTTTCTGAGCGTCTTGT
>DAWDCC010000011.1:0-55406 GCA_052355365.1 Prevotella sp. | reverse complement strand
GAGAACGCGAAAGGTTTTACCGACTTTTTTCATTTATATGCGGATAATCATTTTCGGTTATATTCTTGATTCCGCCGTGGCGGAGCGTTAACTAACAAAGATGTACGTTACTTTGTAGTTGGAAGTGGACTATTTCACGTTCAGCACCACGACCGACATCGGGGGAAGCGTGACCTTGAGCTTACCACTTTTAACCTTAGCACCGGTGAAGGGAACAGACTTGACCACATCAGGATGGTTGAAGTCGTTGTAGTCGGTGACCTTCTTGGCGGTGAGGATTATGCCGGAGACCTGCTTGCCCGAGAAACCGTCGAGGGCGAGTTCCACTGGCTTAGCCTTGTCGAGACGCGGGTTGACGAGCGAGACGACGAGAGTGCCATCCTGCTTCTTGGCGGCGGAGACCGAGAGGGTGGGGATGCGGCCCGGCGTCATCTTGTACATCAGCGGCTTGGCGGTGAGCGTGTCGCAGGTAAAGGAGGCGGGCAGGTAGGTAGCCTCCTGGAAGTCGCGGTACATCTTGAAGACATAGTAAGTCGGTGTGAGCACCATGTGTCCTTGTCCGATGGTGTCGGTGAGGATCATGCTTTGCAGCACGTTGACCACCTGCGCGATATTAGCCATGCGTATGCGGTCGGTGTGGCGCTGGAAGATGTTGAGCGTCAGCGCGGCCACCATAGCGTCGCGCATCGTGTTTTGCTGATAGAGATGTCCGCGGATTGTACCCGGCTCCTCATCCCACCAGGTGCCCCACTCGTCGACCATCAGACCAATCTTCTTCTGTGGGTCCTTCTTGTCCATGATGTCGCTGTGACGCTTGATGACATCTTCGATTTGCAGACATTTGGCCAGTGTGGTGTAGTACTCGTCATTGGTGAATGCCGTTGCCGATCCTTTGTTGTTGCTCCAGTCCTTGACGGTGTAGTAGTGGAGCGAGAGACCGTTCATGCGGTTGCCCACGCGGTCCATGAGCGTCTCTGTCCAGTTGTAGTCGTAGTCACTGGCACCGGAGGCGATGCGGAAGAGATGGTTGTTGGGCTGGTTGCGGCAGTAGGTGGAGTAACGGCGGTAGAGATCGGCATAGTACTCCGGCCGCATGTTTCCACCGCAGCCCCAGCTCTCGTTGCCAACGCCGAGATATTTCAGATGCCAGGGCTTCTCGCGTCCGTTCTTACGGCGCAGGTTAGCCATCGGCGTGTCGCCGTCGCCGGTCATATACTCCACCCACTTGGAGAGTTCCTCGACGGTTCCGGAGCCGACATTACCGCTGATATACGGTTCTGCACCGAGTTTCTCACAGAGATTCATGAACTCATGTGTACCGAAAGAGTTGTCCTCGATCGTTCCACCCCAGTTGTTGTTCTGCATCTTTGGGCGTTGGCTGCGAGGTCCGATGCCGTCCATCCAGTGATATTCGTCGGCAAAGCAACCACCGGGCCAGCGCAGTACGGGAATGCGGAGCTCCTTGAGCGCGTTGAAGACGTCGGTGCGATAGCCGTCGGTGTTGGGTACGTGGGAGTTGGGACCTACCCATAGACCACCGTAGATACAGGTGCCGAGGTGCTCGGCAAACTGTCCGTAGAGCTCCTTGTAGATCTTTTGCTGGCCTTGATTGGCGTGGATTGTCACTTGAGTCTGAGCCATCAGACCACTGGAAGCCGACACGAGAAGTGTCGATAGAATTAGTTTTTTAAGCATAGAAAAATTTGTTATTGGTGTTATGTCAAATGGTGATTTAAAGCTTGAAGCGGTAACCGAGAGTGATGAGGATGGCGTGGTTGCGGGCCGTCAGCGCATCCTGCGTTGATACCCATCTGGGGTCGTAGGCATAGCGATGTATTGCCTTGCGCACCTCGAAACGGTAGGTGGCGTTGAGGGTGACGTGATGCCACTCATAGCTCAGGCCGACGGGAATGTCATAGATGATTCTGCGGAACTGGCTGCTGACATCCTCTGACTCCTTGGTCTGGTAATTCTCCCAAAGGAAGATAGAGGACATCCCGTCGCCAATGTCCATGGTGCGTATGCTTCTCATCTTGGCATGTGCCTTAGCCGAAGTCTGGATGCCTATTTCGGCACCGATGTGTGCGGCGAGTCCTTTGGCGCCTTTGAAGTAAGCCTTGAGCTGCAAAGGCACTGAAACGTAATCTACGTTGATGTGGCTTTTTATGGTAGCGTATGGCTCATGCTCATCTTTGAATCCCGTGCCGATGGCGCTATAGTCCACGCCGGTGGTGAGAGAAAAGTAACGTGACAGTGGAATCTCTACTTCCGCGCCTGCCGTCCAACCTATTTTCCATGTCTTGGTTCTGTTGAGGGCGTCTCCGTCCATCTTTGAGATGGTCATACCGGCATGCGGCGCAACGGAGACGCGCATGTCTTCGTTCTGTGCTGAGGCCACGACGGGCAGAAGGGCCAGAAGCAGGAAGAGTATCTTTTTCATGGTCTATTGAATCTTTTTGTAAGTGTAAATCGTTGGCCGTGAGCTACCTTTATCATAGGTGAGCGTCATCTCTGTGTCGGAGATAAACTCGATCAGTTCCTTCTTGCAGTAGTCGGAGCCTGGTGACACCAAGCCATTGAGGGAAGAGCTTGTCAGCAGATTATTTCCTTCGACCGTAAAGTAATATGAGTTGTGGTAGTCAGTATCATATGCTGAATATTGGTTGACGGTATGATTGCGGTTGAAGGTGAGTTTATTGTATGTTGAAACGTGAGAAGACGGGTCAATGTCTTCGTCAATGATAGTTTGTCCTTCGATAAGCACTTTGTAATGAGTTGTCTCCCAGGTGCCGACAAGTCGCTCTGGCACCTTACTGTTGATAAGCTCTTCTATGCGCGAAATCTCGTTGGGGACGTCCTTGCGCACGAACTTCTCCACTTTCTGCCCGTTGGCTGTGGCTAAGAGAATGTCTTTGCTGACGGCATAAAGATAATAGTCTGTGCCACTATAGGGGAAGACAAGGTGGCCGTCGGGGGTGCTTACCTTGCCGGAGTGATAGTCTATATGGTTGTAATTGTATGCACCGTATATCTGCGTGACGTTTGACACATTGCCTTGCTCGTCGATGTAGATGCCGTTGCCGACACCATTAGGGTTATCGTTGGTTGTGAGTTCCCAGTAACCTGCGAGGTCGCTCATCTGTATGCCAGTGAACTTCATCTGCGCCATCATCTCCATCATGCTGTCGCCGTCGCCGGGGAGATGCTGGATATGGTAAAGAGGAACAACCGAAGTCTTGCCCTCATAGGCAAGGTACATCTTCTCGTCGTTGTTGCCAGCCACCGTGACAGTGTAGTGTTTGCCGTTGCCCTTGCTGAGCAGCATCACGTAGTGGTTGTTGTCGATTGTCCATGTACCGGTCTTATAGCCTAAGTTAAAGGGGTCTTCCGAGGCCTGGGTGTACTGCCATTCCGAGATGGTGCCGTCGTCGTGTACGACGATGCCCTCAACAGCGCCGTCGCCGTTGATGTCCGCACCATTCTCAATGCTCGTACCGGCAATCTGCCAGTAGCCGGTGATGGGGATGTTGATGTCAGCGCTGATGTCCTTGTCGTCGTCACTGCAGGAGGAGAATGTCAAGAGGTTCAGCAAGCCGATCAGCAATAATAGATAATGGGTAGTTTTCATGGGAGTAATATGAGATGTGAAGAGTGATAGTGATTGCAAAGGGGATTATAGATTCTGCAACCACTTCTTGCCTTTCTTGGTGTTGGTCCAAAGGATGAGGCCGACGCCGATGACGGAAGTTATTCCGAATAAAAGAACTAATGTCTCCATTATTATTTGCTTTTAAAGATTTTGTTTGCAACGTAAGCGAATGCGTATGATGTTACCAACCCAAACACTATCATGAGAACGTTTAACCATCCAAAAGTGTGGGATAGGGAAGGCATCATTGCACCTAATACGAGAGCTCCGTAAGTAAGCTTGGACAAATCGTAGAAATACGATCCCATTTTCTCTTTACGTGCTTTTTCTTTCTCTGAGTTATCAGTTACTGCTGCCATTGCTTATTTCTTTTTCCTTTGCGAAGCTCTGTTGGCCCGCTGCTGCCGGTATTTAGCCTTTTGCTTAGCCGATCCGGAGCCGTGTGCACCGGTGATATACTTCTTTTTCTTGGCTTTTGTTTTCACCTTATCGTCGTCTTTGGGTCCGCCTTTGGAAGCGCCCTTGAAGACGATGCCGTGCTCAATGATTTCGTCGATGTCTGACATAATGGTGATAATAAAAAGAGAGAAGACCCTCCTTGCCCCCTAAGAGGGGGAGGAGCATTTCCGTTTCGGTATCTTGGGTTTGCGGTACTCCCCCCTAAGGGGGGAGTTAGAAGGGGGCTTTTTAGTGGTGGAACAGTCTCACGTGAGTGAAGGCCATGGTCATATCGTACTTGTCGCAAGTCTCGATGACATTGTCGTCACGGATGCTGCCGCCAGGCTGTGCGATATACTTCACGCCACTCTTGTGAGCGCGCTCGATGTTGTCGCCGAAGGGGAAGAAAGCATCGGAGCCCAGACATACGTTGGTGTTCTTGGCAATCCATTCTTTCTCCTCAGCACGGGTGAAGACAGCCGGCTTCTCGGTGAAGAACCGCTGCCATGTGCCTTCGCGCAGCACGTCGTCGTGCTCTTCGCTGAGGTAGACGTTGATGGCGTTGTCGCGGTCAGCGCGGCGGATGCCCGGCTTGAACGGAAGGTTGAGAACCTGCGGGCTCTGGCGCAACCACCACTCATCGGCCTTATTACCGGCGAGACGTGTGCAGTGTATGCGGCTCTGCTGACCGGCGCCGATGCCGATAGCCTGTCCGTCCTTGACATAGCAGACGCTGTTGCTCTGTGTATATTTCAGTGTGATGAGGGCAATCTTCAAGTCGCGGATAGCCTCAGGAGTGAAGTTCTTGTTCTTCGTAGGAATCTCTTCGAAGAGTTTCGGGTCGTTGAGATCGCAGTTGTTACGGCCCTGCTCAAAGGTGATGCCGAAAACCTGCTTGTGCTCGATGGGTTCGGGTACATAGTTCGGGTCAATCTTGATGACGCAGTAAGTGCCCTTGCGCTTAGCCTTGAGGATCTCCAGGGCTTCGGGTGTGTAGTCGGGTGCGATGACGCCGTCGCTGACCTCACGCTTGATGAGCTTGGCTGTAGCTTCGTCGCAGGTGTCGCTCAGTGCACAGAAGTCACCATAGGAGCACATGCGGTCAGCACCGCGGGCGCGGGCATAGGCACTGGCCAGAGGCGTGAGCTCAAAGTCAATGTCATCCACGAAATAGATCTTCTTCAGCGTGTCGCTCAGTGGCAGTCCCACAGCGGCTCCGGCCGGAGAGATGTGCTTGAAGCTGGCGGCAGCGGGCAGACCTGTGGCGGCCTTGAGTTCTTTGACCAGCTGCCAGCTGTTAAGAGCGTCGAGGAAGTTGATGTAGCCTGCGCGGCCGTTGATGACCTCAACGGGCAGTTCGCCGTGTTCCATATAGATACGGGCCGGCTTTTGGTTCGGATTGCATCCGTACTTTAATGCGTATTCTTTCATGTCGGTGTGAAATTGAAACCTACGGCAAAGGTAGCGAAAAGTTAGCAGAAACGGAAATAAAAGACGGTGATTTTACGGTAATACGAGTGCTTTATGAAGAAATTGTTTCTCAAGAAGAAAAAAAGGTCAAAAGAGGTTGAACGTATTGATATTCTTCTTAACTTTGCACAGAGAAATTGAGAAAGTATAAAGAAAGTCTGGAGGAAGGACAAGAATGTTATGAAAAGGGACTTAAGAATGCTCTTTGCTGAAGCTGGCAAAAAGCTGAGGGAAGAGCCACATCAGGTGGTGGCTGATTATGAGAAAGCGTCACGTCGGTTGGCTAAACACAATGTGGACTTGAGCAGCCATTCCTTGAAAAAACTGTGGGAACTGGTGACGGGAAAGCGGCGTCTGTCGATGGAAGCCCGTAACCGTCTGGCGCTCTTTGCCGGTTTCCAAACATGGGATGACTTGATGGACACGGTGCACGGCGACACGGACGCGTCGATCAACTACGAGGAATAGAAGTTATGCTTCTGCTGTCTGAAACGTGACGGCCGGAAACAAAAAATGTTGGACTGCTTTTGATGATAGCTTTCGCTACGCCAAATGCAGTCCAACATTTGTTCTCAGTGGGTAGAGTCATCTCTCCTCTAAATGAGGAGAGCGTGAGAAATCTCTTTTTACTTGTTCTCAGTAGCAACCACCTGGCGCTTCTCCTGAATGCGGGCAGCCTTACCGGTGAGGTTACGGAGATAGTAAAGTTTAGCGCGACGTACCTTACCACGCTTGTTCACCTCGATGCTGTCGATGTTGGGAGACTCGATAGGGAAGATACGCTCTACGCCTACAGTACCAGACATCTTGCGAACGGTGAAACGCTTCTTGTCGCCATGGCCGCTGATTCTAATGACCACGCCACGATACAGCTGAATACGCTGCTTGTTACCCTCGACAATTTTGTAAGCGACAGTGATGGTGTCACCTGACTTGAACTCAGGGAACTTCTTGCCGGTTGCAAATGCTTCCTCGGCAACTTTAATCAAATCCATTGTGTGTATAATTAAATGTTGTTTGTCGTTCCAACCCAACGTAGCATGGAGACTCTTCCTCCAACCAGCGGTTAGGCCGAAAAGCTTTGCAAAGTTACTGCTTTTCAATGAAATATGAGCAACAGCGGATTAAAATCTGTTCTTTTTAACATTTCTGTTTCGCTTTTCCTGCTTTCTTGATGGCTTTTCACTGGGAAATGCGTACCTTTGTGGCACTTACCTGATTATACACATTATTATATATATAGTATCATGAAAAGAAAAACTACGCTGTCTGCGCTGTGCCTGACGTGGGTGCTGCTCTTGCCTTCGTGCAGCAGTCAATACCATTTGGCTGATATTCAGCGCACGCAAGTGCTGGTCGACAGCCACTATGACCGTCAGCCGGATCAGGCCGCTACGGCACTGCTGGCTCCTTATAAACATGTCGTGGACTCGGTGATGAACCCAGTTGTGGGTACGACAACGCACTATATGACGGGCCACCGTCCGGAGAGCGACATGAGCAACTTACTGTCCGATATCCTTGTGTGGTATGGAGAGCAAACGGGAGAGCATATCGACTTTGGAATGTATAACATCGGTGGCATCCGTGCTTCTCTGCCTGCCGGGACGGTGACCTATGGCGATATTCTCAACGTGGCGCCTTTTGAGAACCATATCACTTACCTGACACTTTCCGGCAGTAAGGTGCTGGAGCTCTTCCAGCAGGTAGCCTCGGTAGGCGGTGAAGGCGTGAGCCATAGCGTGAGGCTTGTCATCACAAAGGACGGACAGCTGAAGTCCGCGACCATCAACGGCAAGGAGATCGACCCGAATGGTAGCTACCGCGTCGCCACGATCGACTACTTGGCTCATGGCAATGATAAGATGACCGCCTATAAGGCGGCGACGGATGTGGTGTCTCCACAAGAAGAGAAATATGACACACGCTATATCATCCGCCATTACTTCCAGGAGATGACCAAAGTGGGTAAGGCTGTTGACGGTCATGTGGAGGGAAGAATCGTTATTCAATGATGAGTGTTGAATGATGAATGTTGAATGAAGTCAATATTGAATGTTCAACGATGAATGTTGAATGAAGTCAATGTTGAATGTTCAATGCTGAATTCTCAAGAGAAACAAAAGGGATTACGGAACTAATAAGATAAACAGATAGATAACTTAGATTACGATGAGATATTTTAGTAGACTCTATATCATGCTGCTCCTTTTGGTAGTGAGCCTTGGCGTTGACGCCGGAGGCCGGCAGAAGGAACTGACGATACTGCATACCAATGACACGCACAGCTGTATCCTGCCGCTGAGTAAAAACCTTGCCGATACGGCTCTGGCAGGACGTGGTGGCTTCTTGCGTCGTGTCGCCATGTTGGAAGAACAGCGTAAGGCGGATCCTCAGCTGTTGCTCTTCGACAGTGGTGACTTCTCGCAGGGGTCTCCTTATTATACGTTGTTCAAAGGAGATGTTGAGGCTGGACTGATGAATCTGATGCACTACGATGCCGGTACCATCGGTAACCATGAGTTCGACTTCGGACTGGAGAACATGGCGCGAGTATTTCGTGAGCTAAACTTCCCGATTGTCTGTGCCAACTATCGCTTCCATCAGTACGGCTTGGACAAGCTTGTGAAGCCTTATGTCATCATCAAGCGAAAGGGACTGAAGATTGGTATCTTTGGTCTCTCTCCTCAGTTGGAAGGACTCGTCGACAAGAAGAACTATCTCGATACGGAGTATCTCGACCCTATCGCAACCGCTCAGCAGATGGCTGATGAGCTTCACAGACAGAAATGTGACTTGGTGATCCTCATCTCTCATCTCGGTTGGGAAGAGCAGGGTATGGGTGACCAGATGGTCATCAGCCATACACGTGGCATAGACTTGGTGCTCGGTGGACACAGCCATACACTCTTCAAGACGCTGCGCTATGTACCGAACCTCGATGGCAGACAGGTTCCTGTGGACCAGAATGGCAAGAATGCGATCTATGTAGGCCGCATGGTTCTCACGATGAAATAAGACAGAGAGGCATGTCCTTTTAGACAGAAAGACATAAAGCACATGTTTTTAAAGACAGGGTGACAGAGGGATAGAAGGTGTATTTTAGACAGAAAGACATAAAGAACATATTGTTGCATGAGCTTACTTGCATGCTTTTAATATGTTCTTTATGTCTTTCTGTCTATTAAAGAATATGTCCTTTAATGTCTTTCTGTCTCTAATCATAATCTGTCTTTTAGTCTCTAAGAATCTGCCTCTCTGTCTTCATTCAAAATAGAGGGTGAGGGCGATGACTTTGCTCCTTGCCTTGTTCACGCTGAGCGCATAGGGACGCATCGCCTCGTCTTGCAGGCGGTCAGCATGGTCTTTATCGAGACTGTTGGTGAGGCTATACATGAACTTCAGTTCCGGTCGCACCTTGAAGAAAGGCATGTAGAAGTCACACCCGAAGCCTGCTTCCAGGAACATGTCGTAGCGTTTGAGCTTGATGTAGCTGTTGTCCGAACCCGTGAGGTTGATGGCTGGTGTCAGTCCCAGCATGGCGTAAGGGCGATGGTTACCCATACGAGGCGCGGCCGCGATGAGGTCAAACGAGCAGGTAAAATAGATTGTCTTTAAGTCTTGCGAGCGGTGGAGCATCGAGTCGGGAGCCTGAGCGTCCATGTTGTGGAACTCTATATGACGCGAACCAAATAGTATGGCGGGAGCTACACGGAACTGGAAGTGCTCGGTCAGTCGAGCTTCGCCGAGCACACCCACTTGAAATCCGTTATCCCATTGGCTCTGATCACATGTGATGGTGTAGGTCTGCTGTGATCCGTTGTTGGAAATGATAGTCTGCGGTCCTATGTTGTTGAACTCGATATCCTGTAGGTGAGTGCCAACAAGCAAACCGAAGTGGAAGGGGCGCAAGTCGATATACGGGCGGTTCTGTACCGTCTGTTCCTGTCCCCAAGCGGCACCGGCAGCGGTGAGCATCAGGAAGATAACAAAGACAATCTTCTTCATACTCATCATAACGCAGGAGGAGATGAAATATTGTTGCTGATAGTTTGGTGATCTGTTGCTAACGGCTTGGTGATTTTCTGCTGAACTTCTGCTGACAGCCTGATTTCCTGCTGATATGTGTCTGCAATGTTACTTATTAATGAGTAGTCAGGACAAGGATCGAAAAGCTATTGTTTAAAATAATAAAAAACCGGTCGTCATTTATAGGTATTCCAAAGAAAATAATTATCTTTGCAACAAAGAAACAATAACATTTAATCATTTAAAATACAAGAACATTATGGCTTACGTTATTAACGATGACTGCGTTGCATGTGGAACATGTATTGACGAGTGCCCGGTAGGCGCTATCTCTGCTGGTGACAAGTATTCTATCAACCCCGATGAGTGCACAGAGTGCGGTACTTGCGCTTCTGTATGCCCCAACGAGGCTATTCACCTCGGTGAGTAATTTGTTCCGGCTCGCAGCCGTTGCATACAAATGACAAGGCCTCTTCCGATCATCCGGGAGAGGCCTCGTTGCGTTTATGGGAAGGGGAGGAAGCGTGGCACAGCCACGGCAAACCGAACGGTATACACGAATTTGGGGAGAGGCGGTGCTCTGCGTCTTTGCCAAAGAAGACAGGAGACTCCGCTTTCTTTGCAAGGGCAGGCAGGCCCCTGCACTTTGTGGGGCCGGGATCTATGCGATCTTCCAGCCGAAGAGATAGCGGTCGCGCTCGTTGTTGGGCTTGCTGATGACCTTTGGACCACGCAGGAATACGGTGGCACGGCGCAAGGTGTGCTTCTTATGATCGAAGAACAGCGCCGGGTCAATGCGTTGTCCACGGTAGAGCATCTCGAAATGGAGGTGGTCGCCTGTTGCGTGGCCTGTGGAGCCGGTGAGTCCGATCACTTGTCCGGCCTTGACATGCTGACCGGCGTGTACGAAGTTGACGGTCTGGTGACCATAGAGTGTCTCAATGCCGTAGGCATGTTTCACCATGATGCAATTGCCATAACCGGGAATAGGGTTGGATTCCTCTACGATACCGTCAAAGGCTACGTGGATGCTGTCGTGTGGCGTGTGGGTCTTGATGTCCACACCGGTATGATGGTAGGTGGCAGTGGTGTCAGGTTTCTCGCGTAACTTATCATACGGACTGGTGACATAGCTGCCGACGAGTGGGTAGCTCCAGTGCTTAGGATTGAGAAACTCCAGGTTGATCTTTGCCGGTCCTGCTGTTCCGAAGTACTTTGGCTTCACGGGATCGAGAGAGGCGATGAGTGTGGCCAGGAAGCGCTTGCGGGCTTGGGTGAAGGCCATGCGCTTAGAGGTAGTGGTGATCAGATATTTGTCGGTGAGTTTACAGCGCAGCACATCGTTGAGCGGGCGCTGGGCATAAGTGTCAAAGACGAAATAAGGATGGATGGGAGTTCCATTGAGCAGGAAGAGCACGCCGACGGTATAGCCATACTGACATCTGTCAGCATCGGCAATGATCTGTCCGGCTTTGACACAGTCACCGACATGAATATACAGGTGATGGATGTCGCGGTAGAATGTCTCCAAGCCATTGTCGTGAGTGATAACAACAAACGAACCTGAGAGCGGACTGGAAGCCGCGACTCTTACGCGTCCGGCAAAGATTGCCTTGACGTGCTTGTCCTTTTGCGAGACGACCTGCAGCAGATCCTCAGCGTTGACGCCCGACTGCGATCCTTTCAGCGGATAAGCATATTCGCCGGGCTTGATGCTGTCGAGGTGAATAGTCAGTTCGTGCTTTTCCGTCAGCTCTTTGTTGCGTCCGGAAAAGATGTTTTGGTAGTTGGCCAAAGGGTCGAACTTCATATTTGGCGCAAAGGCCATCAGGGTTGTGCACATAATAATAAGGAGTAAGGTTCCCTTTGATATATTTCTTTTCTTATCACTCACTTTAATGATTCTCCTTTCTTCATGATACCATTATATATTCTTCCCGACTGAGCGCCCAGGCGGCGTGCGGAGAAGAACCGGTCGGCCTGGTCATAGGTGCAGATGCCCGACATGACGATGTTCTCCAGCCTTGCGCCGGCATGAAGCAGTTGCAGACGGTTGCAGACCTGCAGGTCGAGATGCCATTTGTCGTATCTCTTCGACATGAAGCGGATGAAGGGAAACGCATTGGCAAACTGTTCGTACACCTCGTCACCGACTTCAAAGTTCTTCAGTGAGATGCCCGGACCAATCATCATCTTCACTTTCCCCGGTTGTGTACCGTATTGTTGTGCCATCGCCTCCAGTGCTTTCGTAGCGATGCCGGCCAGTGTGCCACGCCATCCGGCGTGGACGGCAGCAACGGCATGATGCTCCGTGTCGTAGTAGAGTAGGGGAATGCAGTCGGCTGTCGACACGCCGACACACACCTTCGGCATGTCTGTCATCACAGCGTCGACGCCTTCCAAGTATTCTTTCCTCTTTTCATTTGACAGATCAAAATATTCCGGCGTAATAGCCCGGCATACTGTCTGATGTGTCTGATGAGGCAGGATGAGATGATCGGTGGTGATCTCCAGTGCGTCGCATAATGTTTTCAGATTGGCACTTACATCCTTAGGATCATCACCGCAGTAGGGATTGATGTTCAGCTCGGCATAGTTGCCTTGGCTCACTCCGCCGTGTCGTGTGGAGGAGAAGGCAACGATGTCGTCACCGAAATTGTATTGTTCTAATTCTGGTTCCATGTCTTCTTTAGCCTTTACTCCTTACCCTCGTCAGGATCAAACGTCTCGTAGTCGTCGAGTTCGTCTTCGTCGGCATCTTCCACCTCGTCCTCATCGACGAAGAGCACCTCATCCTCACCCTCGTCGTGAAGCTCCGTACTGAGTTTCTGCATGTCTTTGTCGCGGTGCACGAGCGTATCTTCGGCCGTGATATCCTGCAGTTTGTTGCTTTCGCTGTTGAGCTCTTCCCAAAGCACGTCTTTCAGTTTGTCCAAGCTATATCCCGTGACAGACGAAATGAAGACGACAGGCAGATCTGTGGGAAGTGTCTCCCGCAGCATCTCTATGAGCTCATCATCGAGCAAGTCGCTCTTGGTGACGGCGAGCACGCGATGTTTGTCGAGCATCTCGGGATTGAACTTCTTCAGTTCGTTGAGCAGCACCTCGTAGTCGTGTTTGATGTCGTCGGTGTCACCGGGAACCATGAACAGCAGCAGCGAGTTGCGCTCAATGTGTCGGAGAAAGCGCAGTCCGAGTCCTTTTCCCTCGCTGGCTCCTTCGATGATTCCGGGGATGTCGGCCATCACAAACGATTTGTTGTCGCGGTAGGAGACGATGCCGAGCGAAGGCTCCAACGTTGTGAAAGGATAGTTGGCGATCTTCGGACGAGCACTTGACAAGGCGGAGAGCAGTGTAGACTTACCTGCATTGGGGAATCCCACGAGCCCCACGTCGGCCAGAAGCTTCAACTCGAGTATGACCGTCATCTCCTGCATGGGCTCACCGGGCTGTGCGAAGCGTGGTGTCTGACGTGTTGCTGTGCGGAACTGCCAGTTGCCGAGTCCGCCGCGCCCCCCTTTAAGGAGCATGACTTCTTGACCATCGTAGGTGACGTCACAGACATATTTGCCCGTGTCGGCATTGTATACCACCGTACCGCAGGGCACATCTATATAGATGTCCTTTCCATCCGTGCCGTGGCATTTATCGTGGCCGCCATTGCCACCGTTCTCAGCAAAGACGTGGCGCTGGTATTTCAGATGCAGCAATGTCCAATAGTTGTGGTTGCCACGCAAGATGACGCTGCCGCCCTTGCCGCCGTCGCCACCGTCGGGTCCGCCGTTGGGTTGGTATTTGACATGTCGCAGGTGCATGGAGCCGCGCCCACCCTTGCCTGAACGACAGTATATCTTTACGTAGTCTACAAAGTTGGAATCCATACTTAATTGTTGAATGTTAAGCGTTGGGCGTTATAACACCCAACACAGAACATATTGTTTGCTTTGTTTACAGGCTGTCGATCACCTTGCAGATGTCTGCAAAGATACGGTCGAGGTCACCGAGGCCATTGATGTGGTGGTGGATACCCTCTTTCTCATACCAGTCGATCAGCGGAGCTGTCTGGTTGTGGTAAACGGTGAGACGCTTCTTGATGGTATCCTCGTTGTCGTCGCTGCGTCCGCTCTGCTTGCCGCGGAGGATGAGGCGCTTCATCAGCTCGTCCTCAGGAACGTCGAGCTCGATCATGGCAGCCACCTTGTGTCCGCGCTCAGCGAGCATCTTCTTCAGCGCCTCAGCCTGTGGGATGGTGCGGGGGAAACCGTCGAAGATCACGCCCACGTGCTCTTTGCCGAAGCTGTCGTAGACGCTGGCCAAAATGTTGACCATCAGATCGTCGGGAATCAGCTGGCCGTTGTCGATATATCCTTTAGCTGTCTTGCCCAGCTCTGTGCCGTTCTTGATCTCGTTGCGCAGCACGTCACCGGTAGAGATGTGTTTGAAACCATACTTAGCGATCATCTTATCGCTCTGTGTGCCCTTGCCTGAACCAGGAGCACCGAAAATCACGATATTCTTCATCTGATTAATGAATAATGTATAAAGTATAAATTATAATGTATAAATAAAGTCCGGTATTATCCTTTGTTAAAGGTCGTAATTATTCTACAATCGTGTAGATGTCGCGTAGGTTGCGTCCCTGTTGGTCATAGTCCAGTCCATAGCCCACGATGAAGTCGTTGGGAATTTCTATGGCGGGATACTCAATGTTGAGGGGTACCTGTAGTTTACCGGGCTTGACGAGAAGCGTGCAGATATGCAGCGACTCCGGCTCGTAGTTATCGAGCGTGGCGAGCATCTGCTTCATGGTGTTGCCCGTGTCGACGATATCCTCAACGATAACGACGGTGCGCCCTTTGAGATTCTGGTTGATGCCGATGAGCTCTTTCACCTTACCCACCGAGGTGGTTCCCTGGTAGGAAGCCAGCTTCACAAAAGAGATCTCGCATGGAATGGAGAGGTAGCGCATCAGATCAGCCGCAAAGATAAACGACCCATTGAGCACAGCGAGAAACAGCGGGTTCTTGCCCGCCATGTCCTTATTGAGTTTTTCGGCAACGGCTCTTACTTTGCTTTGAATCTCTGACTCTGGTATAAATGTTCGGAATGTTTTGTCCTTTATCTTCACAATGTCCATGGTGAAATGCGTTTTGAATGACCTATTTATAAATGCAAAATTACGAAAAATGCCTGAATAATGAGAAAGCTATGCCTTTTATTTAATCTATTTTGCAAAAATAAGCGATTGTCACGTTGCCATTCTGCAATCTTTTTTTTATCTTTGCACCATATTGTTTTTTACATATGAAGATATTTACAGCTGCTCAGATTCATGAGCTTGACAATTATACCATTGAGCACGAGCCTGTGAAGTCTATCGACTTAATGGAGCGCGCTGCCAAGGTGCTGACCCGTGCCATCATGGATGAATGGACCGACCGCACGCCTGTGGTGGTCTTTGCCGGTCCCGGAAACAATGGCGGTGATGCTTTGGCCGTAGCGCGCATGCTGGCCGAGAACCATTACGAGGTGAGCGTGTACCTGTTCAATATCCATGACAAACTGTCGGAAGACTGCGCCGCGAACAAGGAACGCCTCGTCTACGCCAAGAAAGTCAGTCATTTCACAGAGATCACATTAAACTTCGATCCACCCGAGCTCACGCCGGAGACACTTGTCGTTGACGGTCTCTTTGGTTCGGGAATCAACAAGCCGCTGAGCGGGGGCTTTGCCTCGTTGGTGAAATATATTAACCAGAGTGCCGCCAAGGTGGTGAGCATTGATATGCCTTCGGGTCTGATGTGCGAGGATAACACCTATAATGTCCGGCAGAACATCATCCGTGCTGACCTGACGCTGACCTTACAACAGAAGAAGCTCAGCATGATGCTTACCGACTGCCAGCAGTATCTCGGCCGCCTGCGAGTGCTGGACATCCGGCTGAGTCCAGACTACATCCGTGACACAGAGGTCAGCTGTCGCATTCAGGAAGAGACAGACTTGATATCTTGTCTGCGCCACCGTGGTGACTTTGTACATAAGGGTACGATGGGCCACGCGCTGATCATAGCCGGTAGCTATGGCATGTCGGGAGCTGCCATCCTCACCACACGCGCCTGTCTGCGCTCGGGAGCCGGTAAGGTGACGGTGCATACGCCGAAGCGCAACTATGGCATCATGCAGGTGGCTGTGCCGGAAGCCGTGTTGCAGATGGATCGTGAGGAAACCTATTTCTCCGACAGCGTGGAGAGCCAGGATTTCGATGCGCTTGCCATCGGCCCGGGACTGGGACAGACCGAGAACTCCGCCATCGCGTTAATCGGTCAGATACGCCGCACACAGTGTCCCATCGTGGTGGACGCCGACGGACTGAACATGCTGGCCAACCATCAAGCATGGATGCAGCAGTTGCCGCCGGGCATCATCATGACGCCCCATCCTAAGGAGTTTGACCGGCTGGTGGGTGTGACGAGTTCGAGCGATTACGAGCGTCTGACCAAGGCACGGCAGTTGGCCGAGCACCTCCAAGGCTATATATTGCTCAAAGGCCACTACTCTGCGCTCTGCAAGCCCGACGGGCATATCGTCTTCAACTCCACAGGCAACAGTGGTATGGCGACGGCTGGTAGCGGTGACGTGTTGACGGGTATCATCGCCGGACTCTTGGCGCGTGGCTATGACCAGGCGATGGCCTGCCAATTAGGAATGTATCTCCACGGTCTGGCCGGAGACCTGGCTGTGAGAGATCTCGGCAAGGAGAGCCTCATCGCCAGCGACATCATCAACTATCTGCCCAAAGCCTTTCTGAGACTGGAAGACTGAGGGAGTGATGAATGTTGAATGAAAACAATGTTGAATGATGAATGTTCAATGTTAAATGGATTCAATGCCGAATGATCAATGAAATAATAAATGACGAAATATCAATGATGAACTATAAACGAATTCTTTTGGCGGGCAGTCTGCTGTTTGGCGCGTTTGCCATGCAGAGCCAGGCACAGTCGGTGGAGGGTACTGACTATTACCTGCCGAAGACCTTGCTGCGCTTCACGGTGAAAGTGGAGAAGACGCAATATACGCCCGGACAGTTTGCGAAATATGCCATGCGTTATATCCGTCAGAATGTCTCGGAGGACGCTTCCACCACTTACCGTGTCATTGGTCTGGAGATGGATCCCGTCGCCATACCGGATACAGCCAAGCATTTCATGCTGCAACTCGACAAGAAGCACAGCATCACCGACGTGACGCGGGCTCCCAACGGACAGCTTCTTGCCATCAACACTGAGGCGCAGCCGCTGCGCCCTGTCGTGCGTCGCTTCTCTCCGGCAGCCAAACCGAAGATGATTAACCCGGCGGACTTCATGACAGCGGACATTCTCAATGCCAGTAACACGGCAAAGATGGCGGAGTTGACAGCGCAGGAGATCTACGACATCCGTGACAGCCGGAGCCAGTTGGCCAAAGGCGAGGCCGACTATATGCCGAAGGATGGTGAGCAGCTCAAGACGATGTTACGAAGCCTCGACACGCAGGAGCAGAGCCTGACGACACTGTTCACCGGTACTGTCGTGAAGGACACGACGTGGACCACCGTGGACTATCTGCCTGTCAAAGAGGGCGAGGATGTGCTCTTCCGCTTTTCCAAGCGCATGGGACTTGTCGATGCTGACGATTATGCGGGTACACCTTATTATATAGAGGTCGCTGACGAGCATGCTGTGACACCGGCCGCACCGGCCGCTGAGGATGAGAAGAAAAAGAAAGACGACAAGAACGACATAGGACTGCGCGTCAACCAACCCAGCAAGATGAAAATCACCGTGGTCTGCGACCAGCAGCTTGTGGGTACCTTCGAGGCTGTGGCTCCGCAGTTCGGTACCGTGGAGTCGCTGAGCGGTGAGCTGTTTGGCAAGAAGCAGTCCACACGCCTGGTCCTCGATCCTCTGGGCGGCAGCGTCAAGAAGATAGAGGGCTTGGAGAAATAACATGGAGCTATGACCTCTCGAACATAATCATGTATCATGCAGGTTACACGGCTCTGACCGTATTGGTTCTCAGATACCAGAGGTAGCCCTTGATATTGCGGTATCCTATCTCACTGAGCAGACGCATGTAGTTCTGTACCTGTTCGACGTGTTTAGCCCTTGGTGAGCCAGTCTTAAAGTCGATGACCGTCACTGTATTTCCGTCGTCGATGACACGGTCAGGTCGTTTCGGCTCCACCGTGCCCAGATCCTCGTTATAGCAGAGGATCTCGCACTCGTTCATCACCTTCAGTCCCGGACGGAACCAAGTCTTGGGTACCGGGCTCTCAATGAGCTGGTGCACCATGGCACGCAGGCTCTCACGTGTCATCGGTTTCTCATAGAGCACACCGCTGAATTCCATGTTGTTGATCGCGCGGTCGATGTCGTTGACGTCGCGGATGTTGGCGAGTAGCTCGTGAAGGATGTTACCCGTCTCGATATATGCGCGTCGTGTCTGTGCGTCCTCGTCGTCCTGTGGCATGATGAAGGCTTTGCATTCATTGCTCTCCTTGAACTCGTATTTTTTCGGATAGCTTTTGATGTTGACGCGTAGCGGCTTGTCCTCGACCAGAAACACGTTCTCCGTGTCTTTGTCGTCGCTTTTCTTGGGCGTAGGACAGAATGTGCCGTAGGTGATCGTCGTCGTCTTGTCGTCCTCTTCAATGGTGCATTCCGGTCTTATGTCTTCCTCCACGTCCTGGATGATCTTGGAAGGATAGGGTGCCTTGGGATTCTTCTTGCCAAAGACATAGAGGTTGCACTTTGCGCGCGTGAAAGCCACATAGAGCAGATTGAGGTTATCGACGAGATTCTTTAGATGTTCACGGTCGTAGTCGTCGGAGTAGATCGAGTTCTTGAGTTTCTTGCTTTGTAGTGACACGGGTATGAGCGGCAACTCATTGAAAGGCTCCGGTTTGCCGTCAGTAGTGAACCACAGCGTGTCGTTGTTTCGCTCGATGTCCCAGTCGCAGTAAGGGATGATGACATTGGTAAACTCCAGTCCTTTACTCTTGTGGATGGTCATCAGTCTGATGCCGTTGATGTCGTCGCTGTGGATGGCTTTATCGCAGAGGTCAGTATCCCAAGCGTTGAGGACATCCTCGATACCGACAGCTTTGCTGTGTGTCAACGCCGCTACCTTGTCCAGAAAGGCACAGACATAAGCACTCTCATCGTTGAGGCGCTCCAAACCGAGGATGGCATAGAGACGATCAAAGAGCATCATGAGGGGCTGGCCCCGCAGCTCGTCACGCCCCGTGCGCAAAGCCTCGGGCAGGTGGGTGGCGATGTCGCTCTTGCCGACAAAGAGCCGCGTGTCGAGATTCGCGTCCTCTTTGTCATCTATCATCTCCTTTTGAATCTTATCCCCCTTGAAGTCCTGCCCTTCCTCCTTTTTGTCTCCTCCGATGCGGTGATAAGCCTTGGCAAGGAGGGCGATCGTCAGCTTGTCGTCGGGATGGACGAGATAGCGCAGTGCGCCGATGAGCATTCTCACGGCAAGGGAAGCGTCGAGGCGGAAGGCCTCGTCACTGACGAGGTTCACGTCGGCCGGTTTGCCGTCGACGAGAATCCTGTGTTGCATAAAATACTCTGCGATGGCTTGGATGTGTTTGTTCTTTCTCACCAGCACGGCGATGTCCTTTGTGGCAACGCCAGCCTTGAGCAGTTCCGCGATGGTGCTCTCGATCTGGTTCATCGTCTCTTGATTATAGTCCTCGTCGTCGAGCAGTTTGATTCTGGCCATGCCGATCAGCTCCTTGCCTTCGGGATATTTCTGCTCGACGTCCTGATAAGCCGTTTCTATGTCCAGGGCTTGTTGGATGATGTCCTTGGGTGCATGGTGATCGTTGAGTTCTGCTACCGCCGCCTCTGTCGTCTTCTTTGCCGCCAGCTTGAAGAACATATTGTTAAAGGTGATGATCCTCGGTTGTGAGCGGAAGTTGGTGTCGAGCCTCACCTCCTTGATCTCGGGATGCTTGTCGTGGGTGAGGTTCTGCAGCAACCGCCAGTCGCCGCCTCGCCATCGGTAGATGCTCTGCTTCACGTCGCCGACGATCAGCGAGCCGGGCTGATGGGCGATGCAGTCGTCGATGAGCACTTTGAAGTTATCCCATTGTACCGCACTGGTATCCTGGAACTCGTCGATCATGATATACTTCAGCGAACTGCCGATCTTTTCATAGATAAACGGCGTGTCGCTGCCTTCGATCATGTCTTTGATGAGTTGTTGCGTGTTGCTGAGCGGGAAGTTGTTGTTGTCGGCATTGATGTCGTCGACCTGCTGTGCGATGCGTCCGAGCAGTCTGAGCTCATTGAGATTTCTGAGAGTGAGATCCACCGAGTACTTCACCCTCTCCGCCTTCTGCCGCAGCTTTTCCGTTTGGGTGATGAGCGGAGCGATCTGCTCGTGGAAGGTCTGCCCCTTGTCAGTGTCTTTGATCGCTTTCTTGATGAGCTTGGTCCATTCCTCCGTGCCGGTCTTGTCGATGGTAGCGTGTGCGACATCGCAGTAGTTTCCCTCGCGCAGCTTCTTGAAATAGTTGGGTACGGTGCCACGGGTGAAGTCGCTGTCGGTGAAGCCATATTGGTCTACCAGCGTCTGGAAGCGGTCTGCCAAAGCGCTCATGTCCTTGTCGACTTGCGCTGTTTTGGCCCGAAGCTTACCGGTATAGTTCTTGAAGAACTGTGGGTTGGAGAGAATCGTCTCGAGTTGCTCGTGGTGCTCCTTATAGAAGTCGCGGTAGATGTTGGTACCGAAGTCCTTGATCTGTCCGATGATGTTCCAGTTCTTGTCCTCGTCGAGTCGCTCGTTGACAAAGTCCATCATCCAGCCGAGCAACGGGTCTTTGTCGTTGTTGATGTTCTCGATGAGTTTGTCGACAGCTTGCTGTTCCACCTCACGGTCGTTGAGTCCCACGTTGATATTGGCTTTCAGTCCCAGCTCGCGTGCGAGGTTTCTGAGGATGCGTTGGAAGAAGCTGTCGATGGTCTCCACGCGGAAATAGTGATAAGCGTTGAGGATACCGTCGAGAGCGAGTGTTGCCCGCTGCTGGATGTCGTCGTCGGAGAGCTGCGGCATGCTGTGGTGGAGCTCCTTGACATAGTCGTCGCCACTGGGCAGACGGTGGGACAGGGCGAAGAGCTTGCTGAGGATACGTATCTTCATCTCTTCGGTGGCCTTGTTGGTAAAGGTCACGGCCAGTATATAGCGGAAGTTTTTCGGGTCCGCCATCAGCAGTTTGATGTATTCCAGTGCCAGTCGGTAGGTCTTGCCGCTGCCGGCACTGGCCTTGAATACGGTCAGCCTCGTGGTATCTTTCATGGTCATGCTTTGTTCTTGTTTTCGCTATTACTTTGCAAAAATAGAGATTAATCATGAGAATACAAAGCGTGCGCTGCTTTTTTTCAAGGGGATAAGCGAAATATTGGGATCACTCAGAATTCTTTATTTCTCACAGATTTTCACAGAATCCCACGGATGCGTAACCAATGAAGCAATAAACTTAGTTAGAACAAGGATCTGTGAGGATCAGTGAGATCTGTGTGACCTTCTCACAGAGTTCTTTATTTCTCATAGATTTTCACAGATCTCTACGGATGCAAAGCGTTAGTAGAATTCGAAGAACTGTTATGTAAACCGGTTTGCACAATAAGAAACCGATAAAAAAACTTCTGTTAAGATGGTTAAACGGTCGTCAGCCGATAGTCTAACGAACGTTTGACCTAACGTCTAACGAGCGTTTGACCTAACGTCTAACGAACGTTTGACCATCATCAAATTGCTGAAATTTCGAAAACAAACCATGAAAAGGACATAAACAAAAAAGGCAAATGCCCGGAAAACCAAGCATTTGCCTTGTATAAGAGGAAACAGAATGTTTCAGAGTTATGCCTCCTCCACGGCAGCCTGAGCGGCAGCCAGACGGGCGATAGGCACACGGAACGGTGAGCAGCTCACGTAGTCGAGACCCACACGATGGCAGAACTTCACCGACGAAGGCTCACCACCATGCTCACCGCAGATACCGCACTTCAGGTCAGGACGGGTCGAGCGGCCCTTCTCCACAGCCATGCGGATGAGCTGGCCCACGCCGCGTTGGTCGAGCACCTGGAACGGATCGACGTCGAGGATCTTCTTCTCAAGATACGACGGCAGGAAGCTGGCGATGTCGTCGCGGCTGTAGCCAAACGTCATCTGCGTCAAGTCGTTGGTACCGAAGCTGAAGTACTCAGCCTTCTGGGCGATGAGGTCTGCTGTCAGGGCAGCTCGCGGCACCTCGATCATCGTACCGATCTTGAACGGAATCTCCACACCCTCTTCGGCGAAGAGCTTCTCGGCGGTCTCGCGGATGACCTTCTCCTGGGCATCGAGCTCATTAACGATACCTACCAACGGCACCATGATCTCCGGATGAGGATCGAGACCTTCCTTCTTCAACTGGATGGCAGCACCGAGGATGGCACGTGTCTGCATGGCCGTGATCTCTGGGAACGTATTGCCCAGACGGCAGCCGCGAAGGCCGAGCATCGGGTTGTGCTCGCTCAGACTCTGCACGCGGTCTTGGATCACTTTCACGCTGACACCCATCTCCTTGGCCATAGCTTCCTGGCCTTTCAGGTCGTGGGGCACAAACTCGTGGAGAGGCGGGTCGAGCAGACGGATGTTCACCGGCATGCCGTCCATGCACTTCAGGATGCCATAGAAGTCCTGCTTCTGATAGGGCAGCAGTTTGGCGAGGGCTTTCTCGCGGCCTTCCTTGCTGTCAGCGAGGATCATCTCACGCATCGCCTTGATCTTCTCGTTCTCGAAGAACATGTGCTCGGTACGGCACAGGCCGATACCCACGGCACCGAAGTTGCGGGCCACCTCAGCGTCGTGAGGCGTGTCGGCATTGGTGCGGACGACGAGACGGGTGTATTTGTTGCAGAGCTTCATCAGCTCAGCAAAGTCGCCTGTGACCTCGGCGGGACGTGTCTTCACCTCGCCGAAGTACACCTCACCGGTAGAACCGTTGAGAGAGATGTAGTCACCCTCGTGAAGTACTGTGCCGTCGATCTCCACGGTGCGGGCCTTGTAGTCGACATTGATGGCACCGGCACCACTGACACAGCACTTGCCCATGCCGCGGGCCACCACGGCAGCGTGTGATGTCATACCGCCGCGAGCCGTCAGGATACCCTCTGCGGCACTCATGCCGGCGAGGTCCTCAGGCGAGGTCTCGATACGCACCATCACCACCTGATGGCCGTCGGCGTGCCATTTCTCAGCATCATCGGCGAAGAACACGATCTGGCCGCAGGCTGCACCCGGCGATGCAGGCAGTCCGCGTGTGAGCACACGAGCCTGAGCCTTAACCTCCTTGTCGAAGACCGGGTGGAGCAGTTCGTCGAGTTTGTTGGGCTCGCAGCGCTCCAAAGCAGTTTTCTCGTCAATGAGTCCCTCACGCAACAGATCCATGGCGATCTTCACCATTGCCGTACCCGTGCGCTTGCCGTTGCGGGTCTGGAGGAACCAGAGCTTGCCTTCCTGCACGGTGAACTCCATGTCCTGCATGTCGTTGTAGTGTTTCTCGAGTTTGTCCTGCAGGTCGTTAAGCTGTGCGTAGATGTTGGGCATGGACTCCTCCATGGAAGGATATTTGCTGGCGCGTGAAGCCTCGTCGATGCCCTGCTGTTTAGCCCAGCGGAGCGAGCCTTCCTTGGTGATCTGCTGCGGCGTGCGGATACCGGCGACAACATCCTCACCCTGTGCGTTGACAAGATACTCGCCGTTGAAGCGGTTCTCGCCCGTGGCAGCGTCGCGGCTGAAGCAGACTCCCGTGGCAGAGCTGTTGCCCATGTTGCCGAATACCATGGCCATGACAGTGACAGCGGTACCCCATTCCTGCGGGATACCCTCCATTTTGCGATAGAGGATGGCGCGGTCGTTCATCCAAGAGTCAAAGACGGCGCAGATGGCGCCCCAAAGCTGTTCCATCGGGTCGGAGGGAAACTCACGGCCGGTGCGCTCTTTGATATAGTCTTTGAAGAGAACGACGAGACTCTTCAGTTCATCGGTGTTCATCTCGTTGTCGAGACGGATGCCGCGCTGAGCCTTTACTTTCTGGATAATGGCTTCAAAGGGATCGATATCTTCCTTGTTGACCGGCTTCATGCCGAGGACCACGTCGCCGTACATCTGTACGAAGCGGCGGTAGCTGTCGTAGGCGAAGCGCTCGTTGCCGGTCTTGGCAGCCAGTCCCTTGACGACCTCATCGTTGAGGCCGAGGTTGAGGATGGTGTCCATCATACCTGGCATAGAGGCACGCGCGCCGGAGCGCACGCTGACAAGAAGCGGGTTCTTCGCGTCGCCGAACTTCAGGCCCATGAGTTTCTCGACGTGTCTCACGCCATTGACAACGTCATCCTTGAGCAAAGCGACCACGTCGGCCTTGCCCTTCTCGAAATACTCGTTGCAGACATCTGTGGTGATGGTGAATCCCGGTGGCACGGGCACACCGATCAAATTCATCTCGGCCAGGTTGGCACCTTTGCCACCAAGAAGGTTGCGCATGTCGGCACGGCCCTCAGCCTTACCGTTTCCAAAGAGATAAACTCTTTTCTCGCTCGTTTTTTCACTCATAGTTAATAGGTGTTGTATATGTTATATGTTAAAATCGCGTTGTAGGGATTTAGATATTGCAAAGATAGTGTTTTGTCATTAAACTGCAAAGAGAATAAGCTAAAAAATGACATCTTGACTTTACAAAATCGTTGTTTGCGCTAACAAATGGCCAAAAGTGTCAGAAAGTAGGTGGTGAAAAAGATAGGATGAGACAGAAAAAGAAAAAGGGGAGCAACCTCACGGCCGTGCCCCCTCCTTGTTAATTACAGATTCGATAATCTTAATGAACAGGTATATTTCCTAATTATTCGTCCCAAGTGGACCATGTGGTGCTTCCTACGCGCTTGGCGCAAGCGTCATCACCGTCATCACTTGCTGCATCGTCTTCAGGTGCCTCGCCTACGAATTCCATATCACCTGCGACATATGTATTCGTTGTGCTTTTGTTGATATAGCAGACAAAATAGTATTAATCAGAAGAGTGCTCAAACAGCATAAAACAGCACTGTATATTTGTGGTTTTAAAATAATTTCTGTATCTTTGCGTTTGTTTGGTTAGAAGTCGATTGTTTCTTTATAAATATAGTATGAAAAAGTATTTAGCAGAAATGGTAGGCACGATGGTGCTGGTATTGATGGGCTGCGGTGCAGCTGTGTCTTTAGGATGTGATCCTGTCAATAATCAGGCAGCTGTGGTTGGCACGGCAATAGCCTTTGGCTTGGCAGTGGTTTCCATGGCTTACACGATTGGTGGCATTTCGGGATGTCATATCAATCCGGCCATCACGTTGGGTGTATGGCTCAGCGGTCGTATGAGCAGCAAGGATGCTGGCATGTATATGCTTTTCCAGGTCATTGGAGGTATCCTTGGCGCAGCCATTCTTTATTTACTTACGTCAGCAGCGGGTCTTGTTGGCACTGGTGCAAATGATTTGCAGTCATTGGATGGGGCTGGCACGAAGGTGACTGTGTTTGGCGGTTTCTTGGCTGAGATGTTCTTCACTTTCGTGTTTGTGTTAGTGGTGTTGGGAGCTACGGCAAAGACCAATGGCGCAACGAACAACTTTGCCGGTCTGGCTATCGGTCTCTCTTTGGTGCTTGTGCATTTAGCCTGCATCCGTTATACAGGTACTTCTGTAAACCCGGCCCGTTCGATTGGCCCGGCACTGTTCCAAGGTGGCACTGCATTGAGCAATCTTTGGATTTTCATCGTAGCACCTATGGCAGGCGGCGCTCTGTCTGCCTGTGTATGGAAAGTGATCGATTCCAGCAAGGAGAAATAATTGTTGAGATCTGAATGAATAAGGAGGGGCGGAGCGTCCCTCCTGTTGTTTTTTCTCACAATACACATTATTATATTATAGAGCTTCAGGACTCCGTATATACAGATTCATGATGGACAATAATCATACAGAAGAAAATCAGCCATACTGTGGAGGGGGATCGCCAGAGCAAAGGCGTGCGGCACTGACCAATCGCAACTATCTTCTGCCTTTCATCCTTGTCACCTCTCTCTTCTTTCTTTGGGGCTTTGCCCGTGCGATCCTTGATGTGCTCAACAAACATTTCCAGAATGCGCTTGATATCTCCATTACCCAGTCCTCACTCATCCAAGTGACAACCTATCTTGGCTATTTCATCATGGCCATACCGGCCGGTTGGTTCATCAACCGGCGTGGTTATCGCTTGGGTGTGGTATTCGGTCTGCTGCTCTTTGGCATTGGTGCCTTGCTCTTCATTCCGGGTGCTGAGGCTGGTACGTTCTATGCCTATCTTGCGGCTTTGTTTATCATTGGCTGCGGTCTGGTCTTCTTGGAGACCTCTGCCAACCCATACGTCACGGAGCTCGGTGATCCGCGCACGGCTACGAGCCGCCTCAACTTCAGCCAGTCGTTCAACGGACTGGGATCGCTGAGTGCCACCTTCCTCATAGGCCAGTTCCTCTTCAATGGTACTGACCGTGGTGGTAATATCGTCATCCCCTATACCATGCTGGGTATCGTGGTTCTGATCATTGCCGTGGTGTTCTCACGCGTGAACCTTCCGGAAATCAAGCACCAGGAGACCGAGGAAGACCGTTCGCAGGGTACACGTATCAACAAGCTGTTCCGCCATCACCCGATGTTTGTTTTCGGACTTTTCTCTTTACTGGCATACGAGGTGGCGGAGATCTCCATCAACAGCTATTTCATCAACTATGTCACCGGCAAAGGATGGATGAGTGATAACACCGCTTCAGTGGTGCTTACTGTGGCTTTGGCTTTCTTCATGGTCGGTCGCTTTGTGGGCAGTTGGATCATGCGGCGTATCAAGGCAGAGCATATGCTTCTCTACTGTGCCATAGGCAGTGTAGTGTGTATTGGTTTGGTGATGCTCAACCTCGGCAAGGTGTCGATGGTGGCTCTTGTATGCAACTATGTCTTTGAAGCTATCATGTTCCCCACAATCTTTTCTTTGGCCTTGCATGGTTTGGGCAATCTGACGAAGAGTGCGTCGTCGTTGCTGATGATGACACCTATCGGTGGGTGCGGTTTCTTGCTGATGGGTATCATCGCAGACTCCACCCGCATGATGAGCATGCCGTTTATCATCCCGTTCCTTGGCTATTTTGTAGTGCTGCTCTTCGCGTCGGAGCTGACAAGGAAGAAAGAATAGCCTCACCCCCATACCCCTCTCCCAAGGAGAGGGGAGTGAAATGCCCCAAGGGGTCATCACTCATCATTTATCATTCATCATTGCTCCATGCGTCGCCTGTTCTTTCTTTTTCTCTTCTCCCTCTCCTTTCTTTCCGCTGCTGCCCGCCACATCGTCGGCAGGGTAGTGGACGGCAAGACACATGAGGACTTGGCGGGCGCTGTCGTGGAGCTCCTCAATCCCCGGGACTCCTCGGTCATCAAGTCCACGACCACGACAGAACGGCAGATCTTCGGTTGGAAGGTCTTTGTTTATCAGTTTGATGTTGACAACGACTCTACCTATCTGTTGCGCTGCTCCAGCCTTGGCTATCAGACCGCCTATCGTTGCGTCACCGTTCGTATGGCCAACCGCGTCAATGAACAACAGATCGACGACATTGCTTTGCAGCCAGACGTGCATACGCTCAGCGAAGTCGTCGTGAAGGCTACGAAGATCAGGATGGTGATGCGTGGCGACACCCTCGTCTACGATGCTTCCGCACTCAACCTCAGCGAGGGATCCATGCTCGACGCGCTCATCCGTCAGATGCCCGGTACCACACTGGACAATGGGGTCATCAAAGTCAACGGACGTACTGTGAGTTCACTGCTCATCGACGGCCGCGACTTCTTCAAAGTCGACATGAAGAAAGCACTGGAGAACCTGCCCGCCTTCACCGTCGACAAGGTCAAGGCCTACGATAAGCAAGGACAGGAAAGCCGGCTCATGGGGCGCGACATGGGCGACAAGAGCTATGTACTCGACGTGACGCTGAAACGCGAATATAAGCATGGGCTCCTGGCCAACGCCGATGTCGCGGGCGGCACGAACAACCGCTATGCCGCACGTCTGTTCTCGATGTACTATACGCCGAAGGAGCGGCTCACACTGACAGGATCAGCAAACAATGTCGGTGACACCTCGGTGCCGGGAGAGAACGGAAGCATCAGCTCGGTACCTGACGTGGGAGGCGGGTTGGCCTCGGTCAGAAACCTGGGAGTAGAGTACCGACGGGATGGTAAAACAGAAGATGCCTACTTCGATATGTCGCTCAACTATGCCTCGGACGACAACGAGACACGCACACGTACCACGGAACAGACGTTTCTCACCGGTGGCGACATCTATCAGCTCGACCGCAATACCACGCGCAATGTCAGTCGGCAGTGGTCCGCGGATGCTTCCTTCGGACTGACACCCACACATCAAATGCTTGGTGGTACGCTTTCCGGTGCTTATAGTCGCAACCACGGAAATGGAAACGGACGCTCGGGACTGTTCAACAGCAGGCCGGGAGGAGACGCCATCCTCGACAGCTTGTTTATGGCTGATGCCAGCGCACGGCTCCTGAAGCGCGCCATCAACCGAGTGAAAAACGATAACCAGTTCCACGGCGACTCCTACAATGCTTCGCTCAGTCTCTACGACCGTGTGCGCATCGGAAGCAGTGGCAATGACGAGCTCTCGCTCAATGGTAACTTCGACTATGGCAAGACGACCAACGACCGTTTTGCCATGAACCGCATCGACTACCTCGGCACGGAGAACCGGCAGGATCATCGATACCAGTATTCCCAGACGCCGGACCATCATCTCAACATGGAGGGATCGGCTCTCTATGCCTGTCAGCTCGTCAACGATACCGTTGGACTGAACAGCCTCTACCTGCGTCCGTCTTACACCATTCGTCAGAGCTACGACAACACACGTTACAACCTCTACCGCATCGATCAGGTAGAAGGCTACCGCGAACAGGACTACACCTTGGGCATGCTGCCCTCGGAGCGTGAGGCCCTGCTTGCCGCTATTGACAACAGCAACAGCTATCGCAGCAGTATACATACGACACAGCAGACGGCAGAGACTTCGCTTTACTTCACTCATGGAGACGGTACGGCAAAACCACAGGTCACGCTCTCGGCCCGTCTGCCGCTGGAGTGGAAGCGCGAGCACTTGGTCTACTTCCGCAATAAAGACTATGAGAAGGAGCGCCACACCATGTTCTTTAATCCTACGGTCGACTTGAGATACCAGTTCAACGACTCCACGGGTACACGCTTTGTCGAATGCTCTTACTCCACATCGCAGAGTGTGCCGGAACTCTCCACGCTTCTCGACATCCGCGACGATGCCAATCCGCTCGACGTGACGCTGGGCAATCCGAATCTGAAAAAGGCACGCAGCCACAACGTCAGCCTCAGCGCGTCGCTCTTTCGACTGGCCACGCAGCGGATGATGAACTTCATGCTGGGATTCCGTTCCACTCACAACGCCCTCGCGTCTGCTGTCGTCTATGACAAGCAGACCGGTGTGACCACTACGCAGCAGACCAATGTCAACGGCAACTGGAGCGCGTCGGCAGGTATGAGTTTCTCAACACCACTCGACAAGGCTACGAGATGGAGAATGCAGAATGATCTCAGCGCTAACTTCAACAACAGTGTTGACCTCACCACCGTGGAAAGAAGTGACAACTCGCGAAGCACGGTACGCAGTTGGGAACTGAATAATCAACTGGAACTCGACTATCAACTCGACACCCGACTGCATGCCTTCGCTGAATACCGTGTTGCCTATCACAACGCCAACAGCCGACGGCACGGCTTCCAAGCGGTCAATGCGTGGGACTGTAACCTACGACTTGGTGCAAACGTTACGATGCCTTGGGGCATAGAATTGTCGTCTGACATCACCGACTACAGACGCATGGGATATAACGACGAGCAGATGAACCGCAGCGAACTGGTGTGGAACGCAAGACTCTCGAAGAAGCTGGTGCACGACCGCATCACGTTCATGCTCGACGCCTATGATATCCTGGGCAACCTCAACAGTACCACGCTGGTGCTCAACGAGCAGGGGCGCACGGAGACTTGGACCAACTCCATCCCACGCTATATCATGCTCCATGTCGTCTATAGACTCACGTTAGGCATGGCGGCATCGAAAAAAGATAATGTGTGGGATGGTGGAGAATTGTAAACTTAGAATGACAAACGGTGTGATAAAGGGAAGGAAGAATGGTCTAAATAAACTTTTTTAACCTTCTTCTTTACTTATTATCAAGAGACATTTTGCGGTAAGAAAATAAATTGTTAAATTTGCATGTGGTAAGAGCAGAGTGCCTAAGGGCATATGCAAGACTATCATTATATATAGAAGATTTCATTCTAAACATAATTATTAAGTATTATGGCAGTAAATTACAAAGATCTTGGTCTCGTCAACACACGCGAGATGTTCAAGAGAGCCGTCAATGGCGGCTATGCTATTCCAGCATTCAACTTCAATAACCTCGAGCAGCTTCAGGCTATTATCACAGCTTCCTCAGAGCTTCGTTCTCCGGTGATCCTTCAGGTGTCTAAGGGTGCTCGCAACTATGCTAATCCTATTCTCCTCCGCTACATGGCAGAGGGCGCTGTGGAGTATGCTAAGTCTTTGGGCTGCAACCATCCTGAGATCGTGCTGCACCTCGACCACGGTGACAGCTTTGAGCTGGTGAAGAGCTGTGTTGACATGGGCTTCTCTTCTGTCATGATCGACGCATCTTCTAAGCCGTTCGATGAGAACATCGAACTCACCAAGAAGTGCGTAGACTATGCTCATCAGTTCGACGTAACTGTTGAGGCAGAGTTGGGTGTCCTCGCTGGTGTTGAGGACGAGGTTGCTTCTGAGAAGTCTCACTATACACGTCCTGAGGAGGTGATCGAGTTCAGCGAGCGCTCTGGTTGTGACTCTCTGGCTATCTCCATCGGCACTTCTCACGGTGCTTACAAGTTCAAGCCCGAGCAGTGCACACGTGACCCGAAGACAGGTCGCCTGATTCCTCCTCCATTGGCATTCGACGTGCTGGCAGAGATTGAGAAGAAGCTCCCTGGCTTCCCAATCGTGCTCCACGGCTCTTCTTCTGTTCCTCAGAAGTATGTCGACATCATCAACCAGTACGGAGGCAAGCTCCCCGACGCTGTTGGTATCCCAGAGGAGCAGTTGCGTAAGGCTGCTAAGAGCGCTGTCTGCAAGATCAACATCGACTCTGACTCTCGTCTGGCTTACACTGCTGGTGTCCGTGAGACCCTCGCTCTGCATCCTGACTACTTCGATCCTCGTCAGTATGGTAAGGTTGCTCGTGCTTACATGACAGACATGTACAAGGAGAAGATCACTGACGTACTCGGCTCTGATCACAAGCTCGCTAACTGCGACTAATCCATTCCGACATTTTCTTCCTCCATGCACCCTCTGTGAGCAAGGAAGACTGGAGCATAAAAAAAAGACTGCCATCTCTGGCAGTCTTTTTTTATGCTTATTGCTATCACTTGGAAGTTCTGATGAAATTCATCGGTGTCCACGCTTCTCTTTCAGGATACTGTGGATCGCCGCCCTGATGAATGCGCTTCAACAGCCACGCCATGTTGTTGGCCATCGTACGCATCGTCTGCATACCTTCCTCGTCGAGCTCTGCCTCGCTGGGCTTCTGGCCGTAGACCATATTCCAATACTGCGACGTGACGATAGGCATATTCATCATCTCAAACGCCATGTTCATCGTCTGGTAGACGGCAGAGCCACCACCGCGACGGCACACAGCAACGTTGGCTACCGGTTTGTTCTTCATCAGCGCACCACCGGCATAGAGCATACGCTGTACCACGGCGAGCAGCGCACCATTGGGCTGACCGTAGTAGGTCGGTGAACCGAAGATAAAGCCGTCGGCACCCTCTGCTTTCTCCAAGAAGCTGTTGCAGACATCGTCGTTGAACGTACAGCGGTTGTTGCCCTTTTGCTTACAGACACCGCAGGCGATGCAGCCGCGCACTGGTTTGTTGCCTAACTGCATGATTTCCGTCTCTATGCCCTGTGTTTTCAACGTCTTTGCGGCCATGCTCAGTGCGTGGAAGGTGTTGCCCTCTTTATGAGAGCTGCCATTGATCAGTAATACTTTCATCTTGTACTATATATATAATAGTATGTATGTTTCTAACTCTGTTTCACAAACACCGTGCCATGACGGTGATGCGATGCCGCTATTGAAACCTCAGCCGGAACGTCGTCTGTCCATCGTGGCGGTCGGGCAGGAGGGCGATGGAGCCGTTGCTCACCCGCATGATCTGGCGTGAGATAGACAGTCCTATGCCGCTACCTTCGTCTTTGGTGGTGAAGAAGGGGATGAAGATATGTGTGGCAACGTCCCGCGGTATCGGCTCACCATCGTCACTGATGTCTACGACAACCGATTCATCGGTGTCGGAGAAGGCGTGCAGGCTGATGTGCTGCCCCTCTGTGGTGGCCTCGGCCGCGTTTTTCAGTAAGTTGCTCACCACACGGGCGATGAGTCCCTCGTCGGCGTAAACCATCAGATCGTCGGGTTCTACGCTGATAGTGATCGTTACATCCTTGTGGAGTAATGGTTTGGCTTGTGTAGCCATGCGTTGCAGGAAGGGCTTCACGTCGAAGGGTGACGGCTGCGGCGTGGGCACATGGGTGAACTGTCGGTAGTTCTCCACGAAGCGAATCAGATCCTTGCTGGTCTGGTGGATCACCTCCAGTCCCTCGTGCTGTTCGCCTTCAGCCTGTGGCAACAGGGCTTCGCTGAGCGAGATGACTGGTGTGAGCGTATTCATGATCTCATGGGTGAGCACATGGATGAGGCATACCCATGAGTCGATCTCCTGATTGGCCAGCTCGCCACCGATGTCACTGAAGGCGATGATGCGTACGCGACGCTGTTGCAGGATCGTGTGAGTCTCGCGTACGGAGAACTTCTTCAAAGTGTCGCTGACTTGACTGATATGTGTGATGGCTTCGCGGTTCAATAGTTTGCGTGCGGCTTTGTTGCTTCTAAGCACCAGTCCCCGTTCCTCGTTGACAATCAGAACACCCGTGTCCACCGAGTCAAGGATGAGTTCAAAGTACTTCTCCTTTTCTATCTGTTCATCGCGTGCGTGTTGTAGGATTTCCTTGATGCGGTTGAGCGATTGGTTGATCATGGCATCGCCTCTCCGGTCTTCGGAATAGCGGAAGGCGTAGTCCCCGTTGTCGATGGCGTTGAACAGAAAGGCCACCTTACTCACTGTGCGGTGGTTGCGTCGCCACAGCAAAATTACCATTGCCAACAACGTCACGATGATAACGGCGGCAATTGCAAGGAGAATGTAGTATTCAAGCTGTGTCATATATATATAAGGTGTGTCATATATAACCGATGTTTTATCTCCCTCTATACTCGGTGGCTTGTTTAATTCATAATTGGTTTCTTGTTTCCTCCCTTTTAGGGAGGATTAGGGTGGGACTGATGGCTTCTTATATCCCGTATTTTTTCATCTTGTTGTACAGCGTCTGTCTGGAGATGCCTAATTGTGAAGCCACGTGCGAGAGGTTTCCCTCGCATTCCGTGATGGCCTTGGCAATCATCTCGCGCTCCATGTCGTCGAGTCGCTGGATGTCGTTGGTCGGTTGAGGGCGCGTCGTGGCAGAACCTTCAATGTCGTCGGGAAGTATCGTCGTACCGTCGGAGAGGATGACAGCCTTCTCCACGGCATGTTGCAGCTCACGGATGTTGCCGTACCATGGCAAGCGCTCTATCTTCTCTTGGGTCTCAGGAGCAAACGTCATACCCTCCTTATTATATAGGTGGGCATAGCGGTGGAGGAAAGAGACGGCATAGGTCATGATGTCGTCTGTGCGCTCACGCAGAGATGGCAGGTGCAGTTGGATAGTGTTGATGCGGTATAGGAGGTCTTCGCGGAACGCACATTGCCGCACCATCTCCTCTAAGTTGCGATTAGTGGCACAGACGACGCGCACGTCAATGACTATCGGCTTGCTGCCGCCGACTCTGACGATGGTGCGCCGTTGCAAGGCGGTGAGCAGTTTGGCTTGAAGCGCGTAGCTGAGGTTGCCAATTTCGTCGAGAAAGAGCGTGCCGCCCTCAGCGAGTTCAAACTTACCGGGCTTGTCGGTTTTGGCATCGGTGAAGGCCCCTTTGGCATAGCCGAAGAGCTCACTCTCGAAGAGCGTCTCCGTGACAGCACCCAGGTCGATGGGCATCAGCGCCTTGTCGGCGCGTTTCGAGAGACGATGGATTTCTTTAGCAAGTACTTCTTTGCCCGTACCGTTCTCGCCGGTAATGAGGATGTTGGCGTCGGTGGCTGCCACCTTCTCCACCATGTCGTGCAATCGTTTCATGGCGGGCGAGGTGCCCCATATCATCTCCGACGCTGCCGTGGCTGCCGTTTTCTTTTTTCGTGTCTTTTGGTAGGCGTCGGTCAGCTTCTCTATGAGTTGATGGTTGTCGAAGGGCTTGACGATGAAGTCAGCGGCTCCATCCTTCAGTCCTGTCACAGCCAACTCTATATCGGCGTAGGCAGTGAAGAGCACGACGGCGGTCTGCGGCCGCGCTTTTTTGATCTCCCGGAGCCAGAAGAGTCCCTCGTTGCCGTTGTTGATGCCGCTGTGGAAGTTCATGTCGAGCAGCACTACATCGGGTTGGTCCTCACGCAGTCGGGTGACGAGCCCGGAGGGACTTGTCAGGCAGATGATGCGCTCAAAGGTCTGCTCGGTCACCATCTTCACCGTGGTGAGGATGTTACGGTTGTCGTCGACGACGAGTAGTGTGCCGTGTTTCATGTTGCTTCTTCCCTTTTTCTATACTCTTACTTCCTACAAAAGTAACTAATATTAGTTGCACTAACAAATTCTTTCGAAACTTTTTATTCACCATAGCTTGCGTGAATACGAGGAAAGCTGCTTGCGGTGTCTAATTCTTATACATACAGTGTCCAATTATTGTACACTGGTATTTGTGGCGATCTCTTGCAGATGTTTAGTAAACAGCGACTTACGTTTTTGGCACGCCATTGGCACTATTGTCAGTGTATGAAAACAAAGCATTATATCCTCATCATGGGCTTCTTGGTGAGCCTGAGCGTCCAAGGACAGGAGCCGTGGACCCTCGACCGCTGCATTGCCTACGCCCAAGAGCGCGCCTCCGAGGTGAGACGGCAGACGCTGGAACAGGAGCAGAAGCGTGCCGACTACCGTACGTCGCTACTCAACTTCCTGCCCAGTGTGTCGGCGGAAGTCAACGGACAGTACAGCTGGGGACGCAACATCGACCCGGAGACCAATACCTATAATAATGTCACCACGTTCAACAACTACTATCAGCTCGGCGCCTCGGTGACGCTCTTCGACGGTGGTGCTACTTGGAACGCTTTCCGGCAGGCCCGTCTCGACAGAGCATCGGCACAGTCCGCCGTGCAGCAGGCGCGTGACGACAAGGCCATCACGGTCATGGAGAAATATGTCGACGCGGTGTACACCCGTCGCTCCATCGCCCTTGCCGAAGAGAAATGGCGTGACTCCAAGGCGCTGTTGGTGAAGACGCAGCGACTCTTTGAGTTGGGAGAGAAGAGCCGTCCCGACGTGGTGCAGGTGGAGAGCCAGATCGCCGAGGATGATTATAACCTGCTTCACCAGCGTCATCTCGCCGACAAAGCCCTGAACGACTTGAAGACCGCAATGAACTTCCCGGCCGACGACAGCCTTGTGGTGAGCAGTTTGCCTGTGGATGTCCACAGTGCTGCCACCCTTCCTGCAAGCCGTTCCGCCTGTGACAGTCTCATGCGCCACTGTTTCTTCGTCGCCGAGCGTCCGGCCGTGACGGTGGCAGAAGCTAAGGCGGAGCATGCACGCATGGAGTGGAAGATACAACGGGCTGCCTTACTTCCCAAACTGAGCTTGGGAGGCGGCGTGGCCACCAATTACTATAAAAATCTCACAGCGGGCTACGCGGCTGAGGGCTTTGGTTCGCAATTTCGCAACAACATGGGTGAGTATATCTATATGACGCTCTCCATCCCTGTCTTCAATGCTTCGTCGTGGAACAGAGTCCGTCGGGCCAAGACCGACTGGCAGGAAGCGCAGCTCGACCTCGCCGACGCACGCCGCAAGCAACACGACGATGCGCTGCAGGCCGTACTCGACTACCGAGGCTATGCCCGTGAGGTGGAACTACTCCAACGCAAGGTGGGCGCCGACTCGTTGGCGCATCATCTCTCTAATCGCAAATACGAGGAAGGTATGCTCAGCGTCTATGACCTGCACACCACGGCGCAGACACTCTTGCTAAGTCGCCTGCTGCTCTTGCAATGTGAGATGATGCTGGCTTTGAAGGCACGACTGGTCAATTATTTCATCAATGGGAAACTATAATAGACTATGGATATAGAAATCAAACAGAAAAAATACCGTGTGCCGCGTAAGTACTGGCCGTGGATAGGCGGGGGGGGGGTCGTCATAGCGCTGTTGGTCTGGCTGGCTCAGAGCAACTTCACCTCATCGTTGCAGGTCGACGAGCGCGGGCTGAGCATTGCCACCGTCGAGGACGCACAGTTCAACGACTATGTGAGTGTGAACGGTAATGTGGTGCCTATCCAGGTGGTGCAGATATCGCCTGAGGAAGGCGGCACCGTCGTAGAGAAGGTCGTTGACGAAGGATCGAAGGTACACAAAGGCGACATCATCGTCAAGCTGAGCAACTCGAACCTCGACCTTGAAATTCTCAACGCCGAGAGCGAGCTGGCCGAGAAGCAGGACATGCTGCGCAACACACAGCTTTCCATGGAGCAGGACCAGCTCAGCAACCGCACGGAAGCTGCCCAGTTCGCTATGGACGTGCAGACCAAGAAACGGGCATTGAACCATCAGGCCGCCTTGCAGAAAGAGCAGCTTAACTCGTGTGAGGACTATCTCAAGGCCAAGGAAGACTATCGGCTCGCCGTGGAGAAGAACAGCCTCATCCGTCAGCGACTCAGCAAGAGTGCACAGATGCGGCGGGCACAGATGAACCAGATGAGCGACAACCTTGCCTCTATGCAGCGCAATGTGGAACTTGTCCGGCAGCGTAAGGCCAAGCTCGACGTGCGTTCATCTATTGGCGGTGAGGTGGGACTGCTCGACGTGGAGTTAGGACAGAGCATCACACCGGGGCAGAAGATTGGCGTCATCAACGACCTCAGCGACTACAAGGTGGAGGCACAGGTCGATGAGCACTATATCGACCGCGTGCACAGCGGACTTGCTGCTACGTTCACGCAGAATGGCAGAACCTACCGCCTTGAGGTGCGCAAGGTTTATCCCGAGGTGCACGAAGGCCGCTTCAAGATTGACTTCGTCTTCCGTGGCGCCTGCCCACAGAACATCCGCACGGGGCAGACCTACTATATCGACCTGCAGCTCGGCGAGTCGAAGAAGGCCATCATCATCCCCAAGGGTACGTTCTACAGTACCACCGGCGGCTCGTGGATCTTCGTGCTCGACGCTTCCGGTTACAAGGCTTACCGCCGCAACATACGCATCGGACGGCAGAACCCGCAGTACTATGAAGTGTTGGAGGGACTGGAGCCCGGCGAGCGCGTCATCGTGAGCGGCTACGAGAGCTATAAGGATTATAAAGAACTAAAGATAAAATGATGAAGAGCTATTTCGTTTTCCTTTCCCGCAACAAGGGCTATACCCTCATCAATGTCTTCGGACTGAGTGTGTCACTGATGTTTGTCATGCTCATCGGCCTCTACACCTGGCAGGAGAAGAGCATCGACAAGCAGGTGGCCAATGCCGACCGGATAGAAGCGCTGGGCACCGATTTCGGCGACGGCAACGGCAACGTCTGCGAAGGCACTCACCACGTGAACATCAAGCACCTGCGCGAGCAGTACCCGGAGATAGAGAGCGCCTGCGGCGCATGTTTCGCCAATGCCTGGCTCAGTGTCGGTGGTGACTACATGCCTGCCAACATCTTGGTCGTCGACACCACCTTCTTCCATGTCTTTGACTACCAGCTCCTCGAAGGTGACCGCCGGACCTGCCTCAACGACGAGAATGGCATCGTCATCACCCAAAGCTACGCCCGCAAGCTCTTCGGCTCCGCCGAGGCGATGGGGCAGATGGTGAGCATGAGCGACACCGTCCGATTCCGTGTCACCGGCGTCATGCAGGACATGGACAACACGGTGTTCAACCACCCCGATATGCTGATGAACTTCGCACAGGAAGGTAAGCGATTCAACTATGCCAATACAGACGAGTCGTTTGAGCAGGGCGGCATTAACCTCATAGGGTGCAGCGTCTTCCTGCTCATGCATCCAGGCCACACGTTTGCCGGACGGGCAAAAGAACTCTCAAAGCTCATCCTTACATTTTGGCCAAAAGAAGAAATGTCCAGCATTAAGCTCTCGTTCTTTACCACTCCTTTCTCTCATCTCTACCTCTCCAAGTTAGACACTAACAACGATGTCACGCGTCGTGGCAATCCCACGCTCATTAACATCCTGATGGTAGCCACGCTGCTCATCCTGCTCTTTGCCGTGACCAACTACATCAACCTCACCGTTGCCATCTCCGGACATCGTGCCCGCGAGATGGCTACCCGCCAGCTCTATGGGGCCACACGGCGCCGTGTCTTTGCCAAGCTCGTGGCCGAGAGCACGCTGCTCTGCCTTGTGGCTTGGATGGTGGCTTTGTTGTTGGCCGTGGCTTTCGCACCAGTCATGGGCCATCAGCTTGACACCGCGCTGCAGGTCTCCCGGTTGTTTAGTCCGGCTTGTATCGGTCTTTCGCTGTTGCTTATCGCCGTCATCGGTACGTTGTCGGGCATCATCCCCGGCCTCATCACCTCGCGCGTGAAACCCATTGAGATTATCAAAGGTACCTTTGTCCATCAGACCAAGATGGTGCTCAGCCGTGTGTTCATCGTCTTTCAGAACATCATCACCATCACGATGTTAGGCTGCGCCCTCATTATGCTGGCACAGTTGCGACATCTCGTCAACGCACCGTTGGGCTTCAACAAGGACAATATCCTTGTGATATCGACTTTCAATAGCGGTCATCCCGACGCCATTCACACGTTCATGGATCTGCTCCGGCGGGAGCCGTGCGTAGCTGCCGCATCGGCCTCGATGGGCACGCCCTTGGACGGCGGCAACAACAACACATTTGTTTTTAATGGCAAGGAAGTCTCGATGCAATTTTTCATTACAGACCCCTACTTTATGAATGTCTATGGTCTGACACTGAAAGACGGCTGTAAACCACAGGTGCACCACTTCTACATCAACCACGAAGCTGAGGCAGAGATAAAAAATATTATGGGTATACGGCCCCAAGAACTGTTGCGTAAGAATCCATTCTATTACGCGGACAGCCTTGATGTTTACGGCGGACGCATGAACGAGTTTCTCATCGACAACATCCAGCGCGAGCAGCATCCGATGTTTATTGATATCCAGCCGCATGTGGATTATCCCTGGGCCATCTCCATCAAGGTGAAGGGTGACCCCAAAACGGCCTTCAATACAGTGGCCGACGTCTACCATACAGCTTTCCATAAGGTGATGACCGACGACGACGCGAAGTATGCCGACCGCATCATCCAAGACAAGTTCCATCAGGAGCAGCAGACCTCGCACCTTGTCGCCCTCTTCGCCTTTATGGCCATCCTCATCTCCCTGCTCGGTCTCGTGGCCATGGCAACCTATTACATCGGGCAGCGGGCCAAGGAGATAGCCATCCGCAAGGTTTTTGGCTCCACGGGCGCGCAGGTGAGCCGCCGCCTCATCGCCACGTTCATGCAGTATGTCGCCATTGCCTTTGTCATCAGTGGCGCGCTGACGGTGTGGCTCATGCAGCACTGGATGTCGCAGTTCAGCTACCGTATCGTCTGGTGGCCGTGGATTTTCGTGGCCGGCTCTGTGGTATTCATCATCAGTCTGCTTGCCGTCTTCGTGCAGAGTTGGAAGGCTGGCAACGAGAACCCTGTGAACAACATCAAACAGGAATAACACAAGTCCTAACACTATGAATAATATTTTAAGTGCCATCAAGAACCTGCCGAGACACGGCCAGCACAACTTAGCTAAGATCGTCTGCCTGGGCTTTGGCCTTGCCGTGTCGGCGGTGCTGATAGGTGAAGTCTATTTCGAACAGACGTTTGAGACGTGGTTCCCAGGGCATGAGCGTACCTATGCCGTCAGTGAGGATATCGTGCAGAACGGACAGTACAACGAGTGGTCGTCCACCTCGGGAGCCGTTGCGCAGGGTATCAAAGCCATCTCGCCACAGGTGGAGGCTGCCACGCGCTATAGCTACCTGCTCAGCGACATGAAGACGACCGTCGATGGCCGCCCGTTCTCTATCGACGAGGTGAGGGCGGCTGACAGTTGCCTCTTCGACATCTTCCCACGGGCAACCGTACAGGGAAACCTCAAGGAGGGACTCAGTCGACCTTATTACTGTGTGATAAGCCGATCCATGGCTGATCGCATCGGCGGTAATGTCGTGGGCAAGGCCTTCGAACCGCGCGACTGGGATTGCAAGCTGATTATCGGCGGTGTCTATGAGGACTTCCCTTACAACTCCAGATTGCACGGTATTGATGTCATCGTCTCGATGCCCACCCTCAACCAGTTCCTGGGATTTGATGTCTCAGCCCGCTGGGTGGGCGCCGACCGCTTCAGTTCCTTTGTCAGACTGCGGAAGGGGACAACAATTGACGACCTGAAGCCCAACGTCCGCAAGATGATAGCCCAGCACAGCGAATTTGCTGAGGCTGAGAAAGCAGGCATCAAGTTCAACTATGCCTTCTCGCAGGTTACCGCCGACTACACTTCCAATCCGCAGGTCAGGACGATGTGCTGGATTATGTCGCTGCTTGCCGTCATTCTGCTGGTCTCCACGGTGGTCAACTACCTGCTCATCGTGATGGGCAACGTGGTCAGCCGCTTCCGTGAGATGGCCGTGCGCAAGTGCTTTGGCGGCGGACCGCTCACCATCTACGGCATCATGGTCAGCGAGTCGCTGGTGCATGTGGTGATCGGCATCGTCCTGGCCGCGGTCCTTGTCTTTGCCTGCAAGGGAACGATAGAGGGCTATATCTCCGCACCTGTCAGCACGATGCTGTTCAGCCGCGGCTCATGGATACTTGCGCTCATTTGCCTCTTCATCGTTTTCATCGGCGGTCTGGTGCCGGGCTATATATATAATAAGGTGCCGGTGACGGCTGCTTTCCGTGGTGTGCACGAAGCGCGTCGCCGCTGGAAACTCATCATGCTGTCGGCGTGGAGGTACTCGTCATCGTCGTCGCCATCATGCTGCTCTCCGCCCGCAAGGTGGTCAACAGCAATCCAGTGCTATTCCTTAAAGACGAATAATAAAAAGAAAGAAGTTATGATAAAAGTACAAGATTTAAGCAAGAGCTTCCGCACGGAAGAAGTAGAGACGATAGCTCTCGACAAGGTATCGTTTGAAGTGAAAGACGGCGAATTCGTCGCCATCATGGGTCCCTCAGGCTGTGGCAAGTCCACACTGCTCAACATCATCGGACTCCTCGACAACCCCACATCGGGGCAGTACTGGCTTGATGGCAAGGAAGTGTCGAAGCTTCAAGAGAAGGAGCGCACGGCCATCCGTAAAGGACAGATTGGTTTCGTGTTCCAGAGTTTCAACCTCATCGACGAGCTCAACGTGGAGGAGAACATCGAACTGCCGCTCACTTATCTTGGCATCTCCAAGGCAGAGCGCAAGCGGAAAGTGCAGGAGGTGATGGCACGCATGAACATCAGTCATCGTGCCAAGCACTTCCCTCATCAGCTCTCCGGCGGTCAGCAGCAGCGTGTGGCCATCGCGCGTGCTGTGGTCTTCGGCCCTAAGCTCATTCTCGCCGATGAGCCTACCGGCAATCTCGACTCGAAGAATGGCGCTGAGGTAATGCAGTTGCTTACGGAACTCAATCAGGACGGTGCCACCATCGTCATGGTCACCCACAATGCCCACGATGCCGAGCTGGCCCACCGCATCGTCCATCTCTTTGACGGACATATCGTCACAAATCCATAATCTCTCTCTTGGAGGCCTTCCCTGATCAACTATGGGGAAGGCCTCCGTCTTTTTTTTCCATGGACGGAAATGCATGTGCACTATATATAATAATTTCATCCTCATGCTTTCCATCGTCATGGTGGCGGCACCCGGTGTGCCCGGTGGTGCCATCATGGCTGCGTTGGCTCCTTTGGCGAGCATCCTCGGCTTCAACGCCAATGCCCAGGCGCTGATGATCGCTCTCTATATTGCCATGGACAGCTTCGACACAGCCTGCAACGTCACGGGCGACGGCGCTATCGCGCTTGCTGTGGATAAAATGTTCTCACAGAAATAAAAACTGCAAGTATCTTGTTTGTTTAAAGGGAAATGCGTATATTTGCAGCACATATCAACAGAAAGGACTATAGCTATGATTAAGATTTATGGCATGCCTACCTGCCCCTATTGCGCTTATGTAGACGAGCAGGTCAAGGGCGACAGGCGATTCAAAGTGATAGACATTGGTGAGAACGTCAGATACATGAGTGCGTTCATGCACCTGCGTGACAAGAGTGCGGCTTTTGACCATTCCAAGGAGATTGGTGATATTGGCATTCCCGCCTTCGTCTTGGAAGACGGCACCGTGACACTCAAGCCCGAGGATGTAGGACTCAAGGAATACGCCCCCAATGAGGGTGGTCCTGCTTGCAGTCTCGATGGAAAAGGGTGCTAAGCTACCATTAAGAAAGGAAAGATAGACGTTACAAGGTAGGCAAGATAGATAAATGCCACAGTCCAACTACCATCAGCCGATGATCTACGTGGCCGTTGCCCTCATGGTCGGTATCATGGTGGGCAATGGTGTAGGGATGTCTGTGGGGGTGAAAACGTTTGCGATCGCTTTTTGTATGCTGCTGGCTCTTGCCGGCGTGGCCTATTGTCGGAATAAAAAACTGTGCGATATCTGTCTGATTCTGTCTGCCGTGGCGTTTGGTGCGTTTCTTGAAAGCAGGCAAATTGAAGAGCAGAGGATAGCTTTACCCAAAGGACGCGTCGCTTGTCAGGCTATCGTCGTCGAAATGCCGCAGCAGCACGGCAAGGTGATTCAGGCCGACGCGCAGATCGTGAGCTTGAATGGCCGACAGCTGAGGCCCGCTCTCAAGGCGCGTCTTTCCTTCCTTCGTGATACATTGTCCGACGATGCTGCTCCCGTCCCTGCTCTTGGCGACGGCATCGCGTTTTCCTCACGTCTGCAACGTCCCGGCGACGGCTATCGTGCCAGCGTAGACAGTCATTTCGACTCCCGCCGTTGGCTGCTCTCGCAAGGTTACCGTGCGCAGACGTTGATCAGCGCTTATGCCTGGCATCGTGCGACATTGCCATTCAGCGGTTTGGACAGGGCGGACCGTGTGAGGCTGAGCGTAGGGAAGTGGCGCGGGCAGCTGTTGGGACAATACCGCCGTATGGGCATACAAGATGAACAGTATGCTGTGCTGGCCGCTATGACCTTGGGTGACAAGAGTTGTCTGACCAAGAGCTTGCGGCGCGTCTATTCCCTGACCGGCACGAGTCATGTGCTGGCGCTGTCCGGCCTCCATCTGTCCATCGTCTTCAGCATCTTGCTGCTCACGTTTAGTTTGTTTCGCATCAACCGCTGGGTCAGCTATTGGCTGACGCTGTTGGTGCTGTGGTGCTTTGTCGTGCTGGTGGGCATTCCGGTGAGTGTCGTTCGTGCAGCCATCATGCTGTCGGTCGGCAGCGTCGCCTTGTTGCTGCATCGCAGGTCTGCCTCGCTGAGCGCACTGTCCTTGGCGGCGGTGATCGTGCTGGTGATGAATCCGGAGAGTCTGTGGGATGTCTCTTTCCAGTTGTCCTTCATGGCCGTGTTGTCCTTAGTCATCATGGCGCCATTGGTAGAGGGACTTTGGCGGCCCCGTTCTTGTGTAGTAGTCTGGTTGTGGGTCACGACGTGCACGTCAGTGGTCGCCCAGTTGGGTACAGCGCCTTTGGTGGTTTATTACTTCGGCAATCTGTCGGTCTATTTCCTTCCTGCCAACCTGTTCGTGTCGCTGTTGTCGATGCCTCTGTTGCTTCTTTCGTTTTTCTTCTTTCTGTCCTTGCCTTTGCAGTGGGCACATCTTGTCTGCGTCTCCCAACTGCTTTCCTGGCTGTTGTCGTCGGCTACGTTTTTGCTCAATCAAGGCTTGCGCTGGATATCGGCGCTCCCAGGTGCGGCTGTCGATGGTATTGCGTTCAGTCAGAAGCAGGTATGGCTCTATTATTTCATGCTTGCCTGCCTTCTTGCCGCTATTCTGTATAAAAAGCGTATAAAGAGTAGTAAAAGCAGTTAAAAGCTCTCTATTTATGTTGTAAATGTCGGAAATGGGATGTAAACTGAATGTTATTATTGCTGTTTTTATTAATTCTTTGTATATTTGCAACATTCTACTCTCGCCTTGACCTTGTTCAATTGCAGCGCCTTGGTCTTGGGATGAGAGTTGGATACAGGTTCACCGTTTGCTTGTGGCCTGCTATTGAAATGTTGAAACAATCCGCTGCAAAGCTAATAACCTTTTTAAGAAAGAAATGGAAAAGGAAATCGTGAAGCCTGCTGAGGGCAGACTGGGCATTCTTGTTATCGGCTGTGGTGCCGTGGCCACTACGTTCATGACTGGCGTGCTGATGACACGCAAAGGGTTGGCTAAGCCAATCGGCTCAATGACACAATACGACAAGATTCGTGTGAGTCGTGGCAAAGATAAGAAATATCTTCATTATGGTGATATCGTCTCTTTGGCCAAACTCGATGACATTGTCTTCGGTTGTTGGGATGTCTATCCTCAGAATGCCTATCAGGCTGCCGTCTACGCTGAGGTGCTCAAGCAGAAAGACATCGACCCGGTGCGTGATGAGCTGGAGCGGATCAAGCCGATGAAGGCTGCTTTTGACAAGAACTACGCCAAGCGTCTCGACGGCGACAACGTCAAGGACTGCGCTACCCGTTGGGATATGGTGGAGCAGATCCGTCAGGACATCCGTGATTTCAAAGCCAAGAACGATTGCGCCCGCATTGTGGTGATCTGGGCCGCTTCTACGGAGATCTATGTTCCTTATTACGAGCCGATCCACGGTAAGCTCGATACCTTGGTGGCTGCCATGAAGGCTGACGACCGCGAGCATATCGCTCCTTCGATGTGCTATGCCTATGCTGCCTTGCAGGAGGATGCTCCGTTTATCATGGGGGCTCCTAACACCACCGTCGACATCCCGGCTATGTGGCAACTGGCTGAGGAGAAGAAGCTGCCGATCGCCGGTAAGGACTTCAAGACGGGACAGACGCTCGTCAAGAGTGGTTTTGCTCCTATCCTGAAAGTACGCAACCTCGGACTCAGCGGCTGGTTCTCTACCAACATCCTCGGTAATCGCGACGGCCTTGTGCTCGACGAGCCTGACAACTTCCACACCAAGGAGGTCAGCAAACTCTCTACCCTTGAGACGATCCTGCGCAAGGATGACCAGCCCGACCTCTATGGCAACATCTATCATAAGGTGCGCATCAATTATTATCCTCCTCGCAACGACAACAAGGAAGGCTGGGACAACCTCGACATCTTCGGCTGGATGGGCTATCCCATGCAGATCAAGATCAACTTCCTCTGCCGCGACTCTATCCTTGCCGCTCCGTTGCTGCTCGACCTGACGCTGCTCTCCGACCTGGCTCACCGTGCGGGTCGCTACGGCATCCAGCGCTTCTTGAGCTTCTTCCTCAAGAGTCCTATGCACGACTACACCAAGGGTGAGGAAGCTGTCAACAACCTCTTTGAGCAATACACAATGCTCAAGAACGCTATCCGTGAGATGGGCGGATACGAGGCGGACGAGGAAGTGAACTAATTAGAAGCAGACCCTCCCTGCCCCTCCCTTTTAGGGAGGTTTTTTCTTTATTTTTGTCTTATGACAATACCGCCCATGGGCTGGAACGACACTTTTAGCTTGCCGTCCTTGCCGACCTTTATGGTCTTCTTCACGGCCTCTCGGTTCTTGCCGTCGGTGAGGAGTGTCACCTGCTGACCGGCGAGCATAGGCAGGGAGAACGTGAGCTGAAGAGGCTTGCTCAGACCGTTGAGGCCACCGACAAACCATTTGCCGCTGACAGCGTCCTGGCGCGCGATGACAGCATAACGGGTAGGATAGCCGTCGATGAACTTCGTCTCGCTCCAGGTCGTCGGGATGTCCTTGAGGAAAGCACGCTCCACAGCGTTGACGGTAGAGTCGGACTGCGGTGTAACCTCCACGCAGTTGACGCTCGTCTGGTTGGTGATTGCCGTGGCGAGCTCAAAGACGTTGCTGGTGTAGCGCGGGTGACGGCTGTGGTTGTCGCGGCTGAGATAGCGGTTCATGATCACGCCGCCCCAGTCGAAACTGCCTATGGCGTTGCGGCTGAAAGGATGCATGGTCATTTCGAAGCCTTCTTTCTTGGCATGGTGCTCCGTGAAGAAGACGTTCTCACTGGCCAGCGCAGCCTCGGAAGCGATATAGTTGGGATACATGCGTTCCCAGCCTCTCGGTATCGTACAGCCGTGGAAGATGACGGCGAGATGGTGGTCGTTGGCGTCGCTGAGGATGTCCTCATAGAGCTGCATTGTCTGTTGCTTGTCACCACCGAAGAAGTCGACCTTGATGCCGGCGATGCCGATGCGCTCCAGCCATGCCATCTCGTGCTTGCGGGCGATGGCATTGTTCATGATGCCACGGGGCGACTGCGGTGCATCGTTCCAGTAGCCGTTGCTGTTGTACCACAGCATGAGGCGGATGCCTTTCGCCTTGGCGTAGGCAGCCAGCTTCTCAGTGCCCTCATGTCCGATGTTCTTGTCCCACCAGTTGTCCACCAGCACATACTCATAACCATACTTTGCGGCGAGGTCGATAAACTGCACCTGGTCGGCATAGTTGATCGAGTTGTCCTGCCATACGAGCCAGCTCCAGGTATAGCGTCCCGGTTTGTAGTCGTATTTGGTCTTGTATTTTGGTTCTACCACATCGAAGGGAATCGTTGTCTCCACGATGGGCGCGAGTGTTTGCCCGATGGTAATTGTGCGCCACGGCGTCGTGCCCGGTAAGGCGATGCCGGGTGCTGCGCTGCCGTTGCCATTGTTTTCTCCGGGTTGTGGATAAGCCACGGTGTAACCTGTCTGTGGGTCGTAGTCGCTCAGGCGGCTGCTGCAGTAGCTGCCGTCGACGCCGGTCTCGGAGACCAGTACCCAGTAGTCGTCCTTGCTCTGATCGGCTTTCTTCGCGTTGCCGTTGCCGGACAGTTGTTCATGGAAGAGGCAGGGGAAGGTATAGCCCACGCCGAACTGCGACTTGGCGGTCATGGGCGCGTCGGCAGTGTACTCCTCTTCGTAGGAGGGCTTGGTGCGTTCCCAGCCTGTCATGGGCGTGATCTGAGGGCAGAGAAACGTCGTCGTGCCGTCGGGGAAATGGAAGCTCGTGGCCTCACCGCGGATGACGGCGCATTTCGGGTTGTCGTCTTTCTGACGGGGAATGGCGTAACGCAGTGCGATGTTGTTGTTGTCGACGACGAAGGTGACAACGAAGCGCTGTCTCTTGGCGTTGGTGAAGGTCACGTCAGTGGCGTTGGCTTTGAAGTCGACATGTGCGCGTTTGGTGCGGGTCATGTCGTAGTGCTTCTCCATCGGATAGTCACGGCTGTCGGTGAGTGTCATGCTGTGTGTGAGGTCACCGAAGTCAGCGACGAAGCCCAGTCGGGAGGGTTGCATCACCTCCTTGCCGTTGAGTGTAATGGCGTAAGTCGGTTTGCCGTCAGCATCGGAGAGCATCACGACGAGTTGACCGTTGGGCGAAGCGATGGTCTTGTCCTTGGCAGTCACGGGCAGAGCCGCGGCGAGGGCCATAGCGAAGAGCGTGGTTTTGAAGATTGTTTTTCTGTTTGTCATTGTGGGTATTTTAGATTTGGTCTGGCAAAGATACAAATATTTTTTGGGTTCTTTGTTCAGTTGTTACTCTCTTTTTCTCTACAAGATTACAGAATCTACAATTAGAGCCTTCAGAACTCGTGTTGCCATCCTATGCCGATGTCTACCATTGTGGTGTGCTTGGTGTTTGACGGATTCATCCAGGCGGCTTCAGCTTTGAAGGTGAATCCAAGGGGCAATGATGTGTTGAGTCCAGCGGTCCATTTGTTGCAAAAGACATTGTTGAAATGGAAATAGCCGTCGTAGCGTGTGAAGGGTATGATAGAGCACGACGGCAAGCCGAGCCATGTGGCGACGTCGTAGCCAGCTTCCAGTCCGGCTGCCTTGCAGTCTTGGGCATTGCTGGCGATGAGCTGCCCGTCAATGGTCCAACCATTTGCGAGGTAAGCAAAGTCGAATGCAACATGATAGATATGGTCGTAGTCCATGAGACTGGTGCTCTCATGTTGTTCCATACCTTCCTTGGAACAGCTATAGAACCCAGACAGGCTCAGGTCAAGCCCCTTGAGAGACTCACAGCCCACACGCACGGCAGTGCCGAAAACGCGTGAGTCTTTTAGGGGAGCTGTAGCATAGACATACGCGCCTACTTCATAATGCACCCGGTTGACGTGCCCCCATACGGCGGCACCGCCTTCATGCCATGACATGGGCATGAGCGTACTCTCGCTGAGTGGGTCGTAGATCGTCAGCGCCGGGCCACCGGAGTTGGTAGTGCCTACGGGGATGTCGATGATACCGGCTTTGACATTCAGCGCCTCATTCCATTTCTTGTTGATATAGAGCTTGTTCGTCGTGTAGTCGTTGCGGAAGTTGTTTCCCCACGCTCCTTCGTCGCGAAAGCGTTCGTATTCCATTTCTGCCACAGCCGACCAGCCTTTTCCCAAAGCTAACGTAGCGTTGGCGAGTATGTGCGGGAAATCGGTGAGTGTCGGATGCGCCTGACCATGGCGATGACCATAGTTCATCTCGGTCATCACATAGCCCGAAAGGCGTTGCTGTGCGTTGCTGTCCTGTGCCAATAAATTTACGCAGCCCGCCATGAGACACAGCGCGCAGAAGAGGATCCTAAGTTTTTGCATTCCAACATCATGTTTTACGGTTGCAAATTTACATCATTTTCGTGAATTACAACGCATAAGAGGTATACTCAAAAATAGTGATTTTACCCCCAGGAAGGTTCTCGATCTCTTATAAATATCATCATTTTCTGCGACAAAAGTACGTCACGGCACAGTTGCAAAATAGAAAGGTCATTCTATATAGAAACTGAGATGACTTCGCCATTTCTGCCATTTTTGACGATCAAAAAGGTGGTTTGAGTGAGTGAACAAGCCTTGTTGACCAAAAATTCTCTAGAGAATTTTTGGTCAAAGTACCTTTTTCATCGGCACATCTCGGTAGAATGACAGGTAAAATACGGCTTTTTGACCTTGTCAGAGAGCAAAAATGGAGGAGAGAGAAGAGAAATGAGAATGATATAAAATTGTAATTAGTTGGTAATTAGATAGTTATATATATTTTTCTATAATAGCGCAAAAGCCACGAAAAAGGCGAAATTTGAAGCCAAGGGTACCCTTGGTTTCAAATTTCGCCTTCTCGTGGGCGGAAAAATGTCGTTTAACTTGACACTTTCCTACTATGTTGTTGTTATGCCACCTCAATGTTTTTGGTGATTTCCTCTTTCTCAGTCTTACGTGGCAGACCGATGCGGAGTACACCGTCCTCTACTCTTGCCATGATCTTGTCGTGGTCGACATCATCGGGCAGTTGCAGGCGCTGCTCAAAGTTAGCGTATGAGAACTCGCGGCGCAGATAGCGTACAGCGCCGCTCTCCTGCTGGTTCTCATCCTTGTGCTCCATCTTGATGTTGAGCATTCCGTCCTTGTCTACGCTGACGTGGAAGTCGTCCTTGGTCATGCCCGGAGCGGCCAGCTCAATCTCGTAACCAGCTTTGTTTTCCTTGACGTTGATGGCCGGAGTGGTGGTTTGCACGTGTGCAGCACGGTTGTTGTTCAAGAACTCGTTCAGTGCGTTGTCGAGCATTGTGTAGTGGAATACTGGATATAACATATTAAAACCTCCTAATGATATTGTTTCTAAATTGTGATTAAACTCTAATGTTTTATTTCTTTGCCCTTGTAAATACAATATCCATACCTGCACGAAGAAAGCGTCAATCCGCCAGTCTTGTGTGACAGATTGTCGCTTTTTCCTATGTTTCTCTTCAAAAAGAAGGTTTAGTAGATGACTTTCTTTCCTTTTTGGACGACGATCTGATGCTTGGCGGGGTGCTGGATGCGTGCACCGTTGAGGCCGAACATGAGCTGATTGGTGGTCGTGTGGTCGAGGCGGACGGCAGAGATGCCGGTCATCGGCGAGTAATCGTCGTTGTTGGTCACGTAGATGTCGTCGATGGTGATCGGCTTGCCGCCCAAGGACCATAGGGCAACGATGTAGATTTTCGAGGGGTCGATGGCGTTGCCGTTTTGCTGGCTCTTCATCGAGTGCAGCGGAACGACGATCTGTGTGCGGTTGTTGAAAGCCTGCTCATAGTTGTTGTTCGTCCAGATGTTGCTTTGCGGATAGATGAAGATCTTTGCGCCGTTGTTGTCGGGCTCTTTGAGTTTCACCACGAGATATTTGTATGCGCTCAGGTCTACGCCGTCGCTGTAGCTCCATCCCGTCTGTCCGTACTTTCCGTTGACGAGCGTATGGGTCGTTTCGTCGTATGAGCTACCGTTTTGTTCCCAGATCACCTTGACGTAGTTTTTGCTGAGCGGGAAGAAACTTGAGCGGACGTTGAAGCTGGTGGTGTAGCTGTTGCCAAAGGCATCCTTGACCTTAGCGGTGACCTTGGCCTTGCCTTGTCCTTTGGCCAGAATCTGTCCGTTGACGATTTTGACGTTTTCCGGATCGCTGACCTCGTAGCTTGCCGACGAGGAGACATCCTCCGTGTGGCCGTCCTGGTAGGTAGCTTTCAGTCCGGCGAGCTGTGCCTGTCCGGCCATCATGTCGAGGTCGCCGACGGGTTGCAGACGGGTGATGGTGGCCTTCTTCGCGTCGGGCAAGTGCATGTTGTCGTCATCGGGCCATGCGCGGTTCACCTCCGCCCAGTCCTTGTACCACTGCCAGCAGGTACCTGCGCAGGTCTCGGGATTGCCGTCGAAGTCAGGTGCCACGGTACCGCTGTTGATGTATTTGTCGATGTCGAGATAGCAGGCGGTGCTGGAGAGCGTCATGGAGATGTTGTCGTAGTGGTCCATGAGGGCTTTGAAGGCCGATCCCCACTTCGATGTGGACCCCGTGGCCCAGGTGCCCCAGTTCGACTTGATGTAGTCTCCATGTTCATTGTAGTGTCCGGTGCCCTCCTTCTCGGGGCTCCAGTCCACCTCAGTGATAATAATAGGATTGGTCATCACCACGGGCACGGCATCGGTGAACGACTTTATATAAGTCTGAGCATCGTATTTGGTGTCGTTGGCACCGTACCATCCGACGTAGTCGTGCACGGCATATCCGATGTTCTCGCCCTCAATGGGATGGGAAGCGTAGCCGCGGTAGTTGGCCTGCCAACTGGTTCCCGGTACCCAGATGATGCCCGTGAATCCGTTGGCGCGTATCTTGTCGACGATGGGCTGGAAGAAGTCGAGCATGGCCTCGGCCGTTTCCTTGCCCTGAGCATCGTAGAGTTTGACGGGCTCGTTGGCGAGTTCTATCGAGATGGCGCCGGCGTTGGCCTTGACGATCGGGTTTTTGCTGACCACGTCCCAGACGTAGAGCAGATAGTTTTGATAGGCATCTCCTACCTTGATCTCCTTGGGGCAGACGCCCGGCGGACGCACGACGACATACATGCCGTGGTTCATGGCCTTCTGCATCAAAGGGATGTAGAGCTTGTCAAGGAAGTGGTTGAAGCGGTCTTTGCTGAAGGCTGAGATGTCGTTCTCACCGGAGGACTTCTTTGAAGGGTCGTTGGTCCAGCAAGGATCGAGGTGCAGACGGAAGACGTCGCAGTAAGCGCCATGGTCGTTGTCGGTCATGGCGGTGTAGATCTTCTCGAAGTAGTTGAGGCAGGGCTGTATGTGGGCATCGGTCAACTCGGGAACCCACTGTGTCCATCGCCAGCCGTTGAAGTAAGGGCTTGGCGTGTCCATTACGCCATGGAGCGTGACGCGGTTGCCATGGGTGTCGCAAAGATAGCGGCCCTCGACATGCAGGGTCGGGAGCTGGGTGGAGTAGATGGAGGATGCATGAGTGCATAGCGTGCCCAGGCAAGCCAGCAAGGATAGGATAGTCTTTCGTAATTTCATTGTTTCGATTTGTTTAGGATCATCGGGTGCAAAGGTAGGGAATAGTTGGCAAACAGGGTTTGCAGGATGTAACGAAAAGTTTAGCGGAGGTTACATAGGGGGAAACAAGGGGGCGCGTTTGCTTGTAAGCAAACGAACAGAACTGATGGACGAACAAGGGACGAAAAGCCCCGGGCAGAGGCCGCAAGGCGACCTTGGCTAAGGGAAGAGAGAGGAACGAACAAGAGAGGGCAAAAAAGGCAGAGGCCGCAAAGCGACCTCTGCCAGAAGGGAAGGAGGAAACAGCCTACCATTTGATGCTTACGCCACCCATGACCCACGTGCCGGGCTGCGGCACATTGCCGACATCGACATAGTCGCGGTCAAGGAGGTTGTTGCCCTTGAGGTAGACGGTGTAGTGCGGGGCCGCCCAGGCAAGGTTGGCGTCAAGGATGCCGTAGCTGCCATAGCTGTGGACGTTACCCTGCAGATCGTTGTAGTGACCCATGCGGTGCTGGAAACGGTAGCTGAGGTCGAGCGTCAGCTGTCGCCAGAGGTTCAGCCCCAGCGTGGTGACCACCTTGTTTTTGAGATACTCCAAAGCATAAAGGCTGCGGATGCCATCGCCCTCGTGCTGGTCCTGGTTGATGAAGCAGTAGCTCACGTTGAGGCGACGCAGCACACGCTGATCGGGCAGTAGTTTGCGGAAATCGAATTCTGTCATAGCCTCCACGCCGAGGGCGTTGATTTTGCCGTAGTTGACCGACTTCCACACCACATTGCCGTCGTCGTCTTTCGTACCGTCGTCGATCCAGTCGATGAGGTGAGTATAGTGGTTGTGGAAGACGCTGGCTTTGGCCGAGATGCCGTCAGCAGCATAGCGCAGTCCGCCCTCCACGGCCCGCAGCTCTTCCGGTTTGAGGTTCGGGTCAGCCTTGTGGCCCCCGACAGAATAGAAGAGTTCGGTGAAGGAAGGCATGCGCAGCGAGCTGTTGTATGACGCGAAGACGCTCCAGCCCTTGCTGAGTCGCACGCTGGCGTCGATGCCGGGATAGACCCGCATGTTCATGTCGGCACCGCTGTTCTTCGCCGCTACGAGTCCTGCCGACACCGTCATCGGTCCCGTCACCACGTTGTGCTCCAGGACAAACTGCACGTTGGTGCGGTTGAGGCCTTTGACATAGTCGCGCGAGGTGCCGTGGATATGACGGCTACGGCTGAGCGCATTGCCGAGGTTGGTGCTCACCAGATCCTCGTCGCGCAGCTCGGCGCCGAGAGCCGTACGGCCAAGAGCCCAGTCAAACCACGCGTTGATGTTCGCGCCATAGATATCGGTGCGGTGATAGTTGAACGGCACCTTCGACTCGTCGCCACGCAGGAGTTCGAAGCGATCGTACTGATGGTTCCAGTAGATCGAAGGCTTGAGATGCACCGCGCCTTGTCGTGTCTCAGCCTGCAAAGCCGTGAAAGTCTTGAAAGTATGTTCAAATTGATTGTCGAACTTTGGTGAATAGAATGTCGAGGAGCCAAAGTTCTTGGCCGAGACACCGGCGTGCCAGTTGACGCACACGTTGTCGTCGAGATACTGTCCTTGGTAGAAGCCCTTGACCGTGTTGTAGTCGGTGTTGAGGCGTCCGGCTTTGTTGCGAGTGTATCCGTCGCTGCGCGTGAACGTACCCGAGAGCGACTGTCCCCAGCGGTTGCCGCCCCATGCGCCCCGTGCCCCAAGGCTGAGGTAGCCATAGCTGCCACCTTCGACATGCGCGTCGACGGAGGTTGCGGTGGGTTTGCGTGTGACGATGTTGATAGCGCCCAGCAGGGAAGAAGTGCCGTAGACGCGCCCTGCGGGTCCTTCGAGCACCTCGATGCGCTCGATGTCGCTGATGTCTACGGGGAAGTCAAAAGCATTGTGCCCCGTTTGCGGGTCACAGATGTTGATGCCGTTGAGCAATACGGTGATCTGCTCGTCGTTGCCGCCCCGGATGCTCACGTCGGTCAGAGCGCCAATGGCGCCTCGTTGCTTGACATCCACACCGACGGCGTATTTCAGCAAATCGTTAACACTCTGTACCGGCGCCGCCTGGATCTCCTCGCGGTTCAGTACAGTTACCATTCTCGCTTGTCGGCTTTGCGCCAGCGGAGCGCGTGTGGCAGTGATGTCGACCTCACCGAGTGTCTCACCCTGACGGATGAGCGAATCAGGATTGGCCTTGTCCACATCTGTGCTGATCCCTTCTGCCTTGGCATAGGTCAGTGTGGCCACGGAAAGTGTGCCCACCAGCACTTCGCGTCCCAGACAAGCAAAGAGCGCATAACCCTTACGCGTGAAATGCGTAAACTTCAGGGAGCGCTGCTTGTTGAAAACTGTTTTGAACATAAATAAATAATTATCTTTAAGTCTTGCCACTTTGACAAAACGAGTGCAAAAGTAATAAAAAAACGTGAAAGTAAAAAGAAATCGTCACAGCGATTTGTCCAGAATCAGTGACGATCGTTTGGCAGATAGCAGATTTATCGTTAACTTTGCCCAAGAAAAATCATATTCTTTGAGGATGGAAAATCATATCCAATGCAGAAACGAAGGCAAGGACCGCATGGCAAGTTGGGCATCGACGGTAGGACTGATCGCTTTCGACGCCGATGACACGTTGTGGGACAACCAGGGACATTTCGATGCCGTGGAGCAAGCCTACTGTCGTTTGCTCTCACCCTACGGCACGGCGAAGCAGGTGTCGGCGGCGCTGTTTGAGACAGAAACCGCCAACATGTCATTGCTCGGCTACGGCTGTAAGGCCTTTACGCTGTCGCTGATCGAGAATGCCGTCAGTTTCAGCAAAGGGCAGATCACGGCACGAAAGCTGCTCGAAGTGGAGCAGCTCGGCAAGTCGCTGCTCTCTTTGCCCGCCACGCCGCTGGCTGGAGTCGTCAACGCGCTGAGGGCATTGAGACAGAGCGGCCGATACCGGTTGGTCGTCTTCACCAAAGGCGAACTGCTCGACCAGCAGAACAAGGTGATCCGCTCGGGTTTGCGGGCGTTTTTCGATGACGTGATCGTCGTGTCGGACAAGACGCGCCACGAGTATCAGCGGCTCTGCGACATGTTTGACACCGACGTAAGCCGACTGTTGATGGTGGGCAACTCCTTTAAGAGCGACATTGCGCCCGTTTTGCAGTTGGGTGGTTATGCCGTGCATATACCCTTCGACAAAGTGTGGCAGCACGAAGTGGTGGAGGAATACGAGCATCCGCGTTTGAGACGGTTGCAAAGTATCAGCGGTTTGCCTTCGTTGCTTGCTATTTAAGAATAAAATGAATATCCGCAATCATCCAAATTAGCAAAGTTTACACTGCCTGGACAATCCT
>DAWDCC010000010.1:57559-57796 GCA_052355365.1 Prevotella sp. | reverse complement strand
CTTGTTTTTAGTTACTCCTGCACGGAAATCTATTCGGTTTTATAGAGGAAAGATACAGAAAAAAAACGAAACAGCACCTTTTTATCAATGTAATCATAGAAAAAAGACGAAAAGTGTAATCGTGGAAAAGTAAGCTTTACAGATTCTTGTCTCAAGAGAGCAAGAAGAAAACGAAAGGGCATAAAAAAAAGAGTCCCTAACAGAAGGACTCTTTTCAGCGGTGCGTACGAGATTCGA
>DAWDCC010000010.1:0-57459 GCA_052355365.1 Prevotella sp. | reverse complement strand
ACTCGTGACCTCCTGCGTGACAGGCAGGCATTCTAACCAACTGAACTAACGCACCCTAAAAATATTGACCGCCTAAGCGGTGCGTACGAGATTCGAACTCGTGACCTCCTGCGTGACAGGCAGGCATTCTAACCAACTGAACTAACGCACCATTTTGTGTCTTTACGCTTCATTTCTGAATTGCGAGTGCAAAGGTACTTGTTTATCCTGATACTACCAAATAATTGGGCGACTTTTTTACAAAAAAAATTGCAAGACCTCTACATCATGATACTCATTTCCATCATAGAGCCAGTCCTTGAGCTGTGCATTTTCTTGAAAACCAACAGTTTTAAAGAGTCTCAGACAATCAGTGTTATCCTGTGCAACCAAAGAATAGAGTTGATGCAGATGTAGCACTTCATGGGCATAAGTGATCAACTCATCCATGGCAGCCTTGCCATACCCCTGTCCACGGTAGGCTCTTTGGATGACCAGTCCCACTTCTGCCCGCAGGTGCCGGGGATTGAAATTCACCAAGTCGGCGATGCCTATGACATTTGCTCCACTGTCATCGGTGATGATCAGACGTAGTTGCTTGTCGGTGAAGATGTCGCCCGTGGTGTTGGCAATATAGTCGTGGAGGACATAGCGTGAATAAGGGACATTGGTACTGCTCACTTGCCACAGGTCGTAATCATTCTCAATGCTATAAAGCAGCTCTAAGTCTTCGGGTTCCATCGCACGCAACAGTACAAATGGGCGGCGATGGGAACAAGATGAGGAAATTGAAGGATTCTTTTCCATGACTGCATATGATATATGTATTATTTATGAGCAGACTCTGACGTAAATACATCTTTCGGCGTGATGATAAGCCGAGCGTCAGGATCGAGCCAGCCCACCAGACTCTGTCTTGGGTGACTGTTGAGCAGATCGAAGATCTTCTGATAGGAAAACAAGGTGGTGTCAAAGACCATGTAGGACTGCGGAAGATGACGCTGAAGCACCTCAGAAGCAATATTTTGAACCTCATTCCACTGCGAGACCACATGAAGTTCAGCGTTTAATCCATTGAAAGTGATGACATCCTCACAAACAGACCGCGACGAAGCAGACGCAAAGACCACATAAAGAGGATCTCGCCGGGAAGACTTGGAGACAAAGCCTAAACTCTTACGCATCTTGTGCAACTGCATGCCAATCAATGTATGCAAGGCCTTCATATAGATGGCAGTCTGAACGGGTATACTGATCAAAACATTGAAGTGGCGGTAATGCTTGCGATAGAAGATGAGCATGGCCTCATAGAAGACATGAACATACCGGAAGCTGGATTTCTCCGTGCTCTCTCCTTTATAATGAAGCATCTTACAGGGCAGATACCAGTTTGCCCACCCCGCCTTGAGGATACGGTAGCTGAGATCGATGTCCTCGCCATACATGAAGAAGTCTTCATCCAAAAGCCCCACATCCTCCAACGCCTTGCGGCGAAGCATGCAGAAGGCGCCACTGACAATCTCGATCTGCTCGGCCTGGTCCCAAGAGTGGCCACACATATAATATCTACCGATGCGGGGATGATGAGGGAAACAGGAACAGAGACCGGAAAGCTTATAAAAAGAGGTCATCGGCGTCGGCACCCCACGGCGACTCTCTTTGGCACTCTCGCCCGAGGCATCCATCATCCATACGCCCGACGCCCCCACACGGGAGTGGGCATCCATAAACGACAGGACACTCGGTATGAGCGTCTCACTCAGCAAGGTATCGGGATTGAGCAATAGGACGTACTCTCCATGACTCATCATGATGGCTTTGTTGTTGGCTTTGGCAAAACCGAGATTATGATTCAGTCTGACGAGCTTCACCCAAGGAAAGCGGGATGCGAGATAGTCGACAGATCCATCACGGGAATGGTTATCCATCACAAACACCTCAGCGTCCACTGTAGCCAATGAACGCTGAAGCGACTTCAAGCACTGTTCTACATAGTACTTGACATTGTAATTGACAATCACTACCGAGAGTTTCATTTCTTCTCCTGGATATATCTTGTACGGGTGGGATAAACAAAGGACAGACTCAGCAACCCGATGATGCCCATATAACCAAAGGCGACATTCATAAACTGATAATAGAGCCAGGTGTTGAGCACCATCGGCACGCAGAGCATCGCCAATCGTACGGTGCCCCAACGAAGCATGGCCTTGTCGCCATCACGATGAATGGCTGACGACACATGTTTCCACTTGAACAGTCGCAGACTCAGAGGGATCAGGCAGATCGTAACCACCTCCATGAAGATAGCCCAGTAATAATCAGCGATGCGATCCGCTCCCCACTGTCCGACAAGCAGTATGTCATTCTCATATAAGACGACAATGCACAAGCTGACCAACACTGACAAGCCTGCTTCAAGTCGAAGGATATTCAATACACTTTTCATGATACTATGATTTGTCCAGCGGCGTACGGCTGATGATCGAGCGACCTAAAGTCACCTCGTCGGTATATTCCAACTCATTGCCCACCGAGATACCACGGGAGATGACCGACAACTTCACAGGATAAGGTTTCAACTGGCGAGAGATATAGAAACTCGTTGTGTCGCCTTCCATCGTAGAACTGAGAGCCAGAATCACTTCCCGAATTTCTCCTTTGGCCACGCGCTCTACCAACGACGCGATCTGCAAGTCACCGGGCCCCACGCCTTCCATCGGAGAGATGATACCACCCAAGACATGATAGAGACCATCGTATTGCTGCGTGTTCTCAATCGCCATGACATCCTGAACATTCTCCACAACACACACCAATCCATGGTCGCGATGACTGTCGGAACAGATAGAGCAGACATCAGTGTCGCTAATATTATGACAGACTGAACAATACTTGATATCCTTCCGCAGGTGGGAGATCGCTGACGTAAAATGCTCCACAGACTCCTCCGGCTGCTTGAGCAGATTCAAAACCAACCTCAAAGCAGTCTTACTGCCAATACCCGGCAGGCGGCTGAACTCGTCAACCGCCCGCTGTAACAATACTGAGGGATATTGCTGCATCAAAGATAAATGCCAAATCCCACCTTAAAGCCGACCGTGGAATAATCAGAATGGTTCTTAAAGCTCTGCTGATAGTAAATCGAGGGCTCGATGGTAACTGTGTGGCTGATGAAGAAGGCATAGCCAACTTCCACACCTGGCATGAAATCATTGAAGCTGTGGTCGAAGTGCATCAGTTTGCAGTTGGCTCCCAAGAAAATGCCATTTTGCGTGATGTAGTAACGTCCGCCCACACCGACATGGAGAACGTCGCCATTGTCCCGGTTGCCCTGATGGTCATAGCCTGCCTCGCCCAACAACATAAGATTGTCACTGAAGAAGTAACCAACCTTGCCCTGAACGCCTAAAGAGAACTTGCCGTTGCCACTGTAGTTCATGTCAAGGCCGGACAAAGAGGCACCAGCATATTTCTTCCCTTCTTCAAACTGGGCACTTGCGCTGACAACGCTCAAAGAGAAAACAAAAAGAAGCAATAAAATCTTTTTCATATTCGCTTAAGTATTAATAATAATTATGTTTTGCTTGTTTCTTATACCATACAAAAAACCATGCTATGGCGATGAGAAGCACTGCGCTCGAACCCCAGTATCCAACAGAAGTGTCAATACCGGCAGCCATAGGCGATACCAACAGGAAGGTGGCACACACCACAGTCATGAACAACGCTGGGACGAGTGTCACAACAAACAGCTTGCGCTTCTGAACGAGATAGACGGTGATCGTCCAAAGCGTGAAGACGGCAAGCGTCTGGTTGGACCAGCCGAACCACTGCCACACGGTATTGAAGCCGTCGGGATTCTCCATCTGCCACAGAAGCAGAGCCACGGCAACGACAAACATGGGGATAGCAATATAGAAACGCTTCGCCATACTACGCTGATCGAGATGCAAAGCCTCTGCAATGATCAGTCGGGCACTGCGGAACGCAGTATCGCCACTGGTGATAGGAGCTGCCACGACACCAAAGACGGCAAGGATGCCACCAAACAGTCCCAGCCATCCGGTGCAGACCTTCTCCACGACACTCGGCGCGGCAAAGAACTGGATAAGCGTCTTGCCGTTGCCGCCCTGGAATTGCGCGATGAACTCATTGGCTGTCTGAGCGTCAACACACTCGCGCCAACCACCGTAATAAAAGAAATACATCGACACGGTAGCCCAGATCAGTGCGACAACGCCTTCGGTGATCATAGCGCCATAGAAGATGGGACGCCCCATCTTCTCCGACTTGATGCAGCGTGCCATCAACGGGCTTTGGGTAGCATGGAAACCACTGATGGCTCCACAGGCTATCGTCAGGAACAGACAGGGGAACAATGGATTCTTCGCCATGTAGCCCGTCGTACCCAACCAAGCGGTGTTGGTATTGCGGTTGCAGTCGTCGAGATTGCTCCAGAGCTCGGGCAGCTCCGGCATCTTCACAAAGAGACAGACCATCAACGCCACAGCCATAAACAGCAGGGCAAAGGCGAAGATCGGATAGAACTTGCCAATGATCTTGTCGATAGGCAGCATCGTGGCCAAAATATAATAGGCAAAGATCACGATCACCCATAAAGTCGTAGAACCTGCAAAATCCTTCAGCAACAGAGCCGGACTGTAGACAAAGACCACACCGACCATCATCAACAGAAACACCGAGAAAACAAGCATCACGGCACGGGCCTTGCCGCCTAAATAGCGGCCAACCAAGAAAGGCAGGTTGGCTCCGTTGTGACGCACGCTGAGCATGCCACTCAGATAGTCGTGGACAGCACCGGCAAAGATACAGCCAAAGATAATCCACAAATAAGCCACAGGACCATACCATGCTCCCATGATGGCTCCGAAGATAGGACCGGTGCCCGCGATGTTCAGAAATTGAATCATAAACACCTTCCAACTCGGCAGCGTCACGAAGTCCACACCATCGGAATGGGCTACCGCCGGAGTAGGACGTTCGTCGGGACCAAAGATGCGTTCGATGAACTTACTGTAAAGTAAATAGCCGGCAAGTAATGCCAACAACGCAATCGTAAATGATATCATAATAGATGAAAACTGACGAATTATATTGCAAAAGTAATGTTTATTTTTGAAAAACAAAAAAATATCTGTACCTTTGTGGAAAATAATTGTAACGATGCAGAAAAGTACTTTATTCTGTTTGCTGATTTCTCTCATATTTTGTGCTAATATAAAAGCTCAGACATCCTCTTCCTTGTTCGATTCTACCAAACATGAAGTGAGAGCGGTGTGGCTGACTACCATCGGAGGACTCGACTGGCCTCACCACTATGCACAAAGCGCGCACAGTGCTGAGATTCAGCAGCAGGAACTATGCTCGCTCTTGGACCAATATCAGAAAGCAGGTATCAACACGGTGCTCATCCAGACACGCATCCGCGGCACGGTCATCTACCCTTCGAAATACGAACCTTATGACGGCTGCCTGAGTGGCTTCCCCGGTAAGTCGCCGGGCTACGACGCCTTGAAGTTCGCCATCGACGAGTGCCACAAAAGAGGAATGGAGCTGCAGGCTTGGGTCGTCACCCTCCCCGTGGGTAAATGGAACAAGCTCGGCTGCTCGCGGCTGCGCCAACAGTTTCCGGGACTCATCCGCAAGATAGATGCCGACGGATATATGAATCCGGAAGACCCCACGACAGCACGCTACTTAGCCGACATCTGCAAGGAGATCACGGAGAACTACGACATCGACGGCATTCATCTCGACTACATCCGCTATCCCGAGACGTGGAAGATGAAGATCAGCAAGGAGCAAGGACGCAACTACATCACTCAGATCGTCAAAGCCATCCACGACAGTGTCAAGGCTATCAAGCCCTGGGTGAAGATGAGTTGCTCGCCAATCGGTAAGTTCAACGATCTCTCACGCTACTGGAGCCATGGTTGGAATGCCTATGACAAGGTGTGCCAGGACGCGCAAGGCTGGCTCAAAGACGGACTGATGGACGAGCTCTTTCCGATGATGTATTTCCGCAACGAACAGTTCTTCCCGTTTGCCATCGACTGGGCGGAACAGAGCCACGGCAAAATTGTGGCACCGGGATTGGGCGTGTATTTCCTCGACCCAAAAGAGGGGAAATGGCAGTTAGACGATATCACCCGCGAGATGTACCTGCTGAGGAAATACCATCTCGGCCACACCTATTTCCGTGGGAAGTTCTTCACCGACGACATCCAGGGTATCTACCGATTCGCGCAGACCTTCGACGGCTCACCGGCTTTGGTTCCGGCTATGACATGGGAAAGCAAGGCACTGCCTGCCGCACCCACACACATGCAGCTCACCGACAACACGCTCTCGTGGCAGGGCACTACACCTTATTATAATATATACAGCAGCCGGACATGGCCCGTGGACATCAACGATGCCCGTAACCTGGTGGCAGTCCGTCTGAATACCACTACAGTTTCCGTACCTACGGCTGGCCGCTACTTTGCTGTGACGGCGATGGACCGCTATGGCAACGAGAGCCTGCCCCTGCAAAGTCATGCCAAGCAAAGCCCTACCGTCTTTGGGCTGCTTCCCTGCTGCGGCGGCCGCCTGTCCCTTCCCGCCAAGAGCAAGGTGCTCGACGCGCAATGGCTCGTCATCGACAATCTGATGGGACAGCAGATGATGGTGCTTCCTTACAAGAGCCGACAAGCTGATGTCCGCAATTTGCCTCCAGGCTATTACCAGCTGCGGTCGCTCGGCAACAAAGGCGTAAGCCACAGACTTGGCTACTTCAAAGTAGAGGCCGTTGAGGAAAGGTAAAAAGGTAATAAAGTTGAAAGGTAATAAAGTATTTTGTGCCCACGAAAAAAAGTAGAAGAAAAATTTGTTCATTTCAAAAAATGTTATTACCTTTGCAATCGCTTAAATAAAGCAGGACATTGGTGCCTTGTCCGAACGGTTAGGTAACGGTCTGCAAAACCGTTCAAGGCGGTTCGACTCCGCCAGGCACCTCAGAGAAGCAGTGATATCCGTATCACTGCTTTTTTACTTTTCTATACTTCCGAAGACGTCTTCTTTTGCCCATCAAACAATTTTTCTATTGAAACATTTGGAGCATATTGTTTTTTTGGCTATTTTTGCAATGAGCGTACGATGATTTCCCCATCACCACTCGCCCACTCTTTATGTTCACTTTAAAGCCCTACACTATGAACCTCAACGACCAATACATCATCACCATCAACCGCCAGTTCGGTACCGGCGGACACGAGATCGGTGCCGAGCTGGCCCGACGCCTCAACGTCAAGCTCATCGACAAGCAAATACTGAAAGCCGTCGCACAGAAATTCAACCTCACCGAAGAGGAAGCCGTCAGCCTGGAGAAGAAAAGGCCGTCGTGGTGGGAAGACTTCACCAAGTTCTATCAGAACTTTGTCAGCATCAGCGAATATACCCCCACGACCAACGACATCACCTCCCGTCAGCTCTTCTACGCCCAGGCCAAGGCCATGAGAGAAGTGGCCGAGCAGGAGTCGTGCGTCATCGTAGGACGCTGTGGCTTCCATGTATTCAAAGACCATCCCAACAAACTCAGCATCTTCTTGCACGCCCCGATGCCGCAACGCGTGGAGAGAATCATGAAACTCTATCATGTCGACGAGCATAAAGCACGAATACTTATCGAGGACAATGACTACACCCGCGAGCTCTACACCAAGACCTATACAGGATGCGAGCGCTACGACGCCCGCAACTATGACCTCTGTCTTGACGTAGGCAGATACGGTGTCAACGGCGCAGTGGAATTCTTGCTCGGGTTCATCGGTCATCACTAAAGCGACGAAGAGGCACTTAAAAAAGTTAAAAAAAAGAAACTGCCTTACAGCTATTCCACATTCTTTTTGTATTTTTGCAATACATAATAGCAATTGCACAAGCTAATACACATTTACATATTTAATTTGTAGCGAACATGATTATTTATTCTAAGGAAGTTGACAACATGTGCGTTGTCAAAAAGGGTGCCTACCACGGCCCAGCTCCAATCCCTGAAGAGGGTAAATGGATTCAGGCCAAGGAAATCAAAGACATTTCTGGCTATACTCACGGTGTGGGTTGGTGCGCACCTCAGCAGGGTGCCTGCAAACTCTCCCTGAACATCAAAGAGGGCGTCATCGTAGAGTGCCTCATCGAGACGATCGGTTGTACCGGTATGACCCACTCTGCAGCTATGGCATCTGAGATCCTGCCGGGAAAGACCATACTGGAAGCTCTGAATACCGACTTGGTTTGCGACGCTATCAACACCGCAATGCGCGAGTTGTTCCTGCAGATCGTCTATGGCCGCTCACAGAGTGCATTCTCTGAGAATGGTCTCGCTGTCGGAGCTGGCCTTGAGGATCTGGGCAAGGGTCTCCGCTCTCAGACAGGTACCCTCTATGGTACCATGGCAAAGGGCACACGCTACCTCGAACTTACCGAGGGCTACATCACAAAGATGTTCCTCGACAAGGATGACTTCGTGTGTGGCTATGAGTATGTACACCTGGGCAAGATGATGGAAGCCATCAAGAACGGTATGGACGCCAACGAGGCTGTGAAGAAGTTCACAGGTCGCTACGGCCGCACGACTGCCGACCAGGGCATTGTTAAATCTATTGACCCACGTAAAGAATAAGGAGGAACCACAGTATGATTAGAAAAGTTCAATACGAAAGCCAGGAGCGCCGTGAGGCACAGGTCAACGCTGCCCTCCAAGCCAATGGCATCAAGAACCTCGAAGAGGCAAACGAAATTTGCGACAAGCTGGGCATCGATCCTTATCAGATTTGCGAGGACACACAGCGTATCTGCTTTGAGAATGCAAAGTGGGCTTACGTTGCCGGCGCTGCTATCGCTATCAAGAAGGGCTGCAAGAGTGCTGCTGAGTGCGCAGAGGCCATCGGTATCGGTCTGCAGGCTTTCTGCATCCCCGGAAGTGTGGCTGACGACCGTAAGGTAGGTCTGGGTCATGGTAATCTGGCAGCTCGTCTGCTCCGTGAAGAGACTGAGTGCTTCGCTTTTCTGGCTGGTCACGAGTCTTTCGCCGCTGCTGAGGGTGCCATCAAGATTGCTGAGATGGCAAACAAAGTACGTAAAAAACCGCTGCGCGTGATCCTGAACGGTCTGGGCAAAGATGCCGCACAGATCATCAGCCGTGTCAATGGCTTCACATACGTCAAGACTAAGTTCGACTACTACACAAGCAAGCTGAACATTGTCGAAGAGATTCCCTATGGCAACAATCCTGCCCGCCTGAAGGTAAAGTGCTATGGTGCTGACGATGTCCGCGAGGGCGTTGCTATCCTTTGGCACGAGAACGTGGATGTCTCCATTACTGGTAACTCCACCAACCCGACACGTTTCCAGCACCCCGTTGCTGGTACATATAAGAAGGAGCGCGTTGCCGCTGGCAAGCCTTACTTCTCTGTTGCTTCCGGTGGTGGTACGGGTCGTACACTGCACCCGGACAACATGGCCGCAGGTCCTGCTTCCTATGGCATGACCGACACCATGGGCCGTATGCACAGCGACGCTCAGTTCGCTGGTTCTTCTTCTGTACCTGCTCATGTTGAAATGATGGGCTACTTGGGCATAGGTAACAACCCAATGGTGGGTGCTACCGTGGCTGTAGCCGTACAGACCGACCTGTTACTAAATAAGTAGTAAAATACTTCGCAACCTATTTTTCAATGTAGAAACAGGCTAACAGAACTACTATAGAAGTCCTATTCCGGCCAGCTCTGGGATAGGACTTTTATAATGAAGCTTTATTTATTCAAAAATCAATTAATATTTTTGGCTGTTTTTAAAAATATTCTTACCTTTGTATGCTACTTGGATATACATCAAGAATCTCTCAAAGAGACACTATTATCGTATGTAATCAATCAAGGTATTAGTTTGTTTATTCATAGGTCAAAAATAACATCATGCGTCAACTTAAGATTCAGAAAAGCATCACCAACCGTTCCAGTGAAGCATTGGACAAATACTTGGTAGAGATTGGTCGTGTCCCAATGATTTCCGTCGATGAAGAGATTGAGCTTGCTCAGGCCATTCGTCGCGGAGGACGTGAAGGAGAACGCGCTAAGGACAAATTGGTAAAAGCCAATCTGCGCTTCGTGGTCTCTGTCGCCAAACAATATCAGCACCAAGGTTTGGGTCTCACTGATTTGATCGATGAAGGCAACATCGGATTGGTGAAAGCCGCAGAAAAGTTTGACGAGACTCGTGGCTTCAAGTTCATCTCTTATGCTGTATGGTGGATTCGCCAGAGCATACTGCAGGCAATCGCTGAGCAGAGCCGTATCGTGCGTCTGCCGCTCAATCAGGTAGGTGCGCTGTCGAAGATCAACTCAGAGATCTCAAAATTTGAGCAGAAGAACCAGCGCCGCCCTTCCGTGCAGGAGCTGTCCAATCTGACAAACATCGAAGAGGCGAAGATCGACCAGACCATCAAGGCTGACAACCACCACATGAGCATTGATGCCCCTTTCCAGGAGGATGACGACAACAGCATGGCTGACGTACTCGCATCCGGCGATGACAGCCGCGCTGACAAGCAGGTCGACTACGAGAGCATGGCAAAAGAGCTCGACGTGGTGCTCCGCAACGTGCTTAAAGACCGTGAGATCACCATCGTGCGCGAGTGCTTCGGCATCGGTTGTCACGAAAAAGGATTGGAGGAAATCGGTGATCAACTCGGACTGACCCGTGAGCGCGTGCGGCAAATCCGCGAGAAGAGCATTGTGAAGCTACGTGAGAGCGGCTATGCCAAACTCTTGATCAAGTATTTAGGTTAAACACATTTCGTGAGGGAAGGTGGATCATGAAGAGGGCAGTGTTGACGGTTACGGCGGCACTGCACTTTTCGTTTTTACCCCACCACTATATCCTATAGATTCTCTTTGGTATGAAGGAAAGTCATTCTGTCATCTTATGCTTAGGCTCCAATGCCGACCAAGAGGCGAACATTCAACGGGCGCAAAAGTTGCTCCGCACTGAATATGCCTCAATAGCCTTCACGCCTTCCATTTGGACAGAACCGGTAGGCGTCGTTTCGCCACCCTATCTCAACTGCCTGGCAGCAATGACTATCGAAGACAATCTTTCTCGTCTGCACGATAAGACCAAATCCATAGAGCGACTGATGCATTCAAGTCCGGAAGAACGGAAAGGAAACACCATCAGAATAGACATCGACATCCTATGCTTCGACCGTCAGCATTACCATGAGGACGATTGGAACAGGGACTATGTAAAGCGACTGATAGAAGACCTCCCTACCCCATTACACCTTATTTAATATATACATTCCAGCAAATATGGTTCAGGAATATCAAATACGCGTACAACCGCAAATCGCATACAATGAGCAAAACCTTGCCTCCTATCTCTCAAAGGAGAAAGGGTTCGACATCCGCACGATCAACCGCGTCAGAATATTACGGCGCAGTATTGACGCACGGCAACGACAGGTAATGGTCAACCTCAAAGTGAGTGTATATATCAATGAGTTGCCACAAGACGACGAATACCAGCGGGTGGAATATCCCGACGTTTCTGATGCTCCTCAGGTGATCGTTGTGGGAGCCGGCCCCGGTGGTTTGTTCGGTGCCCTGCACTTAATCGAGTTGGGCTACCGTCCGGTGATCGTTGAGCGTGGCAAGGATGTCAGAGAGCGCAAGAAAGACATGGCAGCCATCTCGCGCAACCAGTGTGTCAACCCTGAGAGCAACTATTGCTTTGGTGAAGGTGGCGCCGGTGCTTACTCCGACGGCAAACTCTATACGCGCAGCAAGAAACGTGGCAGCGTGGAGAAGATCCTCAACGTATTCTGCCAACACGGAGCCTCCACATCCATTCTGTGTGATGCTCATCCTCATATAGGCACAGACAAGTTGCCCCGCGTCATTGAGAACATGCGGAAGCAGATTCTGCAATCGGGCGGTCAGGTTTACTTCAATACCAAGTTGACCGAACTGCTCATTGAGAATGAGCATGTGGTGGGCATCCGTGCCGTGAACCATATTGACAGCAAAGAAATGGAGTTGCACGGACCCGTCATCTTAGCAACCGGTCACAGCGCGCGGGATGTCTACCGCTATCTCAAAGACCAGCATATAGAGATTGCAGCTAAAGGCATTGCCGTGGGTGTAAGATTGGAACATCCGGCTGAGCTGATCGACCAAATACAATACCATAGCCACAATGGCCGTGGCAAGTATCTGCCTACTGCCGAGTATTCGTTTGTCACTCAGGTGGAAGGCCGTGGTGTATACTCGTTCTGCATGTGTCCCGGCGGTTTCATCATTCCGGCGGCAACAGGTCCTGAGCAGATCGTCGTCAACGGCATGTCGCCGAGCAACCGCGGCACACGCTGGTCCAATAGTGGCATGGTCGTGGAGGTTCATCCCGAAGACCTCGCCGAAATAGAGCATGGTGGCACTGCTGAGGCGAACGACGATCACGCTGACGCGGCGCAGGGAATGGATCCTCTCTGCATGATGCGTTTTCAAGAGCAGTTGGAAAAGAACTGCTGGCAGCAAGGCAACAGAAAACAGACGGCTCCGGCTCAGCGCATGGCAGACTTCGTCAATGGCCATCTGAGCTACGATCTCCCTGACAGCAGCTATGCTCCGGGACTTGTCAGCAGTCCGCTGCATTTCTGGATGCCTTCGTTCATTGCCCATCGCCTGCAAGAAGGCTTCAGAGTCTTTGGTCGCCAGCGTCATGGTTTTCTGACCAACGAAGCCACACTCATTGCCACGGAGACCCGCACCTCCAGTCCGGTACGCATTCTCCGCGACGATCTCACCTTGCAGCACATCCGTCTCCAAGGCTTCTTCCCCTGTGGCGAAGGAGCCGGTTATGCCGGTGGCATAGTCTCCGCCGCCATCGATGGTGAGCGCTGCGCCGAGATGGCAGCACAGTACCTGCAACAATAAAAACAGATTAGCCCCATATCCACGAGCATCCATAAAAAAAGGCCGACACAAATGTGCCGGCCTTTTTTTATGGATGCCCGTCTCCTCAGAGCGAGAAGACGAACGATCTATTTAGCTTTATCTTACTGCTTCAGCATGCCTTCCAACTCCTTTGTCTTAGGATCGTTGGCACCATAGACAGAGTAGTAGCACTGATACAGAGGATATGCCCAGTTGGCTTTCTCACGGTTAGGATCCAACTCCTTAGCCTTGTCGAGGTAGCCCATGGACTCCTTGTAGAGAGCCAGCTGCTGAGCACGGTCGCCATTGATGGCAGAAGCCATAGCGTTCATAGAGAAGCCTAAGTAGGTGTACACCACAGGATTTGTCTGATCGATGGACACTGCCTTCTTGAAAGCCTCAACGCAGCCCTTCCAATCAGGATTTGTAGCTGTAGAGTTGCGGTTCATCAGTGCCTGGCCTTTCAGTGCCCAAGCTGTGAAGTCGTTAGGATTCTTGGCGATCTTTGCATCGACAAGAGCATCAAACTCCTTCGTCATACCCATGAGACTGTAGAAGTTGCTGAGCTGTCCGAAGATCATCTCATTGTCAGGCTCCTTCTCGTACATAGCAGCCAGCTTCTGAACATAAGCCACAGAGTCAGCCTTTGTCTTCAGATTGCGCTGAGCCATAGCCAGTTTGAAAGCCTGAGCTTGCTTAGCAACAGCTGTGTCCTGAGTAGCGATGTCAGCGTACTTCTCAGCGAGATCATATTTCTTTGCCTGATTAGCATACTGAGCTGTATAGTAAGCTACCTGACCCAAGAACTGCTTCTCCTGCTCCTTTGTAGACTGGAAGTAAGGCAGGTTATCAGAATCGAGGAATGATCCCCAATACTTCAACACGTTGTCCTGATCGTTGAGCTGAGCATAGTAGTTACCGGCAGTGACAAGCTGCATACGAGCATTGGCAATCAGAGGAGTCAAAGACTCGGTAAAGCGTGGCTTTACCTTACCCCTCTCGTTGGGCTCAGCATCATACTTGAAGCACTCCAAAGCGTTCTGGGTAGCATCGTAAGCTGCCTGGTAGAAGCCCAGTGTGTCGTAAGGCTCCACCTTCTGCTTGGTAATCTGAGCCTGCATGTTGGCAGCCTGGATTGCATTCTCCTTATCAAACTTCTGCAAAGCCAAACGGGTCAGATGCTCATAGGCTTTAGCCTTCTCGCCAGAGTTAGCCAGCTGACCGAGGCTGGACTTCACCAGCTCCACAGCCTTGGCATAGTCTTTCTCCTTTGTGATAGCTTTCAAGGCGTCGCTATCACCGGCGAACGCAGCCGAGGCGCCCAGCACCAACATGGCTGCAATCATCATTTTCTTCATAGACATTAAGATAAAATTATACGGTTGTTATCTATCATTACTCTCTTAAGCCTGAGTCTCAGGATCGTCAGGTGTCGTCGTGTCTTCTGCCAGAGTCTCTGCCGCAGGCTGCTCTCCCACTGTCGACTCGTCGAACTGCTCGTTCTTCTCAAGCATCTTCTGGTGGCTTTCTTCCTCTACGGTAGCCTCCAGTTCAGAGCTCATCACCTTGCAGACGCTGGCGATGATGTCGTTCTTCTTGGCGAGATTGATCAGACGCACGCCCTGAGTAGCACGCCCCATGACACGAACCTCCTTCACGGCCAGTCGAATGACAATGCCACTCTTGTTGATGATCATCAGATCGTTATCGTCTGTGACATTCTTGATAGCCACCAGGCGGCCCGTCTTCTCCGTGACAGCCATGGTCTTGACACCCTTTCCGCCACGGTTGGTCTTGCGGTAGTCTTCCACCATCGACCGCTTGCCGTAGCCGTTCTCGCTGACAACCATCACTGTCTCAGACTCTGCGTCGTTGACAACGACCATTCCGACCACAGCATCGTCGCCCTCGTCCAGACGCATACCACGTACACCGGTAGACACACGGCCCATGCAACGCACGTCGTTCTCGTCGAAGCGGACAGCCTTACCATTGCGATCGGCCATGATCAGTTCGTTATGACCATTGGTCAGGCGCACGTCGACCACCTCATCACCGTCGAGAATGTTAATAGCCTGCACACCATTGGCACGCGGACGCGAGTATTCTTTCAGAGAAGTCTTCTTGACGATACCATTCTTCGTGGCAAAGACGACATAGTGGCTGTTGACGAATTCCTCATCCTCCAAGCCACGTCCGCGGAGACGCAGGGAAACGTTGACAGCATCATCAGGATCGATATTGAGCAGATTCTGGATAGCACGTCCCTTCGACGTCTTGTCGCCCTCAGGAATGTCGTAGCAGTGGAGCCAGTAGCAACGGCCCTTCTTTGTGAAGAAGAGCATCGTCTGGTGCATCGTGGCAGGATAGATATACTCTGTGAAGTCCTTTTCACGCGTATGGGCACCCTTAGAACCGACGCCACCGCGCGCCTGCTCACGGAAGTCGCTCAGCGGTGTGCGCTTGATATAGCCGAGGTGGCTCACCGTGATCACCACAGGATCATTGGGATAGAAGTCCTCAGCGTTGAACTCATGCTCATCGGGGATGATCTGCGTACGGCGGTCATCACCATATTTCTCCTTCACCTCATTGAGATCGTCTTTCATCACCTTCTTGCAAAGCTCAGGATCATCGAGAATAGACTGCAAATAAGTAATCTGCTTCTCCAGCTCCTCGTATTCGGCGTGCAACTGATCCATTCTCAGTCCGGTGAGCTGAGAGAGTCTCATGTCCACGATAGCCTTGCTCTGGAGATTGTCGAGGTTGAATCGCTTCTCCAAATTGGTCTGAGCCTCAGCCGGCGTCTTGCTGCCCCGGATGATATGCACCACCTCGTCGATGTTGTCGCAGGCGATGATCAGTCCTTCGAGGATATGAGCGCGCTCCTTGGCTTTGTTCAGATCGAACTGCGTACGGCGGATCGTCACCTCATGACGGTGATCCACGAAATAGCGGATGCACTCTTTCAGAGAGAGCAACTTCGGGCGAAGCTGCAGATGGTCGTGCTTGCTCGGCACCAGCGCAATGCAGTTCACAGCGAAAGAGCTCTGGAGTGCCGTCATCTTGAAGAGTTTGTTGAGGATGACCTTGGCGTTGGCGTCTTTCTTCACGTCGACAACGATACGCATGCCCTGACGGCCAGTCTCATCATTGACATTGGAGATACCCTCCAACTTGCCTTCCTTCACAAGGTCAGCGATATACTCGATGAGCTGCTGCTTGTTGACACCATAAGGAATCTCAGTAACCACGATGCGATCGTGGCTGTCATCGCTCTCGATCTCAGCCTTGGCACGCATGATGATACGTCCCTTACCCGTCTCATAGGCTTCTTTGACGCCCTTGAGACCATAGATATAAGCACCTGTCGGGAAGTCTGGAGCTGGGATATATTTCATCAGTCCATCGGTGTCGATGTCAGGATTGTCGATATAAGCGCAGCAGCCATTGATCACCTCGCTCAGGTTGTGAGTAGGAATGTTGGTAGCCATACCCACGGCAATACCGTTACCGCCGTTGACCAGCAGGTTGGGCACCTTGGTAGGCATCACCGAGGGCTCTTGCAGCGTATCATCGAAGTTGTTGACCATATCGACGGTATTCTTCTCGATATCGTCCATGATATGCTCGCCCATCTTGGAAAGACGACACTCGGTATAACGCATGGCTGCCGGAGAGTCGCCGTCAACACTACCAAAGTTACCTTGTCCGTCTACAAGCTGATAGCGCATGTTCCAGTCCTGGCCCATACGCACAAGGGCGCCATATACTGAACTGTCGCCATGAGGATGGTACTTACCCAGCACCTCACCCACGACACGCGCGCATTTCTTGTAAGGTTTATCACTAGTGTTGCCCAGTCCAAGCATACCATAGAGGATACGCCGGTGCACCGGCTTGAATCCGTCTCTGACATCCGGAAGGGCACGGGCCACGATCACTGACATAGAGTAATCAATATAAGAGGATTTCATCTCCTCTTCTATATTGATCTTCATAATGCGGTCCTGGTCAATTGTCCGATTCTCGTCCATGTTATCTTTTTGTTGTTTAAATTCCGTTTAACGGCCTTTATTTGCGTTCTAAGCCGTTTGGATGATTTTTCAAGGTGTAAAGTTACAAGTTTTTTCTCATACGGCAAAACATTTAAAACGAAAATAAAGCATGTTTTTCTGAGGATATACGTTTTGCCACGATTCAGTGATCCTTTTGTCCTATAATACTGATTCTTTGAACATATACTACAATAATATAATAAGGTGTCCGTTATGTGGATATGATGAAAACAGAAAAAAACAGCGGACTCATAGCCCTTCTGCTTTGCATGTTGACAGTCGTGGTGATGACAGCATGCACCAACGACGATGACTTTGTGACATCGTCAATCAATCGTGTGGCTTTCTCCGCTGACACCATTCACTTTGATACCCTCTTTGCCAATGTACCTTCCACGACAAAATCTGTTTGGGTATACAATCATTCCAACGAAAACATACGGTTTCAAAACGTGAGCACCGGCAGGGCGCCCCAAACAGGCTTCCGCGTGAATGTTGACGGCATCTACTTGGGAACGAAAAACAACTACCAAAGCAGTGATATAGAGTTGAGAAAGGGTGACAGCCTCAAGGTGTTTGTGGAACTGACAGCTCCGAAAGCCTCTTCTGACTCCCCTACGCTGACCGAGGACGATCTCATCTTCACCTTAGGAGACGGCGCCGAGCAGAAGATCCATCTCAATGCCTATACTTGGAATGCACTCATGGTACGCAACATGGTAGTAAGCCATGACTCGACCATCAACTCTCAAGGCCGGCCTCTTGTCATCTATGGAGGCATCAAGGTGGACAGCACAGCTACACTGAAGATAGCAGCCGGACAAACGCTCTACTTCCATGGCGATGCCCAACTGGATGTATACGGCACGCTCATCGCCCAGGGCAATGACCACCAGCCCATCACGCTGCGGGGCGACCGACTCGACCGGATGTTTGACTATCTGCCCTACGACCGTGTACCCGGTCAATGGAAAGGAATACATATCCACACGTCGTCCTATGGCAACCAACTCGTCTACACCGATATCCATAGTGCCTTTGACGGTGTAGTCGTCGACTCTTCTGAAGTCAACAAGCAGAAATTAACGGCTTCGCAGATTACTATCCACAACTGTCAGGGCGCAGGACTGAAGACAACCAACAGCAACATCATCTTAAACAACACACAGATTACCAATACATTAGGCGACTGCGTTGAAGTGGATGGTGGAGCCGTAGAAATCAACAACAGCACGTTGGCACAGTTCTATCCCTTTGACGGAAACCACGGATATGCCCTGCACTTCAGCGCCAACCATCCACTCACTAAGCTGAATGTCAGAAACTCACTGATTACCGGTTACGCCGATGACCTGATCAGTGGCGACTGTCCGGGAAATGTGGATCAGCCTTTTAACTTTAACTTTGAGGATTGCGTGTTGCGTACACCCAAGCCCACGACGGCTGACAGCGTTTTTTTCAAGAACATCATCTACGAAGATGTCAAAGACACAACGAAATATGGAGAAAAGAACTTTATGAAGATAGACGCTGACAAGCAATACTACGATTTCCACCTGAGCAAGACCTCTGCTGCCGTGGACAAAGCAAACGCAAAGACAGCGCTGCCTATCGACCGCGACGGGGTGAAAAGAGACGAGTTGCCGGACATCGGTGCTTATGAATACCGAAAGGAAGGTAGTAAATAGACCCTTACTCTTCTAAAGACAACTAATCATTTATCCCTATAAAAGATAACAAAAACTTAATACAACAGCAACTATGGAACACCTCAACTTCAATATCAATATCGATGTCTGCTCCAAGTCGGAGTTGACAACAGAAGAACAGCAGTTGGCCGACCGAGCCCTGCAAGCTTCTTATCACTCGTTTGCACCATATAGTCATTTCCATGTCGGCGCTGCCGTACTCTTGAAGAATGGCATCACCGTCATCGGCGCCAACCAGGAAAATGCAGCCTTCCCATCAGGTCTCTGTGGTGAGCGTGCCTGCATTTTCTCAGCTCAGTCGCAATATCCCGACCAGCCCATCCGCATCCTCGCCATTGCAGCCAGAAACGGAGAGAAGCAAACCGAAGAACCCGTGACACCCTGCGGATCGTGCCGACAAGTGATTCTGCAGATGGAACAGCGGTATCACAGGCCTGTGAAAATCCTGCTTTGCGGCAGAGATAAGTACTATCGGGTCAGCAGCATCCACGATCTGCTGCCATTGTCCTTCGATCAGCTATAAATAACATAACTGTCCGATAAACTGACAAAAAACGGGCCACGAGAAGGCGCTCGTTGAAAATAAAAGTAGAGTTGGCCGAAATTTTGCGAAAATTGAGCTATTTTACAACCACCTAATAATCAACACTTTATAAAATACACGTTTTTTCGTGCTTATCAAAGTACCTTTCTGACCAAAAATTCTCTAGAGAATTTTTGGTCAGAAAGGTACTTTGACTATGTCATCTCACCTTTTTGATCGATAAAAACAACCGAGATGACCCGGTAAACTCACTGAGATGAGGTCTTCATTAGGCTAAAATTGAAGAATGAGTCCACTTTTTGCTGCATCACAAACAAAAAAGCCTATTCGCTGCTCTCTAGATTGTGAGTTGCAGCGAACAGACTTTTGTCAGGAAAAAACGCATTGTAATGCTATGACACTTGATCGTATTTAATCGTTGACGAACATTCTGTCAACAATAGCAATCATCAGTCATAACAAACCACAAGCCCTAATCTTCATACTCTGTGGTGTCTTCGATACCTGCCTCTTGGAGCGCTTCCCTGCGTTCGCGGCAGGTACCGCACTTGCCACAGTGCTTTTCTCCGCCTTTATAGCAACTCCACGTCTCACTGTAGTCAATGCCCAACGCCTTGCCATGACGGGCGATGTCAGCCTTCGTGATGTTGGTGTAAGGAGCCAAGATCTCCACACCCACATACGTTCCGGCTTTCGCTGCATGAGAGAAAGCCTCGACAAACTCAGGACGGCAGTCGGGATAGATGGTATGATCGCCACTGTGGTTGGCCATCATCACGTATTTGAGTTGATGGCTCTCGGCAATGCCCGCGGCAATGCTGAGCATGATGCCATTGCGGAAAGGCACCACTGTCGACTTCATGTTCTCCTCGTCGTAGTTGCCCTCAGGAATTGCATCGGCTCCCTCCAGCAGACTCGACTTGAAATACTTGGGCATAAAGCTCAGGGGAATGGTAATATGGGGAATCCCCAACCGCTTGCAATGCATTTCCGCAAAGGGAATCTCGCGCGCATTGTGATTGCTGCCATAGTCAAAGGAAATGCCAAGGGCGATGCGGTCCTTGAACTCATAAAGCATCGTGATGGAATCCATGCCACCACTGACAATAATCACTGAATCTTTCATCTGTCTTTGTTACTGATTAACCGAACAACGTTCTGAGCGCTCCCTCTACCTTGCGCACAGGATGGAGTTCGATTTTATATTTCTTTGTGTCTATATTCTTCATGTTATAGGCCGGAACGATGATATGCTGGAAGCCAAGTTTCTCAGCTTCGGCAATGCGCTGTTCCAACCGTGCCACGGGACGCACCTCACCACTGAGTCCTACTTCCCCACACATACACCATCCTTGCTCTATCGGCGTATCGACATTGCTGGAGAGCACAGCCGCGATCACGCTCAGGTCCATGGCCATGTCCGTCACCCGCAATCCTCCGGCGATGTTCAGGAACACGTCTTTCTGCATCAACTTGAAGCCGACGCGCTTCTCCAATACGGCCAACAACATGTTGAGCCGGCGCTGGTCAAAGCCGGTCGCCGAGCGCTGGGGCGTACCGTAGGCGGCCGTGGACACCAAAGCCTGAGTCTCCACCAGGAAAGGACGTACACCCTCTATGGCCGAGGTGATCGCGACACCGGACAGTCCGTCATGCTCTTCCGCTATCAACAGCTCTGAGGGATTGGACACCTGGCGCAGTCCGTCTTGCCGCATCTCGTAGATGCCCATCTCCGAAGTACTGCCAAAACGGTTCTTCGTACTGCGCAACATACGATAGAGATAGTGCTGGTCACCCTCGAACTGGATCACCGTGTCAACGATATGTTCCAGGATCTTTGGACCGGCCAGCGTTCCCTCCTTGTTAATATGTCCAATCAAAATCACAGGCACCCCACTCGACTTGGCAAAGCGCAACAGAGCTGCGGCACATTCTCTCACCTGAGAGATGCTGCCGGGAGACGAGTCTACGCTTTCCGTGGCAATCGTCTGCACCGAGTCGATGACCACGATGTCGGGCGCTACGTCTTGAATATGCTTGAAGATCTTCTCCAAAGAGGTCTCGCAAAGCACTAACAGCGACTCCGGGAACATTGGTGACAGACGCTCTGCCCTCATCTTGATCTGATGAGCGCTCTCCTCACCGCTGACATAGAGAATTTTCTTTTCCGGCATCTTCAAGAGCGTCTGCAACGTCAGCGTGGACTTGCCGATGCCCGGCTCTCCACCCAACAGCGTGATGCTTCCAGGCACGAGTCCGCCACCGAGAACGCGGTTGAGCTCAGCGTCGTGCATGTCAATGCGCGGCTCATCCTGCAAGGGAATGTCACGCAAGCGGACGGGAGCCGCACTCTGTCGGCTGAACGGAGATTGGCGCGACTGCTTGACACTCAACGCCGCATTGCGGGCGGCCGACGAACCCGTGTCGGCGGCAACCTTGATTTCCTTGAACGACTGCCACTCGCCACACTGCGGACACTTACCAAGCCACTTTACCGACTCGTAGCCGCAGTTGCTGCAGACATACATTGTTTTATCTTTGGCCATATTCGTTTCTGATTATGATTGCAAAAGTAGCATTTTTTTTTGTGTTTACAAAATATTTCGTACCTTTGCATAGTCATGAGAAAATATCAATGCCTTCTGTTTTCTTTGCTTTCCATCGCCCTGTTGGCCTCATGTGGAAAGTCATATAAAGAGCAGCAACGTCTCAACCGCGAACAGCAGATGGAAGCTGCCCGTCAGGACTCTGCGGCCCTCAAGATTGCCACCGTGCCGACAATGGACTGCCTCCCTCTTTTCATCGCTGCAGAAGACAGTCTGTTCCAGAAAGCTGGCGTAGACGTGAGGCTGAAACGCTTCGGCAGCCAGACTGACGGCGACACCTTGCTTCGCAGCAAAAGAGCGGAAGGCATTGTCACAGATCTCGTCAAAGCAGAGCGACTGCGCCGACAAGGTGTAGCACTGAACTTTGTGACCTCCACCAACGCCTCATGGCAATTCATCAGCAACCGCATGGCCCGTGTGACAGAGTTGAAACAGCTCTCTGATAAGATGGTGGCCATCGCTCCCTACTCTGCCACACAGCTGCTGGCCGACTTGGCCATAGACAGTGCCCGCCCCAAGGAAACGGTTTATCGCATAGAAATTAATGATGTCAGCGTCAGACTGAAGATGATTCTCAACAACGAGATCGACGCCGCCCTGCTCCCGGAACCACAGGCCACAGAGGCACGCCTCTTTCAGGACCCCGTGCTGATGGACAGCCGCGACAAGGACCTGCACTTTGGCGTGATCGCCTTCCGACAAAAAGTCATGGACAATAAGGACCGGAAACAACAAGTCAAAAAGTTCCTGAAAGTCTACGACGCTGCCGTGGACTCGATCAACAAGCATGGAGTGAAGCACTACGGCAAGATCATCTGCAAATATATGGGAGTAGACATGCGCACCGTAAACGCCCTCCCATCGATGACCTATCACCATGCCACCGCTCCCCGACAGAGAGACATAGCACGCGGAGCGAGGTTCACACCTTAAATATTATTGGATTATGGATGGAAATGCACAAGAGGGTGCTGCTATCAAAAGCAGGGACCAGCTCATCATATTACAACTGAAACTGGAGAAAGACAATAATGTCGGGGAGACCTTGAGCCTGCTCAATCAACTATTAGGACAGCAAGACGCTTCCTGGATCCGTGAGCGGCTTGACGACATCAAGGACAACTATCACCGTATGTCTGACTTCTATCTGCAAGGCTACGAGGATCCTCTACGCCAGCAGTTCTATCAGCAGCTGGCAGCCCAATTAGATGGTGTCATCCGCGACTTGATATTGGAGGATTTGAAAACAGAATACCCCTATCTCAAATATCTGAATGCCCAACGGCAAATACCGTCCGTCGACGATATGCGTCTGCAAATGGAGAACTATGTCACCGACATGGCCATGGCTTCGCTGTCAGCACTCAACGGATCCAATAACAATCTGACTGACATCCATAAGCGCCATGCCAACAACTTGCGCTCCTTCTTCAACCTCATTGTCTGCTCTCCTCAGTGGCATCACGAATACGCTGTGAGTTTTGAGGAACTATTACTTTCTCCTGCTATCGACTCTGCCGATGCGCAATTATTGGTATCGGCAGTGACTCTCGCCTGTCTCTTGGTTGGGGATGCAGAGAAGATTCTGACACTCATCCATGTCTTCCAAAAAAGCCAGGACGAGCGAGTCAAGCAACGCGCCTTTGTCGGATGGGTGTTTGCGCTCTCCAACGGGAGATACCAGCTATATGATTCTGTACGGCACGCCGTGAAAGAGGTCTTGTCTGACAACAGCGTGAAGAGTGCGCTGCTCGACATGCAGATGCAAGTGGTCTATTGCCATTATGCAGAGAGAGACAATGACGAGCTGCGTAAAAACATCATGCCCAATATCATTAAAAGCCATGACTGGCAGATGATGAATATGGGATCCACACCATCCGATGAAAGTTCGCTGGAAGAGATTCTTCATCCCGACGAGGCTGACAAGCGTATGGAAAGTCTTGAAAAGAGTATCAACAAGATGAACGACATGCGCAAACAGGGCATGGATATCTACTTCGGTGGATTCTCACAGATGAAACGCTTTGCCTTCTTCAACCAACTCTATAACTGGCTGATCCCCTACACGCCCACTCATCCCGACCTGACCATGCTACCGGAAGAGCTTCGCAATTCGGGATTTCTGGACAGACTGTTTAAAGAGGGACCCTTCTGTGACTCTGACAAATACAGTTTTTCTATCGCTCTCTCATCTGTTTATCAGCGGTTGCCAGCGGAGGTGAGAAAAGTATTGTTGAGTGGAGAGATGAGTCTGAACATGCCTGGTGAGAATGAAGAGTCTTGGCGTCACTCGGCCTATATCCGCCGGATGTATCTTCAGGATCTCTATCGCTTCTTCAAGCTCTGCGATCTGCGTCATCCTTTCTTCAATGCTTTTGGCTATGCCCATCCTACCATGTTCTTCACCAAGGACATGATCTGCACCGAGATGCACCAACAGCTTCCGGCACTGATCAGCTTCCTGCTGAAAAAGAAGCTTTGGGAATCTCTTCGAGAGATAGTGACATGTTTTACTTCTGACGGAAAAGGAGCCGAAGAGCAAGACGACGAGGTAAGGAAAAGTTTAGAACTGGCCTCAGCAGCCTTGTGTATGCACGATTCCGACTACACTTCAGCGGCAGACTATCTGAAAAAACTGTGCAAGATGGAACCGGAAAACGAATCGCTGCTCCGCCAATATTCCTTAGCCGTTTTTAAATCGAAACGCTTTGAGGAAGCCTCCAAGATCTACAAGACTTTGTCACAGAGCTATCCTCAAAAGATGTTTTATGCTTTGGGGCTCGCCATCTCGCTCATATACTGCGGTAAGGCTGATGAGGCCGTCTCCCTACTTTATAAGTTGGATTACGAACATCCTGCCAACACTGAAGTACAGCGTACTTTGGCTTGGGGACTCTTATGGATCGACCGGATTGAAGAAGCGCAGAAGATTTATAAGAGTCTTTGCTCCGGCGACAAGGCTCTTCCAGATGACACGCTCAACGCAGCTTACTGCTACTGGTTCCAAGGTCAGCGGATGCAAGCTCGGGAAAAGTTCCGGAAATATATAGGTTTGAGCAAGTTGGGGGAAGGCGAAAGTGCATCTTCCTTCCTCTTAGAGAAGTTCCATACGGATCAAAACATCTTGAAGCACTATGGGATAGACGATACCGCGCAAAAGGTCATGGCAGACATCGACTGACAGAATTTTCACTCTGCCACCACGACATTCTCCTGATTGCCTATCGTCAGACGCATGAGATCGTAATAAGAACCATTGTAGATATTCAAGTCTACATGACCATTGATACCTGGCAGCTTCCCCACATCGGTATGCTGCCAGAACTTCCATTTGCCCTGATACTCCACCTTTTCGACATAATAGTGCGCGATCCAATAAGGGTAATCATCAAAGACAGGAGCACTCAGGTAGGCATCCTTGAATTTGTAATAAGTATAGATGATCGGCTTCACACCATACTTATTCTCTACAATGTGAAGCCAAGTAAGGATATCCGTTTGGAAATCCTCCACACTCTCGTTCTTCGGCTTATGCTCCACATCGAGCACCGGAGGCAAATCTCCATCCAACAAATGTACTTTGCTTAGAAAATAATTGGCCTGAGCCCGGGCTGAGGAGTTGTTGCTCCAGAAATGGTAAACGCCTCGGACAAAGCCGTATTCCCGTGCTTGATAGAAGTTCTCCTCGAAATTTGGATCAATGCGAGACGAGCCCTCTGTGGATTTGATGATGATAAAGCGGATAGGACAACCGTCTACCATCGCGTTGGAGCGTAGACGATCCCAGTTGATCGTACCCTGATAGTGCGAGATGTCTATGCCATGCACCTCATAGCCTTCAGGATACTTGTCATCACCATAGAGCGCTCGCCAACGGAAACCGGTTGGCCCCACGAAGAAATAATAAAAGGCCCACACATAAACTACGATGCCGGCCAACCCGCCGAAGATAGCAGCACGGCTAAGACGTATGTGCAAGAAAGGAAGACGTATGCCCACAGAGCCACGACGCGACGACCGCGAACGCGATGAAGAGCGTCGGCGGGAAGAAGATTTTCTTCGTCTGGTAGTTTGGCGTGTGTTTATCATCTCTTAGATCAGTCTCCCATTATATATATAAAGAAGAGGCATCCTCAACCCATGTTACCACATAAGGAGGATGCCTCGTCAAAAGAGGATTGTCTCACAACTTTCGTGAGCATCCTTATCATAGAGAATCGATGAACGATTCTCAGCGTTCAATTAGCGGTTTGCCTTAGCCTCGTTCTCCAGAGCCAGCGTACGGGTCTCGCGGTCACAGACCTCGGAGGGACCCCAGTACTGGATAGGACCGGGATAGACATAGCAGGTCTGACGGGCCCACTCGTCACGCTTCTCAGCAAATTTCTTGAAAGGTGCACCGTTGAGCTCAACAAGAGCCTTGCGGATCACAGGCTTCATCTCACCATTGCGGCGCTCCATGTTCATCATCATGGTGATGGGCACACCACCGGCCTTCCACTCATCGGTAGAGGCTGAGAGATTCTGAACGATAGCCATGTAACCGGTCTTGCCATTGGCAATCAGGTGAGCGGCGCTCACGCCGAGAGCGTAGCAGTAGTCTGCGTCAAAGTTGGAAGGAGCAGCGCAACGACCCTCATAGCCGAAGAAGTGGTGCTGGGCAGCGAACTTGCCACAGTACTTATCCTCTTTCTTCCACTCGTCGAGCTTAGCTGCCACCATGTCAGAGAGCAACTTCTCGGTCTCGATCAGAGACACCTGTACATTTCCGTGCGGATCACGGTCGAGGGAGAGCTGACGCGCAACAGCCTCAGGCAGCGTTGCGAAGGTATCTGCATTCTCCTTGCTTAGGTGAGCGAGGATATACTCGCGCTGTGCGTCCTTCTCCAAATCCTTGTAGTCAGCACCGTGAGCAGCGAGCAAGTCGTTGAGCTCATCGATCAGACGGCCGATGGCAGGGATGAACTCGATGAGACCCTCAGGGATGAGCACCACACCAAAGTTGTTGCCATCCTCAGCGCGCTTAGCGACAGCAGTGGCAATCTGCTCCACGATCTGGTTGAGCGTCATATCCTTTTTCTCCACTTCCTCAGAGACGATGCAGATATTTGGCTGTGTCTGCAGAGCGCACTCCAAAGCGATGTGAGATGCGGAACGGCCCATCAGCTTGATGAAGTGCCAGTATTTACGGGCAGAGTTAGCATCACGCTCGATGTTGCCAATCAGCTCAGAATATACCTTTGTAGCAGTATCGAAGCCGAAGCTGGTCTCGATCTGGTCGTTCTTCAGGTCGCCGTCGATGGTCTTCGGGCACCCGATGACTTGGATGCCGTAGTTCTTGGCAGCATAGTACTCAGCGAGCACGCAGGCGTTGGTATTGGAGTCGTCACCACCGATGATGACCACAGCCTTGATGTCGAGCTTACGCAGAATCTCAAGCCCCTTCTCAAACTGGTCTACCTTCTCCAGTTTGGTACGGCCAGAGCCGATCATATCGAAACCACCGGTATTGCGATAGTCGTCAACGAACTCAGGAGTGAGCTCGATATACTTATGGTCAACAAGACCGCCGGGACCCATAAGGAAGCCATAGACCTTGTTCTCGGGATTCATTTTCTTCACAGCGTCGAAGATACCGCAGATGACATTGTGACCACCAGGTGCCTGGCCACCGGAAAGGATAACGCCGACATTCATCTTACGGTTGGCAGACTCCTCGCCGGGTACAAACTCGATGAGTGGCATCCCGTAAGTATTCGGGAAAAGCTTCTTGATTTCGTCCTGGTCACCTACACTCTGCGTAGGAGCTCCCTCTTTTACGCTGACAGCACCTTTGAGACCCTTCGGCAACTTTGGCTGATACTGGGCACGGGCTTTCTGCAAAAGACTCTTTTTCATTTTAGAAAGTTCGATTAAATAATTAAAAACAGTATACTGCATGCAAAAGTACATTTTTTCATCGAGAAATGAGAAGAAAAAAGAAAGAAAACCTGTTTTTGAAACATTTTTTTTGCACAACGAATGACGTTTCATCTTTTTTTCTTATCTTTGGAGAAAAATAAAGTATCACTCACTTAATCATTACTATTATGGCTAAGAAAAAGGATTTAAAGCATTCCATCAATTGCATCTGCAGCGACCTCTTCGCTGAGGCTGTCGCCGCATCGTTATATAGCGCGGAGAAGGGCAGCACCGATGCACAGCAACTTCTCTCTTCCATCATTGTCCTGCGTGACGATTTTGTCAAGCGCATTTCCCATCCTGAGCCGGGAATGAAACCTAAGCAGTACTACACCAACCTCATCAATGACTTCAATCACCAGATATCCGATATCATCGATCAAATCAGCAACCTTGGCTAACGGCCGGATTGCAGGTTTCCGAACACACGATTATGATTCAACAGTTCTGCAATTGGCTTCTTGTCAAACGTATGAAATGGACCATTGAGGACCAACTGCCGCTCCCCGAGAAATGCATCATTTGTCTGGCTCCGCACACCAGCAACTGGGATTTCATCATGGGCGTGCTCTATATGTTCTCCCGTGGCATACGCATCAACTTCCTGATGAAGAAAGAATGGTTTCAATGGCCGCTCGGTCCTATCTTCCGCTCCATCGGCGGCATCCCCGTCTTCAGAGCCAAGCACTCCCACATGACCGACGCACTCGCAGACGCAGCCATCAAGAATCCGACTTTCCGACTGTGCATCACTCCAGAAGGCACTCGTTCCTTGAATGCCGAATGGAAGAAGGGATTCTATTTCATTGCACAAAAAGCCCGGATTCCCATCCTGCTCTACTCCCTGGACTATGGCAAGAAGCTCATCAGATGTGCCGACAGCTTCATTCCCCAAGGCGATATCGATGCCGACATGGTGAGGGTGAAACGCTATTTCATCCATGTGCAGGGCAAACACCCTGAGAAATTCACAACAGGACTGTCAGAAGAAAAGAACTGACACCCTGCTCTCATATATCAACCATTTTCTTGTAGTAATGCAATATAAATTTTTTTTCGCTTTAGCGCTGTTGCTTCTCCCTTGCATGCAATCCTATTCCCAGAATGCTGTCTACCAGGAAAAGACAAAGAAGGACTTGAATGCTTACTTTGTCTCTTATCAGGCAAAGCATACCGATTTCTCGCGTCAGCCCAGACTTAAGGACTTGCGCATTGACGATAAGCAACGAAAGGTCACCGTAGTGCCTGATCCGTCCTTCGCCCAGCAAGAGCTCAACGACAAGCAAATAGGCAAGATCTACAAGAAGGTACACAAACTGCTGCCAAAAGCCTACCGCGACTATGACCTCAGCATCGTCGTTTCGGGACTTCCGCTTGAGAACTACGCCACGGACTATACATCACTCTCCGGCAACGCTCTTTGGGGAAAGATCCACTACGACGGTCAGCCGTGGGTGAGCAATGTGTCGCATCCTTTCCGCATCACCCATGGCCTCTATAACCATCATCTGGCAGTCTGGGCTTCTCACGGTCGTTACTACGATGCTAAAAAGGGTCTTTGGCAATGGCAGCGACCGCCACTGTTCGGCACTTGCGAGGATCTCTTCACCGAGACGATCGTCCTGCCCTATCTCATCCCCATGTTGGAGAATGCGGGCGCTGTCGTCTACACGCCACGGGAGAGAGACTTGCAAACCGAAGAGTATATCGTAGACAACGACGGCGTTAACGCCCCTGGCTACTCTGAATCGGATGAGGGCAGACAATGGAACAACTGTCCACGTTCGGGCTTCGCATACCGACTGGGCAACTATGTCGACGGACAGAATCCCTTCAAAGATGGTACAGTCCGAATGACCACGACTACGAAAAAGGGCAACGGCACCTATGCGCTGTGGCAGCCTCACTTCCGTAAAGCAGGTCGCTATGCCGTCTACGTGAGCTATCAGACGGTCGACAAGAGTGTGGACGACGCGCATTATGTCGTCTTCCACCAAGGGCAGGCTACGGAAGTGCATGTCAACCAGCAGATGGGTGGCGGCACCTGGGTCTATCTCGGCACCTTCGACTTCGGACAAGGCAAAGGCATCGACAACTGTGTCATGCTCACCAACCAGAGCAAGCACCGCGGCATCGTCACGGCTGATGCCGTACGCTTTGGTGGCGGCATGGGCAACATCTCGCGTGGTGGTGTCTCCAGCGGACTTCCGCGTGTCCTGGAGGGCTCCAGATATTTCTGCCAATGGGCGGGTGCTCCCTATAATGTATATAGTAGCCGTGGAGGCACCGACGACTATGCCGACGACATCAACAGTCGCTCACGCATGCTCAACTGGCTGGCCGGAGGCTCTGTCTATGTGCCGACCATAGAAGGAGAGCACGTACCCTTTGAGTTGTCATTGGCCATTCACAGCGATGCGGGTTATGCACCCAACGGGAAAGACCTCGTAGGCTCTTTGTCCATCTGCACCACTAACTATAACGACGGTCAGCTTTCCTCCGGAATCACACGGCAGGCTTCCAAGATGCTGGCAAAGGACCTGCTCGACAATCTCACGCGAGACCTTACTTATAAATATGGTAATTGGGCAAGGCGATACCTTTGGGACCGCAACTACTCCGAGACCCGTGTGCCCGAAGTGCCCTCGGCAATCCTTGAGACGCTGTCCCACCAGAACTTCCCCGACATGAAGCTGGCACAGGATCCGCACTTCAAGTTCACCATGGCCCGCTCAGTCTATAAGACCCTCGCCCGCTATGTCAACACGATGCACGGCCGACCGACGATCATAGAACCTCTGCCACCCAAGGATCCTGCCGTCATCATCAACAGCCGCCATCAGGCCCATGTCACGTGGATAGCGCAGGACGATCCTCAGGAGCCTTCCGCACATCCCGACTATTTTGTCCTCTATACAGCCATTGGCAAGGGCGGTTACGACAACGGACAAAAAGTAAAGACAACATCTGTCGACCTTGACGTGAAGCCCGGTATGCTCTACAGATTCAAGATCACAGCTATCAACCGTGGTGGAGAGAGCTTCCCCTCCGAGGAGATCGCGCTTTGCAGTCAATCGGGAGCTCAGAAAAGCATTTTGGTCGTCAATTGTTTCCACCGACTTTCTGCACCAACGGTCATCGACAACAACAACCAGCAGGGCTTTGACATGGGAGATGACATAGGAGTGAGCTATGGACCGACGATCGGATGGTTAGGCTATCAGCAGAGTTTCAACAAGAGCAGCATCGGACGGGAAAGTTCCGATGGACTCGGATATACCGACGAGAGCTTGGCCGGAAAGGTGATAGCCGGCAATGATCTTGATGCTGCGACAGCACATGTTGAGGCCATTGCCGGTACGGGGAAATACAATGTCGTCGGCTGTTCCTCTTATGCCGTGGAAAACCGGAGGGTAACTCTCAATGACTTCGATGCCGTCGACATGGTACTGGGACTGGAGAAATACTCCCCTGACGCTTTGCTCTACAACAAAACTTTTACCGACAACATTCAAAAGCAACTCTCTGCCTACACCAGAAGCGGCGGAAAGCTGTTGGTCAGCGGAGCTTATGTGGGAACAGACATGAACGGAGCCAAAGAGGCGGACTGGCTGTCCACCACGTTGAAAGTGAACTACTCCGGCTCGCTCAAAACCGATACCTTGCAAGGAGTCAACGGACTGCAACAGGACTTCGATTTCTATCGTGTTCACAACGCCGACCACTATGCGGCCACCCACGCTGACATTCTCCAGCCCGCCGAAGGAGCCGTCTGTGCCATGCAATACAGCAATGGCAGCTCTGCGGCCGTAGCTTATAAAGGCAACGACTACCGAACCTTCACGATGGCCTTTCCCTTTGAATGCATCAACGATAAGAACATGCAGCGACGGTTGATGACCGGTATCCTGAACTTTCTGTTGATGTAAACACATATCCATCACACTATAATAAGAAGTTAATTTCAAAGCAATACACCATGAAAATACAAGCAAACCATTCCGGTACCCGTAGTATCGAGATCAATGAGAAACATCTTCAGACCATTGAAAAGTATTCTCTTTTGGACAATCTCGTAGACAGCAACGGCATCATTGACGAAGCCGTCTTGGACAAGTTGAAGTTCAACGTGCGCTCAATGCTGGAGTCGGAGACCGTGAAGGACAACGGCCTTCTCGACCTCTGCCTGGATGTCATCTACAACAACAACATGAAGGCGTTTGGCCTACAGCAGCTTGTCGAAGCTTATAAGCAGTGGAAGGCTGCCCAACCAACGGAAGACGACAACGACCCACAAAATGTCAACGACTAAACGCAAGTTCTGACACATAATTCCAATATGACGCAGAAATATCAGCTGACAGACTTTCTGCCCACCACCCGCAAGGAATGCGAGTTGCGTGGGTGGAATGAGTTGGACGTGATTCTCTTTTCCGGCGATGCCTATGTCGACCATCCTTCTTTTGGTGCGGCAGTCATCGGCCGGCTCCTTGAGGCCAAGGGCTACAAAGTGGCGATCGTGCCTCAGCCCGACTGGCATGGCGACTACCGCGACTTCAAAAAACTCGGGCGCCCACGACTCTTCTTTGCCGTGTCAGCCGGTGCCATGGACTCCATGGTCAACCGCTACACAGCCAACCGGCGCATGCGCCACGACGACGCCTACAGTCCTGATGCCCGCCACGACATGCGGCCGGACTATCCCAGCATCGTCTACACCAAGATCCTGAAGCAACTCTTCCCCGACGTGCCCGTGGTCTTGGGCGGCATTGAAGCGTCCATGCGACGGCTCACCCACTACGACTATTGGCAGGACCGGCTGATGAAGTGCATCCTCTGCGACAGCGGTGCCGACATGATCCTCTATGGCATGGGCGAGAAAAACACGATCCAGCTCTGCCACGAGCTCGAAGAGGGACGCAATATCAAGGACATCCATGACATTCCACAGACCGTCTACCTCTGCAAGCAGGAAGACATCCCCGGGGGTATCAGCGACGACGACATCTTGCTCCACTCTCACGAGGAGTGTCTGCAAAGTAAGAAAGCCGAGGCTGAGAACTTCCGCCATATTGAGGAAGAGTCCAATAAGATGCATGCCCAGCGACTGTTGCAGGCTGTCGACGGCAAGTTTGCGGTCGTCAATCCTCCCTATCCTCCTCTGACGACGGAAGAGGTGGACGAGGCCTATGACCTTCCCTACACGCGTCTGCCTCATCCTAAATACAAGGGCAAGACGATACCGGCCTACGAAATGATCAAGTTCTCGATCAATCTCCATCGTGGCTGTTTCGGCGGCTGTGCCTTCTGCACCATCTCGGCCCATCAGGGCAAGTTCATCGCCTGCCGCTCCAAGGCGAGCATCCTCCGCGAGGCCCGTCAAGTCATCGCCATGGACGGCTTCAAAGGCTATATCTCTGATCTCGGCGGTCCGTCTGCCAACATGTATGGCATGGGTGGGCGCAACAAGAAAGCCTGTGAGCACTGCAAGCGGCCGTCGTGCATCAACCCACAGATCTGTCCCAACCTTGACACGGATCTCTCCCGCCTGCTCGACATCTATCATGCCGTCGACGCGTTGCCGAGCGTGAAGAAGAGCTTCATCGGCAGTGGTGTGCGCTACGACCTCTTGCTCTATAAGAGTAAGGACGAGAAGGCCAACGAGGCCGCCAGACAGTATACCCGCGAGCTCATCACCCACCATGTCAGTGGTCGCTTGAAGGTGGCACCCGAGCACACTTCCGACCGAGTGCTCCGACTCATGCGCAAGCCGTCGTTTGAGCAGTTCTATGAGTTCAAGCGCATCTTCGACCGCATCAACAAGGAAGAGGGTCTGAAAGAGCAGATCATACCTTATTTTATTAGTAGTCATCCGGGGTGCCAGGAAGAGGACATGGCCGAGCTCGCTGCCATCACCAAAGACCTGGACTTCCACCTTGAGCAAGTGCAGGACTTCACGCCCACGCCGATGACCGTTAGCACCGAGACGTGGTATACGGGATACGACCCTTACACGCTTGAACCGGTCTTCTCAGCCAAGACGCCACGCGAGAAGCTGGCGCAGCGGCAGTTCTTCTTCTGGTATAAGCCCGAAGAGCGGCAAGCCATTGAGCGTGAGCTACGCCGCATCGGAAGGACTGACCTGATCAAGAAGCTCTACAACGGTGCTCCTTTCCATGGCCATGTCCACTACGACAGCAAGGCCGTCGGCAGCACACCCGAGAAAGCACCACATCAGCCCAGCGGCAGAAGAGACCGCAACCAAAGACATCCCGACAACAGGCAACCCTATAGTGTGAAAGCCAATGGGGAAAGAAGACACGACGACAAGCCTTACGATGGAAGAAGAAACAACGAAAGACGGAACAACGACAAACGCAATGGCGACAAACGGAACAGCGATCAACGCAATGGCGACAGACGGAAATCGTTTAACCCTAATTTCACGCCCAACGGCAAGTTCAAGGGTCGTCATCGTTGAGCAAGCGCTCACCGGGAAGCATTCGCAGGCTGACTGTGAGGATGGCATCGTCGTGGCGGACAACTATATCGCTGTCATCGACGGTAGCACAAGCAAGACACCGAAGCATTACCACCCGAGCATGCGCAATGGTCGTTATGCCATGACGCTCATCAGCGACTATTTGCGTCGGGCTCCTGCCTCGCTAAGCGTCAACGAGTTCTGCACGCGTGTCACGCAGGTCATCCATCAGGCTTATCCTTTGGACTACTCACAGCCCCGCTGTTCACCCGAGCAACGGCTGTGCGCCAGTGCTGTGGTCTGTAACCTTCAGCGTAAGGAGATTTGGATGATCGGCGACTGCCAGTGCATGGTCGACGGACAGCTCTACACCAATGACAAGCCGTCGGAGGCAACAATCGCAGAGGAGCGCTGCCGTCTCTTCCCCATCCTGCTGGCCGAGCATCCCGACATGGTAAAGGACGAGCGAATCGTCCACGACTATGCCCGTGATGCCGTTCTCCCGAAACTCATCGCAAGCATGCGGGGCGAGAACCGCACCTATGCAGTCATCGACGGCTTCGAAATCTTCATGCAGGGAGTCAAGGTGATCACGCTGAGACGAGGCGAGCCTCACGACATCGTGCTGGCGAGCGACGGCTATCCTTTTCTCCGCCCCACTCTTCAAGACAGTGAGGCTGCCCTCAGAGAGCAGTTAGCCAACGACCCTTATAACATCCACACATTCAAAGCTACCAAAGGACTCATGCAAGGCAACGTGTCCTTTGACGATCGGGCGTTGATCAGATTTAGATTAACTAAATAATATATATGAGAATATTCCTTTGGCTGAGCTTCGACGGCACGGCCTACCATGGTTGGCAGATACAACCCAACGGCATGTCGGTGCAGGAAAAGGTACAGCAGTGTCTGAGCACATTGCTCAGTCAACTGATTGCCGTGACCGGTGCCGGGCGCACGGACGCCGGTGTCCATGCTCGTACGATGGTTTGCCACTTCGACATCGACAAGGAGCTCGACACCGACCAACTCTGCTACCGTCTCAACCGCATCCTGCCACGCGACATCAGTTGTCAGCGTGCCGAGCACGTCAGCGAGGAAATGCATGCGCGCTTCTCGGCCAAGCGACGCACCTACCGCTATTTCATCCACACCCAGCGCGATCCTTTCCTCCGTCACTATTCTGTGGAGACTCACTGGAAACTCGATTTCGAGATGATGAACGAAGCTGCGCAGTGGCTCACCACACAGGACGACTTCAAAGCTTTCTGCAAGGCTGGTGCTGACAACAAGGCCACGCTCTGCCAGGTCACCACGGCACAATGGATGAGCACATCACCAACGACATGGTATTTCGAGATTGCCGCCAACCGATTTCTCCGCAACATGGTGCGGGCTGTAGTGGGCACGCTCTTCGAGGTAGGCCGTCACCGCATGACACTGGAACAGTTCCGCGAGGTAGTGACTACCGGCACCCGCTCTGATGCCGGCGAGTCGATGCCTGCCAACGGCTTGTTTTTGTGGGACATCGAATACTAATCTTTCGCTAAGCCAAAGGTCTACTTGCTGCCGATATACAGGAATACCATGCCGAGCAGTACAAGAGCCAGGTCGAGCGCCTTGGCCTTAAGGTTATGCTCATGGAAGACAAGAGCACCAAAGAGGAAACTCACCAATACGCTGCCACGACGGATCATCGACACGATGGAGATCATCGCCCCCGGCAGACTTAGCGCATAGAAATAGACAAAGTCGGCAGCACAGAGAAAGACGCTAATGCCAATAATCGACCAATGCCAGCGAAAGGGTGTGGTCTTCTTGTGGGTAGGCCACCACAGCAAGAGTAACATGAGGAGCATCAGCCCCATCTGATAGATATTGTACCACGATTGCACGGCCATGCGGTCGATGCCGATGCCACCGGCCGACGGAGCTGCCATCAAATATTTGTCATAGAGGCCACTGACAGCTCCCAAGACAGCGGCGAGCACGATGGCCCATATCCATCGGTTGTGCTTGAAGTCGATGCCTTCCTTCCGACCCGATCGGCTCAGCATCAGGAAAGAGGCCACTGCCAGCAACACACCAATCCATTGCCATACATTGAGCTGTTCACCATAGACAAGCATGGCACCCACGAGCACCATCACCGGCCGTGTGGCATTGATCGGACCCACAATCGTCAGCGGCAGGTGTTTCATGCCGAAGTAGCCGAAGATCCAACTGGAAAGAACGATGAAACTCTTCAGGACGATATACTTGTGCATCTCCCAACCGCCTGTCGCCACATGAAAGATACTCCCGTCAAGGCAGGAGGTCGTAGCCGAGAGGATGATGAACGGCAGGAAGATGAGCGAAGAAAAGACAGTGTTGAGGAACAACACGGGGATCACCGCGTTGCCATTGAGCGACTTCTTCTTAAATGAGTCGTAGAAGCCCAACAGGGCTGCGGACATAAAGGCTAAAAACAACCACATGGGTGTGAACTCTATTACTTAATAACTATATACTCTCAAATATACGGCAAAGTTACAACAAAAATTTAAGGTGAGTGGCATTCTGCACTGGAATTATTGTCTTCATCATTCATTGTAGGCATTGTTTCATGAATCTCGTACTAACACAACATTAGCTTGTTAACTTGATGAGACTCGACGAAATTAGCAAACAATCTTTAAAGGAATAGTCTTTTTCTTTTGCAATATGAAGAAAAAAGCGTAACTTTGCAAAAAGATTGTAGCAATATCGTCATTAAGCAACAAACAACAACTATTTGTTATGGCAAACAATATTTTCAAAGGTTTGGGCATCGCCCTCATCACTCCTTTCACTCCTCAAGGAGAAGTGGATTATCCAGCACTCGAGAAGCTGGTGACTTACCAGCTTGACAATGGTGCCGACTTTCTGTGCATTCTTGCAACAACGGCCGAGGCTCCTTGTCTGACGAAAGAGGAAAAGGAAAAAATTACGGAAGTGGTGAAACGTGTGAACAAAGGACGTGTGCCAATCCTGAAATATTGTGGTGGTAACAACACTGCCGCTGTCATTGACGAGATGAAGCATACTGACTGGAGTGGCATCAGCGGTATTCTGAGCATCTGCCCTTACTACAACAAACCATCGCAAGAGGGCCTCTATCAGCACTTCAAGGCTATTGCTGCCGAAAGCCCGCTGCCACTCGTACTCTATAATGTCCCCGGTCGTACGGGCGTGAACATGAAGGCCGCCACGACGGTGCGCCTGGCTAAGGACTGCCCCAACATCGTGGCTGTGAAGGAAGCCAGTGGCAGTCTGGAGCAGATCGACGAGATCATTAAGAACAAACCCGACAACTTCGACGTCATCAGTGGCGACGATGCGCTGACATTCTCGATGATTGCCAGTGGAGCGGCCGGTGTGATCTCTGTCATCGGCAATGCGCTGCCCAAGGAATTCTCCCGTATGATCCGTCTGGAGTTTAACGGTGAGTATGAGCCCGCCCGCAAGGTCCATCATAAGTTCACCGAGCTCTATTCTCTGCTCTTTGTTGACGGCAACCCGGCCGGGGTGAAAGCGCTGCTCAACGACATGGGCATGATAGAAAACGTGCTCCGTCTGCCGCTCGTACCGACCAACATCGAGACCAAACAGAAGATGGCTGACATTCTCAAAGGACTCAGACTGTAAGACACTCTACACAGTTTTCCAATACCAAAGCACGGAGACAAGAGAGAATGGTATCTCTCTTTTGTCTCCGTGCTTTTTTAGTTTTGTGTCGTGCTATTTCCTCACCCCTACAATCCCCTACTCAAAAAGGATTAAGCTCTTACTACAAAGCTCTTACTACTCTAATCCCCATAAACGTCGGATGCTCCATCATGTAAGTGCGAAAGAGTTTGGGCTCCTCGACCACTTGGTGACGGATGGCGGATGCGTTGAGGAGGTGAAGGCCGTCGGCATGCCAAACAGCAATGCCGATATGACTGGTGTCGAGTCCCCGCTTAGAAGTGAGAATGACGATGATGTCGCCATTGTGAATGGTGGACCTCAGCAGTGCGCTATTCTCCAAGGCCGTCTTAGGGATATAGCGATAGGTGCGCCCCGAAATGCTGTCCTCCATCTTCCTGATCTCGCCTATCCAATTGGGATGTGCCTTCAACATAGGATATGCCGACGGATGCGTGGACATGTAATTCACACTGACCAACTGTTTTGCCGTGAAGGGAGGCACCGGTCCCTGCAAGTCGCAGATCAGTCTCTTTCTCACATTCTGATTGATCCAGTAGGTGAAATAGTGCTGACGTGTAGGATAAGACACGATGCCATCGCGATAGCGGATGAGTGCCAACTCCTTACAGAAATGGGCAAAATCCGGTGTTTTCCGCCTCATACATTCCGAGAGTGCCAAAACGGTCTCTACCAATGTCGTACAGTCAAACTGCCGCAGGTTCACCACAAGTTGCTCTTCTTTGTGCTGATCAAGCGTCTTGGCCACATAGGGCAATCCGATGAACTGACGGCCAAAGAACAGCATATAGTTGGAGTCACGTACCTCGTGGTGCGCCTTTCTGAACAGTTTCATCACCTTGACAGAATCGCTGCGCCAATAGTCAATTTGGGCAGCGTGAGCCTTTGCTGCTCCTATAAAGAGCAGACAAAAGAACAATAGATATTTGATTTTCTTCTTCATCTGATGAGATATTATCCTGATTGAAATATCGCGCTTATCGTTTTCCAAAGTTAAAACCTACATAGAAATAGAGGCTTCCAAAAATGTTGTTGGTGTAGAACTCCTTGCGGTGATAAGTGATGAACTGCCAAACAGAGCTGCATCCGGCATACCACCGGTTATTGTTCCACACAACAGCACTCCTCACGACACCGTCCACATTCAGGTTACGGAAGTCAAAGTCAAGGATATTCTTGAAATTTGTTGACTTCACCTCATTGGTTGCCCGCTTATAAGCCAGACAGGCCTGCACCGAGATATCGAACAAGAAATTGCGTGCAAAGACCCAGTTATAAGCATATCCACCAGAAATGTTATAGGCAGAGTAATCGATATTACTGAATGTCATCGAGGAGTCCATCACTGACATTGCGTCTGCCGACAGCCTTGTAGCAGCCAGTTCCTGCAGGGCAGTCCAATTAATGTCGAGACTGTGCTTGGTATATCCGATGCCTGCTATCGCGCTTCCGCAAGACCGTTTCTGTCTCGTACTCTGTGCGTAAGCAGCTGGATATGAGAATTTTCTATGATTAAAGATATAATAGAGGTTGAAGCCCTTGATGGAAGAACTCAAGTCTTTGAAGTCCACATTCTTCATTGCCGAAGTATCATACTTCTTTCCGAGATTGATCCCCGCAATATGATAGTCATTGCCCGACTTTCGGTAGAAGAGATCCACGCCAATCTGATTGCTGTATAAACTCAGATTGAAGTCCTGCTTCTTGTCTGACGCACCTAAATGCACCAAGTCGATGGTGTAGCCCATGAATATCCATCTCCAGCCGAAATAGGGTCCTAACTTGTATGAAGGATCGGGCGAGAAATAATATTCATGCCCGTTTTTATTCCTCATGTGGTAGCTTTCAAACGTGTTGGTGTTCTGAATCATCGCAGACCAATTGTAGTGTTGTGGCTCTATATACATGGTGTCAATGCTCGAAAAATTTCTCACGATCTTGCGCACACGGCTAATCTTGTGCTGTGCGGAATCATTGCTTTCATCGCCCCACGCCAGCAGAGCGACCATACAAGAAAGGAGAAATGTAGCGTATCGAAGCATCGCCATCACCGTCAGAACTTACCAAGTATACGATCCATCACCCAGTTGACCGGAGTGGCACTCACGCTCGTGCAATCACATTCGGCCTCTCCCTGCAGATGGCGGATCACCTCACGGATGATCGGTAACTGTACATAGGAAGGATTGGGGACAACATAGCTGACATTACCCTCGCTGGTCACGACATGGATGGGATCGTAGTTGTAGACCGAGAAATAGAGCGATCCTTTGTCGCCGATCACCGTGATGCGATCCTCTTTTGCACTCTCGTGGCCCACAAAGCACCACGACGCACTACCGGGTATACCGGATGCAAAGATAAAGGCGGCACTGATCGTATCCTCTGCCTTATAGAGATGGGCACGGTTGGTGGGATAGCCATGGGCACGTGTGATGACACCAAAGATATGTTGCAGGATGTCCAACTGATGCGGAGCCAGATCATAGAAATAGCCGCCGCCCGAGATGTCAGGCTGCAGACGCCACGGCAGTGTGTTGCCAGCTCGATAGTCGAGGTCGCGCGGTGGCACGGAGAACTGTATCTGCACGTTGAGGATCTTGCCCAGCGTGCCGTCGTTGATGATCTCCTCCACCTTTTGGAAGTAAGGGAGATAACGGCGATAATAAGCCACAAAGCAGGGCACGCCGGTCATCTCGCTGATACGGTTGATGCGCAGACAATCCTCATAGCTCGATGCCAATGGCTTTTCGACATAGCAAGGCTTATGGGCCCGCATGGCCATGATGGCAAATGTGGCATGGCTCGATGGCGGAGTGGCAATATAGATGGCGTTGACATCGGGGTCATCAATGAGCTGCTGGGCATCGGTATACCACTTCCGGATATGATGACGCTCGGCATAGGAGCGTGCCTTGTCTTCGTTGCGGCTCATCACGGCCTCGACATGCGATCCCTCCACGACGTTGAAGGCGGGGCCCGACTTCTTCTCTGTCACCTCGCCACAACCTATGAATCCCCAACTGATCTCTTTCATAACATTCTTTTTTGCAAACTTACAAAAAAAAACGCAAAGCACAAAGAGTTGCATCAAATAATAAGCGTCACTCTGTTGGAAACAGACTGTAACTGAGCGACGGTATGAATATGAAGGCCAGGACTAAGCAAACATGAAATAAGGAAGGGTGAGTTCTATAAAACAGAAACGGCCTTCACCATCAATCGTGAAGGCCGCCCAATAACTAACATCCTTTAAAACTACTCATACCGGATCGCCTCAATAGGATCCAAACGCGCTGCTTTTTTGGCAGGATACCAGCCGAAGAAGACACCCGTGAATGTACAGACTGCAAAACTCATGATGATGCTCCACAGTTCGATATAGATCGGCCAGTGGGCAAACAACTTCACGGCGTAACTGGCACCGATGCCGAGCAACACACCGATGATGCCTCCGGTGACACTCAGCATGATGGCTTCGATAAGGAACTGATTGAGGATGTCCACGCCACGGGCGCCGACACTCATGCGCAAACCGATCTCACGGGTGCGCTCAGTGACACTGACATACATGATGTTCATAATGCCGATGCCGCCCACAATCAGCGAGATGCCTGCCACACAGCCCAGGAGGATGGTCATCATGTCGGTGGTGGAGTTCATCATCGACGAAAGCTCTTCCTGCGAACGAATGTTGAAATCGTCATCGTCGCCCTGAGTGGTGTCTGTGGCATCCTTGAGTTTATGGTTGCGCCGAAGGATGGTGGTCATCTCAGTCGTCGCTTTGTCAGTGACATCCTCAGTAATGGCCGAGGCTTGGATCTCGCTCAGATAGGTCTGTGCAAGGATTCGCTTCATCACCGTTGTGTAAGGTGCCAGCACGAGATCGTCCTGGTCCATGCCCATGGAGTTGTAGCCTTTCTTCTTCAGCACGCCGACGACGCGGAAGGGGATGGTGTTAAAGCGCACCACGCGCCCCACAGGGTCACTGCCGTCGGGGAAGAGATAGTCCACCACGGTCTGTCCGAGGATACACACCTTGGCTCCCGCCTTGATGTCCTGATCGGTGAACATGTCGCCGTCGCTGACGCTCAACTGGCGTATGTCGAGGTATTCCCTGTTGACACCATAGAGGGTAGACTGCGTGTTGTTGTTGCCATAGATAAACTGTCCCGAGCTGCTGACCACAGGGCTGATGCCCTTGATGTAGTTGCACTCATCGCGCAGCGACTCATAGTCGGAAAGCTTCAGCGTCTGCATGGCCGACGGGTCCTGACGTACACCACCGCGCATGTCGGCACCCGGATGGATCATGATCATGTTGGAGCCCATCTCTGCAATGTTGGCCTGAATACTTCGCTTCGATCCTTGTCCGATGGCGAGCATCGTGATGACCGACGCCACGCCAATGATAATGCCCAGCGCCGTGAGAAACGACCGCATCTTGTTGGCCATGATCGCACGCAGGGCTATTTTGAAAAGATTGGTATAGTTCATGTTTCCTATTCGTCGGTATTGGCCGGAAGGGCGGCAAGGCCCTCTGCGGCGCTTTGTATATGTGGGTTATATTCGTCACTGATGACACGTCCGTCGCGTAATTGGATATTGCGGCAAGAATAGTGCGCAATATCGGGGTTGTGGGTCACGAAGATAATCGTGCGCCCCTCAGCATAGAGTTTCTGAAAGAGCACGAGAATCTCAAACGACGTGCGGGTATCGAGGTTACCCGTCGCCTCATCAGCAAGAATCACAGCAGGGTTGTTGACCAGCGCACGGGCAATAGCCACGCGCTGCATCTGACCACCCGACATTTGGTTGGACTTGTGATAGAGCCTGTCGCCCAATCCCACGGCCTCCAAGGCTTCTACCGACCGGCGGAAGCGCTCTTGAGCCGACACGTCGGGATTGTACATCAGTGGCAACTCAACGTTCTCCACCGATGTGGTCTTGGGCAGCAGATTATAGTTCTGGAAGATAAAACCTATCTTGCGATTGCGCAACACGGCACGTTGGCTCTTAGACATTGTGCGCACGGAGACGCCATCAAGAAAATAGTCACCACTCGTGGGCGTATCGAGGCAGCCGAGCTGGTTGAGGAGCGTAGACTTTCCTGAGCCGGACTTACCCATGATGGTGACAAACTCACCCTCGTAGATCTTGAACGACACCCCACGCAGCGCATGCACGGTCTCGTCGCCGACCAAGAAGTCGCGCTTCACATCGCACAGCTCAATGACAACTTTGCGATTGTCGCCATTGCTGTTATCATTATTATTGTTGTTCATTGTGGCTTTTCTGTTACGTTGAATCCATTCATCCTTCAACATTGAACATTCAACATTGAACATTCAACATTGAACATTCAACATTGAACATTCAACATTGCTTTCATTCACCATTTAACATTCAACCTTCATCATTTTTTCTTGCTTCCTGGTCCTTTTGGTGCAAACGGACTGGACTCTCCGGAAGAAGCCGCGTCGTCATCGCTGGCATCATCAGACGTTGAAGTACTGATGCCCGTGATGACCTTAGCCCCACGACGGATGCCACTAATTATCTGGGAATGCGAACCATCTGTCATGCCAATGTTGACACGGTGAGCCACAACGGAGTTGCCCTCGATCGTCCATACCTTGTTCTTGGCGTTGGCGACATCTTTGATCTTCATGCCACCGACGGTCTCTTTCTCCGGTGTGAAGCGCAGTGCTTTGCTGGGCACGCTGAGCACGCCCTTGTTCTCCTGAGTATAGATAGTGACCGTAGCCGTCAGTCCCGGCTTCAGCTTCAAGTCGGCATTCGGCGCACTGATCACAACAGAATAAGTCACCACGTTGTTCGTTGTCGTAGCCTCCTGACGCACTTGCTTGACCATGCCGGAGAAAGTGTTGTCGGGATAAGCATCAACGGTAAACGTCACACGCTCTCCTACCTTCACGTCGCCGATGTCAGCCTCATCGACATCTGCTACGACTTGCATATTGGTCAAGTCCTTGGCAATGGTGAACAGTGTAGGCGTACTGAAGCTGGCGGCCACCGTCTGACCTTCCTCCACACTCTTTGAGAGCACGACGCCGTCGATAGGCGAGGTGATCGTGGCGTAGCCCAGATTGGTCTGTGCTTTCTTCACCTGCTCACGGGCTGCCGAGATCTGGTCTCGTGCCGAAGACACGCTGGCCATAGCCGTCTGATAGCTCAGACGGGCGCTCTCGTAATCATTGCCCGAGATGAGTCCCTTCTGATAGAGCGTCTTGTTGCGACGGAAGTTGGCAACCTGATAGCTCAGACTGCTCTCAGCACTTGCCAAGGAAGCCTTGGCCTGTTCAAGGTTAGCCTTTGCTGAGTTCAGCTCACTGACCAGATTGGACTTGTCGAGTTCAGCGATGACCTGCCCTTTCTTCACCACACTGTTGTAGTCGACATAGAGTTTGCTGACAATACCCGACACCTGCGTACCCACCGTGACGGAAGTCACCGGCTCTATCGTACCCGTAGCCGTCACCGTGTTCACGATGTTGGCAGGTGCCACCTCGGCGGTGTTGAACTGCACCTGCTCTTTCTTTTTGTTGCCGGATAAGAGGAAAGCCACCACGGCCAGCACGACTACGATGGCGACCAATATCCAGACTTTGCTGATTTTAATCTTTTTCATTTTCTCTTTTATCAATTTCTGTTTTGTGTTTCTTTCTTGTGTTTTGACTCGTGCTGTGTCTGTGTTGTGTTCTCGTCTCTCTTACTGTTTCAAGGTTCCGTTCTGATAGAATTTCAGCATATCCTGATTGAGGATAGCCAGATATTTTGCCTGCAACTCGGCTTGCTGTGCCTTAAGCAGCGCATTCTTACCATTCATGAGCTCAATGACATTCTTCAAGTTTTGCTTGAACTGCTCCTGCAGCAGGTTGTAGCTGGTTTGCGCGCTCTCGGTACTGACTTTGGCACTTCGGTATTGCGCCTGGTTGTTGACGGCCTGCAACCAATAGTTCTCGATGGTGGAATAGAGTGTGGTCTGCTTGTCGCGAAGGTCGAGCTCGTTGGACTGCCGCTCAAGGATGGCTCGGTTGACAGCGGTTTTGGTCTGCCGGTTGTCAAAGAGCGGAACGCTAAGCGTTACCCCACCGCCAAAGGCAAAATTGTTTTTCAACTGAGTGCCCCAATTGTTGTTGCTCATCGATGTGGTATTACTGTTCAGTCCGGCACTTAGACTCACCGTGGGCATCTTACCCGCCTTGGCAATCTTCAACTGCAAGTCGCTGGCCTTGATGGCTGTGGCGGCGCGCTGTATCTCCGGCCGGTTGGCCAATGCGCGCTCATAGACTGTGGAGACGCTGGGCACCGCTGCCAAAGCCATCGCATCGGTCGTAGTCGGCACTGTGACGTCGAACTCCTCCTCACTGGTGATCTGCAGCAATTGCTTGAGCTGGCGCTTATATTCTCTCAGATTGCTCTCAGCCTGCACCACGGCATATTCGTCTTGGGCGCGCTGGGCGGTGAGCTGTGCCAAATCGGCTTTGCTCATGCTGCCAACTTTGACAAATTCCTTGCCGCGCGCCTCGTTGGCCTTGGAAGCCTCAAGCGTGACCTTGTTGACGTCGACGGCATCCTTGGAGTAGAGAATCTGCACGAAGAGCTGAGCGATCTGCTCCTGGATGCTGTTGGCAGTGGTAGCGGAGTCAAGACGAGCCTCATCGACTGAAAGCTGATCGAGCTTCACTTGGTTGTGGTTTTTGTTGCCATTCCATACCGTCCAAGAAGCGTTGATGCCATAAGAACCATTGTAGTAAGCCTTGTCGACATTGGTCTGCACTTTGTCGCCGGCAAGCATGTAGCTGCCACGCTCGGGCCACGGGTTGTAGGTGACATTTTGCGATGTCGATGCCGACAGCGAGGACAACAAGGCCGACTTACTCTGCAACAAGGTCTCTTGGGCACTCTGATAGTTCACTACCGTCTTACGCAACGAGATGTTGTTAGCCAACGCATAGTTGACACAGTCGCCCAAAGTCCATTGCCTGGCCTGAACGGCCATGTTGCTACCGCCGAGCAACAATAAAGCACTCATTAGAATCTTTGCGTTTCTCTTAATCATATTCGACTTATTTAATCTGATAATTGATAACTCTTTGATGACATTTGATTTCTATCGTTTAGTGACATTACTTGAGTTTAAGCTTCATTAACCTCAACAAAGGGCACACCTTATTATATAGAGGCATCGTCTGTACCGCTTCCTATTTTTTACATCCGCATCGACACACATCGCGATAACCTCATCATGCAACACAGCCTACATAAAGCCGGATTCAGCTATTGCGGCATCATCCATCTGCTCAATGGAGACGAGAGACTGGCTTATCAAAAAATCATAATATAATGATCATAACTATCAGATAGCCAACATCTCTCGACTCCTGTCTCATCTAAGAATTGAAGTTCGGTTTACTTCGTCAGCACATAGAGTTTGGCCATCTCACCCTCAGGTTCTGTTCCGAGGGAATCGGTCATAATGACGGACTTGGCATCCTTCACCTTGTAGTAAGTCTTCTCACCGGAAGAAGGAGTGACGAGCTCGATGAGCTTTCCATCCTTGAGGTGATAGACACCACTGGTGACGAACTGTCCGTCTTTCTTGCCAATATAGTCACTCGACAGGTTATAGGTACTGTCGGAACTGATCGTAAGCACAGTCTTAATGCCTTCACAGTCAGCTGCAGGCAGTGTGCCTCGATAGGTGCCGCAGTAAGAGGTGTCTACAACCGCACTATCGTGGGTTGCCACCTTTGTTGAGTCTGCACTTGCAGCCGGCTGAGCTTTCTTGCCGCCGCAGGCTGCCATCATAAGGGCGATGCCCAATACAGGAATGAATTTCTTCATACGCTTGTTAATGGTGTTTAGTAAATAATACTCGATGATGGAAATGTAATATCCAACATATAGGATACGTACATTGCCAATTCTTTGGCAAACTTACAAAAAATATTCGAAATCAGCGCCTGATGAATAAGAAATATGAAGGTTTACCACTAATATTTTTCTGTAGACTCAATCTTCAAAAGCAAATGATTTCTCTCCGGCATCTAATGGTTTGAAGTGTCTGTAGGTTCTCAAACAAGTTAGAAAATTTTACAAAACTTAGTCACCGTGAACTTTCAATCTAGAGAAACGAAAATGACTAAAAGCGAGATGAACAACTCAAAATTGTGAGCTGACCTGAAGAAAAAGGTTAGATGATACTAACAAAAAGGCTTGTTGACCACATCAAAAGCCTTAGATGACCATGTCAGAAAGCCTTTCTGACCCTATGAAAAAGGTACTTTGACGAGAAATTCTCTATAGAATTTCTCGTCAAAGTACGCTTCTGATCTGTCGAAAACAGCTATAACTTTGTATCATACTGACTACCAACTACTTATAAAATATGTCTGAAATTCGCGAAAATCAGAGCAAGATGGGGTTCGTTTCAGAAAATCGCCTGCATTTAGGCGGAAAAATGTCAGTTTATCCAACAAAAAACTATAATCAACCGCAATCGTTCAATTGGTATAGTTTTTGCATCTTTGCAACCGAGAAAATTAGAAGAGAAAGGATCATAAAAGTCATGAGACAGTTAAAGATTGAACGTAGCATCACCAATCGGCAGAATGAGTCGCTCGACAAATATCTCTTGGAGATAGGGCGCATACCGATGGCCAACGTTGATGAAGAGGAAGAGCTGGCCATGAAAATACAGAAAGGCGGACGCGAAGGTGAGCGGGCCAAGGACAAACTCATCCGTGCCAACTTGCGCTTTGTCGTTTCCGTTGCCAAGCAATATCAGCACAAGGGACTCTCGCTGTCCGACCTCATCGACGAGGGCAACATTGGACTGGTCAAGGCGGCAGAAAAGTTCGATTCTACACGAGGCTTCAAATTCATATCCTACGCTGTGTGGTGGATACGTCAGAGCATTCTGCAGGCCATCGCCGAACAGAGCCGAATGATCAGACTGCCACTCAACCAAGTTGGTGCCATCTCAAAGATCAACCAAGAGATTGAGAAGTTTGAACAGACCAATCACCGCAAACCGTCCACAGAGGAGCTGAGTGCCATCACTGACATCGACAGCAACAAGATACAAGACGCTCTGACTGCTGACACGCGGCACATGAGCATTGATGCGCCATTCAGCGAAGGCGATGGTAACAGCCTGGCCGATGTATTGCCTTCATCCGACCATACAGTGTCGAATATCACCAACCGCGAATCCATGCGCATAGACTTAGAGAGTATCTTTAAGAAAGTATTGAAACCACGTGAGCAAGAGGTGATTACGCGCAGCTTCGGCATAGGATGTCAGGAGGAAGGACTCGAAGAAACAGGTGAGCGCATGGGACTCACCCGCGAGAGAGTCCGTCAGATCCGTGAGAAGGCTATTGAGAAAATCAGACATAGTCCTAATGCCAAGATTCTCACCCAATATCTTGGATGAGTGGGAACACGGATTTTGTCTAACAACCATGTGATCCTCGGCTTGAGCAAACAGCTCAAGTCGGGGATTTTTTGTTTAATTTCAGAACGTGCTATCGGTCAATACCCATTCATCATTGGTCAGCAACCGACCGGAGAAACTGGCATCGGCTCCCCAACCTACTCCTGAGAAAAAAGCACCGGTGTACTTGGTAATCATATTGCACTGGATTTTCACGCCATCAAAAATGTGTTGGATAATCTGATTGCCATTGCCATCCAAGGCAGTCACGGTGACTTTTAAAGTCTGACTGTCGGGTTTAGGGAATGTATAGACATCGAAGTCATGAGTTTTGCCAACCATATCCGACGTTATCGTAAAGTCTTCACTCTGCCGGGAGTTGACGCAGCCTTCACCTGTCACAGCGTTGAGTGTAGAACTGCCGCCGGTATAAGCGAACTTCAAAGTCTTGACATTCGAGGGTATAGCATCGGTCAATGCCAATCGGAACATGGCCACGATACGCTTCATCGTAATGTCTTCAGAAGTGTCGGACTGCAGATCAATGTCTTTGCAATACCAGAAGGTGTCACTCATACCGCCACTGAAACTTACCTTCGCCACATCGGTCATTGTTGCACTCTTCGACCCGCTGTAGGCCAAAACCAAGATCTTGTACTTTCCGGCAGGCAACGTAAGTTGAATCTTTCCGAAGTCCTGATCATTGGCCATTTGGTTCATCTGCTTCACTCTTGTACCATTTTGGTAAACAGCGACGCTCACTCGGTTGCATAAGGTGGTTACGTCCGTACTGCGCGATACTTGATAAGACTTTTCAAAGTCGGCATTGCCAAACTGGACGATGCTGAGTTGTAGTTTAATACCACTCTCTTTGCGGACTTCTTCTGGTTCGTCGTCTCCTACATAAGCTTTCTGACAGGAGAAAAGCGACAAACAGCAGCACAATAAAATCAGAGAATATAACTGTTTTCTCATAGCTATAGGTTTAATGATGAAACATATTGCAAAAATAAGAAAACACTACTAAACTGATGACAAAAAAAGAGAAAAACTGAGAGAAAAACATAATAAAAATAGGAGAAGCAACGGAAATTTGTCGTTTTCGTTGCTTCTCCTATGAGTTTAAAGCCTTCGCCTTGATAGAATTATACGCGATAGAGCAATCCATTGCGCAGGTCTTCGGCGGCGATCGCCTTGATCTTGGCATGGAGCTTCTTGCCAGTAGCGTTGAGTGGAACATTCGACACGAAGCGATAATATCGCGGTCGCTTGAAGTTGGCAATCTCCGGACTCTCCTTGCAGAACTCGTCAAGTTCCTCGGCTGTCAGGCTCTCATCGGCCTTGACAACGTATGCCGTAACAAGCTGTCCACGCATCTTGTCGGGCACAGACGTGACGATACAGTCCTTCACCTTAGGATTGAGGTTGAGCACTTCCTCAATCTCCACAGGATAGATATTCTCACCCGAAGAAATGATCATGTCGTCCTTACGGCCTACGATAGTAATAAACTGATGCTCGTCCCACGTAGCCAGATCGTTGGTATAGAGAAATCCTTTGTAGTATTTCTGCTCGGTCTCCTCCGGATTGTCGACATATTTGAACGGCGACTTGGCCGGTGACGAGATGATGACCTCGCCTATCTCCGTACCATCGTCCTTGGCCAAGTCATCGGGCTCGGCCCAGCGATCCTCATAGACCTTCACCACGCGCACGTCATCATCGATGCAAGAGGCACCGGCCGTACCGGCATTTTCCGGCAAATCGAAAGGCCGGAGGAAAGTATTCCAGAAGGTCTCTGTCGTGCCATAACCGTTGAAGATATTCGGTGTAAGCACTTTCTGATAACGGATGCACGCCGAACGCTCCAGCGGACTGCCCATCGTCACGATGCCGTGCAGCGTGCTGATGTCGTAGCCCTTGGCTTCCTGCTCATCGGCGAGACGCTCCAAGACGGTAGGCACGCCAATGACAAACGTGATCTTGTAGCGGTCGACGTATTTCAGCGTGAGCCCGGCATCGAACTTGCGCATCACCACCAAGGCGGCTCCGGCATAGAATGTGGGACATGGACCGGCGCAGTGCAGGCCACCGCGATGGAACCAAGGAGTGGTGTTCATCGTCACGTCCTTATAACTCATCGGGAAATGGATCATCACGTCGTGGCTGGAGAGCACCTCGTTGATGCTCGCCAGTGGCACGGCCTTGGCGTGTCCGGTTGTACCGGAAGTGAAGAGGCGTGTCGTTTCGTCGTAGATGTTATACTCGCAAGTAAACGCCGGTTCCTCGGCAGTACTGCCATCAACATAGTCAACAAACGAGATGACTGTGCCATCGCTGGCTCCGTCGATGACCACGAGGCGCTGAGGACGCCATCCGCTTATCTTCACGGCTGCGAGGACATCACCCTTGCGGGCCTCGTCAAAGAAGAGTATTTTTGGTTTGTTGCTCTTCAGCAGGTCAGCCAACTCGCCCGACGACAGTCGATAGCTCACCGGGCTATTGACAAAGTGGCCCTTGTGGGCTGCAATGTAGATAAAGGCAAACTCAGGGCAGTTGAGCATCATCATCATCATCACGTCACCTTTTTTCAATCCGTCGGTTATCAGACGGTTGGTAAGACGGTTGACATCAGCGTTGAGTTCACGATAAGTCCATGTTTTCTTCTGAATGGGATCTATCATTGCCGTGCGCCATCCATAGCGGCGGACATTGCGCATAAAACCCTCAATCCATGTGTAGCGACTCTCAAAAATCTCTTTAAAATCTGTCATTCTTGATTGACTTTAACCAATTTAAAACTTTTAGTTTATAACAAAGATATATATTTTCCACTTTATTTTATTAACATTAATGATATAATTAATATAATTAATATAATTAAACTAATTTAAAATATACTCAACACTTTCTGCACAACAGACTCAAGAGATGTGCAACGATTCAGTACTTTGTTTTATTCTTTCTTTGCACAGGAATGAATCCCGCTGGAATACTGTATTGCTGTCCCTCCTCTAAGATAAAACGAAGGAAAGCCTTGACAATGGCATTCTGAGGTCTTCCCTTGCTCACCACGTAGAGTTGCCGAGCCGGAGGACAGGGATACCGTCCGTCTTGGATAGCCTTGATCAGCGTCTGCTTGGAAGCATAGAACTGTTCATCCTTGCTGATCCGTCCGTCATTGTTGGTATCGATGGGAAAGAGCGCAATGCCATCGTTGGGACGCCCGGTCTGATCGTCGAAAGCATAGCTAATATTGCACATGCCGACGCCATAGGGATCGTTGCCCACCTGGCACACGACACCCGGGTCGCCGTAGACACCCGTGCCGAGCAAGTCCTCCTGATGGGATTTCAGCCAGGCGGCAAAGGTCTCCGCAGCCCCACAAGCGTCACTGCGCGTATAGACATTGATGGGCGTCTGATTGCTAATACCCGCCACCTGCCCCCAGGTTTTTACGCGTCCGGATACCCAAATACCGGTAGCCGTCTTCTGCGAGAGCCCTCGCTGAAGCAGCTGACGATAGAGCGGGTGATGAATGTTGATGATGGGCACGACAGCATCCCGGGCTACAGCCACCGCCACGGCGCCATGCTGTCGCTCGGGTACCTTCAGTTCCCGCGACACCATGCCCAAGTCTACTTGTCCCGCCAACACGTCGGTGACGCCCTTGCCTGAACCTCCGGCCGACACATCAATGGTCACTCCGGGATGACGTTGGCTGAAGGCGTCGGCCCAGCGAAGCATCAGCGGATAGAGCGCAAAAGCGCCCGACACGGTAATATTGCCCTGCAGGTCTCCGGCCTTGGCCGCAGGCTTCTTGCCGCATCCCCCGAGGAGCAAGGAAAACAAAAGTAACACAATAGGGATTCTTTTCAGTCTACACCTTATTATATAATATAGCATGTTGGGGATGCTCTGCTCTTTGCATGAGATGTTCTTCATGGCATATTTTTTATTAATTTCCATGCAAAGATAAAACGAATCAGCAAAATAAGCAATCACCCTATAAGGGTATTTGGCCCTACCATCATTATGGTATGAAAATACTATTAGCATGGTATTCCCCGGCATCGATGTTTTCCGTAACTTTGCAACTGTAAAACCAGAGACGCTTATGAATGCAATAGCAAGTACAATCCACCACTTTAGCAACGGTTTCTTTCCGTTTGCTTTCAGTAACCTCAACAGAGAGAGCTCTTCCTTTGCCGTGACCAACAAATTTGCTCACGCCACGGGAGCGCGCCTTCAGACCCGTCACCTCAACGTCTATATCCATGGGGCACACATACTGAAGGACATCAACGTGGAGATTCCCCGCAACAAGATCACTTGCATCATCGGCCCCTCCGGTTGCGGCAAGAGTACGCTGCTTCGCACGTTCAACCGTCTCAACGACAGCGTAGAAGGCTTGCGCATGACCGGTGAGGTCACCTTCGACGGTACAAACATCCTCAAGGCTGGCAGCAGCCGCCTCTCTGAACTTCGCCGTAACATCGGCCTGGTGCCACAGCGTCCCTGCCCGCTGCCGATGAGCATCTACGACAATGTGGCCTACGGCTGCCGCATCCACGGCATCCGCAACCGTCATCAGCAAAACCAAATCGTGCGCCACTATCTGCGCGCCGTGGGACTGTGGGATGAGGTCGAGGACCGTCTCAACGCTCCGGCATCCCGCTTGAGTGGTGGACAGCAACAACGTCTCTGTCTGGCTCGCAGTCTGGCTGTGGAGCCTACCTATCTGCTCGCCGACGAGAGTACAAGTGCACTCGACCCTATCAGCAGCCACAAGATAGAAGAACTCTTTACCGAACTGAAGACTGCCAACTCCATCGTGATGGTCACCCACACGCTGAGCCAGGCACTCCGCATTGCCGACCATGTCATCTTCATGTACATGGGTAAGGTGGTGGAGGAAGGTGATGCCGAACAGGTCTTCAGCCATCCGAAGAATGAGCTGACACGCAAGTATCTCAACGGTGCATTCAGCTAAAAAGACTTAGGTTTAGGCTACCACGGACAAAGACTGTGTCTTTGAAAACGTCACGGGCAGCCCCACTCTATTGAGAACAAGATATGAAAGCGAACCATTTTTTGATTGACAGATATTTATTGGTGAGAGAGATGAAGGAGGGCATAGCCATCGTGCTGTGCCTTCTTTTGTTTTCTGCCTGCCGGCCGGGCTCGGTCAGCCATCGGGGACAGAAAGCTGACGTGAACGAGATTCTCTCTGACAGCGCTCACGTCACGCTGCACTATGCCAAAAACTTCACCGTACGCTATCTCTCCGACGGCACACGTCTTGTCGACATCAGTGTGGCAGGACATAAGAGTCGGAGCACTTACCGTCTGGCACTGATTCCACATGGTGTCAACGCTTCCGGCGTTCCCGATGAATACAATCATCGAGTGGAAGTGCCTGTGCAGCGTTGCATTCCCATGGGCACGGAGCAGTTGGCAGCGTTCATCCAACTGCATGCGCTCGACCAAGTTTCAGCGATCACCAGCGTGCGCCATCTGCAAAACCAAGACGTGAAACACCGCATCGCTGAGGGAAAGATTACTAAGATTGGCTATGAAGGAAACTTCGACACCGAGACGATCATGGCTCTCCAACCCGACGCCATCCTCGTCTCTCCTTTTAAGAAAGGTGGTTATGAAGCCTTGCAACAAGTGGGCACTCCGCTGATTCCTTATACGGCTTTCAAGGAGCCCACGCCACTGGGACAGGCCGAATGGGTGAAACTCGTGGGTATGCTCACGGGAAAAGAGAAGGAAGCCAACACTTTCTTCCAACAAGTGGAACAACACTATCACGTTTATCAAGCCATAACCGCGAAGACAAAGCACCGGCCCACCATCTTCAGCGGAGAACAAAAAAGCGGGCAGTGGTTTGTCATGGGTGGCAAAAGCTATCTCGCTCAACTCCTGCGCGATGCCGGAGCTGTCTATCTGCCTCAACACGACCACCACACGGGCGGCTATCCCTCTGACTTTGAGTCGATGTATGCCATGGCTGCGCAAGCTGACTATTGGCGGGTGATGAACAGCTACCCCGGCGCATTTTCCTATCAGGCTCTCAAGGCTGAGGACCGGCGCAACGAACAGTTTCTGGCCTTTCAACGCCACCATGTGATCTATTGCAACACCGCTTCCAGCGGCTATCACGAACTGGCACCCCTGCGCCCCGACTGGCTATTGGCCGACTTCATCAAAGCCATGCACCCGGAGCTCCTGCCAACCTATCAGCCTCATTTCTATAAGTTGCTCTAATCAGCAAAGCTTCAACAGTCGACATAAGTCTTTCTTTGCTGACTTAGAATTGAAAATCACGCACCATGATGCACCGCAATCCTATCGCAACTTTCGTCTTGCTCGCTGTCGGCTTAGTGCTGTTGTTTACCGTGAAACTGCTGTGGGGCTCTGTTCCCATTTCATTACACGAAACGATAGATATCCTCTTTCATGGAGGTGAGGAGACGCCCCTCAGCACCATCCACCGCAACATCATCCTGAGTTCCCGACTCCCACAAGCACTGACTGCCGTGGTGGCCGGAGCGGGTCTGGCTGTGTCTGGTTTGCAGATGCAAACCGTTTTCCACAATCCTTTGGCGGGTCCCTCGGTCTTGGGCATCACATCGGGAGCCTCTCTCGGTGTCTCCTTAGTCGTACTGCTGGCTGGCGAACTGGGCAACGTGGCGCTGAGCAGCCTGGGCTTTCTCGGCAATGTGGCGCTGACAACAGCGGCGATCCTTGGTGCCATGGCTACTCTTCTGCTGATGACGCTCATCGCCCACCGTCTCGAGAACACAGTGACGTTGCTCATCATCGGCGTGATGATTGGCTACGTGGCCAATGCGGCCATCGGCGTATTGAAGTTCTTTGCCAACGACGACGACGTACGCGAATATGTCATCTGGGGGTTGGGCAGCTTCTCCCGTGTCTCAGGCGACGATGTCACTTTGTTTATTTCTGTCATGGCAATTCTGTTGCCGCTTACCTTTTTCATGGTGAAGCCCATGGATCAGCTGTTGCTTGGTGACAGCTACGCCCGCAATTTAGGGTTGAACATTCGCAAGGCACGCGCCTTGGTCATCTTCTTCAGTGGTACCATCGTAGCCATCGTCACTGCCTATTGCGGTCCTATCCTATTTATTGGTCTCGCTGTGCCTCATCTGTGCCGTGGTGCCTTGCAAACGGGTAGCCACCGTCTGCTGGTGCCTGCCTGTCTGCTTACGGGAGCTTTGTTGGCTCTCTTCTGCAATTTGGTCGCCCGCATGCCAGGCTACGAGGGCGTGCTCCCAGTCAACTCAGTAACGGCGCTCGTTGGTGCTCCGGTGGTTGTCAGCGTGTTGCTAAAAAGAAAAAGAGGATAGAATCCAACGACTCTATCCTCTTTTTCTATGACTTCTATAGTTTCTATGACCTCTATCCTCTCCTCTAATATTTGATCCTCATCCCCGCAACAATCGTTGTCCCCGAGGAAAAGTTGGAATATCTCCGCAATGTGCTGTCGATACGCCGGTCACGGGTGTTCAGCACATTGTCTACGCCCAAACTCGGAATGAATTCGAAGCCACGAAGCCGGAACGTATGCGTGGTGGAGATGTTCCACAGTCCATATCCCAGCGCATCCTCGTAGGGTGCCGGATAATAGGTCTTGCTTTGCAGGCGTCCGTCGGCATGGAGACCAAGCGTGTAGTTTCCCCAGCAATGGGAATAGTCAGCACCCAGCGTAACGGTGTTGCGAATACTACGCTCCACATTAGACCATACTTCCTCGGACTCTTGGCGTGCCAGGATATAGCTGTAGTTGGCAAAGAGACTGAGTCCGTCGACCGGTTCTACTGTGAAATGGGCACGAAATCCGTAAACGCGCCCACGGTCGCTGTTGTCGTAACGGTTATAGTGCGTGATCTTTGTGGCCTGAGCGTCGGTAATCTCCGGGAAGTCGCGACGAAGAGCAGCAAGCTCATTAGCGTTGACGTCGACAATCGTCTTGACGATCATGTCGTGGATATTGTTGACGAAGGCCGTAACGCCGGCTGTCCATTGGCGTGACTGATATTCCGCGTTGAGCGAGAAATAGTCACTGGTCTCGGCCTTGAGCTTAGTGTTGCCGATCGTCAGCGTGGGGAAGTTGCGCACGAAAGTGTAGTAATGGTAATAGAGTTCATCGAGCCCCGGTGCCCGATAGCCCCGGCTGTACGAAGCCCGCAACTGCAAATGGTCGTAGTTGTAGAGCAGAGCCACCTTGGGCGTAAGGTTGTTGCCGAAAGTCTCGTGATAGGTATAGCGCAGTCCCATCAGTGCCTTCAACCGTTTGGTCAGCGGTTGCTCTTGTTGCAGGTATCCGGCCCAAGTGTAAACATGTCGGTTGACACTGCCCGAAACGGCATCGAGAAAACTGTTTTGCCAATCCACTCCGGCAATGGTCGTGGCGCCTTGCAAAAGCGAGAACACTCCTTTCAATTCACCTTCGTAGAGTCGTTGCGTTTTCTTGCGCACATAGTCTCCCACCGCATATTTCTTAGTGGGCACATCGTACTCGTTGCCATAGGTATAGTGGTCTCCGTCGAAGCGCAGTTGCAGGCTGCTCTTGGGAGAGAGACGATAGGTGGCGCCCACATCCCACCGCCAGGCTTCAGCGCGCAGCTCATAGTCAAAGCCACCGGCCACATCGGTTTGTGTCTCGGGTCTCACTGTCCTATGCCAGTTATAGCTTCCCTCGGCAAAGAGACTGAGTGCACGATGACTGTCATAAGCAAAGCGCTGGGTAACGAGGTTGCTTCGCCAGCCCGAGGTCAGCGGGGCCAGCGACTGATAAGTCTCACCGTCTGTTCCACTCTTATAAGTTAAGGGATTGTTGCGAAAATATTCTGTGTGGTGATGTTATGACTAAAGAATGTTAATTTACTTGTAATGATCG
>DAWDCC010000009.1:0-62261 GCA_052355365.1 Prevotella sp. | reverse complement strand
CTTTATTAATGATTGAAAGGTATTTTAGTCATAACATCACCACACAGAAAGTTTTCTTTAAAAAAAATGGATAAAAAGTTTGTCGTTCTAAAAAATATGATTATCTTTGCAGTGTTATCCTGAAAACAATCTTTTTACCTTGAAGGAACTAATACCTATTGAAGATTAAGAGCGGTTGCCTGCGAAGGTCATCGCTTTTTTGTGTCCTTTCCAGACCTCGTCACAACCCTGCGAAGCCTCCCACTCCACATCTTTTTCCTTTATTCATGTTCATCATTTTCCCTAACCCAAAGAGAAGGAGCCGCCGGAATAATATAGCGAAAGTGCTTTGTCATTGCAAAAATAATCTGTATCTTTGCATTATGGAAAACTAACAACAATACGCAATATGACTTATACTTTGCTTGCAGACAGTGGTTCTACAAAGACTGATTGGTCTTTAATGGCCGACGGAACCGTTGCCGCACGTATCCGCACGAAAGGATTGAATCCCTTCCAAATGAGCGAGGACGAGATCGCCAACGAAGTAAAGATCGTTCTCCTACCCCAGTTGCAATCGGCTTGCAGCAACGAAGCGACAGCTTCAAAGCAGGATCTCGGCAGCCGCACCCTCAACAGCCTCCACTTCTATGGTGCGGGCTGCACACCGGAAAAGATTCCCGTGGTGGAGCGTGCTCTGCGCCGTCATCTCCATGTCACCGGCGTCTGCGAAGTGGCCAGCGACATGCTTGGCGCGGCAAGAGCGCTCTGCGGTGACCAGCCCGGCATCGCATGTATCTTAGGGACGGGCAGCAATTCCTGCGCCTACGACGGTGAGAAAATCGTGAAGAACGTGCCAGCGCTCGGATTCATCCTCGGTGACGAGGGCAGCGGTGCTGTCTTGGGCAAGACGCTCGTCGCAGACATCCTGAAAAACCAGTTGCCGCAGACGATCATCCAGCGCTTCAACGACAAATACCACCTCACGGCTGCTGACATCATTGACCGTGTCTATCGCCAGCCGAAGCCCAATACGTTCCTGGCCTCCTTCGTTCCCTTCCTGCAGGAAAACATCGCCGAGCCTGCCATCTACGCGCTCGTCAAGGAGGGCTTCCGCCGTTTCCTCTGCCGCAACGTCAAGCAATACGACGGTTGGAACCAGTTGCCGATCGGCTTCAACGGCAGCATCGCACTCATCTATCGCCAGCCGCTCGAAGAGGTGATGAAGGAGGAAGGCATGAAGATCGGCAGGATCATCCAGGCTCCGATCGACGGACTCATCGAGCAGGAAGCCGCACAGTGGAACAAGAAACACTGATCCGCATTGAGAATACTTAATAACTAAGCATACACCATGAAAAAACAAATTCATCAGCGCATCGCGGCGTTGCTGTTCGCTGCGGTCGCTGTGATGACAGCTGCCGCTCAGTCGGCCCGTCACTTCGAACTCCGTAACAGCCAAGACGGGCTCTCCACGCTCACCGTCTATCTTCCTGAGCATCCTACAGGACGTGCCGTCCTCGGCTGTCCGGGCGGTGGTTATGCCCATCTCGCCATGCAACACGAGGGGCACGACTGGGCTCCGTACTTCAACAACCAGGGCATTGCCTATGCCGTACTGAAATACAGAATGCCAAGAGGCGACCGCAATATCCCACTCTCCGACGCGTATCAGGCCATGAAGACGCTGCGCGACTCGGCCGACGTGTGGCAGATCAACTCCGACGACATCGGCATCATGGGGTTCTCGGCCGGTGGACATCTGGCCTCGTCGGTGAGCACACATGCGCCCTGGGCCATGCGGCCCAACTTCAGCATTCTGTTCTACCCCGTCATCACCATGGGCAAAGGCACACACGAAGGTTCGCGCGACAACTTCCTCGGCTCTGACAGAAACAACAAAGAGACTGTCAAGCAGTGGAGCAACGAGACGCAGGTGCGCTCCCACCTCACGCCACCGGCCATCATCCTGCTGGCCAACGACGACGAAGTCGTGCCGCCCGTACAGAACGGCGTGGCTTACTATAGCTGCATGAGGGCTTGCGGCAACACCTGCTCGCTGATGATATACCCTCATGGTGGCCACGGCTTTGGTATCATGCCCACTTTCCCTTCTCACCAACAAATGATGGACGACCTCACTGCATGGTTGAAAGCGTTGCCCAGTCCACAGCCTCACGCCATCCGCGTGGCATGTATCGGCAACAGCATCACCGACGGATTTGGCATCGGCATGAGCGATGAGCAGGGCTATCCGGCACAACTGCAAAGAATGCTCGGCAAGGGCTACCTTGTCAAGAACTTCGGTGTGTCTGCCCGTACGCTGCTCAGCAAAGGCGATCTGCCCTATGTGCGTGAAGAGGCATGGCAGGATGCTCAGGCCTTCCGCCCGGATATCGTCATCGTGAAACTTGGTACGAACGACACAAAACCCCACAACTGGGTACACAACGCTGAGTTCAAGCACAATCTGATGGCGATGACCGACACGCTCAAGGAGCTGCCCTCACATCCAAAGATCTGGCTGTGCTCACCCATTCCAGCCGTCAAACCCTCATGGGACATCAACGACAGCATCATCGCCAACCATATTGCACCGATCGTCAAGCAGGTGGCTCGCAAGGAAAAAGTGCAGTATATCGATCTCCACACGGCCTTCCATCCTGCTGAAGGCATGACCATCGATGGCATCATGCAGTCCGACGGCATCCATCCGACACGGAAAGGTGCTAAGCTCCTGGCAAAAATCATCATGGAGACCATCACCAAGAAGTAGAACTTCACTGCCTGATCGCAATACCACCAAGACAGCATCAAAGATACTGTATCGCATGCAAGCACCTCCATATTTATATAAAAGCACCCTGACCGAGCAAGGCTTACATCCTCGGCCAGGGTGTTTTTGCATATTACAGCAAGAAGAAAGTTTGTTCAATAAACTAACATTTTTCGGCCTCTGAGAATCGAAAAATCAGAAGCAAGGACATCCTTGGCCCAAAAGAAGCCCATTTTTGAATAATTTTACTAACATATTGATATTCAGAACTTTGTATTATACAACGCACAAAAACTACTTCCCCAAGCCTTCATTTTTGCCATTTTACTTATTCAAAAAGGCCATTTTTGCCAATCATCTCGGTACTTTGACCGTGTAAAACTACCGAGATGACGAGAAATTCTCTAGAGAATTTCTCGTCAAAGTACCTTTTTCATCTTGTCAAAGTACCCTTTTCTCGCTCTTTTCAAGCAAAAATGACTTTGCGAATCCAAAAGTCTCATTTCTTCATCTCTAGATTGTGACCTCTCCACGACAAACTTTTGTCGGGAAAAATCAAAGTACGACATTGCTTTAAATCATATAAATCAACATGCGAGAGCAAAAGAGTACTGATGGAGTTGCAGAATTCAGAATTTTACATTACCTTTGTAACAGCAATCAGGATAACGGTGCCAAAGCGGCCCCGGAAAAGTATTTGAAGCGTTTTTCTTTTAATAATTACATATGTATAAAATATGAGTGTCAATATCAATAGAAACGGTCAGAAGCGAGTGGTCATCGTTGGTGGCGGCTTAGGAGGCCTGCGGCTTGCCAACCAACTCAAAGACAGCAACCTGCAAGTCGTGCTTATCGACAAGAACAACTACCATCAGTTTCCCCCACTGATCTATCAGGTGGCTTCTGCTGGACTGGCTCCCAGCTCCATCTCCTTCCCCTTCCGACAGATCTTCCGCAAGCGCAAGAACTTCTATTTCCGCATGGCTGAAGCGCGCGCAGTGTTCCCTGACAAGAAGATCCTACAGACGTCTATCGGTAAGATCGACTACGACTATCTCGTCTTCGCAGCCGGAGCTACGACCAACTTCTTTGGCAACAAGAACGTAGAAGAATGGGCCATCCCCATGCGTACCCTGTCTGAGGCCATGGGCCTGCGCAATGCACTGCTCTCAAATCTCGAACGTGCACTGACCTGCGCCACGGAGGAAGAGCGGCAGGAACTGCTCAACGTCGTCATCGTAGGCGGTGGTGCTACCGGCGTGGAGATTGCCGGTGCGATCTCAGAGATGAAGCGCTATGTCATCCCCTACGACTATCCCGACATGGACGCGTCGCACATGCATATCTATCTGCTTGAGGCCGGTGACCGACTCTTGGCAGGTATGTCGCAGGAAGCATCAGAGAAGGCACTCAAATATTTAAGGGACATGGGGGTCGACGTACAGTTCGGTAAGATGGTAACGGACTACCGCGACTATCATATCATCATCAAGGACGGCACATCGATCGCTACGCGCACCTTCCTTTGGGTTTCCGGTATCCGTGCCCAACCGATCACGGGCATCGAGGGCGATAAGCTCGGACGTGGCTACCGCATTCTCGTCGACGGCTGCAACCGTGTGCGTGGCTACGACAATATCTTCGCCATTGGTGACCAGTGCCTGATGACTGCAGATCCGAGATATTCCAAAGGCCATCCACAATTGGCACAAGTGGCTATCCAGCAAGCCAACCAACTCGCAGAAAACCTCATAAGACTTTCGCACCACGACACGGACCTCAAGTCCTTCCACTACAACGACCTGGGCTCGATGGCCACCGTTGGCCGCAACAAGGCTGTCGCTGACCTGGGCAAGGTACGCACGCAGGGCTTCATGGCTTGGGTGCTGTGGCTCATCGTTCACCTCCGCTCTATCTTAGGTGTGCGCAACAAGCTGATGGTAATGCTCAGTTGGGCATGGCAATATTTCAGTTACAACGTCTCGATCCGTACGATCGTCTATGCCACCAAGCCAAAGATGATCCGCGAACGCATCAAGCGTGAACAGACGACGCACCTGGGGGAGGATCTAAAGCCTCACCACCAACCCCTCTCCCAAGGAGAGGGGAGTGATTACTCTGACGAAACCCTATAGACACCTTTTGCTTATCGAAGCAACTGGTTGCAGACTCTTTAATAAAGAGAGAAGAAGATACATACAAAAAGAGGAAGGGAACAGACAGCTTTTGCTGTCTGTTCCCTTCCTCTTTTTGTATATCTGTCTGTAGTCCAGTATTCCCGCCACATTTCTCTCACACTTTCCCTACATCCCTATATTCCCTCGCACATGAATTGTTTATCCAACATATCACTCCCCTCTCCTTGGGAGAGTGGCTAGGGGTGAGGCTTGAGAGGGGTGAGGGGGTGAGGCAGCTTTTCTACTTCTTCACAAACGTCATCAGCTCCTTGCCAAGTGCATCAGCTTCTTCGGCTGTGTGTGCCTCACTGTAGACGCGGATGATCGGCTCTGTATTGCTCTTGCGCAGGTGCACCCACTTATCGGGGAAGTCGAGCTTCACGCCGTCGATGTCGGTCACCTGTACGTCGGGCTGAGAAGCGAAGTGCTCCTTCACCTTATTTAATATAGCGTCGATGTCTGTATCAGGCTGCAAGTCCACGCGGTTCTTTGCCATGAAATAGTTCGGGAACGTAGCGCGCAGCTGACTGGCTTTCATGCCCTTCTGTGCCATGCTGCTGAGGAAGAGACCAATGCCCACGAGAGCATCACGACCATAGTGGCTCTCGGGGTAGATGACTCCGCCATTGCCCTCACCACCGATGACAGCTCCTACCTCCTTCATCTTCGTTGTGACATTCACCTCGCCAACGGCTGCTGCGTAGTATTTGCAGCCATGACGCTCCGTGACATCACGCAGGGCACGTGTAGAACTCAGGTTGCTCACGGTAGAACCCTTGACATGGTCGAGGATGTAGTCAGCCACTGTCACCAGTGTGTATTCCTCTCCATACATCTTACCGTCCTCCTGGATGAAGGCCAGACGGTCTACATCAGGGTCAACGACGATGCCGAGGTCATAACCGCCATTGGCAACCTCACTCATGATGCCACCGAGGTTGCGCTCCAAAGGCTCCGGGTTGTGGGCGAAATCACCGTTGGCCTCGCCGTTGAGGAACTTATATTCCACGCCGAGCGCATCGAGGAGATGCGGCAGGATGATACCGCCGACAGAGTTGATCGAGTCAACGCACACCTTGAAGTGAGCCTTCTTGATAGCATCCACGTCCACGAGGTCGAGAGCCAGCACGCTGTCGATATGACGCTGGTCAAAGCTGTCGTCGTGGGCATAGTGTCCGAGATGGTCTACATCTGCGTATTCAAAGTCCTCTTTGGCTGCAATATCCAGTACGGCATTGCCGTCAGCTTTGGTCAGGAACTCGCCCTCGTTGTTGAGCAACTTCAGCGCATTCCAGTGACGGGGATTGTGGCTGGCTGTAATGATGATGCCGCCGTCGGCGCCACTCATGCGCACGGCGAGCTCGGTGGTCGGCGTTGTTGCCAAGCCAATGTCAAGCACATCATAACCCATGCCCATCAGCGTACCGCAGACAACACTGCGGACCATCGGGCCGGAGATGCGGGCGTCACGCCCAACGACAATCTTGTTGGCAGAAGACTTTGCGCTGCGACGGATGAACGTAGCGTAAGCGGAAGTGAACTTCACAATGTCCAGGGGATTCAGCGTATCGCCTGTGCGGCCGCCAATCGTACCGCGAATGCCGGAAATAGATTTAATCAGAGTCATATATTGATAATCATCTATGATAGTTTACTGTCGGTTATCGCCCACGCTGGTAGGTGATATCGTAAAGGCAGGGATAGACACTGGCCACGGCATAGGTCTGTCCCATGTCGTGGGGCACGATGAGCCGCACCTTAGCAATCTCGTCATCAGCGTTGACATAGCGACCTAAGTTGATGAACGTCAGCGGAACAAGCCAGCCCTGAGGAACGGTTGTTGAACCATTGCCATAGGCCCGGTACATCAAACTGCTCGTATCAAACGAACCACGGAAGGTGCCATAGTTGTTGGTCACGCTCATCTTATCGAACGTCTGAGAAACGCTCGGGAAAAGAACATTGCTCAACTGGATGCTGTCGGTCAGCAGGTTGCGCTCGGTAAAGCGGCACAGGACGGTGGCACTCTCGCCATAAGCTAAAGGTTTTCCCGAACCACGTCGAACGATCTGCATATAAACGCCGGAGGACTCAAAGAGTACCCATTCGTTCTTCTTTACGTCGGTCGTCGTGTCCTTGAGAAACTCATCTTCTGAGATCACGGTCACTGCCGAGTCAGCAATATACTTGTTGATAGCCGATCTTTCGCGCTTTTTCTGGTCAGCATAAGTTTCCTCATTGTTGCAGGAAGCGATCATCATGAAGCCTATCAGCATCAGGCACAAAAAGCCCAGTTTCCTCATTGTCTGTCTATTATTGTTGATTAATATTGCAAAGGTAGCAAAAAAAGGCTGGATAGTACTGATATAGAGGAATAAAAAACATTAAATGCCGCCATCAGCCTTTCAATTGCTCACTATAATACGAAAACGCTTCGCGTGTGATCTTCTCTGCCTCCTCGATTGAGCAGTCGAGATGCCCGCCGCTGGCATTGAAGTGTCCACCACCATTGAAGAAGCGGCGCGCCATGTCCTCCACAGAGAAGTCGTCGACAGAGCGAAGGCTGACCCAAATCTTGTTGTCGATGCGGTCGTCCTCACGCAGCGAGACGCTGACCTTCATGCCCTTGATGCGCAGTGGCTCGTTGACAAGTCCCTCTGCATCACCACGCTTGTAGTGGAAGTCGAGCATGTTTTGACGTGTCAGCGTATAGTAGGACGCGTGAAGGTCCTCAAAGACATTGAGTTTCTGCGACATCAAATAGCCGCGCAGGCGGATGGCCCACGTGCTGTAGTTGTTGAACACGTTGCGATAGATCTTGTCTTTGTCGATGCCTTTCGTGAGCAGCTGACAGATGATGTAGAAGATCTCCGGGCGTGAGGACGCGAAGGTGAAGCCACCTGTGTCGGTCATCATGCCGCAATAGTCGCAAATGGCGAAGGTCTTGCTGAGCTTATCAAAGACGCCTAACTGCCAAGCGACACGGAAGACAACCTCCGAAGCCGAGCAGAACACTTCGGAGCTGACCTTCACATCGGCCTGCATCTGTGGGCCGAGATGATGATCGAAGAGTACACGCGGTGCCTGGCAGGCGGTAAGGATCTCTGCCATAGTGTCGACACGGCTGTTATCATTAAAGTCGATGCAAAAGAGCAGATCAGCCTCATTGAGAGCCTGCGTGACTTTCTCGGGATGCTTGTCGTAGCGGATGATGGTATGAGTGCCCGGCAGCCACTGCAAAAAATCGGGATAAGCATTGGGCATGATAACGATAGGCTCCTTACCGAAAGCCTCACGCAGGCAGCCAGCCCAGGCAAGGCATGAACCCATCGCATCGCCGTCGGGACGCGAGTGGCCTGTTATCACGATATGATCGGAAGACTGTATCTTTTCTTTCAACCAAAGAAGATCGTTCTCGGAAAGAACGTTGAGACTCATTTCTGTATTCATAGTTGCAAAGGTAGCAAATTATTAGGAAAAAGGAAATGGATATATGAAAATAAATCAGGATAGGATCACTCCTACCCTGACTATAAGAAGAAAGATAAAGGATGTCATTCTTGATGCAGCTCCTCAAAGGCTTTGTCGAAAGCCTTTGGGTGGCGGGCTGTGAAGCAGATGTTGACCAGACAGTTGGCGATGAGCTCGTCATCGGTCAGGTCCACGCCTTTCTCTCTGACGAGGTTCTTGCCGAGGCATACCTCCCACGTGGTGTTGAAGTCGCGGTCTTCTGCTCCCATATACTTCAGATCGCCCGGTCCGTTGATGATCTTGAAGCGTATCGGCTTCTTGGAAGGCACGGGGCGCATGTTCAGCAACAGGTCATAGGCCAGATGAAGCTGGTCACGGTAGCCCGATGTGCCGGGATACATATTATTAATGGTGGCCATGATCTCGTCGAAACGATAGGCCTGCAAGAGATCGTAGAGAATCATAACAGCTGCTGATAAAGATGATATTCTACCATTAGAACTTTGCCATCTTGATGGCGTCGATAGCGCACTCGTCGCCTTTGTTGCCAAGCTTGCCGCCACAGCGGTCTAAGGCCTGCTGATGATCATCAGTCGTCAGCAGTCCAAAGATCACAGGAATATTCTGTGTGGCATTGAGACGTGAGATGCCAAAGGTAACACCCTGGCAAATATAATCGAAGTGCGGCGTGTCGCCACGAATGACACTGCCCAGGATGATGATGGCATCGAAACCGTCGTTCTTGCACAGCTGCTGTGCGCCATAGACGAGCTCGAAGCTTCCGGGCACAGTCTTGACATGGATATTCTCGGGCAGTGCGCCATGCTTCTCAAGCGTAGACACACAACCGTCAAGCAGTGCGCCCGTGATATCTTTGTTCCACTCAGCGACGACGATACCGAAGCACATGTTACTGGCATCGGGTACGCTTGTCGTGTCGTAATCAGATAAATGATGTAATGCTGTAGCCATAATAATTTTAGCTAAATCCTCCTAACGTGGCGAAAGAGCCATCGCTTAGATGCTGGCTCTCTCGATGTATTTGTCGATCTCGTTGCTCTGAACAAGCTGAGAGTTGACATATTTCTTCTTGATGTCCTGATAGACTTTCAGCGCGTCTGCCTTCTTGCCCTGAGACTCCAGCAACTCGCCGGCCTGCAGACGGAAGATAGGAGACAAACTGTTGTTGGTGCCGTCCTCAGCCTTGTCGTCAGCCTTGTCAGCAGCCTCCTGGAGTTTGCTCACGGCCTTGTCGATCTGTCCGACATGAGCGTAGGCATTGCCCAGAGCCTCGATAGCGGCGGGGCTGACCATGGCGTCGCCCTTGGGAGAATAGTCCTCAAGATACTTGACGGCATCGCTCCACTTACCCAGATAAGCATAGCTCAGTCCGGCATAGAGCTTGGCAAGGTTGCCGGCATCAGTAGAACTATAGTCATCGGCTATCTTCACAAAGCCGGTATAGCCTGCGCCGTCGCCGTTGAGCGCCTTGTCGAACTGCTCGGCATTGAAGTACTCCTGACCACGGGCCAATGCCGTACTGGCTTTCTCCTCACGGGGACCGCCAATGAATGCGCTATAGCAGAAATATCCTGCGATAATGACTACCACTGCGATGATAGCACCCAGTAAAATCTTCTTGTTCTTGTCGAAAAACTCTTGTGACTTAAAGGCAGCGTCAAATGTTGCCTGACCGTTGTTGTTTGCCATTTATTTGAAATGATTTTTTGTTATTTCGTTGACGATTGTTGATACACAGCGACTGCATCTCTTGCAGATACGGCGCAATACATCGGTACAAAATTAGCAAATTTCCCTCACATACTAAAATTTATGCGACTCTTTTTTCGCTTTTTAGCTTCAAAACTCTTATCTTTGCATATGTAAGGCAAGGAAAAGCCCAAATAGAGCCCATAGGATTATGAGACTAAAGAAGATATCAATCATCAATTATAAGAACATCAAAAGCACTGCGCTGGAGCTCTCGCCGAAGGTGAACTGCTTCATCGGCAACAACGGTGAAGGCAAAACCAATATCCTTGACGCGGTCTATTTCCTCTCGTTCTGCCACAGCAACTTCACCAACATCGACTCACAGGTGATCAACCACGACACAGAGTTCTTTGTCATCGAGGGCGACTATGAGGGCGACGAGGGACAGCAGGAGAATATCTACGCGGCCATGAAGCGAGGACGGCATAAGCAGTTCAAGCGCAACCACAAAGACTACAAGAAACTCTCGACGCACATCGGGCTCATCCCGCTCATCTTTGTCACGCCATCGGACAATAGTCTGGTCAGTGGTACAAGTGAGGAGCGTCGGCGGCTCATGGACGTGGTCATCGCGCAGTATGACCATACCTATATGGACGCGCTGACACGCTACAACAAAGCCTTGCAGCAGCGCAACGCCCTGCTGAAGATGGAAACAGAGCCCGACGCCTCGCTCATGGACTTATGGGAAGAGGAGATGGCTTCGGCCGGAGAAGAAGTTTTTCACAAGCGCAGCCAGTTCGTGGAAGAGATGACACCGGTGTTTCAGCAGATCTACGACATGCTCTCGGATCACCACGAGGCGGTCTCGCTGCACTATGTCTCCCACGGACAGCGTGGTCCTTTGCTCGATGTGATTCATCGCGACCGTCTGCGAGACCGTGCCGTGGGCTATTCGCTCCACGGTATTCACCGCGACGATCTGGAGATGCTCCTTGAGGGCTATCCCATGCGACGCGAGGCAAGCCAGGGACAGACGAAGACTTACGTGCTGGCACTGAAGCTCGCTCAGTTCTCTTTCCTAAAGAAGACGGCATCAGGCACCACGCCACTGCTGCTTCTCGACGACATCTTTGACAAGCTCGACGCCCGCCGGGTGGAGCAGATCATCAAGCTCGTGGCCCATCCCGACTATGGGCAGATCTTCATCACGGACACCAACCGCGACCATCTCGACCATATTCTGCAACACGTCGGCGAGGATTATAAACTCTTTCATGTGGAGGACGGAAATGCTACACAATGTTGAGTGTTGAATGATGAATGTTGAATGAATACAATGTTGAAACCATTCATCACTCATCATTCAACATTCATCATTGGAATACCTCATCATTCAACATTCATCATTCAACATTGTATATATGTTTAAGCGCGAAGTAAAACCGATTGGCGACCTGCTGAAGGAAATGCTCAGAAAGGAAGGACTGGAGACACCACTGCTACAGCGGCGCATCGTGGATGCCTGGGATGAAGTCATGGGACACACAATCTCGAGCTATACCCACGAAAAATTCATCCGTAACCAAGTACTTCACGTGAAGATCGACAACCCGGCACTACGACAAGACCTTAGCATGATGCACACCCAGATCACCCGCCGCCTCAACGATGCCGTCGGCTCATCGGTTATCAGCGACGTAAGGGTCTACTGATGATCATCACTACCTGCAAACCTTGTAAAGACTAAAACCACATGAAGAAACCTAAGACGATTCTGATAGCCCAACTGCTTCTCATGCCTCTGATGATGCATTTGCTCATCACGGGTTGCACGCCGCGTGCCTCCTATAAATATAAAATAGGTGTGTCGCAATGTGTCGGCGGACGTTGGCGAGACAAAGTCAACAATGAGATGCTGTCCGCACAACATCTCTACGACACCGACGTGAAAGTATGTATCACCAATGCAGACAACAACACCGACCGGCAACGACAGCAGGTCGACAGCCTCATCAATGCCGGCGTGGACTTGCTCGTCATCTCTCCCAATGAATACAAGCCACTCTCGCCCTGCGTGGAAAGAGCGAAGAAGCGCGGAATCCCCGTCATTCTTTTTGAGCGGAAGACTTCATCTAACGACTACACAGCCTATATCGGCGGCGACAACGTGGAGGCTGGACGCGCCATTGGCACGTATGCCGCACGCCTTTGTCGCGACAGCATACACGTTGGCCGACGCCCGGTAGTGTTGGAGATCACCGGCAAACTGGTGATGTCGCCCGACCGCGAGCGCTACCAAGGCTTCTCCTGCGTGATGAAGAAGCACCCTGAACTGGATTTTCAACATATCAAAACCAACTGGTCTTTGGAAGACTCCTATGCAGCCACGAAGGAATGGCTGCAGGCAGGCAAGCCGCTCGATGTGGTCTTCTGCCAAAGCGACTTGGCCTCTCTCGGCGCATACAAGGCCGCCAAAGAACTCGGAAAAGAAAAAGGGATCTACTTCCTCGGCGTAGACGCACTGCCCGGAGAAGGTATTGACGCCGTACAGCAGGGGAAACTTGCCGCCAGTTATATCTACCCTACGCACGGCGAAGAGATCATTGCCTTGGCACTAAGAATACTTGAACATAAACCCTATAAGCGTACAAACATCATCAAGAGCATGGTGATCACGCCGCAAAACGTCGACGAGATTGCCATCAACGCCAACGCAATGATGCGGCAAAACGAATACCTGATTACCATTCAGAATAAATTGGAGGACTATTTCGGGCTTTATCACGTGCAGCACACTCTGCTCTTTGTGTCGCTCGTAGTGGCGCTGATTCTGTTGATTGCCGTGCTGCTCGTTTGGCGGGCCATTGTTATCACACGACGTGCCAACCGCAGGATGGAGGAGCTCGGCGATGAACAAAACCGCTTCTACACCAATGCCAGTCACCAACTGCGCACACCTCTGACGCTCATCAACGGTCCGCTGCAGCAACTCGGCGAGAGCAAGACGCTCAGCGAAGGCGACCATGAGTTGCTCGACATCGTTCAGCGCAATGCGGAACAATTGCTGCATCTCGTCACCGACGTACTGCAGTTCCAAAAGGAAACACAAAAGATGATCCAAGACCCACAGCCCGATGATGCGCACGCCATCAGCCGACGGTCGGTGCAGGACGGGCAACACGACATCGTCGTGCGTGACCAAAGCGACGAACTCGCTACGGTACTGATCGTAGACGACAACGACGACATGCGCCGCTATCTGCGCACGCTGCTCCTCGACCGTTATTATGTACTCGAAGCCAGCGACGGGCAGAGCGGTTGGAAATTGGCTCGCGAGAGTGTTCCCGACCTGGTCATCAGCGACGTGATGATGCCGGTGATGGACGGACTGACCTTTTGTGCCAAGCTGAAAGCTGATCCACTGACCAGCCATATACCTGTCATCCTGCTCACCGCACGCAGCACGGAACAGCAACAGGCCGAAGGACTCAGCCAAGGCGCAGACGCCTATCTCACCAAGCCCTTCAGTGCTGAGGTGCTCATTGCGCATATCGTCAGTCTGCTTGCTAACCGACAGAAACTCAAGGAAGCCTTTGCTGCGGAAAAGCAACAGACAAACGACAACCATGAACAAGACGAAAAGCTCAGCACGCCCGACAAGATGTTCATGGACACCCTGCGTCAGGCTATCCTTAAGAATATGAGTAACACCAAGCTGAAGATGGACGATCTCGGTGCCGACATGGGCATCAGCCGCGTGCAACTTTATCGCAAGGTGAAAGCAATGACGGGTATGTCACCCGTAGAACTGCTGAAAGAGATGCGCCTGCAACGGGCTATGAAACTGCTCAAAGCGACTGATAAAACAGTGGCAGAAGTGGCCTATGAAGTAGGCTTCGGCACGCCAGGCTATTTCTCCTCCTGTTTCAAGAAGCAATACGGCAAATACCCTACAGACGTCAAAGAGGACGCAAAAGAATGATAACAAGGACGCTATGCGGTTCGACAATTGTTTCATTCAATGAAAATATTGATACATGTCGAAAAAATTACAGCATTTGTATGAATGCGTAACACAACTTTGAGATAGTTTTCGTAATTTCGTGGCAACAATCTTAGGATGGCCTCACGAAAAGCGAGGTTGCCTCAGAGTAAGAAAACAAAAAACCTAAATTAATAAAGACATGAACAACAAGATCAACAAGCTGGCTTTGGCCAGCGTCATGCTTTGCTTCTTCGCCATGGGCTTCGTCGACCTGGTGGGCATCGCATCAAATTTCGTGAAGAAAGACTTGGGACTCAATGATGCTACCGCCAACATCTTCCCCTCCCTGGTGTTCTTCTGGTTTCTCATCTTCTCTGTGCCGACTGGCGTGCTGATGAACAGGATCGGACGCAAGAAGACAGTACTGCTCTCACTTATCGTCACCGTGGTGTCACTCTTGCTGCCTCTCTTCGGTGAGAGCTTTGGTCTGATGCTCGTCAGCTTCTCGCTTTTGGGTATCGGCAACGCACTCATGCAGACATCGCTGAACCCGCTCGTAGCCACAGTGGTTCGTGGCGGTCACCTCGCCTCCACGCTCACCTTCGGCCAGTTTGTCAAGGCCATCGCCTCGTTCATGGCTCCCTACATCGCTGCCTGGGGCGCTACACAGGCTATCCCCTCCTTCGGTCTCGGCTGGCGCGTGCTCTTCCCCGTCTATATGATTATCGGTATCGCAGCTTCGCTGTTCCTACTCTCCACACCTATCGAGGAAGAAGGTCCTGCCTTTGCAGGGGAGACTTCACCGACCGTGGGCAAGCAGTTTGCGGCCTGCTTCCGTCTGTTAGGTAAGCCCATCGTGTTGCTGAGCTTCGTCGGCATCATGTGCCACGTAGGTATCGACGTCGGTACGAACACCACAGCACCGAAGATTCTCATCGAGCGACTGGGCATGACGCTCAACGATGCCGCCTTCGCCACCTCACTCTACTTCATTTTCCGTACCCTCGGCTGCCTGACAGGCTCCTTCTTCCTGCGTGTGGTCAACAACCGATTGTTCTTTGTCATCTCCATCACAATGATGGCACTGTCGATGTGCGGTCTGTTCTTCGGAACCACCAAACTTGTACTCTATATCGCCATCGCTCTCGTAGGCTACGGCAACAGCAACGTCTTCTCACTCGTCTTCGCCCAAGCGCTGCAAAGTGTGCCCGACAAGCAGAATGAGGTCAGTGGCCTGATGATCATGGGACTCTTCGGTGGTACCATCTTCCCACTCCTCATGGGCTTTGCCTCTGATGCCATGGGGCAGGCCGGTGCTGTGCTCGTCATGGCCGTCGGAGTCGCTTATCTGTTTACCTATATCAAGAACGTCAAATAAATAATAACTATGAACAAAGTCATTGTCGGCCTCGGTGAGGCCTTATGGGATTGTCTGCCCGACGGCAGCAAACTGGGTGGTGCACCCGCCAATTTCGCTTACCATGCCAGTCAGTTTGGCAACGAGGCATATGCCATCAGCGCCATTGGCAACGATGCACTCGGTGATCAGACGCTGAAAGAGTTTGATGCCAAACATCTGAAATATGTCATGCCACGTGTCGACTACCCAACCGGTACCGTACAGGTGGAACTCGATGAAGAAGGCATACCTACCTACGACATCAAACAAAACGTAGCTTGGGACAACATCCCGTTCACCCCAGAGGTTGAACACGTAGCCAAGCACTGCGGTTGCGTGTGCTTTGGTTCCTTGGCTCAGCGCAGTAAGATATCACGCGACACGATCCATAGCTTCCTCGACACCACGCCGATGAGCTGCCTGAAGATCTTCGACATCAACCTGCGTCAGAACTTCTATACCAAGGAGATCATTCAGGACAGCCTGAAGGCTTGCGACGTCCTAAAGATCAACGATGAGGAACTCGTCACCATCGGCCGCCTCTTCGGTTATCCCGGTCTTGACATTGAGAACAAATGCTATCTCATTCTCGGTAAGTACAACCTGAAAATGCTCGTGCTCACCTGCGGCACCAATGGCAGCTATGTCTTTGCTCCCGGCGTGAAGAGTTTCCAGCCAACACCCAAGGTGGAAGTGGATGATACGGTAGGTGCCGGCGACAGCTTCACGGGTTCTTTTGCCTCTGCCATCCTTGCCGGAATGCCTATTAAGGAAGCCCACAAGCTTGCCGTGGAGGTCAGTGCTTTCGTCTGCACACAACCCGGTGCTATGCCTAAGTTGCCCGAAAGCCTGATTAACAAAGTGAAGTAGTTCACATCAAGAGTATATCTTCCTCCTGAAAAGGAGGCTAACGAACTACCCCAATACACCTTATTATATATAGGGCGTATTGGGGTTCTTGCGTTTATTACATTGTTAATCCGTAATCTTACATTTTTGACCAATACGTCGAATATTGTTACATGTATCAATTGTTTCATCCTCTGAGCAGATCGTTGAATTGACTTAGGTCAACATTTCCATAACTTTGCAACCGAAATCAAATCATCCTCAACGGATTAATAACTAAAATTTCAATATCATGAAACACTTCAGAAGAGCATTGCTCGGTATGACGTTGGCAACAGTCAGTGTGTCGGCCTGGGCACAAGACGTCATCGTCAGCGGTACAGTCAAGGATGCCACAGGTGAACCCATCATCGGTGTGTCCGTCGTCCAAAAAGGTACATCCAATGGTGCCGTCACTGACCTCGACGGCCATTTCTCGCTCAAAGCACCGCAAGGCTCACCACTGGTCGTCTCCTACATAGGCTTTGCAACACAGGAGGTAAAGGCCGGCAGCAATCTGGTCATTGAGCTCAAGGAAAATGCCAAAGAACTCAATGAGGTCGTCGTCACGGGATATACAGCAGAAAAGAAGGCCGATCTCACAGGTTCGGTAGCTGTGGTGAAGATGAAGGACATCGCCGACGTGCCGACTGGCAACGTGCTGCAAAGCCTCAACGGACGTGTGGCCGGCGTGAACATCACCACTGACGGCACACCGGGCGGCAACAACACCAGCACGCTCGTGCGTGGAACAACCACCATCAACAACTCTTCACCGCTTTATGTTATCGACGGCGTGATGACGCGCGACGGTGTCGGCTCCATCCTTTCCAGCAACGACGTGGAAAGCATCCAGGTGCTGAAGGACGCTTCCTCTGCCGCCATCTACGGTGCGCAGGCCGCCAACGGTGTCATCATCATCACCACCAAGCGCGCCAAGAAGGGCGAGACAAAGGTCGACTTCAACGCTTCGCTGACCTTGCAGCAGTTCGTCAACAACTATGACCTGCTCAATGCCGACCAGTGGGGAGAGGTGTACTGGCAGGCTTACAAGAACACCTACGGCGTACACCCCAACTCGCTCATCTACGGCAACGGCGACAAACCAGTACTCAACACCACCACACCTTATTATATAGGTGCCAACGGACAGACCTACACAGCCACCAACACCGACTGGCTCGACCTGATGTACAAGACGGCACTCATGCAAGACTACTCCGTGACGCTGAGTCGTGCCACCGACAAGGGTGCCACTTCTCTGTCGGTCAATTGGATTGACCAGGACGGTATGTTGAAGAATACCGACTACCAGCGCATCAACACCCGACTGACCACTGACTATAAATTTCTGAACAACAAGCTGCGCATCGGTGAGAGCGTGGCCATCAACTACTGGGCACAACACCAGGCACAGAGCGGCATCGAGGAGCAGCTCATCGCACAACACCCGGCAGAGCCTGCTTACGACTCCATGGGCGGATACGGCGGCGGTTATATCGATGTACTTAACGACAAGCCTAACCCACTGCGTCTGCAAGAAAATCAAAAAAACAACAAACACCAGTATTGGCGCATCTTCGGCAATGCCTACTTAGAGATTGAGCCCATCAAGAACCTGGTGTTCCGCAGTAATGTCGGCGTGAACTATTACAACGAGTTCAGCAAGACCTTCGTACCCTCATGGACAGAGAGCTCACGCACTGTGGACGTCAACGAGCTGGATACCTATCACTATCACAGTATCAACTGGGTGTGGACCAACACCTTGAACTATAATATCGACTTGGGCAATCACCACATCGGTGCCCTGCTCGGCTACGAGGCCAAGAAGCTCACCTCTGAGGATCTGGGTGGCTACGGTCAAGGACTTGTTTCCGAAGCAAAGGACTACCGCTACCTCAACGCCGTGACCAGCCTGGCCAAGGTGCGCGGCATCGGCAGCAACTACTCGATGGACTCACAGTTCATGAAGCTCAACTACTCTTACGCTTCCAAGTATCTGCTGGCCTTTACCCTGCGTCGCGATGCCTCCTCACGCTTCGGCAGCAACCACAACTCGGGTGTCTTCCCTTCTGTATCTGCAGGCTGGCGCATCTCTTCCGAGAAGTTCATGGAGAAGAGCCACTCTTGGCTCGACGACCTGAAGCTGCGTGCTAGCTGGGGTATCAACGGTAACGACGAGATTGACAACGAGGCCACTTACACCAAGTACCTTGTCTCACTCTCCAATGCCAGCTACAACCTCAACGGCGACAACCAACACCTCGCTTCCGGTGCTTCAAAGACCCACACAGGTAACCCTGACCTGAAATGGGAGCAAACCGAACAAATCAACTTCGGTCTCGACGCCATGCTGCTCAACCAGCGACTCAGCGCCACACTCGACTACTTCTACAAGAAGACGACCAATATGCTCTATGAGCCCCCTTACGCTGGCGTGCTCGGCGAGGGTGGCTACTCATGGCAGAACTGCATCGACATGAACAACAGCGGCTTTGAGATGACACTCGGCTGGAGGGACCGCCTGCACAACGGCATCAGCTATAACGTAGACTTCAACGGCTCGTTCTATACCAATGAGATTAAGAAGCTGCCCGAGGCCATCTACTATACCTTCGGCGGTGGTATGCCGGGACAGAGCATCGTAGGTCATCCCTTCGGCTCATGGATGGGCTACAAGACCGACGGCGTGTTCCACACACAGGCTGAGGTTGACGAGTACAAGCAGAAATACGATGTACAGATTGGCGCTCCCGGCGTGGGCCGCATCAAGTATCTCGATGTCAACGGTGACGGAAAGATCAACACTGCCGACCAGACATGGCTCGGCTGCGACCGCCCCAAGTTCTCATTCGGCGTGAATCTCGGTGCCTCATGGAAGGGCTTTGACTTAGCTCTCTTCTTCAACGGCATGGTGCGCGACGCTTGGAACAACTCGAAGTACTACACCGACCTCTTCCAAACCTGGAACGGCAACCACTCGACCCGCCTGCTCGACGCTATGAACGCATGGACGGAATACGAGAAGACCGGAACCTACAACTGCAAGATACCCGCGCTGACCACCATTGACAGCAACAACGAAGCACGCAGCTCTGATTTCTACATCGAGAACGGCAACTTCATCAAGCTCAAGACTGCCACTCTGGGCTACACCTTGCCCCTGTCATTACTCTCGAAGCTCAGCCTGCGCTCGCTGCGTGTCTACTTCCAGATGCAAAACGTGTTCACCATCACCAATTATACCGGCGCTGACCCCGAAGGACTCGGCTACACTTATCCTCAGCCACGTACCTTCACTTTCGGTCTTAGCCTCGGTTTGTAAGCCGTCAATTCTCATAAAACCAAACAGCCATGAAAATCAAGAATATCATCATACTTTTCGCAGCAGGCATGTTGGCCGTCAGCTGCAACGAAGACAGTTTCCTCGACAACAAACCACAAGGCACGCTCACCGACGACGTCATACAAGAAGGCAAGCAGGTCAACCTGTTGACCAATGCTGCTTATTCAGCACTTATGGGACCTAACCCACAGGACTGGAGCGTATGGATCTATCCCGTCACCAACTGGAGTTACGGCAGTGTCAGGGCTGACGACGCCTATAAGGGCGGCGGCGGCACGGGTGACGTAAGCGACATCCACCGCATGGAGATAGAAGACCTCGATGCTACCAACGGCAATGTCGACAGTAAGTGGTACCATCTCTATACCAGCGTACAGCGTTGCAACAGTGCCCTGCGCATGCTCAACAGCATGACCGATGACGAACTCTCCGACCGACAGGTACAGATAGCGGAAATGAAGGGGCTCAGGGCTCACTTCTACTTCGAACTCAGCCGACTGTTCAACCATATCGTCTACTTCGACGAGAACTACACGGGCAGCATCAGTGCACTGTCCAACACAGAGTTCACCCGTGACGATATTCTCGGTAAGATTGCCGACGACCTGGAGGCCGCCGCAAAGGTGCTGCCAGAGACACAGCCTGAAGTAGGACGCATCAACAAATATATTGCCACGGCCTACGCTGCCAAAGTGAACCTCTACCGTGCCTACAAACAGGACGAGCAGACCCACAAGGTCGTCAGCATCGACAAGACACTGTTGCAGAAAGTAGTCGATGAGTGCGACGTGCTCATCAACAGTGGCAAGTATGCCCTGCTCGACAACTTCCAGGACTTGGACAAGGTGTCAACAGGCGACAACAGCAAGGAAGCCGTCTTCCAAGTGCAGTACTCCATGGACGACGGAAGTAACTCGGCCGGACGCGTCAACTGGTCCAACCTGCTCAACGCTCCGCAAGGTCCCTATTCCGGTGACGGCTTCTTCCTGCCCAGCCAGGATCTGATCGACGCTTACCAGACCGATGACAATGGACTACCAGAGTTCGACACCTATTATAATAGTCACTTCGACGAATGGAGTGTCTCAGAAGGAAAGACCATCAACACGACGCACAATGTCGATCCGCGCGTGGACTTCATTGTAGGACGCCCGGGCGTGACATGGAAGACCTATAAGACATCGCCCTGCCTGAACACATGGGTGAGAGACCAGGGCACCTACGGTCAGCACTGTACCAAGCGCTTCTTTGTCTCGCCCGAGAGCGACGAGATGTTCAAGGGATGGCCTTGGGGTGCCAGCGCGCTGAACTGGAACATCATCCGCTATGCCGACATCCTGCTGTGGAAGGCAGAGGCTCTCATCGAGATGAACCAAAACCTTGAAGAGGCACGCCAGCTTATCAATCAGGTACGCCGTCGTGCCGCTAACAAAGCTTACTGGGTGAAGGACTTCAACGACTCGAAAAAGTATGCCGCCAACTACAAAATCGCAGAGTACCCTGCTGAAGGTTGGACACAGGACTATGCACGCCAAGCTTTGAGATTTGAGACACGACTGGAAACCGCCATGGAGGGCGAGCGCCTCTTCGATCTCGTGAGATGGGGCATCGCCGCTGAGACGATGAACGCCTACTACAACCGTGAGAAGTCGCTGCGCAGCTATTACAACAATGCACATTTCACGGCCAGCAAGAACGAATACCTGCCCATCTCCGTCACGCAGTACAACCTCTCCAACGGTGCTTATACGCAGAATCCTGGATACGCAAGCTTCAAATAACACCACGCCATGAAAAAGATCATCACCTCTTTATTATTGCTGGCTTTATCCATCGCCCCAATGTCAGCCCAACGCCCTTCGGCGCTCGCACCGCAGTTTCTCTCCGGCTCCCACGCCATGCTGCGTGTAACTCTCGAGAAGAAATATCTGCTCCTGCCCGTGGAGGAGAAGGAGAGCGAAACAAAGATCAAGGTCATCAAGGACGGACACTCCATGCAGTCCATCAACGTGCGGCTCGCCACAGGTAAGCCCGACTACTATGTACCTTTGGACATCAGCCGGTTTGGCAAGGACGGCAGTGTGCTCCTCGACCTGAACTTCAACGGCAACTACCGTACGATAGGCAACATTGAGGACTACAGCTGCTGGCAGCTGATGAAGGAGAGCAACACCTTCGACACCACTAACCGCGAGGCTTATCGCCCCGTCTATCATCACACGCCCCTGTGGGGATGGATGAACGACCCCAACGGTATGTTCTACAAAGACGGCGTGTGGCACCTCTACTATCAGTTCAACCCCTACGGTTCTATTTGGGGAAACATGACATGGGGCCACGCCACCAGCCGCGACTTAGTTCATTGGCAATATGAGGGCACGCCTGTCGAACCGGATGCCTTAGGAACTATCTTCAGCGGTTCGGCCGTCGTAGACTGCAGCAACACGGCAGGATTCGGCAAAAACGCCATCGTGGCGATGTACACTACTGCCGCTGAAAACCAGACGCAGAGTCTGGCCTATAGCAACAACGGCGGTAAGACCTTCACCAAATACAGCGGCAACCCGACCCTCACTGCCAAAGAGCCCGACTTCCGCGACCCGAAGATGATCTGGAACGAAGCCACGAAAGAGTGGAACCTCATCGTGGCAACGGGACAGAAGATGAACTTCTACTCTTCCAAAGAACTGAAGAACTGGAAGTTCGAGAGCAGTTTCGGTGAAGGTTACGGCTGTCACAAAGGCGTATGGGAGTGTCCCGACTTGCTGAAGATGGACAATGGCAAGTGGGTGCTCGTATGCAACATCAACCCCGGAGGCCCCTATGGTGGTTCGGCTACACAGTACTTTGTCGGCCAATGGGACGGTCATCAGTTCACCTGCGAGAGCAAGCCTGAGGTGACAAAGTGGATGGACTATGGCAAGGACCACTACGCCACCGTCACGTTCAGCGGCGCACCCAACGGCCGTCATGTCGCCCTGGCATGGATGAGCAACTGGCAGTATGCCGCTGTCGTTCCCACGCTGCAATATCGTTCAGCCAACTCCATCCCCCGCGACCTCAGCCTGTTCACCGACGGTGACGAGAACTACGTCAGCGTGAAGCCGTCGCCCGAGGTAGTCAAAGCCTTTAACAAACCGGCAGCAGGACTGTGCGAGGCCTGCATGGTGGAGGTGAACCGTCTGCGTTCCGGTGCCGTCATCACGCTGTCCAATGACAAAGGAGAGCAAGTGGTCATGCGCTACAACGCACAGAACCACACGTTCTCTGTTGACCGCACAAAGAGTGGCAAGACCGATTTCAGTGAGGCCTTTGCCTGCACGACGACAGCCCCCACCCACGGCAAAGTCAACCGTGTACTGATCTTCGTCGACAAGAGCAGCGTGGAAGTCTTTGACGGTGACGGCAAGTTCGTTCTCACCAACCTTGTCTTCCCCACCAGACCCTATGACAAATTGAGCGTGAAAGGCGGTAAGGCGAAGATCTGGAAGATGAAATAAAGATTTTAAGCCATTTGATTTTCAACGTAGCAAAGAACCCTTTGCTACGCTGAAAACGTTCCTACTCTGCCTATCGAATGATCTATTTCCTGTTTTCGTCACTTTTTCGAACTATATCTGTGGCTGATTGATCATCAGTGTTGGTGCCCTTTGACTTGTGTTATTTTTTGTTGTATAAAGTGACAAAAAACCGGCCCTGAGAATCGATTCTTTTTGACGAAGACCTATCTTGGCTCCGTTTTTTGCGAAAATACGAGCATTTTTATAAGTATAAGGAAATCAAGGTGTTACAAACCAATTGCTTTTGCAATGTTATGAGAACGCCTTTCTCTGGCTAAATTTTCTAGAGAATTTGTTGTCATCACGCTTATTTCTAACGATGAAATGGGCGTGATGAGCGTATGAAATCAGCGTGATGACAAGGTCAAATCGGCGTGATGACAACATCAAACTGCCTTTTTGTGCTTCAGACGGGGCAAAAATGGCACTGAGAAACCATCAAGTCCTCTTCTCCTTTCTCTAGAATGAAAGTTGTGACGAACCTACTTTTGTCAAGAGAAATCAAAGGTTGCTGGTATGTATGCGCTGAGCTGCAATTTCCAACCGTCTTTGTGCCACTTCCTTGTCGAGTGGATTCTCGTCAGCAGGTTGTCCGTCGTTGATACACACAACTTGGGAAAAGCCAGCGTCGAGTAATGCTTCTCGGTCTTCTATGCGCCCACTGGCAAGAACGACAGGTACTCCTGCCTTCTGCGCATGATGTAACACCACACTCGGCAACTTGCCCATGAGTGTCTGGGCATCGGACGCGCCCTCGCCCGTGATGACAAGATCCGCATGTTGCAGTAAGTCGTCGAGATGATTGCTTTGCAATACCAGTTCTGCGCCACTCTCCATCTGAGCATCCATGAACTGCATGAAGGCATAGCCCAATCCACCGGCAGCACCGGCACTGGGTCTTTGGCTCATGTCGTAGCCCTGATGTTTGGCAGCCATCGCAGCGAAAGTTGTCGCACGTCGCTCGAGAAGTTCCACTTGCCGTTCATCGGCTCCCTTCTGTGGCGCAAAGACATGGGCCGCACCATGCGGACCAGTGAGCGGATTGTCGACATCGGAAGCAAGCGTCACACGGACCGACTTCAGCACAGAGGTATCGAAGAGGTCGTACCACATCTGATGCAACTGCTGTTGGGCATGATGGCGCAGACAACGAAGCATGCCCAGTCCGCAGTCGCTCGTCGCTGAACCACCCAGTCCCACGATAAACTCGCGGCAGCCCTGCTCCCACGCATGCACCATCAGCTCGCCGACGCCGTAGCTCGTCGCCACGAGCGGATTGCGCAGTTCCGGCTCAATCTTGTCGAGTCCCACGGCCTGCGCCACCTCGATGATGCCCCTGCCATCCTTGATGCCATAGTCAGCGTCAGTCCACCGCATCATCGCGTCGTGGACATGGCAGTGCTCCACCCTATCGGGACGCATTGCCCTCAGGAAGCCCTCGCCACCATCGCTGGCCTCGATCTGATTTATCTCCACATCGTCATGCTGGGCTCTCAATCCTTTGGCGCACGCCTCGTTTGCCTCCTGGCTGCTCATGCAACCCTTGAAACTGTCAAATATCAATAATATCATATTCAACCAACAACTAAAGAATATCTGAGCCCAAGTGCATTACTAATTAAGAGAAAGGTTGACAGCTGCATATCACTATTACCACGCTCTATATTACTGATAAACTCACGCTTCTTGCCAATCTTATCAGCCAATTGTTGCTGAGTCATCTTCTGTTGCTTACGCTGCTCTTTCAATATTTCAGCATAATAGAAAGATTTAGCACGAGCTTCAAAAGCTTCACGTGAAGGAGAACCTTTGGGGCCATACTCTTTATCTAATCTTGCTGATGAGGTCTGAAGCTTATTTAACTTGTTTTCGTCTAACTTTATCATATCTATTCCTCCATATATTTTCTTAATATCTTATTAGCAATTTCTACTTCTTGCTTATACTGCTTCTTACTTTTCTTCAAGAAAGAATTAAGGAAGATGACTCTACTGGATTCTATAAAACTTATGGCATCTATGGCGAACATAACAGTACGATACTCGTTACTGCCTATTGAAACACGTGCCTCATAAAAATCTGTCCCCTCTATGTTCTTCACAAACTTAGTACTGACAACCTTTATAGTCGCTATTATCTGTTCTACATAATCGTACTTTACTCTAACCCTCATGGGAAGAGCATCTAAGTATTCTTTATACTCATCCGAATAGTAGATTTCCCTTATCTTCTTATCCATACTACAAAAGTAAGTGTTTTATTCCAAACAGACAAATAAAAGGGAATGAATTTATTACTTTTTATTGAATACGGCAAGCTACGCAATAAACGAAAAGCATTTGAAGAACATTTAGGGCTCGTCTTTCTGTAATATTTCCGCCCTTTCTACGTTAATAATACCATGATACGAAGACTTTTCATCTTGATGATACTCACGCTGCTGGGTCTGGACGGCATGGCACAGAGCTTCACACTGCGCGGCCGCGTCATCGACGAGGAGGGCAATCCCGTGGAGTTCGCCAGCGTGTCGTGCCTGCAACAAGGCAAAGCCACCGTGACCTCAGCTCAGGGTAACTACAGCCTTACGCTTCACTCCGCTGACTCGGTGGTAGTGAAGTTCTCTATGCTTGGCTACCGCACAAAGACACGCGTGCTGAGAAAGCCCAAGGGACCACAGACCTTACAGGTGACACTCTATGGCATGGCCAACACGCTCGGACAAGTAGATGTCACGGGACAAAAGATACAATCGGGACAGGGGCAGGAGCTCAGTACGAAGGACATGAAAGGCTCGCCGTCAACGACAGGCAACGCCGTGGAAGAACTCGTGCAGAGCCAGGCCGGCGTATCGACCCACTCCGAACTGTCGTCGCAATACAATGTGCGTGGCGGTGCCTTTGACGAGAACTCTGTCTATATAAATAATGTGGAGGTCTACCGCCCTTATCTTGTGCGTAGCGGACAGCAGGAAGGACTCTCCGTCATCAATCCCGACATGGTGGAGCGCATCAACTTTTCTACCGGCGGCTTCGAGGCAAAGTACGGCGACAAGATGTCTTCGGCTCTCGACATCACGTATCGTCGGCCCAAGCATGCCGAGGCTTCGGCTACCGTTTCCTTGCTCGGTGCCAGTGCCTATGTGGGACTGGGCGGTAAGAACTTCTCGTGGACCAACGGACTGCGCTATAAGACTACGAAATATCTCCTCGGCTCGATGGAGACCAACGGCGAGTACAAGCCCAACTTCCTCGACTACCAGACCTATCTCCATTGGCGGCCCAACAAGTTATGGAGTTTCGACATCATCGGCAACATCTCGGACAACCATTATACTTTCCAGCCCGAAAGCCGCGAGACCACCTTCGGCACGCTCGAAGACGTGAAGTCGTTCAAAGTCTATTTCGACGGGCAGGAGAAGGACCGCTTCCGGACTTATTTCGGCACGGTGGGCATCACACGCCACTGGGGCGACTCCACCTCGGTGTCGCTGCTTGGCTCTGCCTTTTCAACCAGTGAGCGTGAGCAGTACGACATACAAGGACAATACTGGCTCACGCAGACCGAGACCTCAGAGGACCTCGGCGTGGGCACCTACTTCCAGCATGCCCGTAACTACCTCAAAGCACGCGTGGGCAGCGTGAAACTCATGGTCAACCATAAGACCGCGGCACACAACATCGAGGGAGGCATCACCTTTAAGAAAGAACATATCGAGGAGAACTCGCGCGAGTATGAGATGCGCGACTCGGCAGGATACAGCATCCCCCACACGGGCAAGGATCTGTATATGATCTATTCGCTCAGAGCTAAAAACAAGCTCGACGCCAACCGCACCGAGGTTTATCTGCAAGACACCTGGCGCTATCACCGCAACGACTCCAGCACGCTCTACACGCTGAACTACGGCGTACGCTTCTCTCATTGGAACTTTAACCAAGAGTCGACGCTATCGCCGCGCGTCTCACTCGGCATCACGCCTTCGTGGAACCGCGACCTGACCTTCCGTCTGGCCACGGGACTCTATTACCAAGCTCCGTTCTTCAAAGAGTTACGCGATACGTCGACCGTAAACGGCATGACCGTCGCTTCGCTCAACAATAAAGTGAAAAGTCAGCGTGCCATCCACGTCATCGGTGGCATGGACTACCGCTTCAAAGTCAACAACCGTCCTTACCGCTTCTCGGCTGAGGCTTATTACAAGTTCCTCCATAACCTCATCCCTTACTCGGTAAGCAACGTGCAGGTGGTCTACTATGGTGACCACACTGCCACAGGTCATGCCGCCGGCGTAGACCTGAAGCTCTACGGTGAGTTTGTTCCCGGCACTGACTCGTGGATCACACTCTCGTTCATGAATACGAAGATGAACGTCGACGGGCGCTCATTGCCGCTGCCTACCGACCAGCGCTTTGCCGCTCATCTCTTCTTCACCGACTATTTCCCGGGCACCACGCGTTGGAAGATGAGCCTGCGACTGACCTATGCCGACGGTCTGCCTTTCTCCACGCCACACCGTGAGCTCACCTCTGCCTCTTTCCGTGCGCCGGCCTACAAGCGAGCCGACATCGGCATGAGCTATCGCCTCTACGACAACAGTGACCATCACAGCGACCATTGGCTGAAGAATGTGTGGCTCGGCCTCGACTGCCTCAACCTCCTCGGCATCAACAACGTCAACTCCTACTACTGGGTCACCGATGTCGTCGGCCAGCAATATGCCGTACCCAACTACCTCACCGGGCGCCGCTTGAACGCCAAGGTGACGGTGGAGTTCTAAGTCTCACACCGTCCGCCTTGTTGTTATCTTACAATCTTCTTTCCACCGACGACACAGACGCCATGATAATGACTGCCCAACTGTGAGAGGTTGTCGGACAAACGCACACCTGAAAGACTGTAGACGGGCTGCGTCTCAGTCTTGTCTGCATGAACATTCTGTATAGCTGTGGTGAAGGTACCGTCGAAGGTAAAGGTGACCACCGAACGTTTGGGAATGGTGATGACTTTGGTGCTGTCAGGTTGAGTACGCAACGAAGGATCAAGGTCAAGCGTATGCGTGCTATCCGTGATATACTTGCGGATGGATGTTGCCGACGTGTTGAAGCGCACCGTCTTTGCCTCCGCAGCATTGTTGACAAACACCGCCACAACACGTTTTCCGTCAGGAGAAAGGAAAGCCGTAGCCATGAGACCGTCGATGTCGTCCACGGGCGTTCACGTCATGGCAATACGCTGATAGCCCGGCCGGATGAAGAGGCTATAGTTGCCAAGTACCCACAGATTGGGATTGGCAGCCACTGTGCCGCCCTTGGTCAGCGAGCCATAGCTCTCGTAGCCCGTGTCGCCGGAAGCATTGAGCCGGAGCAGCTCAAAACGGTTTTTCTGACTGTACTGCACCTGCGACATCGCGGTCCAGTACGACCACGACGACATATTGCCTTGGGTAAGACCGATATGGATGAGCTTACCCATGAACAAAGCGATATCCATCTCGCCCGCTTTCTCATAGGAGGCTGGGAAGCCCGTGTCGGTGCCCGGCTCGCGGTCGAGCATACTCCACTCGGTTTGCATAACTTTCAGTCCATACTTTTTGGCTTTCTCATCAACCTTCTTTCTCACATCGACCAAGGTAGCATCACTGCCAAATGTCCAGTAGTCGTGTCCTGCTACGGCCTTCTCCACATGGTTAAGTCCACCAACATATGTTTCTTTGTTTGCAGGATTCCAGAAAGCATCGATCTGATCAGAGGCTCTGCCACCATAGTCTGTACAATGCTGGTAGACACGGTCCCAAGAACTGGCCTCGGGCATGACAATAGACGTGCCCGTCAAATGCTGATTCTCAATCGCTTTATCCAATTCACGTACGAGACGACTTATCTCAGCATTCTGCCAAGGAGAGCCCTCCTGACCATCGCGCCAGTCAAAAGCCGGCTCGTTAACAGGGTCGACATAGGTGATAGGGTAGCCCTGGTCAGTGAAATGCTTGGCTGTTGTGGCTATATAGTTTGCGTAGTCGTCGTAGCAGTCTTCTTTCAGGTTGGCTCCCGTCGCTCCGTCTTTGTTGTTGGCCAGTCCGTTGCCCGTATAATAAATAGGTGCAGAGTTGGCGAAAAGAAGGAAATGATCAACGCCATAGTTCTTAGCCTGCTCCATGAACCACCGTTGTCCTGAGCAACGATTCCAATCATAGCTGCCGTCTGCTTTGAGGTAGCAGTCTGCCCGTCGAGTGACATTCGCGATATTCGATCCGTCGCCTTGCTCACTGCTGCCAGCGCCTAAGTTCACGCGCCACACCGAGAGCCCTATGCCACGGGGATTTCCCTTGGCATCGGTCTCACGGGAGAAGAGCAAGCGCGCCGCCCGCTCCTTCTCGGCCTTGGAAAAATCGCTACCCACATATTCCGCAGTCCAGCAGTCGGAAGCGCCAAAGTCCATCATGGTCTGATAGCGTAACGATGGGTTGAAGCCCACGACAGAAACTGACTGGGCAAAAGCTGAAGAGCCGAGCGACAATGCCGCAGTTGACAGCAATAGTATTTTCTTGTATCGTCTCATGGATATAAACGATTGATGATTCACGTCTGAAGATTGTTTGTCTAAGGGTTAATATGACTTTCCCTGCAAAGATACAATATTTTTTCGAAGTTTAAGTGGAATCCATGAAAAAGAATAGCTACAAGGAAATGACATCTACACTGAACGGAACCCACCGTTGGCTGAATACTTTTCATCGCATGGGCAGTTACCGCGTATCTTTGCTAACAGGAACGCAAACATTAGGAATATGAAAAGAGTATTATTCATCGGAATCCTTGCTGCCATTTCCTCGTTGGCTATGGCGCAGGAAAGCAACCAAGCTGCACAGCAGCAACAGAATGGGCGACCATGGGGGAGACTACCCATGAGAGCACACTTCACGGTTGACAGTCTCAACAACTACATGGACAGTCACCTGAATCTGACCGAAGAGCAAGCCAAGAAAGTGAAGAAGTTGAACAGTAAGTATGCTGAGGTCATCGAGGGTATGCGGCCACGCAACGACGACAAAGAAGGCCAGCGCCCAGCTCAGGGTGGCTCTCTTGGCGGAATACGAGGCGGTCGTCCGTCCAGTCCACCACCTTCCATGGGAGATATGCAGGGTGGACATGGAGGAATGGGAGGACCCGGTAACGGCATGGATGGCCCCGGCGGTGGTTCCATGCCTTCTTCGGGAAGCAACAGCGATCCGTTCAAGGAGATGGAGAGAAAGCAGGATAAGTACGACAAGCAGTTGAGAAAGATTCTCAACGACAGTCAGTACGCAGCTTACGAGAATCCGTTTACCAACCCTCACTTGGTGTACAGAGCTGGTTGGTTTCAAGTTCTGCAGACGGGATAGGCAGGTAATAATACTTATTGGTGTTATCCACCTTACCCGTCTCCAGCTGCTTGTATCTTACCGCGTTGCAGGTCTTGATACGCTCATCGAGCAATCCCCAGCGACGAAGATCGTAGAAGCGTTCTCCATCAACAAAGAATTCAATGGCGCGCTGATGCTCCAAATCACGGAAGATATCAGCCTCAGTCATGCTGCCACTATAGTCGTTAAGATTGGCGCGCTCACGAATCATGTTGATATACGAAACTGCTTTCTGCAAATCCTTGTGCGCTGTGCTAAAGAGATAGCATTCTGCCAAATTTAGAATCACACCATCGTAACGCAATACACGCTCATTGATCGTCGATTTACATGATGCATCCTCATTGACATCTTTGTCCCAGTTCTCATAGCGAAGAATCCAATAGGTACCCCATTGGCTCTGTGGAAATTTCTGGCGGAACGGCTCTTTGTAGTACATACATCCATCATAATCCCAAGCCACAGACACACGCGCCCGGTAGTCATAGTTGCCATTCTTGTCCTTCTCCTGCGTCATGATGTCCATGATTTGCTTTGTTGGCTGAGCCTCAAACCATCCGCCTACGACTGAAGCTGCGTATTCCATGGCTCTGGATGTAGTCTGACTGGTGTTGTTGGTCTCACCGTTACTCCACACATTCGTTCCACCGACGTCCTCCATCGGTGCCTCAAAGATGCTCTCGCTGTTGAATTCATGAGCCTCATCAATATTCCAACGGAAATCCTGACAGAGTGAATAACTGTACGGAGCTTTGGTCAGTGGCTCCAGCACACCGATAGCTTTGTCATACTCCTTTTCATAGAGATAGATTTTCCCCATAAGCGCATAGGCAGCACCTTTGGATGGTTTGCCAAGAGCAACCGCCTTGACCGGTAGACAGGATGCCGCTATTTCCAAGTCTGAGATCGCCTGGTCCCATATCTCTTTCTGTGAAGACTTTGCCAACGGGAAGTCTGCAGAGCTTTCAGAAGCCTTCAGACGCAAGGGAGCATCCTTGAACTCCTTGCCCAAGTTGAAAAGATACAGTGCTCGGAGAAACGAGGCTTCGCCACGGGCCTCTTTCACAAAATCATCACTGAGCAACCCCTGGCCCGCATCATCTATGTGCTGCAGCACGCTGTTGCATCTGAAGATGCCACTATAGAACTGATAGAATATGGATTGGGCTACAGCATTGCCGTTGGAGTTGGTAAAGTAGCAAGCCGAGAAGATATCACTGATGTCGTTTCGGAACTCCACCTCATCAGCTCTGGCTATGCGCATCATCACACCACGAGTACCATAGTAACCACCATTAATACCCTCTTTGAGCGGGGAATAGCAAGCCACAAGAGCCTTGTTGAAATCTGACTGGCTCCTCCAGAACGTGCTTTCTGTTTGTGCGTTGGGGTTGACCTGGTCAAGCTGGTCACTACAGGAGGTACTGACCATGACGGTGCCCAATATTGCACTAAGTATATAGACATGAAGTCTTTTCATAGCTGTTGAATAATAAAAGGTTTAGAATGTGAGATTGATTCCGGCCATATAGGTACGGTTGTTGGGATAGATGAACTCATCAAATCCACGCTGATAGACGCTGCTGGCATTGACATCCGGGCTGTAGCCGCTATAAGGAGTAATCGTGAACAGATTGTCTAACTCGATATATGCGCGAGCAGTCTTGAAGAAGCCAAGGAAGTTCTTGGGAAGATTATAGCCCAGTTGCACGGAGCGGAGGCGCAAGTAGGTACCGCTTTCCAAGAAGCGTGTGCTCTCTGTGCGGGCATTGCGGTTAGGATCATTCCATACAAGACGCGGTATTGAGGCATTGTGGTTCTGCTCGGTCCAGTGATCCAATACGGTTGCCAAGTAGTTGCTGCCGTATGTCACGTTCTCAAGTTCCTGGCGTGTGGCGTTGTAGATCTTATTGCCCACGACACCCTGGAGGGTGAAACTCAGGTCAAAACTCTTATAGCTGACGCTTCCATTGAAGGCGTAAGTGAAGTCTGGGAACGGACTACCGCAATAGACACGGTCATCGTCATTGATGGTGCCATCACCATTAACATCCTTGAAACGTATGTCGCCAGGCCCAGCACTGGGCTGAATGAGCTTTCCATCCTTGTTGTAAGCCTGAACCTCCTCTTTACTGTTGAAATATCCGTCAGTAGGAATCAGCCAGAATCCTGCGATAGGATAGCCTGCTATGGTCTTCGTTGTCCAAGTGCCACCATGTACCGTTCCACCAGTGATAAACTGACTGTCTGTACCCATGTTGATTACCTTGTTCTTATTGAAGGACCCATTGAAGCTTGCGCTATAATTCCAGTCATTTCCTATTTGGTCGTTCCATCCGATGTTGAATTCAAAACCTCTGTTACGTATCTTTCCTGCATTTCTCACAGGGTTGGAGGCTGAACCGGTCGAGAGAGGTATTGGCACTTGAAGGAGGATATCCTTGGTGTTCTTCACATAGTAGTCCAAAGTGAGGCTCAGTCTGCTGCTTAAAGCCATGAAGTCAATACCCACATTGGTCATAGATGTCGATTCCCACTTAATGTCAGGATTGGCGAAGTTCTTGGGGAATGCACCTGTATAAACACCATTGCCTACATTGGGATAATTGATTCCGGAACTGACAACTGCGGAATACATGTAATTAGAAATCTCCTGGTTACCGAGTTCACCATAGCCGAGACGCAGTTTCAATTGATCAATCCAGTTCACATTCTTCTTCACAAAGTTCTCCTCTCCTATGTTCCAGCCTGCTGACACTGAGGGAAAGTTTCCCCAATGGTGACCAGGTCCGAACTTCGAGGAGCCATCTCTACGGATGGTAGCCTGAATCAGATAACGGTTATCATAAGAATAGAAGACACGACCGAGGATAGATGTCAGCGTAGAGTGCCGACTATTGCCACTTGATGTCAGTCCACTTGTGGCAGCGTCAAGCTCTCTTAATCCTTCGGGAAGGTTCTGGCCGGAGCCAAGTAAGTAGCGATAACGGTTGTCTTGGAAAGAGAAACCTGCCAACGCTGACACTTTGTGCTTACCAAAGGTACGGTCGAAGGTCAGCAGATTTTCCAACAAGAGGTTGCGCGTACGTGTCTGCGACTCTGAGTTGGTGGTAATGGTATTTTTGTCACCACCAAAGTCAAAGAGACCTGTAAAAGTATTGTAACGATAGAACTGGAAGTCAGGAGTGAAACTTAACTTGTACTTCAATCCTTTGATAGGTTCTACACTCACATAGACATTGGCGTATATCTTCGTGTTGTTCTCGCGGTTTCGTATCAGATTGTTGTCTGCCATGCCCAACGGGTTGCGCAAATTGAGGACATCCCCCTCCGTAGCACCGTATCCTCCTACTTTCGTATTATCATATCGTGAAAGGGTTGGCACCGAAAGAAGGCTCTGGCCAATCATTCCACCTCTGATGTCGCTAAGCATAGGCTTGTTCTCGTCATAGGACAAGATAACATTGGTACCCAGATTGAAAATACCCTTTTCAAAATCAAGCTTACTCTGCATGGTATAACGCTTGAAATTGGTGTTCTTCATCGTACCATCCTGATTGGTATAACCAAAGCTATTGTAGTACTTAGAGTATTTACCACCACCGGAAACCGAGAGATTGTAGTTCTGCATGAGAGCCGGGGAAAGCATAATGTCCTGCCAGTCGTTGTCTTCTCGCTGTTCAAGGTTCTGAGCCATAACGAGCGGTGCCAAACCTGCAGCAGCACGGCTCTCGGTAGTTACCTGCGCCCATTGCGATGCATTGAGGAGATCGAGATATTTTGATGGGGCATTCACGCCAATGCTTGCCGTGGCATTAATGTTAGGAACACCATCCGTGTTAGAGCCACTCTTTGTGGTAACGATAACGACACCGTTAGCAGCTCTGGAACCGTAGATAGCCGATGAGGAAGCATCCTTCAACACATCAATGCTTTCTATATCGGAAGGATTGATCTGATCGATGCTTGACATGTACATGCCGTCTACTATATAAAGAGGTGTGGCATTGTTGAGCGTACCAATACCACGTACCATGACACGCGTGCCACTGCCTGGATAACCGCCCTGAGAAACGATATCGACACCGGCAATCTTTCCTTGCAGAGCCTGCCCGATAGTAGCATTACTCTGTGTGTTGAGTTTGCTTGCATCTACATTTGCCACAGAACCCGTCAAGTCCGCCTTTCTTTGTGTACCATAACCGATAACAACAAGTTCATTGAGCGTCTTGTTGTCCTCTTTCAGCTTTATGGTACCCATAGACGCCCCCTGCGCCGTCATCTGTTGACTGACATAGCCAATAAAGGAAATCTCTACTGTCGCTCCCTGAGGGACATTCCGAAGCACATAGTTTCCATCAAAGTCAGTAATCGTTCCATTACTTGTGCCTTTGATGATGACAGTAGCGCCAATCACCGGCTGTCCGTCTTGATCGAACACGGTACCCTTGACTACAGGAATAGACTTAGATGTTTGGCCTATCTCCGGATTACTGGGAGCTGCACTCGGTCGTGCATAGGCTCCGACTGTACTGCATAGCGATAGCGCCAGACAAGATACATAGATAAGGTTGCTTCTCATCATTTAGTTAGTTTTTGGTTTATAAGTTTAGATATTAAGATACGGATGTAGGTCCGATTTCAAATGCAAAAGTAAGATAATAAGTGTACCCAAGAAATGGACAAGACCTACTATTTTGATGGACAATATTACGAAATGAGAGTTTCTCATTCGCATTTTGTGTCTATTTTAGTTTTGGTTTCAGCTCGTCCGGTGAGTCCTTGGTGTACATGTTCACGGGCGGAGCCGTCTTTGTAAAGAGGTCGGTGATGACCGTGACGGGAAGCGTCAGGGCTGGCTGGAAGCGGTCACTCTCCATATAGTCGATGAGAGCCTTGCGCATCTGTCGGGCCACCAGACGGCGGTCGAGGTGGCTACTGATGTCCATCGTGGTCATCAGCAATTTGCCGTTGAGCACGTTAGCCTCTATCATCATGCCGAGCTTGTGACTCACATGCCACGTGTCGATAGGTTGTATGGGCGACTGATAGTCACGAGGCAGTGCTGCGAGGTTCATCACCTGAGCGTTGTTGACCAGCTCCCACCAGTTGAGATTGCTCCAGTCGTCGGTGGGGAACTCACGGAACAGCGGGTGCAGCGAGTCTATGGTCAAGCCCGTGGTATGCGGCGGACGCATCTTAAACCAACTTGTATTCCAGAAGACGGGCAGGTAGGTCTGCTTCACATCGTTGCCGTAGCGTACCTTGCCGGCCGCCGTGATGAGCACCTTGCCGCCATGGCGGAGCAGGGTGAGCGCACGGTTGTCCAATGAGTCGGTAATGTAGAGATTCTTATCGTGAGGCTCTAAATCCTGAGACTGAAGAGGCGGATAGACCCAATAGTCGTATTGATTCGTGATGGTCCGGCCGTTGGCTTGCAGCCTCAGCGTGAGCGTGTATTTGCCGGGCTGGGCAACATTGATGAAAAGCGGTATGCGAGCTACATGCAGGCTCTTGCCACTGGGGATGTCGAGCTTACCCACAATCTTATTTCCCACAGAAGGCGAGATAGCATAAGACAACTGACCACTCAGGCTCTCCTTGCCATAGACCGCATTATAGACATCGACAGGTACTTCACATGTCTCGCCTGAGGCAAAGACAAACTTGGGGAACTCTGCCATGACAACGAGGTCGTTGCACGACTGCCGCCACTCGGTGCTGTCGACATAGCCCTTTTCTCGCCAGAAGACGTTCAACGGACCGACCAGCGCCGTACCCTGACCACTATAGTCGTTGAGGCCGAGGAGCATGAAGCCTGCGTAATCTTTTGTACGCAAGTTGCGCTCCATCTCAAAGCGATAGCACAGCGATTGCAGTTTGCCGCTGGCGTGGAGAAACTTTCCTGCCATCGTCGCCATGCCATTGTCACGCAACAGATCGGCAAATATGTCGAAGTTGTAAGCCTTGTAGACGCCCGTGTACTGGCTGCGTTCCCTCAGGTCGGGGAAAGCGCACCACTGTCCCTGCTCGTGGGCAATGATGGGCGAGTGGTTGGGTACGCTGTCCTTGTAGTTGCGTGGGAAGCGCAAGTCCTTGTCCAAGTTGTCCATGCTCTGTGGAGCCGCATGATTCCAGTCGAGTCCGCGCCCACCGCCTTTCACGTGATATTCCGATCCGTTGTCCCATGCCCATCCGCCGCCTACGTTGAAGCTGCAATAGACGCGTCGGGGATCGGTTTGTTTCCAGTACTCCACCCAGCGGTTGCCCCAACTGACCCAATCACCTGCAGGTTCGTTGCCGGCCGACATCATCAGGAACGAAGGATGGTTGCCATAGTGCCGTACCATACGTTGTGTCTCGTTCATAAGATAGTGGTCGATGGCCATGCCACGGTTCATCTTCACACCATGATTAGGCCAGCTCGGTCCCTCGGGAGCCAGATAAAAGCCTACCTCATCGGCCGCTGTAAATGCAGCCTCGGGCGGACAGTAGCTGTGGAAACGCATGGCATTGAGACCATACTGCTTGCACTTGACGAAGATGCGCTTCCAACTCGCCACGTCGGTGGGTGGAAAACCCGTAAGCGGAAAGTCGCAGTTCTCTACTGTGCCGCGAATCCAAATAGGATGGCCGTTGAGATAGAACAGTGTGCCTTGGATGGTGATTTCACGCATGCCGAAAGTAGTGCGACAGGTATCATCGCGCGAGCATACGGCCAACTGATAGACATAGGGTGAAGCCTCGGACCACTGCCGTGCATTCTTCACTGCCAGCAGATAGGTAGAGTCGTTTTGCCGCTTGGCATTAACCATTTTTCCGTTTAACAGAAACGTCAACTTCTCTCTTGGCCCACTGACGACAACTGTGGCCGACTCATTATTTATATGTGGGTACACCTGTACGTTGCCGACCGGGTGCCGACCGCGACATTGCAGTTCCATGCGGCCAACGAGACCATTCCAATTGCCTTGCGTCTGGTCGGTGACACTGTGCGAGTCTTGTCCCACGCATACGTTCTCAATGCCATTATACACTTTGACGGTCACCGTATTCTCTTTGCCTGGGACAATAGCCGATGTCACATCATACACATGTGGCGTATTAAGACTCATCTGATGCCCCACTGCTTTCCCGTTGACCGTTACCGTGGTCTCAATATGCGGCCTTTCGAGGAAGAGCGTCACCACACGGCCTTTCCACGCTTTCGGTACGAAGATGCCACGGGTATAGACTACCTCACCCACGTAGTGCTTGTTGGGAGTGAGGAAGAATGGGAACTTCATGTGACCCTTCCGGCGGTACGGAGTCATGTAGGGATTGTAGTAGAACGAGGAGTCGTAGAGCGAGCCTGTCCAACGTGTGTCCACCGAAAGCTCGTCACCGAGATTGTTTGTCAGCAAGGAGCCCGGCAGCCTGACTGCGTGCTGTAATAGGTTGCCGCGCAGCCGTGCCTGCCAGTTGCCGCTAAGGTCGATGACATTTCCTGCTCCTGCCGACAGGGCTGAAAGCAGGAAGAGAATCAGGATACCAAGATGTTTCATCGGCTGAGAATCTTTATGCTGTTAATGCCTTCTCCCGGTGTGGTGTCAGCTTCTTGCGGGAAGTATACGGGCTCATCTTTCTGCATGGGCAGGATACGAAGCTCAAGCTTTTGTGTACCTTTAGGCAGTCTCCACAGACCATACTGGAAGTGCCGTCCATTGTAGAAGTTGTCGTCGATCAACTTACCATTGGCATACAGCCGTGCGCAGTCGCCGTGATAGTCGATGTCGAGAAGCGCATCGGAGGGAAGACTGTCGGGCAGATTGATCGTGTAGACTGCAGCCTGATTGAAGTCCGAGTCTGTCGGTTCCTCAGCCGCCTTGTTCACGCCAATGGTAATCGTCCGCAGCGGTCCTGCCTCACGTATTCTTTCATAGGGCACCTTATCCATAACCGTATGCGAGAAGGGCTTCACCGTCTCGCCCATCTGTTCTGACTCTTCTGTCGTCAGCAGGTAATAATGTTTATAGATGGGCTTGCTCATCCCACGCGGCTTGGCGTTTCTGATGACCTTTCCATCCTCAAAGGCAATCTCCACGGGAATCCCTTTCACCTGCATAAGATAAACCTTTCCATTCTCCTCACCAACGAGTTGTGCTGTGGCATAGCGGAGACCGGCAACGCCAACGGGGAAGATGCCAATAGCGTCGGCAGGGATGGTCATCGGGCGTGAGGGGAACGTTACGTCGCCGACATGGAACTGCACGCCCTTCTTTGCCGTGAGATGCTGCAGGCGCTCATAGTTGTTGAAGAAGACAAAGGCGGAATGCCCGTTGCTGCGATAGCTCCACCGCAGATAAGAGTCGTCGCCCTTGCGTACCTGCGCCGTATTGGGGAAGTGGGCCTCCATCGGTGCCAGCGTCTCCTGGAAGTCGTGCATGAAACGATGAAGGGGGCGCAGGCGGAAGAAGACGGGATTAGCCTGTCCAAACTCGCCAAGGGGAGCCTGGAAATCATAGGTCTTCACCGGCAGGTCGTTGTAGTTGGTAGCCACTGTGCGCTGGGTCTCATGGAGATAAGAGCACTTGCCCTCTGGGTTGGTACCACCATGATACATGTAGTAGCCCAACAGATTGCTGCCGCTGCCAAGCTTTACTACGGCCATGGCATAGGCATCGTTGGGATACATGAAGACGCGACGGTGATACGAGGTCATCATGCCGCCACCAAGCTCACAAGTGAAATAAGGATAGGTATTCTCGTCTTTGCGAGTAGTAGACTGGTTGCCATATCGGATTTGTTCCGTGGCAATGTTCTGGTTATCGCGGTTGGGTTTGAAGAAGAAAGCCTGATAGTAGTTACCCGCCGTCGGCGCAATGCTCCGCTCCCAAAAGCCATCGGCATAGTCGCCGTAAAGGGGCAACATCTCACCAAAGGGCACGGGTGTGGCGAGATCAGGCCAACCGGTGCGTGTGTAGAAGGGCAGCTCAAAGCCGATCCGCTGTGCGATCCTTTTCAGTGCCATGAGGTAGGAGCCTTTGCCATGGTATTCGTTGTCGAACTGGCAGGCAATGACCGGTCCGCCATCCTTCCATTGCAGGCCTTGCACTTGGGTGAAGATTTGCCGATAGAGTTTCTCGGCAAGTGCCAGAAAACGCGGATCCTCACTGCGGCTCTTGATGCCCTTGGTGAAGAACCAGTCGGGAATGCCGCCATTGCGCACCTCGCCGTGACAGAAGGGGCCGATACGGAGTACAACCAGCATCTGCTCTTGCTTGCAGATTTCCAGGAAATGTCGAAGGTTGCGTCTGCCGCTCCAGTCCCACTGATCCTCCATTTCCTCTATATGATTCCAAAAGACATAGGTAGCAATCATAGTCACGCCACCGGCCTTCATGTTCTTTACGGCACTCTCCCACTCATCTTCTGGCAGACGTGAGAAGTGTATCTCGCCCATAACCGGCGCTACGCGACGCCCGTCCATCATGAGGCTTTTAGAGTCCCACGTGATCTTGGGTTGGGCCCAAGCCTGTGGATGCAAAGTCAGAAACACGGCAAGAACCGTGAATGTCTTGATAAACTTGTTCATATGGCAAACTTGTTTGATAACGCCTTATTGATAGATGCTCATGGCATCTGTGGTTACCTCTTTATCCGATTTGCTGAAGAGCGCATTCATGGCATCAATTGACAGACTGCTTTGAGGCTGGAAATCGCTTGAGCGCATATATTTCAGGAAGCTGTAGACCAATTGCCGGGCTTCGGGATATTGCGTCTTGGACAACAAATCCATGGAAGTCAGCAACAGACGCCCACGGCCTACTTTGCATTCAAAAGCAAAAGACAGTCTGCGGTTGTTGGCAAAGTTGTCGACACATTTGACGATCATGTCAGAAGGAAACATCTTCAAGGAGTCTACCACCATGACCTTGGCATGTTTCACCAATTGCCACCACTGCCAATCCGTATTCGCCTCTGTAGGGAATGCTGCGAAGGCAGGACTACGCGGATTGCAGAGGATGCCCATCGTACCCGCCTGCTTGGGGAAGTGCACCGGACTCCAGAACACCGGAACAAACTTACCTTCCAGACCATTGATCTGCTCCGATCGGGGCGAAAGCAGCACGTCGCGGCCTTGCTGCAAAGCCTTGATTGCCGCGGAGACATTGTCCGTTACGACAACACGAGAGGATGACGTCGCATTGTCTAATTCGCTCGGATAGACCCAGATGTGCCAGCTGTTGTGCCATGCCGTGCCTTCGATGGAAGCAGAGAGTGTGAGACATGTAGCCTCTGAAACAGCAGAAAGAGGCACGGAAATGGAGTCTACATTGATGAGGCCATGATCGGCGGACGAAATCATAAACGCCCCCTTCTGGTTTCCCAACGACCATACCATCTTCTTTCCTTGCAGAGAAGAGGCGCCATAGTTTGCAACCATCAGTTGTGCCGTAAAGATCTCGTCATTGGTGTAGACGGCTTTGCCAAAGCTTGCCAACGGAGTGACGGGAGCACAAGCCTGCCGAAACTCTTCTGGTTTGCAGGCTCCTTTATTATCCCAGAAAGCGTCGACGAGGCCTACCAGTGCTGTGCTCTGACCGGGGAAGTCTTGCAGACCCAGCAACTGGAATCCACTCTGTCCGGGAGTTTTCAGTGCGCGTTCCACTTCCTCCTTATATAATATATAGGCCAGTCTGCCCGAAGCCCGGGTCCAACTTTCGGCTTCATCGAGCAGTCCTTTGTGCTGCAAATCCGAGCGGATCGCTTTCAAGTTCAAAGGATCGAGCACGCCTGTGTACTTGCTGATTTCTTTCAGATTGGGATAGACAGCATATTGCCCGATCTCATGTGAGAAGAAAGGAACGCTGATCTTACCCAATGCGGCCTGATAGTTCTTGTTGAATGCAGGCGGCTCACTGTCGAATACGCCTTGTCCACGTACCCATCCCTTGTCTGTCCATTGTGTGACGAAGTACTGATCTTCCGGCTCTGGTCGCTGCCCATGGCCTTTCTCAAAGGTGAAGGAAGTGGTCGTGTAGAGCCGGCTGGGGTCACGTTTCTTCATGTAAGACACGAGACCATTGAGAAATTTGAAGTCCGGCTGCAGTTCGTTACCGCAACTGATAAAGCACAACGAGGGATGATGGCCATAATTGTCGATGATCCTGTCGTACTCTTCCCGCAAAAAACGACATGTAGCCGAATCCTTTCCTATTTTCAACGACCAGACGGGCAACTCCACCTGCAGGTAGAAGCCCAAAGAGTCTGCCACACGAAAAGCGGCGTCCGGTGGGCAATAGCTGTGGAAACGCAAGTGGTTGAGTCCCCACTGGCGGGCCGTGACAAAGACTTTCTCCCAACCAGCATTGTCGGTAGGGGGCGTTCCTGTAAGTGGGAAGATGCAACATTCAAGGGTTCCCCGCAGGAATGTTCTTCTCCCATTGACCCATAGATGTCCGTCCTCTGTGCTGAGCTTGCGGACGCCAAACCGCTGTGTCGTCAAGCTGTGGCCAAGTTTTGTCGTCAACGTGTGCAGGTTGGGATTGAATTCATCCCACCGACTCAACGTGTCCGGCAACAAAGGATGCCAGCATCCCTCTGCGTCGAGACTCGCATTCACGCGTCTGCCGTCTACCCAGTATTTTGGTTTGGAGGCTTTGTTCGCAGGCAAAGATACGGCCAAGGTCATTTGTCCCAACACGCCGTTCCACCGTGTCTGTGTCTCTTCAGTATAGGCATGCGCCATCAACATGTATGAGATGTCGTATTGCTGGCGATTGTCTACGGTCAGCTGCAACGTATGCTGTCCGGCTTTCAGACCTTTGGGCAGATGAAACACATGTGGCGCGACGAGACTCTCCTGCTTCTGTCCAATGTCCTGCCCGTCGATGGCAACGCGACTCGCCCAAAGCACGCGCTCCAGTGTCAACGTCAATGGGCGTCCAGCCATTGTCTTCGGGATGTCTATTGTTCGGGCATACGTCGCCTTACCTACAAAGGAAACCTTACGCGTCAGATGACGCAACTGCTCCCGTCCCATCTGCAAAGGCAATGAAGACGGTGTGCCGATGCCTGCCATGTCGAGCGTACCGGGCAAAGCAACAGGTTTGTTGACGCTGACACCCGAAGTGTCTGTAAGCATCCACTGACCACTAAGATCAATCTTGTCTTGTGCAGAGACATGACAAGCGGACAGACATAGGATGATAGCTATAATAATTTTATGTAGCATAAGGCTTATCTATATTAGATACTATTTGATAACCGTATTGAACTGATAGATACCCAAGTGGTTGGGATCGAGCTTGGCTGCCTCTTCGAGATAGCGCTGACCATGCTCTTTGTCGCCTAAGCCGTAGTAGCCGAGTGCCAGCATATATTTGCAGTGCACGACATTGGCCTGGTCGAGATCGCCTTCCCAAATCTGCAGGTCGGGCAACGACACGGCGAAGTAGTCCATCACAATGTGGTCGAAGAGATGGTTCTTGCCATAGTTGAGCAACTTGTAGAAGCGACCGTGAGCCTCGCCCGTTCTGCCAAGTTTCAGCATTGCCAGTCCCTGATAGAAGATCTTGTCGGGCTTGGCATCGTTGTAGTACATGGCTGCCGCAGGCTCTGTTGGTCCGAGCGTAGCTTTCTCCCAGTACTCCTTGGCTTTCTCGTTTTCACCCTTAGCATTGTAAGCACAGCCGAGGAAATAGTAGAAGTCGTTCTCCTGGGCACCGTAGAGCTTGCCCTCACCGAGATGATGGGGATAGACGAGACACTCATTGAGGAGTTGAATGGCTGTGTCGTAGTCTTTACGGTCCAACGCCTGCTTGGCGAGCTCCACGCGTGCGAGCTGGTATTGTCCGCTGACCTTGCCTTCGCCACCTTCCCATGGATGGAACTGATGGGCATCGAGTTTTTCCTTAGCCTGCTCGTAGTGACCGGTGAGATTGAGCAAGGTGATTTCCTCCAGCAGCAGATCGTCGCGCTGGGCGATGAGCTCGGGGTACTGCTCAAGATGCTTCAGTCGCATGTTGTGGTCATAGCCGAGTCGCTTATAGAGCTGGTCGAGTTCCATGAGTATGCGGCCATCCTTGGTATTGAGGCTGAAGGCCTGCTCCATATCGGCCACGGCCTGCTCAGGATTGTTCTCCTTGTTGAACTCTTCCAATGCGAGGTTGCGCCAAACAGTGGGGAATGTCGGGTCGAGCTCAGCAGAGCGGTTCCAGTGGAGACAGGCCACATCGTACTGCCGTGCGCCATAGTAGAGCGTACCGAGATAATAGTGAGCTTTTGCGTCCTCAGCGTTATAGTCGATGGCAGCCTCCAGGGCGAGGATCGCCTCAAGACGGTTGGGGAAGCAGTAGTCGCTGCAAGCCTTGGCACCAAGGTCGAAGCCTTCCTTCTTTCCGGTGAGTCCCATATAATAATAGGTCATCGCTGTTGTGGCACCATTGTCTACGGCAAGTTGCCAGACGCCAGCGGCCGTTTCGTTCTGTCCGCAACGCCAATAGTCGAGTCCGAGCTCGTCGTAGTTGTTGAACTGTCTGTGCATCAAGTTGACGAGATCGTCGAGCACTGTCTTGTCACCAGTGAGCAGATATTCCTCATAGCGGCAGCCATAGTTGAAGAGATCGATTTGCTTGCTCTCCCGGCAGACACGCAGTGCCTCGTCCTTGTGTCCGGCGAGCCGGAGTACCGTGGCTTTCAATGCCAGCACCTTATGGTTGCGGCTGTTGCAAGCCAGACTACTGTTGACCTCCTCCAAGGCATCGCCGAGTCGGCCTTCCTTTGTTGAGATGCAGGCAGCCTGATAGAGAGCGGCACTCCGCCAGGCATAGCTCCACACAGCTTTCCAGAACCATTCGTAAGCCTCGTGCTGCTTGCCCTGATAGAACAGCGACAAAGCGAGGTTGTAGAGCGGCTCACCGTCGTAGGGATTGGGATTGCGCTTATAGAGCACTTTCTGTGCGCGGCGCAGATAAGACTCGGCTTTGTCGAAACGACCACGGCGCAGATACCACAGTCCCATCTGATTGAGACAACGATAGTCGTTGGGATCGCGGCGCAGCGCTTCCTCATAATAGTCTGTTGGATTCCAGGTGGCATGACGATACTGCTCCAGATGCAGTCCGGTGAGATAGAGCTGGTCGTTGGTCTTGGTGTCCCCGGGCGACAAAGCAGCCTCAGCAGCATCGGGAATAGGACGGATCTCGTCGGGCTCAGCATGCCACTCCAAGTCGTTGGCTTGGAACGATAATGTGTTCAGCGCGACTCCCTTTACATCAATGCGCTGCTCCGCGAGCATCTGCTCAGGGCTCAGGTCCACCTCATTATTATAATATGTCGTACCGTCGTCATTCTTCAGAACGACATGCACGTGCTGTTTGCTGGTAGCATAGAGCTTGAACCAAACGGTACCGTTCTCGTTCTTGTCGATGTTGAAGACAAGATCCTTAGAGGCATTCTTCACGATGCCCACTTCCTGATAAGGCATGAAGTACTGTGTGAAGCGCTTTTCCTCGTAAGGCATGAGCCAAGTGAAGTCGGGCTGGTTCTCTGTGAACACGCCTGCCATAAGCTCGATATACGGACCGTCGTGGTCGGTGAGGTTGCGGTCCCAGGCACGTCCGAAGTCACCATTTCCCCATGTCCACTGTTTCTTACCCGGCGAGACATGGTGACTGGCCACGTGGAGCATACCGCCATGAGAGTCATTCTCATAGCCACCCTCAAAGTTATATTTCGAGTTGACACCCATATAGGATGTCGGCACCTTGATGTTTTTATAGTTCGAGATGTCCACGCCTGCGGAGTAGTCCATCTTGTAATAGGTGTCCGTAGCGATCGGGAACGAGCTGACAGCACGCTTGCCATGGTCAAAGACGGCGTTGATGTCCTGCGGGAAGACGCTCTGATAATAGTCGTTGACGGCCACGGCAGGGTTGGCCCACCACAGGAAGGTCTGCGGCAGCGGCGTGCCATTGTAGAGATGGCCCTTGATCTCAAGGTAAGCCTTACCGGGACGGAGCGTAAAGCCTGCGGCTCCTTTCTGATGGAACATACGCTCGTATTCGTTGACCCACACCGTTACGGAGCCGTCCACATTCTCTTCGATCGTAGCGTCAACGGGCAGATAGGTGGACGGACGATGGTGCTGAGGCCAGTTGAACTCGATGCCGCCACTGATCCAAGGCCCTGTCAGTCCCACAAGGGCAGGCTTGATGACATGATTGTAGTAGACAAAGTGACGACCTTTCACCTTGTCGTAGGCCATCTGTATGCGGCCGCCGAGTTCGGGCAGCACCATCACTTTGATATATTCATTCTCGATGTATATGGCATGCCAGGTGTGGTCCACCGGCTTGTCTCCGATCTTCTCAATGACGGGATATGGATATACCACACCACTGGAGCCCTGATAGACTCGCTTCTCAAGATACATAGGGCTCTTGTCTGGTTCGCCAATCTCGTAGGTAGGGATGACGACGTCCTCTTTCCATGCTTTTACCATAGTAATGTATAATGGATAATGTATAATGTATAATGTATAATGAATAAATGTTACTTCAGCGACGTGCCTTTGGTCTCCTTCAGTTTTGTGGCAAAGACGATGAAGCCGACTGCACATACGGCGGCATAGATCCAAAACGTGCCGTAGCTGCCCAACGAGCGGTTGAGGAAGGGGAAGGTATAGGTGAGCGTTGAGGAACCAATCCACAGCGCGAAGGTGCAGGTCGACACGCCCACTGAACGAACCTTGTCGGGGAAGATCTCAGAGATCAGCACCCAGGTACAAGGGCCAAGCGTCATGGCGTAACAGCCAATGGCCAGCACCACGAGCACGATCATGCCTATGCCGGTGACATGCAGGTAGTAGCAGGTGCCAAGAATGGCGTAGATCAGGCACAGTCCGCCTGCGCCGAGCAACATGAGCGGCTTGCGGCCTAACTTGTCTACGGTGTGAAGGGCAACAAAGGTGAACACGAGGTTGGCAATGCCGGTGACGACGATGTTAAAGAGTACGTCGCCAATCTCATAACCAGCCTGTTGGAAGATCTCCTGGGCATAGTTGAAGATGACATTCGTGCCGCACCACTGCTGGAAGACGGCGATGAAAACGCCGAGAAGTAGGGCTGCTGCGTAGCGACGGGAAAACAGTGCCGAGAGGCTGCCTTCTTTCTGTTCGACGGTTGCGTCAGCCTTATGTTCCCGCATCTGCAACCATCTTGGACTCTCTGGGATGAACAGGCTGAGAACAAAGAAGATGGATGAAGGAATCATCGGCACCCAGAACATCCAGCGCCAAGCCATCTGTCCGTTCCACGACTGTGCGATGGCGGCCTCGGTCATTCCGGCTGACATCGGTTGGGCAATGAGCCAGTTGATAATCTGGGCGGCAAGGATGCCGATGACAATCATCATCTGATTGAGCGACACCATGCGGCCGCGGATGGAAGCCGGTGCGACTTCGGCGATATACATCGGAGAGAGTCCTGATGCCAGTCCGATGCCGACACCACCAAAGAAACGGGCGATGAGAAACGTGTGGAAGCTATGTACAGCACCCGTGGCCAAAGCCGACAACAGAAACACGATGGAGGACACGATCAGCAACTTCTTCCGCCCCATCCTGTCGGCCAGCCAGCCGACGGTCAGCGCGCCAAACATGCAGCCGATCAAAGCCACCGTCATGGCAAGACCTTGGTCGCTCGGTGATGAGCCAATTCCGAAATAAGCCTCATAGAACGGTTTCGCTCCGCCGATGACCACCCAGTCATAACCGAAGAGCAGACCTCCGAAGGCTCCTACCATACATATAAAGTATGTGTACGCATTCTTACTCATAAATGGACTGTTTAGATTGTACTCTAATTGATGTTTTGTTTCACGCTGCAAAGTTACGACAAAGATCTTAGGAAGAAAATAGATTATCACAAGGAAAAGATGGATAATATTACGATGTCTGAAAAATATTTGTTATCTTTGCAAAAACCAATGTCACTATACCTACATGCTAAGAATCAAAAGCGGTTTTTCCGGTGAGCGTTCCATCGTCTTACCCAACATGATCAGACATACATGTGAGGCCGACGAGTTTCTCCGCCAACTCTACATCACCGACATCGGCTATTACCCCCACGCGATGTACCACTATCGTGAGCGGCCTGAGGGTGTGGCACAATATATCCTCATCTACTGCGTGAAAGGCAGCGGGTGGTATGAGGTTGAGGGAAAGCGTTACACTATTCGCAGCAACCAGTTTGTCATCATCCCAAAGGGCAAGCCGCACGTCTATGCGTCGAACAACCAAGATCCATGGACGATTTATTGGTTGCATTTCACTGGTCAGACGGCACACTGCTTCGGCGAAGACCACCTTGAGCCTAAAGAGATCACACCCGGAACTAACTCCCGTATCAACCTGCGGAACGACTTCTTTGAGGACATCTTCCTGACGCTCAGCGACAACTACAGTCTTGAAAATCTGCGCTATGCCTCTTCACTGCTCTACACCTTCCTGGCCTCGCTCTGCTATCTGAAACAGTTCAGACACTACAACGCTCAGCAAGAACGCATTGACACCACGGACATCGTCACCATGGCGGTAAGGTATATGAACGAGAATATTGAGAAGCAGCTGACACTCCAACAACTGTGCGACTACATCGGCTACTCGGTCTCGCAGTTCTCCCTCATCTTCCGCAAGAGCATCGGACAGTCACCGCTCAACTATTTCAACCGGCTCAAGGTGAACCGCGCCTGTCAGCTCTTGGAGACCACAGATCTCAAAATCAATCAGATCTGCACGATGGCAGGCATCGACGACAGCTATTATTTCTCGCGACTGTTTACCAAGATCGTTGGCGTGTCACCGAAGAAATACCGGCAAACAGTAGCTGTGAAGAGCTCAGGTTTTTCAAGTGAATAGGTCATATAGTCTGATCATCACATCAATCACTCAGAATTATTCCGACAAAAGTACCTCCGCGTGAACTTGCAATCTAGAGAATGAAAAAGTCAGAAAACCGACGGCTGATCATCAGAAAGGCACTTTGTACCTGAGAAAAAGGCGAGATCATCGCCTCATCTAAGCGTGTTCATCGAGTCAACACGCTTAGATGACACATACAAACAAGCGAGATGAGGAGAAATTCTCTAGAGAATTTCATGAGAAAACGGTACTTTGACAACCAGCATCAACGTTTTTTGTACTCCTAGAAAGCTAACAATCCTATAAAGCTCTAACTGTCAGACATTTACAAAAACGTGCCCAAAATTCGCAAAATTACGGGCCAAGGTACACCTTCGTGCAGAAAATCGCCTAATTTTGGCCCGTTTTTTGTCAGTTTTCTAAACAAGAAGTACCTGACAACACCGCCCGTTTCTTGCACTTTTATAAGTTCAGGCTATTCTCGTCCTTAAGGAAGTCAAGGATATTAAGGAAGAAAATACCGTCCTCATTCTGATAGGTTGGAGCCAACCCTCCGGTGATGACTATCTTGCGGAAGCTGTCGCTGATATTGCGCAGCGATGCTACTTCCTGATCCTCCTTCTCCTGTGTTGGCAGAGCGAAAGCCGACTGGATATACCAACGTCTATATCCCTGGTTGCAGACAAAGTCGACTTCCATCTGTCTCCTTACACTATTGCCATTCTCGTTCCTTTCTGTTCTGGTGACAGAACCTACATCCACCGAAAGTCCTCTGAGACGAAGTTCATTATATATCAGGTTTTCCATCAGATGCGTCTCTTCCGTCTGACGGAACTGCAAGCGGGCATTGCGCAATCCAAGGTCGACAAAATAGTATTTGGCAGGCGATTCGATATACCGCTTTCCCTTGATGTCGTAGCGCATGGATTTTTCTATAAGAAAAGCATCCTCCAGATAAGAGAGATAGGTCTGAATTGTGGACGAACTGATATTGCTGTGCTTCACCGTATGAAAAGTATTAGCCAGTTTCGTGGGATTGGTGAGTCCCCCAATAGAAGATGCCATGATGTTAATCAGATCATCGAGCTCCGCGTCATTCATGATACGGTAACGGTCACGGATATCCACAAGATAGGTGTTCTTGAAAACATTGGCCAGGTAGCTCACTTTGGTCTGGACGTCCTGCGTCGTCACCACCTGTGGCAATCCGCCATAAAGCATATACTCCCTGAGAGCTTCCGACTCTGACGGCCCCTGATAGGCCGAGATGAATTCACGGAAACTCAATGGAGATATACGTATCTCATGTCCCCTGCCTCGAAACTCAGTAATAATATCCTTGGAGAGAAACCTTGCATTACTGCCCGAAACATATACATCGGCATTGTCGATATGCAGGAAGCTGTTGAGCACATCCTCAAATTCACTCACAAGCTGCACCTCATCCAGCAAGATGTAATACATCTTCTTGTCTACGATAAGGTTACGCACATATTGGAGCAAAGCATCAGGATCACGCAGCTGTTTGTTCATTCGGTCATCCAAAGCCACCTTAATGATATGGTTGTCATCAACACCCTGCTGGTGAAGATAGTCGCAAAACAGCTTGAAAAGCAGGTACGACTTACCGCAACGCCTTACTCCTGTTACCACCTTTACCATACCGTCATGCTGGCTGGCAATGAGTCTTTTGAGATGAATATCCCTTTTGATTTCCATATTCTGCATGATATTTTTGCAGCATGCTGCAATTTTACCATGCAAAGATAATAAAAAACAGCGTATCTCTGTTCTGTTTTACATGATATTTTTGCAGTATGCTGCAATTTTACCATACAAAGACTATAAAACACAGCATATTTCATTAGAATTCATGAACGTTCAACTCTATTATTATTTAGAACATTGAATCATCATAAATTAACCACAAATTATTCACAAATTAATAAATTTATGAGAAATTCGTGGTTAATTCATGGATATTCATGTAAAAGGAAAACAAGCTAAAGCTCCGCTTCTTTATCTTCCCTTCACTACCTCGATATAGTCGATGTCGGGCATCCAGCCCTTGGCATTGGAGAGGCGGATCTCGTTGTAGCCCTTCTTGAGATGGATGGTGACGGGAGCTGTGAGCTTCACTGTGGAAGCACTGCCGGAGTTGACGGTGAGCGTCTCCACGAGTTTACCGTTGACTTCCACATCCATGCTGCGGTTCTCGCCACAGAGATAAGCGATGGTGAGACAGTAGTCGCCGCCACGCTGGCTGTAGACTTTGCGGAAGCGGAGGTCGTTCTTTGCGCTGCTGCCGATCCACGAAGCCTTGAAATGTCCGCTCAGTCCGTGGGCAGTCTGGTAGATACCCGTCTTGAGTGCCTGGTTGTTGTAGATCTCCTGATAGTCGCTGATGTAGGCTGTCTCTGCCTCGTAGCGGATTTGCTCCCGTCGCTTCTGACCTTGCAGCTTATAGATGCGACAGCCATGGGCTGGTACGTCGACGGTATAGGAAGCGCTGAAACGGCCAAGGTCTTTCTGCTCAAACAGGTCGCGTATACTCACCCGTCCGCCTAAGCAGAGATCGCGGAAATCCACGTTGACCTGATGCTCAGCATCCGACGGGTTGCAGACCACGAGCACGCGGTGGGTACCCTGCGCACGGTCTACATCACGCACGAGCACGTAGCAACTGTTGACATACTTGACTACATAGGCTTGCTCACCGACGGGATCCTGGTTGATGGCGATGAGATCACGGTTGGTCAAGAGCTTCAGCGTGTGGTCCTTGATGCGTGTCATGTCGCAGCCGATGAGCAACGGCGAGTTCATCGCACACCACATACCGAAGTGGGTCTTGTCCTCCTCTGCCGTCATGCTGCGTCCCACCTCAAGCATATCCATATCGTTGTAGTGCCCACGATGGCTGTAAGCGGCCAGCGGAAGGTTCTCGCCGATGATACGCCGCACCGAACTCCAGGCATCAGCGATGTCGGTGGTCGTACGCCATGAAGTAGCCACGTCGCTCACCCACGTGCCGGGATAGTTCCACCGGCACACGTTGAACCGTACCTCACGTCCGGTATTCCTGATGGCCTTGCTGATGGCCGTATAGCGTTTCTGCTCGTTGAGACCGAGGCGCTCACTGTTCTGTCCGGCGTCGCCACCGCAGTAGTCGACCTTGATGAAGTCGAAATGCAGGTCTTTGAAGAAGTAGTCGCAGTCCTGCTGGTCGTGCTCATAGAGTCCCGTGCCGTCTTCCTGCTTCTCCCCGCCGTAGTATCCGGCGCAGGTATTGTGTCCGGCATCGGAGTAGATGCCCGCCTTCAGTCCGAGCCCGTGGATATAGTCCACCACGGGTTTCAGTCCGCCGGGGAAACGGTCCTGGTTAATGATGAGTTGTCCCGTGGTCTTGTCACGACCGCCCTGAAAGCCGTCGTCGATATTGACGTAGGTATATCCCGCAGCCTTCAAGCCTTTGTCGGCCATGGCCTTGGCCTGGCTTTCGATGAGTTGCGCATTGATTTTGGAAGCGAAGGTGTTCCACGAGCTCCATCCCATGGTGGGGCCGTCGTGCAGGGTCTGTGCCATGGAGGTAGCGGCAAAGGCTGCCATGGCGGAGAGTAACAGTATTTTCTTCATAAGTTCTACTTTTGTTGCATGGAGATAGATCTCCACACTGTAATCAGTAATAGTAATAGGTGTATATCTAAAGATTAGTGCCTATGTAGCTGTAAACATGATGTTTGACATCGTCATCGCAAAATTAAGCATTTATCTCCACATGACAAAGAAAACACGCGACGTTTTTCACAATCAGACGTTTATCTATGGTCGTTGCAACAAAAGTCTGTCAAAAGGAGAGAAACTTCACTTTTCCCCCACTTGTACGGTGAGAATGTCACGGGAAAACAGTACCTTTGCATAAAAAAGAAAAGAAGCATGATCAATACCAGTGCCTTCCAAGGCAAGAAAGCGGCCTACTACACGCTGGGCTGCAAGCTCAACTTCTCCGAAACCTCCACCTTTGGCAAGCTGCTCAGCGAGATGGGCGTCACAACCGCCCATAAGGGTGAGCACGCCGACATCTGCCTGGTCAACACCTGCTCGGTGACGGAGGTGGCCGACCACAAATGCCGTCAGGCCATCCACCGTATGGTGCGCGAGAACCCAGGCGCCTTTGTTGTGGTCACGGGATGCTATGCCCAGCTGGAGCCCGAGACGGTGAGCGCCATCGACGGCGTGGACCTCGTACTCGGCTCCAACGAGAAAGCCGACCTCATACAATATCTCTCTGACGCGTGGACACAACCGCGTGAAGGGCATCTCCACGCCTTCCACCACGAGAAAACGAAGGACATCAAGACCTTCCAGCCGTCGTGCTCGCGCGGCAACCGCACCCGTTACTTCCTGAAAGTACAGGACGGATGCGACTATTTCTGCACTTACTGCACCATTCCCTACGCCCGTGGCTTCTCTCGCAACCCCACCATCGCCTCGCTCGTGGAGCAGGCCGAACAGGCGGCACACGAGGGCGGCAAGGAGATCGTGCTCACCGGTGTGAACATCGGAGAGTTTGGCAAGACCACCGGCGAGACGTTCCTCGACCTGGTCAAAGCCCTCGACGGCGTGGAGGGCATCCAGCGCTATCGCATCAGCTCGCTGGAACCAGACCTCATCGACGACGAGCTCATCGAGTACTGTGCCCACTCGCGCGCCTTCATGCCGCATTTCCACATCCCCTTGCAGAGCGGCAATGACGAGGTGCTCAAACTCATGCACCGCCGCTACACGCGTGATGTCTTCGCCCATAAGATCCGCCTCATCAAGGAACTCATGCCCGATGCGTTCATCGGTGTCGACGTGATGGTAGGCTGCCGTGGCGAGCGGCCGGAGTACTTCGAGGACTGCTACGACTTCCTCGACAGTCTGCCCGTGACCCAGCTCCACGTCTTCCCCTACTCCGAGCGACCGGGCACGTCGGCACTCGCCATCCCCTACGTGGTCAGCGACAAGGATAAGAAGGAGCGCTCAAGACGACTCTTGGAACTCTCCGACAAGAAGACGCACGACTTCTATGCCCACTATATCGGACAGACACGACACGTGCTCTTCGAGAAAGCACCCGCCGGACACGCCATGCACGGTTTCACCGACAACTACATCCGCGTCACGCTCCCGGCCAGCGAAGCGCGCGAGGAGTACGACAATGAGATTCTCAACGTGACACTCGGTGACTTCAGAAAGAATGGAAAAGAAGATACGCTGTTGGCAAAGCCCAACATAGAGAAATAAAAACAGGAAAAACGATGAAGACAGCTATCGTCATATTGAACTGGAACGGACGGAAGATGATGGAACGCTTCCTGCCCACCGTGCTGAAATACTCACGCGACGACGCTGAGGTATGGGTGGCTGACAATGCCTCCACCGACGGCTCAATGGAGATGCTCGCGCAGAAATTCCCGGAAGTAAAGACGCTTGTGCTCGACCGCAACTATGGCTTTGCCGACGGCTACAACCGTGCGCTGCGACAGATAGAGGCCGACTACTATGTGCTGCTCAACTCCGACGTGGAGGTGACGCACCACTGGCTCACGCCCCTGCAAGAGTATATGGACACCCACGACGACGTAGCGGCCTGTCAGCCTAAGTTGCTCAGTGAAGCCGACAAGGACAGCTTTGAGTATGCCGGCGCCTCCGGCGGTTTCCTCGACCGCTTCGGCTATCCGCTGTGCCGTGGCCGGGTCTTCGACACCGTGGAGCGTGACAATGGACAGTATGACTATAAGATGGATGTGCTGTGGGCTACGGGGGCCTGTCTGATGATCCGTGCCAAAGACTATTGGGAGGCAGGAGCACTCGACGCCCGCTTCTTTGCCCACAACGAGGAGATAGACCTCTGCTGGCGACTGCGACTGCATGGACGGCGCGTGGTATGCATTCCAGAAAGCGAAGTATACCATGTTGGCGGTGGCACACTGCCGCAGGGCAACCCGATGAAGACCTTCCTCAACTTCCGCAACAACCTGACGATGCTCTATAAAAACCTGCCCGACGAAGAGCTCCGCCCCGTGATGCACATGCGCTGGTTGCTCGACCACATCGCCGCACTGGAAACGCTGATCGTCAACCGCAACTGGCATGACTTCATCGCTATCCTGCGGGCGCGGCGTGCTTTCTATAAATGGCGACACGACTTCGACGCTGACCGCGATGCCATCAAGAAGAGCAGGAAACTCAAAACGGTACCTGAGCAGCTTCCTTTTAGTGTTGTATGGCAATACTATGTCAAAGGGAAGAAGACATTCAACGCCTTGACGAGCTCTCCTCATCAAACAGACGATTGAAAGCCTCGCGTAGGCGAACCTTGTCAGCGATGATGTCGCGTACCTGTTTGAGTTTTTCCTCATTGGGCGAGTTGGGAATCCAAAGACGGATATAGCCCCGGGCGCTGTACTTCTCCTCCATATGGCGGTCGAAACGCTGCCACTGCCACTCACGGTCCTTGTCGGGATCACGCTCCAAACCGAACTCCACGGCACGACGAAATACCACCTCTGGATCGAGGTCACGGTCAGCCTCAGCGACGATCTTGCCGTAGATGCTCCGCGGTTCGTGTGAGGCTGAGGCGCGATGATCCTCTACTGCTTCCTTCATGATGGTGATCTGCTCGGGCGAGAACCATTTCCTCAGCCGGGCATCCGCCGCAAGAATTTTGCCGCCTGTGATATGGTGGATGGCACGCGGACCGCTCATGCCAAGGTCATGGTAGGCTGCCACGGTATACACCATATTAATATCCGCCCCCGTGCGGCGCGCCAGCTCCAGCGAATTGGCGATGACACGCTGCACATGACTCAGGTCATGGGAGCGGCCAAAGGCTGTGTAGCGAGGCAGAATGCTCGTTTCGATAAAAGACATCAAGTCGAGATTTACTTCCATAGGATATGATTCATTTATCTTTCTCTTTCTTCTGTAAAGATAGCAAGAAGATTTGAGATAACAAAATAAAACGGAAAATAAAAGCTAAACAGACTCGGAATGAATATGGATAACAAAGAAGAACTCTTTCCCGTCGTCGATGAAGACGGCCGCGTGCTCGGCAAAATCTCACGCGGCAAAGCCCACGACGGCAGTAAGGTGCTCCATCCGGTAGTGCACCTGCATGTGTTCAACAGCCGTGGCGACCTCTACCTGCAGCAGCGTCCGCACTGGAAAGATATCCAGCCCGACAAATGGGATACGGCATGCGGCGGTCATGTCGACTACGGCGAGACTGTCGAACAGGCACTGTACCGCGAGGTGAGTGAGGAGCTTGGCATCACCGAATACACACCATGCTTCATCAAGCACTATGTCTTTGAGAGTCAGCGTGAGAAGGAACTGGTATGGGTCTTCACCACAGTCTACGACGGTAAGGTATGTCCCAGCAAAGACGAACTCGCCGGTGGCCGTTTCTGGAGTCCTGCAGAGATCAAGGACAACATCGGGAAAGGTGTGTTCACACCGAACTTCGAAAACGAGTATCAAAAGATTATATTGCCGGGAATATAATATAGCATATCCCTTTCAGGGACTCTTTACCCTATTTGACGGTAATTAACTCCCGTTCTGTCTACAGCGCTGCTGATGCCACGAAGCAACCTTTGAACCGATCCTCCACGCCTTGTGGTATCTCACGGAAGATGCCGTAGAGAGCACTGCCGCTGCCACTCATCTGAGCATAAAGCGCACCCATGTCGTAGAGACTCTGCTTGATATGTGCCAACTCGGGATGCGCCTTGAAGACCGGACCTTCGAAGTCGTTGGTCAGTTCGTCACGCCAGGTGGAGATCGGCTGACGTACGATGTCGCGGCACGACTTGCGGGGCATGTGGCAAACGATCTCCGCATAGGCATCACGTGTGGACACTGCCACGTCGGGTTTCACCACCACGATCGAATAGCCGTGGAGATTGCCCTTGGGACCGTCAGCAGGCTCAAGGATCTCACCACGCCCGGTGGCATAAGAAGGTTCGGCGGTGATGAAGAAAGCACAGTCGGAACCCAACTTAGCCGCATATCGCTCCATCTCGGCAATGCCGATGTTCAGCCGGAAACGCTCGTCGAGCAGGCGAATCATGAAGGCACCATCAGAACTGCCGCCTCCCAGTCCCGCCTGCGAGGGGATGCGCTTGAAGAGATGGGCGTGGATCGGCGGCAACTCAAAGTCAGCGGCAAGGAGGTCGTAGGCCTTCACCACAAGGTTGCTGCGCTCATCACAGTCTACGGCATTGCCCGTGACCTTTAGATCGCAAGGATGATCCGAAGGAAAAGCAGGATCCATGTGTTTGATCTCCAAGGCGTCGGTGAGCGGGATGGGATAAAACACCGTCTGTATGTCGTGATAGCCATCTGGGCGCTCAGCGACAATATTCAATCCAAGATTGATCTTGGCACAAGGAAAGGTCAGCATAGTATGATGTGTTTAAAGTTATCTTTGGTAAAGGCCACGGACAGTTAATTGTTTTGGAACTGCTTGATGCGCTGCTCTTCCGAGAGCTTACAGATCAGCAAGGTGTCGTCGTGCTCAGCGACGATATATCCGTCAAGACCTTGCAGGATCACCTTCTTCTCCTGGGTAGTGTGCACGACACAGTTGCGGCACTCAAAGGTGTGGATGTTCTTGCCGATGAGTCCGTTGCCGTACATATCACGTGGGCTTTGTAGCAGCAGTGAGCCCCATGTGCCGAGGTCGCTCCAGCCGAAGTCTGCCGGGAAGACAAAGATCTCCTCGGCATTCTCCATCACGGCATAGTCGATGGAGATGTTGTCGCAGTCGGGATATACCTTATTAATCATCTCCTGCTCCTGTGGCGTACCCATGACATTCTGTATGCGCTCAAAGATATTGTTAATACGCGGTGCATATACACGCAGGGCATTGACGATGGTCTCCACGCTCCAGACAAAGATACCGGCATTCCAGAAAAAGTTATGCTCACTGATATAATGCTTAGCAGTCTCCAGATCAGGCTTCTCCTTGAACTGGTCCACACGGTAGATCTCGCGGTTGCGCGGCGAGTTGGAGGTGAGGTCAGCCTGAATATAGCCGTAGCCCGTCTCCGGACGTGTCGGCTTCATGCCCAAGGTGAGCACAGCGTCGGTCTCACCAGCGAACTTCAAGCAGGAGGTGATGACACGACGGAACTCGTCGACGTTGGTGACAATATGGTCTGATGGCGAGACGACGACATTGGCCTTCGGGTCTGTCATCTTGATGCGCCAGCTGACGTAGGCGATGCAGGGCGCCGTGTTTCTGCGGCACGGTTCTTGCAGGATATGATCAACGGGCACATCGGGCAGCTGCTCGTGTACCAAGCCGGCGTAACGCTCGTTGGTGACGACCCATACGTTCTCCATCGGGCATACCCCCCGGAAGCGGTCTAATGTCATCTGTATCAGCGTGTGACCCACTCCTAACACATCGATGAACTGCTTGGGGCGCTCCTCGGTACTCATCGGCCAGAAACGGCTGCCGATGCCGCCTGCCATGATGACAAGATGATTATTTTGTTGAGCCATATATTGAAATGGTTTGTCTATGCGTTATATATATAATAAGGTATCACTAAAAGAAAAAGATTGATCCATGACACAACACATCATTGTACTGTGCGTCGTCGCCTTGTGCGTCGCCTATGTCACTTACCGCATCGTCTATGCCTTCCGCCATGCCCATGGCCGCTGCTACGGCTGCCAGCTGAAGGAAGTCTGCAACAAATACGGAAATGGCAAAAGAACTATTTCACCACGGCAAAGTAGATCAGGTCATGGTCGGTCAGGTTCTCCATGTAGTGACTATGTCCCTCGGGGCAATAGTGGCACTGACCGGCACGGCACTCTTCCACCTGATCATCGTAGTGGAAAGTAGCGATACCGCTGATGACGAAGACAATCTCACAGTTGCCTTCATGGACATGCGATCCCGAGGATGCGCCCGGGCGAAGCGTGGAATACATGATCTTTGCCTTACCATCGTCGTAGTTGCGTGTGTCGAGTCTTCCTTTTCCACCTTTGAAGCCATCGATATGTGCTTCGGGTATCTTGTCGAAATCGATAATCATAATGCTTTTCTGTTTTTAAATCTATATCTAGTCACAAAGTTAACAAAAAAAGCATAACTATGAAACTTTTCCTTTAGAAAAAGACTTTTTTGTGCAAAAAAACGTTGTGTAACAGCCCCGCTGCTCTTGTTATTCATTATCTTCAACCCAAATATTGCCTTAATTTGCCAATTTTGCGCTGAAAATAGAAAATTGTAGTGACTTTGCAACAGTATTATGGAAATTTTTGTTTAATTTTGCAGAGAATTCGTTAAGCAGGGGCTTTAGCCCTCAGGTATTAATTATTCATTATTAAAGGTATGCAAAGAAGATTGCATTTTATGCTCGTCATGCTTCTGTTGATGATTTCATCAACCATGATGGCACAGATCACCACTTCTGGCCTCAACGGTAAAGTGGTGGCAGGTGGTGAAAACGTCATCGGTGCTACGATCACCGCCATCCACGAGCCTTCTGGTACTCGTTACAATGCAGTTACTAACGAAAGCGGACGCTTTACCATCCAGGGTATGCGTGTCGGCGGTCCTTACAAGGTTACCGTCAACTACATCGGCTACAAGGATGAGGTCATCGACAACATCCAGCTGTCACTGGGACAGCCTCGTACGCTGAACATCGACATGAAGGAGGATGCTCAGCAGATTGGTGAGGTCACCGTACTTGGCAAGAGTGGACGCAACAGTGGTGGTGCTGCCGCTAACTTCAACCAGCAGCGCATTGAAAACACGCCGACCATCAGCCGTAACCTCTACGATGTGGCTAAGCTGTCTCCACTGGTCTCCAATTCGCGTTTAGGCGGTGTGTCTATCTCTGGTATCAACAATCGCTACAACTCTTTCCAGATCGACGGTACGGTGAGCAACGATGTCTTCGGACTCGCTGGCAGCGGTACCAATGGCGGTCAGACCAATGCCAATCCTATCTCCATGGACGCTATCCAGGAGTTGCAGGTGAGCGTTGCTCCGTTTGATGTCCGCCAGAGCGGTTTCACCGGTGGTGCCATTAACGCCATTACCAAGAGCGGTACCAACCAGTTCCACGGCAGTGCTTACATGTACTACACCAATCAAGACATGTACAGCAAGTACAACCGTCTGCAGAATTATGCTGAGGACAAGCTTTCGCAGCGCTCCACCAAAACCTATGGTGCGACCTTCGGTGGACCGATCATCAAAGACAAGCTCTTCTTCTTTGCCAGTGCAGAATATAAGAAGACAGAGGCTCCTGCCACGATCTATCCCGGATATATCAACAAGTATGTCACTGAGGCTACACTGAAGCAGATTGCTGACAAGTTCAACGATTTGACAGGTTTTCAGGAATCTTATGGAAAAGGTGAGCAGGGCACAAAGTCCTTCGGTTTGCTGGCTCGTTTGGACTGGAACATCGACGTGAACAACCATTTGGCTTTCCGCTACCAGCACAACGACTCCTACGACGACAAAGACGGACTGAGCAACAACACCTATACTTTCAACAACTCCAGCTACCGCATGAACAACAAGACGAACTCTTTCGTCGCTGAGTTGAACTCTCACATCAGCCCTGTTCTCTACAACGAGGCTCGAGTTTCTGCAAGCTTCATCCGTGACAGCCGCAATGTGCCCTACCAAGGTCCATGCGTTCAGATCGGCAGCGTTGCCGGTGGTGACGGTACCTCTATGAATACTGTCAATATCGGTACTGAATTCAGCAGTGCTGCCAACTACCTTAACCAGGACATATGGACAGCAGAGGACAACCTCTCTTGGTACAAAGGCGACCACACTATCACCTTCGGTACACATAATGAGTTCTATAAGATGAAGAACCTCTTCATCCAAGGAGCAAACGGTGCTTGGTACTATAGCGACCTCGATAACTTCCTTGCTGATACTCCTTACAAGTTCACTTATAAGTATACCGACCCTGAACTGACAGGTGGCGACACCAAGTGGGCACCGAATATGAAGTTCGGGCTCTTCGGCCTGTATGCACAGGACAAGTGGGACATCACTCCTCTGCTCAATGTAACTTATGGCGTGCGCTTTGACCTTAACGCTACATTGAACTCTCCTACCTCTAATGAAGCTTTCAACACCTTCGCTGCTGAGCACAATCTCGGTGTCGAGGTTGGCAAGATGCCGAGTGCTAAGCTTCTCGTCTCTCCCCGTGCAGGTTTCAACTGGTACACGGATGCCAGCCATCGCACATTGCTCCGTGGCGGTGTAGGTATCTTCTCCGGCCGTGCTCCATACGTTTGGCTCTCCAACGCCTTCGTCAACAACGGAATCGAGGCTAAGGGTACCACTATCAATACAAAGGACAATACAGCTCCTTCTCTTGGTCAGTATGCCAAGGATCCCATGGCAGCAGCTAAGACCTCTAAGGCAGGTCTGTCTCCAGACATCGTGACGGTGGCTAAGAATTTCCGCTTCCCACAGGTATTCCGTGCCAACCTCGCTCTGGAGCAGATGCTCCCTGGCGACGTGAAAATGACTCTCGAGGGCCTGTACTCTAAGAATCTCAACAACGTGTTCTTTGAGAACCTGTCCTATGAGGACAAGGGCGACAAGGTCTATGCCGTTCCCGGTGTAGAGGCTTCTGCCGTCACTTCTTACAGCAAAATTGAGAAGAACCTGCCTTACTACAGCGTCGTCAACCTGAAGAATACCAATAAGGGTTATTCTTATAACGTGTCTGTAAAGGCTGAGAAATCCTTCGACTTCGGTCTCGACCTGATGGCAAGCTACATCTTTGGCCACTCTTACAGTGTCAACGATGGTACTTCTTCTGTTGCTTACTCTAACTGGAAGTACAACTACAGCCGCAACACCAACGACAAGAACGAGATGAGCTGGTCAAAGTTCGACATTCCTCATCAAGTTCGCATCCAGGTGTCTTACAACTCTCCTAAGTACTGGAACGGTTGGATGAACACTGAGGTAGCCATTAACTACAACGGTTTCAGTGGCGGCCGCTACTCGCTGACGATGAATGAGAAGGCCGACTATAACAACGATGGTTTCCGCGGTAACAACCTGCTTTATATTCCAACGAAGGATGAGTTGGCAAAAATGAACTTCGCAAGCACTAAGAACATGACTGCTGAGCAGAGCCGTCAGGCATTCGAAGAGTGGATTGAGAATGACGACTATGCTAAGAACCATCGCGGTGAATATGCTAAGCGCAACTCTAACCTCACACCTTGGGAGAACGAGGTTGACCTGCACATCGCTCAGAACATCTACAACATCAAGGGTATTGGCAAGTTCCAGATCACCTTCGACGTGATGAACTTCGCCAACATGCTCAACAAGCACTGGGGCGCTCACTACAGCAATGCTTACAACCTCAGCCCGCTGACGCTGACAAAGATTGAAAACGGTGCCGGTGTCTACCAGTTCAACACCAATAGCAAGCCCGTGGCAAGCGATACTGGCAGCCGTTGGCACGCACAGGTGGGCTTCCGCCTCGAGTTCTAATGATGTAGACATATAGTCTTTCATATATATAATGGGGCTGTGTCAAAAGTCAGATTTTGGCCCAGCCTATCATAAATTAGGCAGCTA
>DAWDCC010000008.1:0-68953 GCA_052355365.1 Prevotella sp. | reverse complement strand
TGGAGTAAACTTTCAGTCTTTTCCATCATTGTTGACTTTACGTGTCAACCTTATTCTTATTTAAAAAAAGACAAACATAGCCTGTCCCCTCATATATATCACTGCAAGTCGAAGTACACACCACCGTCGTCTTGCTTATTCTCCGTCTTTTTGGGCTGTGGTGTCTCCCTGAGCTTGCCATTCTTATCGAAGAGCCCATAAGTGGTGCGCAGCACGGAGAACTCGGTACGGCGGTTGAGCTGGTTGCAGACCTCCTCTTTCTTCTTGTCCTTCAATGCCTTGATGAAGTCCTCGGTGAGGACATCCCCCTCTTTCAACCACTTATATTTCTCGGTCAATTTCTTCTTGATCTTCTTCGGACGCTCCTTGCCATAGCCTACCGGCGTGAGTCGGTCGACAGCGATACCATGGGCGATGAGATAAGCTACCACGGCTTCGGCGCGCCGCTGCGACAGCCGCTTGTTGTACTCCGCGGAACCCTTGTAGTCGCAGTGAGCACTGAGCTCGATGGTCACATGGGGATTTTCCTTGAGCAGCGCCACCAGTTTGTCGAGTGCTGTCTTTGAAGAGTCTCGTAGCGTAGCCTTGTCGAAATCGTAGAAGATGTTGTCGATGAGCGTCGGCGCAGAGATATTTGCCAAGGCAAACTGCAAGGTAGTGTCGCGGCTTTCCTTGGGATTGACCAGTGCCTTGACCTGTTCCTGATGGTTGAGATAACCCTTGCAGGTTGCCAGGAAGAGGTAGCTGACACCGGGATCCAGCACTTTTGTGAATGAGCCATCGCTGTGCACACTCATCTTCTCATTGGTACCGTCGTCACCGACAACATAGACCTGGGCAGCAGGAAGCTCATAGCCGTCCATCTCGTAGACCCATCCCTTAACCGTCTGCATGATTTCGGGATTGACAAACGAGTAGATATGATCCCAGCCACGAGCGTCGCCACGGTTGCTGGAGAAGAAGCCACGGTTGTAAGGTCCCTCGAAAGTCATGCCGAAATCGTCGCCTTGGGAGTTGAGTGGATAGCCCGGATGGGAGAGATGATAGCGTCCGTCCTTACCCACCTTGGCGATGAAGATGTCAAGGCCGCCAAGACCGGGATGACCATTACTGGAGAAATAGAGGTCGCCATTGGGGCGGAATGTCGGAAAAGCCTCGTCGCCCGGCGTGTTGACAGGCTCTCCAAGGTTTTCCACACCACCGTATCCAGCCGGAGTGATGCGCACGCGCCAGATGTCGAGTCCGCCTTTTCCGCCCGGCATGTCACTCGTGAAATAGAGCCATTCGCCGTCGGGCGAGATTGCCGGATGAGCATAACTCGACAGTGTGTCGCCGGTCAGCTTCACCTCCGTAGCCTTGCTCCAGGCAGCGTCGGAGCGGTTGGACTTCACAATCTGAGCGTAGCGGGGATAGGAAGGATCGGTGACGCACTGCGTGAGATACATCTCGCGACCGTCAACGGAAAAGCAGCAGGCACCCTCGTCATAGGCTGTGTTCACGCCGCCGCTGACATCCTCAGGCTTCGACCACTTTCCTTTGTCGTCCCTCTGGGAGTAGAAGATGTCGCCCGGCTTCGTGCCGGTGATACCACTGAGCTCGTCGCCCTGAGCCTCGTTGCGGGTAGAGGTGAAGTAGAGCTTGTCAAACTCGTCACCAAAGAGCACTGGACAATAGTCGGCCCGGCGGGAGTTGAACACCTCCATGCGCTTGACGGTGTAGCGGCTGCCCAACTGTTTGATGTCGGGAGCCTTGCGGGCAGCAAAGAGTCCGTCACGGGCCAGCTTGTCATTGGGCAGTGAGTCCAGCACCAAGCGGAACTGCTCTTCAGCCTCGCGGTAATTGCCGTTTTTCATCAGCGTCTGCGCGAAGGCAAGTCGGTCTGCCGTGTCGGTTTGCTGATAGCGTATGGCATTGCGCCATGCGGCCAGCGCACGCGCCGACTGCAAACTATTGTCGTAGCACATCGCCATCTTGCGCGCTATCTGTCCGCGCTTCGTCCGCTCCTTGGCCGGAGTCTTTTGATAAGCTTGCCGAAACTCATTGGCAGCGTCATAGTACTCTCCGAGAGCGAGATATTTCTCGCCTCGACGAAGATTGCGGTCAGCACCACAGGAGGTAACCAACCATAATATCATAAAAAAAAAGAGTGTCTTCTTCATTACCTAAGTAACGAAAAAGACACTGATATATTGCCTTACAAAGCGTCAAACGACGCCTCTGCTTCTACTTCGTCGTAACAGCCTCAGCCTCAATAGCCTCAGAATTCACAGACCCAGAGATCTGAGCTGCCCGCTCAGCCTCAGCGGCCTTGACAGCAGCCGGATGACGCAGATCCCAACGCAGATAGAGTCTGGCCAGAATCGTACCGGAGATGCTATGCCAAGCGCAACTGATGGCACAAGGCAGGAGCGTGAGCGGCTGAGAAGCAAAGAAATTGGAAGCCAGCACCGTAGCCAATCCAGCATTCTGCATGCCCTCCTCGATGGATATGGTACGCTTCTTCGCCATATCGAAGCCAGCCTGGCGTCCGGCGAACCAGCCTAAAAGATAGCCCAGAGAGTTATGGCAGAATACCACGACGAAGGTCCAAATGAACAGTACAAAGCCGCGTGCCACCAAGTCATCGTGAACGGCGGAGATCACACCGCCGACGATGATAGCCAGACACGTGACACTCAGTCCGGGCATCAGTTCTTGCAGTATGGGGAAGAAGCTGCGGCGACTGAAGAAGTAGTTCAGCGCGCAACCTACGGCCACAGGGATGATCGTCACAATGATGATATTTCAAACATGCCGACGGTGTCAATGGCGATGATCTGCCCGCTAAGAAACAGCTATTTCAGCCCTGTGCCTTTCTTTTATGGACAAAGTAACAGAAAAAAAGACAGAGTAACATATTGAACAGACGCAATAACAGGATAAATATAGAGAGAGTAACAGAATAAACGGACAGAAAATAAACGGACAGAAAACAAACAGACAGAGTAGCATGGGGACATAAAGTGTAAATTATACAGAAAGAGAGAAAGAACATATTAGCGGGATGAGCTTAATCAAAACTAATTGCTTTGCTCTTCCCTGAGTCTTAATCCTCCCGTTATCGTCCTCAGTAGCTCTGTTACTCTGTTTGTCTACTCGTTCGGCTCTATCTGTTACTCTGTCTATTTAATCTATCTATTAATCTGCCTGTTCAATATGTTACTCTGTCTATTTAAACTGTTACTCTGTCACTCTTTGCCGTCGTTGACTTGTACGATCTTGGTCTTCGGCAGTTTCTTGTTGCGCACGTTGACGGTTGTGACCACAGCTTGTGCCAGATTCAAGAAAGCCTGACCCACGATGGAGTCCACATTCACGGCAGCAGGCTCACCGGCATCGCCGCTCTCGCAGATGCTCTGCACGACAGGTATCTGTGCTAACAACGGGCAGCCCATCTCCTTGGCGAGGTTCTTGCAACCGTCCTTACCAAAGATATAGTATTTGTTCTCGGGCAGTTCAGCCGGCGTAAACCATGCCATATTCTCCACGAGACCGAGGATAGGCACGTTGACTTTGTCGTTGCGATACATGTCAATACCCTTCCGGGCATCGGCCAGCGCAACCTTCTGCGGAGTGGAGACAATCACCGCACCCGTGATGGCGAGCGTCTGCAACAGTGTCAGATGGATGTCGGAAGTCCCCGGTGGCGTGTCGAGTACGAAATAATCGAGGTCCCCCCAGTCGGCATCAGCAATGAGCTGCTTCAGCGCTGAGGTGGCCATGCCGCCACGCCACAGCGTAGCCCTGTCGGGATCCACAAAGAATCCAATGCTCAGAATCTTCACGCCATACTTCACGATCGGCTCAATCAGGTCGCGGCCGTCCTTCTCCACAGCATTGGGCCGCGCGTCTTCCACGCCAAACATCTTAGGCACCGAGGGGCCGAAGATATCGGTGTCGAGCAGTCCCACCTTATAGCCAAGCTTAGCCAAGGCGATGGCGAGATTGGCAGCAACGGTACTCTTGCCCACACCGCCTTTGCCGGAACTGACAGCGATGATGTTCTTCACCTGTGGCAGAAGCTTCTTTACTGCCGGACGGGGGGCTGACTTAAACTCGGTCTGGATAGTCACCTCAACCTCGGGACTAATGTTATAATGGATAGCAGCCTCGGCAGCCTTCACTGTCGAATTCAAGAACGGATCGGTATTGCGGGGAAAGACCAGAATGATTCTCACCTTCATGCCGTTGATGCTCGGCGTATCGGCAAGCATACCACTCTCAATGAGATTCTTCTTCGTGCCTGGATAGATGACAGTAGCCAGGGCTTGCTCTATCAGTTTAGGATATAATGTCATTTGTATGTCTAATATGTTGTCTCCTACAAATGTAGTTATATTTTATGGAAAGGACAAATTTTTTTTATTATTTATGTTAGCTCATCTCAAAAAAAGAAAAATTAGCCAAAAGCAGCGGCGCTACCTTGCAGAAAATAGCTATCTTTGTTTGATACACAAAACGAAAAGACAATTCACATGAAGCGCATACACCTTATTATATTATGTCTGTTGATTACCCTCACCTCTTTGCCCGGTCAACTCCTTGCCGGCAACATCGTCTGGTTCAGCGGCAAGGGTCACGTCACCTACTCCATACAGAAGAAATACGACTGCGTGGTGGACAAGGCGCTGGACATGTTCTCCGCTGATATGAAAGCAGTCACAGGCAAGAAAGCAGAACGGGATGGTAGTGGGATCATCGACATCTATCAGCTCGACCGTGCAAGCAACAAGGATATGCAACGACTGCAAGAACTCAGCGTGCCCTTCATGAGTTTCATCACCCGTAAAGACGCTTTCTGGATCGGTGTGCGCCAAAACAGAATCACCATCGTGGGCAGTAACGGGCACGGCACGGCCTACGGCATCTTGGAGCTGTCGCGTCTTGCCGGTGTGTCTCCATGGATCTGGTGGGGCGATGTGACGCCAGAACGTAAGAACCGGCTGACGCTCAGCGACCGCTACGAGACCATGCAGAGTCCGTCTGTGCCAGAGCGAGGCATCAGCCTGCAAGGCACACAGTGGTCTACGCTCGCCTGGGATCATAAGCAACTCGACAAGCATTTCCGGCAGGATGCATTAGGGCCTGTGTATTATCATCAGCTCTTCGAACTCATGCTCAGACTGCGCGCCAACTCTTTATACACAGGTACAGCCACGTCATCAAGGTCTCATCTACATATCAAGAGCGGCAATGAGGTGGCCGACTCCTTCGACATCAACATCATCAACCACCAGAAAGGGCACGTATATTCCGACGACGGCTATGGCTATCTGCAAGGAATGCCCGGCAATGATCAGCAAGACGGACGTGACAACGGCAAGCTCTTGTATCATCTCAGCTACCAGGGCACGCCACACGACTACCTTTGGTTGTCCACAACTCAATCGGGACTGATCTACGAATCTCTTCGCAACTGCTGGGACAAAGACATCCGGCAGCAATGGATCGCCGTCATCCACGACCCCAAAGTGGCAGCCTACCCGCTCTCTCTCTTCATGGATATGGCCTGGAACATCAACGTTACGGGTCCCGACGCCCTCAAGAAGCACCTCGCAGACTGGCTCGTTCAGCAGTTCGGACAAGAAGCCGGTGAGCGACTGGCCAAGCCGATGACAAAGTTCTATTGGCTCTGTGGACTCCGTCGGCCGGAATTTATGGGATGGAACCAAACGGGACTGAGCGAGAAGGGACATGGAGCGGATGAGCAGCCAGTGCAGGTCTCTGAACTCAATGCCGAACAATTTGGCAATGAGCTGGAGCGATTTCTCAATGACTATCAAGAAATCAAGGGCGACATCAACCGTGCAGAAGCTACGATTCCCTCACAACTGCGTGATGCCTTCTTCGCCGCCGTGAAATATCCCGTCTGTGTTGCTGCCGACATGGCCACTAAGCAATTACAGGCCCAGGAAGCAAGAACCATCGGTCGCAAAGAGAGCTTTCATCACGATGACGAAGCACTCGAGTCGGCTGTCAGAAGTTGGAAAGCTTACCAAGACATCATCCAACTGACCAACTACTACAATGGGAAGATGGCCAACGGCAAGTGGAATGGACTGATGAACATGGCACCACGTGGTCTTCAGGTCTTCCTTGCTCCCACATTCATCGACAATCTGACAACCGGAGAACTGAAGAAATACGACGGCTATGACGGCATTGACGCTCCAATAGACGACGACGGATGTGTCGTCAAAAACGCTTGCGACTACACTTCGGCCTCAAAGAATGTCAGCACCATCGAGATGTTGGGCCACTCCATGAAGGCAGTGTTGCTGCCCAAGGGCGCCTCCATCTCGTTCCAGTTCTATGCACCGGAGGGTGGCGCTGCCCTGCGCACAGCTTTGATCCCCACGTTACCCTGCAAGAAAGAGCAGTTACGCTATCGGGTAACGCTCGACAGCGACACCACTTTTACCTATTCTCTGAATGAGCAAGGCGCCTCTGAGCGCTGGAAGGTCAACGTGCTGCGGGGGCAAGCCATCCGCACCGACGACGTACGGCTCTCCTCCGGCACACACACACTGACCATTCAGGCACTTGACGACGGCATCATCGTCGACCAATGGATGCTGGACTATGACCGCGACCGACAGTTCTACCTGTTCCCCGTCAAGCCCGCCATTTAACAGGCTGTGCATTATTCCACCTTCAACATTCCAACCACATGACACTTCCAAAGTCTTTTGAAGATTATACCCGACAGCTCATGGGAGCTGAACGCTTCACCCGTTTGTGTCAGGCGCTCGACATCCCTTCACCGGTCAGCATCCGTTTCAACCCGTTCAAAACGACAGACGAGGAACGGCATAGCATGACATTTCCCGGACATGATGAAGATAGGATCGAACAGACAGATAAGGTCTCGTGGTGCGAGGAAGGGCGATATCTTGAGAGTCGTCCGGCTTTCACCCTCGACCCACTTCTCCATGCCGGTGCTTACTATGTGCAGGAGGCTTCGTCAATGTTCATCGACCACGTCATCCGAACGTATGTCACGGAACCCGTGAGAATGCTTGACCTCTGCGCGGCTCCCGGCGGAAAGACGACAGCTGTAAGAGCCGCATTGCCCAAAGGCAGCCTGCTCTTCTGCAACGAGCCCGTCAAGTTGAGGGCAAATGTCCTGGCAGAGAATATGCAGAAGTTCGGTCATCCAGAGATCATCGTCACCAACAACTATCCCAAAGACTATACCCACTCAGGACTCTGCTTTGACGTGATTTTGGCTGATGTGCCTTGTTCGGGTGAAGGCATGTTCCGCAAAGACGAGGACGCCGTCAGATTTTGGAGTCCACAGAATGTGGAGAAATGCCGTGACCTTCAGCGGGAAATCATCGAGACGATATGGCCCTGCCTCAACGCGGGTGGCCTCCTCATCTACAGCACATGCACCTACAATGCGAAAGAAGACGAGGAAAACATCGCTTGGATCGCGGAGACATTAGATGCCGACGTACTGAAAGTACCCGTCGACGACCATTGGAACATCACCGGCCCACTGGTCGGCGACTATCCCGTCTGCCGTTTCTTTCCCGGCTATACCGTGGGCGAAGGCCTGTTCATGGCTGTGCTCAGAAAACGGGGAGGGAAAGAAGAAGCGAAAGAAAACAAAGTACGGGAAACAAAACAAAAAAAGAAGGAAAAAGGAAAACAAGACCATCAACTGCCCACCACTGTTTATCAGCAATGGCTGAAAGAGCCGGTGAACTTCCACTGGGTGGCAGACCGTCTGGTTGCCATGCCACGACAGTGGGACACATATTACCTCCTGGCAACCAAGAGCCTGCATATTCTTCAGGCAGGCATCACCATCGGCACGGCAAAAGGCAAGGACTTGGTGCCCGACGAGAGTCTGGCTCTCTCCACGGCTCTCAGCACTGAGACCTTTCCAAGATGGGAGGCAGACTATCACGAGGCACTGCAATATCTTCGCCGCGAGGCTGTTTTCCTGCCCACGGAGATGCCTAAAGGCTACGTGCTCGTCACTTATCAGGGACATCCACTTGGTTTTGTAAAGAACTTAGGTTCCCGTGCCAACAACCTCTATCCCAAAGAATGGAAAATCAAGATCACGCTATGATCAGCATCATCGTGGCCATGTCGCCTCAACGGGCCATCGGCTTCCGCAACCGCCTGCCGTGGCATCTGCCTGAAGACATGGCACATTTCAAGGTGCTCACCACTGGACATACGATCATCATGGGACGCAAGACATTTGAGTCTTTGCCCAGCGGCGTCCTCCCCCACCGCCGCAACGTGGTCATCACACGGCAGAGAGACGTCATGAAGGAGCGGCTTCATGGCTGCGTGCTCTATGATTCTCTGGCGGAAGCGCTCAAGCAGGAGGCTAAGGATCAGGAGATTTTTATTATCGGCGGGGAAAGCATCTATCGTCAAGCGTTGCCTTTTACCGGCAGGATCTACGCTACCCTCGTCGAACAGGAACCCAAGGAGGCTGATACCTGGTTCCCGGAAATAGACATGAGCAAATGGCAGATAACAAAAAAGGAGAAGCACACTGGCTTCTCCTTCTTACTCCTTGAGAGACTGTAACCTTCAGGATTAATCTACATTGTCGTTGATCTCAGACTCAGAATCATCTTCCTCCTCGTCGTCCTCTCCGTCATTTGGAATCGGCAACTGCCGGTCGATGACAGCATTGAAGTTGACGATGGTCTCACTGCGTGACAAGCCAAGCGGCTGGAGTTTATCATGGATGATGTTCATCAGATGATGGTTGTTGCGCGCATACAGCTTGATGAACATATCGTAACCACCAGTAGTGATGTTACATTCGGTGACCTCCGGAATCTTCTTCAGTCTCTCCACCACATCGTCAAATGTAGTTGGATCCTTCAGATAGAGACCGATATATGCACACGTCTCGTAGCCGATCTTCTCAGGATCAACGATGAACTGTGATCCCTTGAGGATTCCGAGTTGAGAAAGTTTTTGAATACGCTGATGAATAGCAGCTCCACTGACATTGCAGGCGCGTGCCACCTCCAAAAAGGCAATGCGTGCGTCCGATGAAATAAGCTGTAGAATCTTTCTGTCTAAAGCATCTAATTTGTGTCTAGCCATTGTTTCTATTAATTTGTGCACAAAGTTACACATTATTCTTTAAACACGCAACATTTATAACAAAAATAATAATTAAATGATACTTTTACCTCAAAAATTGATCTGCAACGGAAGATATATCAATGCTTAGACGTACCTTTTTCTACCGGAGTGGCCGAATAACTGATCTTGAGAGCCTTTGCCTGACGCAGTGCTTGCTTCACGTCGGTGATAATCCCCATTGGCGTGTGACGGTCTGCCTTGATCGACACGGTCATCTGCTGTTGGTCTTCCGGTGACATCCTGTCCTTCTCTTGCGAGACATAGTCGGTTACATCGGCCGGAGAACCGAATTTATCGTTTAACTGTATCATGATACGGCCGTGAGTGGCTTGCCCCATCGTTCCGGCAGTCTTACCTATATATATATAGGTGATGGCAGTCTTCTTCGTCAGTCGGGTCAGCTCCGTACCTTGCGGCGTACGATACTGCACCTTCACGGCTACCTTCTGCATGTGCGTGACAATCATAAAGAAGAACAGCACACTGAAGATCAAGTCCGGCAACGAAGCTGTGTTGAGTCCTGGAACCGTGTGTTCTCTACGACGAAACATGCTCATGGCTGCCCTCCTTCCTGTGTTGGTTGCGTCGCATCCTGACGACCATTATACTGTTCCGCAATGCGCTGTGGGATTTCGTCTTTCACCTTGTCGCGCTGATCTTGTGACAACTCGGCATAGTGGCGTCCAAACTGCTTCATAGCCCGACGATCGCGCAAGTCACGATAAGCGTCGACGAGCTGATTCTGCATATGGAAATAGATGTCGTAGCTGGCCTGCGGATCCACGCTGACCTTGATGAGATGGCGCTTGCCAAGCTGCGTAACAAAAGCCTCGACACGCTGTTGCAGACGGTTCACCGCAAATGGTTTGCCATCGACAAGTAACTGGTTTCCAGCCGTGATCTGCAAATCCAGCACCGTACTCTTCTCCACAAAGGACTGCTCACTCTGCTGTTGTCCCTGTGGCGGCAACTGGCGCGTGATGCCCTTGTCCACGTCCATATTGGTGGTGACGAGGAAGAAGATGAGCAGCATAAACGAGATGTCGGCCGTAGAGGTCGTGTTCAGCTGAGGTACACTGCGTCTGCGATGATGGAAATTCATCATAACTTTCGATTATATTTTGTGGCACCGTAGATGACAGCGGCTACCGCTACGAGCATCATCACCAATGAAGTGGCAATGAACATATCGGATGTCTTGAGCCAAAAACTACTGGCGTAGGTGACGCCATTGATCTTCATCGGTGCTGTACTGCCCAAAGCAAAGGTCAGCAACAGCAAGACTACGACACCACCAGTGACCAAGTAGCCAATTTTCTTCACGGGAATTCCATTCTCCACAGCCTCGGTCTTGCCCCGCTTCTTCAGCAAACAGACTACTGACCAAATGGAGAAGCCGATACCCAGCAACAGATAGAGCATCATGAGCACCAACAAGACATTGGTGAACAAGGGTGCATTGAAGTTAGGATTATCTTCAAACGGACGGTTGTAACCGACAAGCCAGAACAGCACGAAGACAACCATCGCAATGCCTACAAGCAGGTAGAGCGCACGCGAGGAGATCTTCTCTGTCGACCAGTTCCGAAGCTGATGAATATTCAACCGTTTCATTTCTTCAACTTATATTTCACTACTGAATCCAACAGGGAGATAGCACTCTCCTCCATCTGCGAGGTGAGATGCTCTATCTTCGAAAGGATATAGTTGTAGAAGATCTGAAGGATCAGCGCCACGATGATACCAAAGATAGTAGTGATCAGAGCCACCTTCATACCGGCAGCAACGATCGTCGGACTGATGTCACCCGCTGTCTGTATCTGGTCGAAAGCCATCACCATACCGATCACTGTGCCCAAGAAACCGAGCGAGGGAGCCATGGCAATGAACAAGGTAATCCATGAGCAACCTTTCTCTAAGTTAGAACTCTGCACGGAACCATAGCTGGCTACGGAACGTTCAATGTCTTCGATCGGCTCTTCGATGCGTTCCAAACCTTGATAACAGATGGAAGCTACCGGTCCGCGTGTGTTGCGACAGAGCGTCTTTGCACCTTCCACGTCACCCGCCATCAGCTTGCTGTCGACATCTTTCATGAGTTTCTTGGCGTTGATCTCCGAGAGGCTCAGATAGATGACGCGCTCCACACAAAAGGCCAGGCCGAGTACCAAAGCCAAAGCCACCAACGACATAAATCCGGCATTACCCTCAATGAACTTGGTTTTCAAGGCTTTGTAGAAACCTCCATTGTCCGTTGAGGCATCGTCGCCGCCGTCGGATGCTGCCGCCTGATCCAACATGCTCTCGGCAGTAGCACTGTCGAGGTCTGCGTCATCAGCATTGGAGGACGTTCTGTCCGTGGACACTTTCTCCTGCTGTGCAGCCGGTTTTGCCTGGGTCGATGCATTCTTTTGTGCCTGCGTCAGGCTGCAACAGAATATGAATGACACGAGAATAATGAGACGCTGTATTAATTTGTTCATCTCCTTTAAATGTATTGGTCTATCTATGCTAACTATTTTTCTATGTGTTTGCAAAGATACTACTTTTGAGGCACATAGAGATGAAAGAAAAAACTTTTTTAATACTTACAACGAAAAAGTGTTTTCTGTCTGCCACAAAAAGGCAAATCAAACAGTCATAAGGATGATAACAAAGTATGCAGAACTAAAGAACAAAAAAGAAAAAGCATAAAAAAACACGACCCTCAACTATGAGTCGTGATCCATTCTTGTTCTGCGGAAAGAGAGGGATTCGAACCCCCGAAACGCTTTAGACGTTTACACGCTTTCCAGGCGTGCCTCTTCAACCACTCGAGCATCTTTCCCTTTCGTGTCTGAATGCCATTTTGCAATAGCGACTGCAAAAGTATTACTTTTATCGCAAACCACAAACGAAACGCAAAAGTTTTTAAAACTCTTTAAGACTTCAAGACTGCTTATCTGCAACCATATCATCATCTCACCGTCAATTTGCGGTTACCATACAGATGAGATCCGGTAATCAAACCGCTGATTTGCAGCTTTTATACCGCCAATTTACTGTACTCATACCGCCAACGGCCGTACTCCGAAGAGCTTTTCTACGTTTTGATTGGTCACCTGAGCCACTTCGTCTGCTGACACGCCATAAGCTTGAGCTATCGTCTGCCTGACATCTGCCACATAAGCGCTCTCGTTTCTCTTGCCCCGATGAGGCACTGGAGCCATATAGGGGCTGTCGGTCTCAAGGACAATACGGTTCAACGGCACTGCAGCGGGCAGGTCCTCACGCAGATGAGAACTCTTGAACGTAGACACACCGCCCACGCCTAAGCAGAAGCGGTCAAAGTGCAGGTAGGCTTCTGCCTCTTTCTGATTACCCGTAAAACAATGAAATACGCCACCGGGAAGTTCTTTTTCGTAGGGCTTCATGATATGGAGAAGCTCATTCTGTGCCTTCCGGCAATGGATCATCAAAGGCAACTGATACTTGACCGACCACTCTACCTGACGCCCAAAAGCCTTCAGCTGTTGCTGTTCAAACTCGCGGCTCCAGTAGAAGTCCAGTCCACACTCGCCCACTGCAATGTAGCGAAGCGGATCGTTTGCCGCCAAAGACGTATGACTTGACTCCAATTTTTTCTGCATCACATCGAGCACTCGCACCCAATCCTCACGCACCTCCTCAGGCTGCAAGCCTATCATCGGATAGCAATAACCGGGATATTGGCAGCAAACCTCCATCACCGAGACTATAGACGACTCGTCGATGCCGGGGATGAGAATGGCTCCTACTCCGACATTCTTTGCCCGCTGTATGGTCTGCGGCAGGTCTTCCTTAAACTCCTCACCATCAAGATGGGCGTGCGTATCTATAAAAGGTATCATCAACAGATATTTTAGAACTTACGGTTCATCAGGCGCTCGACATACTGGCGTAGTTTCTGCTTGCGACTCTCGTTGACTTTCACAGCATCGAGATAAGCCTTGCTCTGCTCAAAACAACTGGCAATCTTCTCCTGGGCGAGTTTGTCGACACCTATCTCACAATAGAGTCTCGTCACCGCCTTCACCTTTTCATCCCTGTCGAAGTCTGTTGCTGAGATCCATCGATCCAATTCTGCACGTTGCGTAGCGTTAGCGTGGTTATAGGCATTGATGAGCATAAAGGTCTTCTTATTGCAGGTGATGTCACCGCCTATTGCTTTTCCAAACACTTTCTCATTGCCGTAGACATCGAGATAGTCGTCTTGCAACTGGAAGGCCAAACCGATCCACTCGCCAAACTGATAAAGGCGCTCGGCATCATCATGAGGCGCTCCGGCCAGCAACGCACCCATCTTCAAGGCACAGGCCAGCAAGACGCTTGTCTTCAGACGTATCATCTCGAGATACTCCTCCTCGCTGACGTCCGTACGGGTCTCGAAGTCGATATCGTATTGCTGTCCCTCTCCTATCTCCAACGCTGTGGTGGTGAAGAGGTCAAGCACCTGCGGCAGTTTGTCTACAGGGCACTCTGACATCCGCTGATAAGCGAGCACGAGCATCGAGTCGCCCGAGAGGATGGCCTGATTGGCGTTCCACCGCTTATGTACAGTCTCGTGCCCACGGCGCAAGTCGGCATTGTCCATCAAGTCATCGTGGAGAAGTGTATAGTTGTGGTAAGTCTCCAAAGCCACAGCCTGCATGAGAATGCTCTCAGGATCATCCTTATACAGATTATAAGCCAACAGCATCAGCACGGGCCGCATGCGCTTGCCACCCATTGACAACACATACTTCACAGGCTCATAAAGGCTGGATGGCTGACGGTCGTAAGGCAACCGGGCCAAGAAATCATTAACCTCTCCCAACAGTTCAGAGGCAGACTTCATTGATAATTCCTCGTTCATCATCTATAAATTGATCATTCGTAATTGCATAAACAACGGTTTCGTTTCTACTATATTGCTTGCTCTTGTCAGACATATCGCCCGTTACTGTCAGATAACAAAGTTCACGGGGATAGCAAACATCGTCCGGCAAGGCTTTCCGTTCATGATGCCGGGCTTCCATTTCGGCATCATCTTGATAACACGCAGGGCTTCCGCATCAAGCATGGGATTGGCCGACTTCTGCACTTTCGGCGAAGCGATCGACCCGTCAGTGTTGATGATAAAGCTCACCACCACCTTACCCTCTATCTTCTGCTGCCGCGCCAACGGTGGATAACGAAGGTTGCGCGTAAGCCATTTCATAAACTCCACAATGCCACCGGGGAACTCTGGCAACTGCTCTAACGTCTTTTCTTCCAACGAGTCTTTGTCTGTAGTTATCTGTGGCAAGGCCTCCGTGACATTGGCATTCTTGGCCACGCCCTGCCCGTCGCCGATGAGCAGTTTGCTGGTAACGGGCGCAATCTGGTCCGTGCTGTTGCTTGTATGCTCCACCGCCTTCACGTTGTCAGTAATAGACTTTGATGCCGGAGCTGGAGCAGCGGATATCATGTCCTTCATGTCCATAGCCGGTTTCATGTCCATCTCCTCCGTCACGTCGTCAGAGATGTCGATGTCGTCAGCGGCATTCTGCGGCCGTGTCGTATATTCTAAAGCAGTAAACAAAAGGGCAAGCGCAAAGATCAGCCCCATGAGAAAGTACTCTCTCCGGTGCTGCTCCAAATTGGCTTTGTCGCTCTTCTTCGTTTCCATGATTTATAATAAATCTACCTGTCTTTCCGTTATCATCAAAGATTCCCACTGCAAATTTACTGCAAATCTCGAAAAAAAGCGTATCTTTGCCAAAGAATTAGGGTAAATAAATGAAAAAAGCCGCTTTCTCCATTCTTCTCGCTCTTTGCGCCTCCCCTTCATGGGCGCAGTCTGAAAGCGAGACCGCGTACAATTTCCTGCGTCTGCCTGTAGGGGCCCATGCAGCAGCTATCGGTGGCGACAATGTGAGTTTGGTGGAAGACGACGAGAACCTGCTGTTCAACAATCCTGCTCTACTCTCTTCCTCCACGCCAAAAACCATTGCGCTCAACTACATGAGCTACATGCAAGGTGTCAAGGCAGCCAGTGCCGCATTTAACTGGGCAAGCGGCGAAAGAGCCACATGGGCCGTCGGTGCACAGTATCTCGACTATGGAAAGATGAAGCAAACCGATGAGAACAACGTACAGACAGGCGATTTCTCGGCACGCGACATAGCGGTGAGCGGTACCCTGGCCTATATGCTGACTGACAAAATCGCAGGCGGCATCACTACAAGGCTGATCACATCCTACATCGGCGACTACAATTCTATTGGTTTCGGCGTGGACTTGGGAGTCAACTATTACGATGATGACCATCAGTTGTCGGTGTCTCTTACGGCCAAGAATCTCGGTGGACAGCTCAAGGCCTACGACGAGAACTACGAGAAAATGCCGTTTGACCTGCAAGCGGGCGTGACCAAGGGACTCTCAAACATCCCGCTGCGACTTTCGTTGACGCTGGTGGACCTCAACCATCCTCATTATAAGTTGATCAACCACGTCGTTGTTGGCGGTGACTTCCTGCTTGGGGATAACCTTTGGCTCGGCATGGGCTATAACTTCCGACGCGCCGACGAGATGAAGCTCTCCGACGGTGACAAGGACAGCAGTCATGGCGCCGGACTCTCACTCGGCGCCGGACTCGACCTCAACAGACTGAAGATTGGCGTCAGCTATGGCAAATACCATGTCTCCAGTTCGAGTCTGATATTCAGTGCTTCCTTTTCTCTTTAATCAAATTCCTACACCTTATTATATATAGCAAACTTTAAAAACGAACAATAGCTCAATCATTCACACCATGAAAAAGATTACAATCGCAATAGACGGATTTTCCTCTTGCGGAAAAAGCACGATGGCCAAAGCGCTGGCCAGGAAACTCGGTTATGTCTATATTGACACGGGTGCTATGTACCGTGCCGTCACTCTCTTCGCCCTGCGCCATCAGCTGTTCAACGCCGACGGCTCTGTGAAAGAGAATGAGCTGAAAGCATTGATGCCCGACATACATATCCGCTTCCAACTGGATCCGTCAATAGGCAATCCCCGCACAGTCCTTAACGACGAATGCGTGGAGAAAGAGATCAGAGGCATGGAGGTCAGCCAGCATGTAAGCCCCATCGCCGCCATCCCATTCGTCCGTGAAGCATTGGTGGCACAGCAACAGGCCATGGGCAAGGAAAAAGGCATCGTCATGGACGGCCGCGACATCGGCACGACCGTCTTTCCCGACGCTGAACTGAAAATCTTCGTGACAGCATCAGCACAGGTACGTGCGCAACGCCGCTACAATGAGTTGAAAGCCAAGGGAATGCCCGCTGACTTTGACGACATCCTGAAGAATGTGCAGGAGAGAGACTATATCGACACGCACCGCGAAGTCTCGCCGCTTGAGAAAGCCGATGATGCCGTGGAACTGGACAACAGCCACATGACGATAGCAGAGCAGGATCAATGGCTCTATGAGCAATATCTCCGACATCTGCCCGCATAGATGGATCTCCCGCAAAACAGCGATGCCGGCACTTTTCGCCTCAGTGATGAGTATCATCAAACGAAAATTGTAGAAATATACAGCTTTTATTAGAATAAAAGGTATATAATAGGCTATTTACTGAAGAAATATCCCTTTTTGTTGAAGTTTGTTTGCGAAAACAAAACTTTTTCTTACCTTTGCATTCGAAAACGATGATGATAAAGAATCGTCGTACGTGTTACCACATAGAAAAATACTCGGATAGTAATACAAAATAAAATTAGGGACAAAAGCAAGTCAATAGATTATAAATTTTGAGTTAATTACTGTTTTTTAAAGAACCCACCCGTGAGGGCAGGTTCTTTTTTTGTTTCTATACGCTACTCCGCCTTTGAGCTCTTGAGAAACTACCCATCACAAATACATCCTCAACAATTTCTCTGTTCTTTTTTACTCTGTCTTCCTGAGAAACTACCCATCAGTCATGCATTCCGCACCTATGCTCTATTGTAAAAGCTACTAATTAAAGTTAGCAGATGAGGGCTAATCAAAAAAATATATTTATCTTTGCATTTACATCAAGCGTAAATTCTTCAATATGAAAAAGATAGTATGTGTTTTAGCCGCCTTGGCATTGTCGGCGAGCATGTATGCCGACAGCTTCTCTGGTCTTTGGAAGCAAGTCACCACTGCCCAGCAGAAGGACTTGCCAAAAACAGAACTGCAATGGTTGGATCAGATTGTCAGGAAAGCCCGACAAGAAAAAGCTTACGGGCAACTGCTGAAAGCCAAATGGATGGAAGTGGAGGCGCAAGGCCGCGTTGTCCCCGACTCGCTCGACGTGATGCGGCAACGGTTAGAGGCGGACTACACCCACCTGACCGACCCAACGCTCCGCGCTGTCTATGCCACCGCACTCGGCAAAGCTTATCAAGGCGGTTACGACGAGGACAACCAAGCTAAGGAAAAGCTATGGTTTGGCCGCGCTATGGCTAACCCCGACCTATTGGCTAAACACAAATGCGAGGATTATGAACCCGCCATCGTGGAAGGCATTGACAGCAAGATCTTCTACGGTGACCTGCTCCACGTCATCGGACTTGAAGCAAAAGACTATAAGACGCTTCACGATTACTATGTCAAGCAGGGCAACCGACCGGCCGCCTGTCTGACAGCACTGTGGATGCAGCAGGCCAAAGGCCAGCAGACCGACTGCTCTCTGCGCAAGTCGAAATGCGTGCAATGCCTCGACTCGTTGATGAACACCTATCAGGATCTGCGCGAATGCGGTGAGATCGCCATCGCCCGATACAATGCGATGAGCCAGACCAGCGACGTCACTGCCGAGCATCGCGTCAATTTCATCAATTACGCCCTCAGCCGCTGGGGCGACTGGCAGCGCATGAACGTACTGCGCAACGCTCTCGAAGAGCTGCAGGCTCCTTCGTTCAGCATCAACGCCGGGGACGGTGTACTGTTGCCCAATCAGGAGCGGCTTGTTCGCATCAACTCCATCAGAAACATCAATACGCTCACGCTGAAGGTCTACCGCTTGAACCTCAACGGAGACACCAAGTTGAACCCCAACAACAAACGCGATTATGAGCGCATTGCCAAACAGATCTTCCCCGGCGAGATCCAGTCTGTCACGCGGCAATACTACGGTCAGCCTGCATGGAAAGAGAATACTGACTCCATCCGGCTCAAGGCGCTGCCCGTAGGTGTCTATCTCATTGAGACTACCACCAGCAACACCGGCATTGATCCGCAGCGCACGCTGCTGCGTGTGAGCGACCTGAGCGTACTCCACCAGCCTCAGCCCAGCAAGGCCATCCGCTTTGTCACGGTCAACGCCACCACCGGTAAACCTGTTGCCGGAGCGCACTTGCGCTTCTTCACATACAACGGCAACACGCAGAAGACGCTGCAAACGCTGACTACCGACCGCAACGGTGAAGCCATCTTGCACTACGGCGACAAGCGCCCCAACTACTATGTGGCTTACACCGACGACGACAAGGCGCTGCCCATTCAAAACGTCTACGACAATTTCTACTACTGGGACAACAAGCGTGAGCAACACAATATCAGCCTCTTCACTGATCGCTCACTCTACCGTCCCGGCCAGACGCTGCACGCCACAGCCATTGCCTACAATGTCAACGACAGCACAATGCAGTCTGCTGTTGCGCCCGGCAAGGCCATCACGCTGACGCTGCGCGACGCAAACGGCAAGGAGGTGAACCGCCAAACCGTCACTACCGACGACTTCGGTACGGCATCGACTGACTTTGCCCTGCCGCAGCACGGACTCACCGGTACGTTCTCCTTGACGGCCAGCAGCGACAACTCGTCAATGGGCTACGCCTCCGTGCATGTGGAACAGTACAAGCGTCCTACCTTCCAAATCGACTTCGACAAATACACTCAGACCTATCAGGCCGGCGACACACTCCGCGTTCGGGGTGTAGCGAAGACCTATTCCGGCGTACCCGTACAGGGTGGCAAGGTCGTCTACACGGTTCGCCGCAACCCCATGCTGTGGTGGTATCGCACTGTAGGCGGTCAGCAGACACTTCTGACCGACTCCACGGTCACTGCCGACGACGGTTCATTTAACGTCACACTGCCGATGACCTACCCCGACGACATCGATCTCAACCAGCAGTTCGGCTATCGCATCACTGCCGAAGCGAAAGTCACCAGCCTCTCCGGCGAGACGCAGGAGGCCACGACGATGGTGCCTCTGACCAACCGTTCCGCCGTTCTTTCCAGCACATTGCCCAAGCAGTGTCTGCGCGACAGCCTGAAGACTTTCCTCTTTTCTTGCAAGAACATGAGTGGCGAAAGCATCAAGGCCAACGTCAGCTACCGCTTCAACGACGGTGCATGGACAACCGTTCAGACAGACACACCTATTAATATATATAGGAAACTCGCTTCGGGTGAACACCATCTTGAGGCGATCTGCCAGGGTGACACGCTGCGGAGCGACATCGTAGTGTTTACCTATTCCGACCGTCATCCGGCCACGGCCACACACGACTGGTACTATCTCTCCTCCCGCCAATTCACCGAGGGCAGTCCCATCTACCTTCAAGTGGGTAGTTCCGACAAAGACGTCCACGTCTTCTACACTGTCTTTGCTTCCGACAAGATCATCAAGCAAGGACAAGGAACACTCAGCAATGAGGTGAGAACCGAAAAGATTCAGTATAAGCCCGAATATGGCGACGCCCTCACGCTGGCCCTTGCTTGGGTCAAGAACGGCAAATGCTACACCCACTACGATGTCCTCACCCGTCCCGAGCCCGACAAGCAGCTCCATCTGACATGGAAGACTTTCCGCGACAAGCTCGTGCCCGGACAGAAAGAGACGTGGACGCTGCAGGTGACCAACGCCAAGGCTAAGCCTGCGAAAGCGCAACTGCTGGCCGCCATGTATGATAAGAGTCTCGACGCCATCTACCCCCACAACTGGAACTTCTCGCTTGACTTTGCCTCCAGCATGTTGTCGGCTCAATGGAACACCACCCGTTGGTCAGCCATCGGACTCTATGGTTATCAGAACTATCGGGCCTACAATGTGCGCGATCTCAACTTCAGCCACTTCGACCCTGCGATGGAGGGCATCTTCAATCCCTTCATTGCTGTGAGTGAAGTGCTGATGGACGCTAATCCAGTCCGTGTTCGCGGAACCAAGATGATGGCGATGCAACAGTCTCGTGCTGCCAACTTCGCTGTCAACGACATCGCGTACAAGGATGCAGCAGACCATGATGTCGTCGTTGGCTATGCACCAAAAGCTGCAAACGTAGAGAATGCCGAGACTTCAAAAGCCGGTATGCCTGCTACGCTGCGCGACAACCTCAACGAGACGGCCTTCTTCTTCCCCAACCTCATGACCGACGCTAATGGCGACGTGAGCCTGAAGTTCACCCTGCCCGAGAGCGTCACCACATGGCAGTTCATGGCCTTGGCTCACGACAAGGAGATGAACTACGGCCTGCGCAACGACGAGATTGTAGCCCAAAAGACGGTGATGGTACAGCCTAACCTGCCGCGTTTTATCCGCACTGATGATAAGGCGCAAGCCACAGCACTCATCGCCAACACCAGTAACCGCAACGTCAATGGACGTGCCCATCTGCAATTGCTTGACGCAGAAACCGAGCGTGTGCTTGCCGAGTGGGAGAAGCCGTTTACGGTAGAAGCCGGAAAGACGGTACCCGTAACCTTTGACTTTGCCGGTAATCAGTTGCCCTCCGATGCTCGCCACGAAGGCCTGGTCATCGCCCGCGTCTTGGCTGATGGCAAGGGCTTCAGCGATGGCGAACAGCACTATATGGCCATCATGCCAAGTCAGGAATATGTCAGCAACACCCGTCCGTTCACACTGAGCAACACCGGTACCACGAGTTTCGATCTCAGCCAGCTCTTCCCCAAGAAGGCCAAAGACAGTAAGCTGACGATCGAATACACTGGTAACCCCACATGGCTGATGGTTCAGGCTCTGCCCACCGTAGCTAATCCTAACAGCCGCGACGCCATCTCTTTGGCCGCAGCACTCTACGCCAACACCATCGCACGCAACATTGTCAATGCCGATCCCGCTATCGGCAAAACGCTGAAACTCTGGCAGCAGGAGACGGGCAAGGAGACTTCTCTCACCAGCAGCCTGCAAACCAACGAGGAGCTCAAGAGTCTGGCACTCTCCGAGACGCCTTGGGTCGCTGACGCTGAAAGCGAGACCGCACAGAAGCTACAGCTCATCAACTATCTCGACAGCACGCAGATCGACCATCGTCTCAGCAACTTCACCGACCAGCTCCGCAAGCTCCAGCTCTCCGACGGATCATTTGCCTGGTGGCCGGGCATGCCGGGTAGCGCCTATATGACCATGAGCATTGCCGAAATGCTCACCCGTCTCAACACCATGACCGGTGCCTCAAAGGAGGTGAACGATATGGTTAAGCGCTCATTCCCCTTCCTCGACAAATACATCGCCGAAGAGGTTGTCGAACTGAAGAAAGCAGAGAAGAAAGGTGCGAAGCATCTTGCACCCAGCGAAACAGCTTGCCATTATCTCTATACCTGCGCACTGGCAAACCGTCCTCGCACTGCCGACATGAGCTATCTCGTCGGTTTGTTGCAGAAGATGCCGACAGCGCTGACCATCTACGGCAAGGCCGGTGCAGCAGTCATCCTCAGTCAGTATGATCAGAACCAGCGGGCTAAGGAATATCTCCAAAGTCTGAAAGAATACACCGTCTATAAAGAGGAAATGGGACGCTACTTCGACACGCCGAGAGCCCTCTACAGCTGGTGCGACTATCGCATTCCCTCACAGGTGGCAGCCATCGAAGCCTTGAAACGCCTGCAACCCTCTGACGCCACAACCATTGAGGAGATGCAGCGCTGGCTCCTTCAGGAGAAGCGCACCACTGGTTGGTCGACGCCTCTCAACACGGTCAACGCCGTCTATGCCTTCCTGACCAACGACAAGGGCGAGGCACAGGTGTCGCTCCTTGCGCCGCAGACTCAGAAGCCAACCTTCTCTGTTGACGGTCAGACATTGACGATGCCAAAGGCTACAGCCGGACTCGGATATGTCAAGACCACCGTTGACAAGGCAGCCAACAACAAGACGCTGACCATCGACAAGCCTGCTGCCGGCACTTCCTGGGGCGCACTCTATGCCCAGTACTGGCAGCCCGCCACCGAGACGGAAGCCGCTGGCAGCGGCATGACCGTCAAGCGTGAGATCCTCCACGACGGCAAGACGCTGAAGGTGGGCGACAAGGTACGTGTGCGCATCACGATTGTTGCTGACCGCGACTACGACTTCGTGGCTGTTCAGGACAAGCGTGCCGCCTGCTTCCAACCGGTTCGTCAGCTCAGCGGCTACTATGGTGGCTACTACCTGGCTCCGCAGGACAATGTGACGAATTACTATTTCAACACACTCTCCAAGGGCAAGCATGTCATCGAGACCGAATACTATGTCGACCGCGCCGGCTCCTACACGACAGGCACCTGCACCGTGCAGTGCGCCTACAGTCCGGCCTTCAGCGCTCGTGACAAAGCTCAGAAAATCGCCTGCGAGCAATAAGCGAAACACAATAGAGGCTATAGAAACTATAAAAACTATAGCCTCTATAAAAAACCATATAAAGAAGAAACCAAGCATGAACGCTAAGAAATTGTTTATCAAGCATATCTCTCCCCTCTCCTTTGGAGAGGGGCTGGGGGTGAGGCTGGAGAGTCTGTTGAGGCCCTTGCCCTTTCTCCTCCCCACCCTCTTCCTCCCTCTTTCCCTCTCCGCCCAACGCCTTTCTACAGAGAGCGCCGCCATCGACTGTGGTCAGGTGCTCTTCGGCCATCCCGTGACCGCCGTCTACGAGATGCGCAACAGCGGTAACCAGCCGCTGACCATCAATGACGTGCGCACCAGCTGCGGCTGCACGACAGTCGACTGGCCTTCAGCAGCCATCGCCGCAGGCAAGAACTTCCAGATCACCGTGCGCTACGAAGCCCAGACCATGGGCCACTTCAACAAGCAGATAGGCATAGAGAGCAATGCCGCCGACACAATGATGGTGCTCTCGCTGCACGGTGTCGTCGTTCCCTCATTGGCTACCTTTGTGGGGAAATATGATTATAAGATCGGTGACCTGCGCCTCGACCACAACGACGTAGAGTTCGATGACGTGAACCGTGGCGACAAGCCCATCCAGCAAATACACATTATTAATAAAGGAGAGCAGACGCTGCAACCCGTGGTCATGCATCTGCCCAGCTATCTCAAGGCATCTGTTTCACCGACACAACTGGCGCCCGGACACAGCGGCGTGGTGACGCTGATGCTCAACTCGCGGGCCATCCGCGACTTTGGCCTCACCCAGTCGTCCATCTACCTCGGCATGTTCCCCGGTGACAAGGTGGCACCGGAGAAAGAGATCTCTATCTCGGCTGTCATCCTCCCCGACTTCGACCACCTCACCGATGCTCAGCGCGCCAACGCGCCAAAGATGGTTCTCAGTGCCGAGAAGATCGACCTTGGACGCTTTGACGGCAAAGATAAGAAAAAAGGTGTACTTGAAATCACCAACACGGGCAAGAGTATGCTGAAGGTGCGCTCACTGCAGATGTTCACCACAGGCTTGGAGGTATCGCTCAATAAGACACAGATCGAGCCCGGCGAAACCGCCAAACTCAAGGTTACCGCCTACGCCAAGCAATTGCGCTCGGCACGCTCCAAGCCCCGTATCCTGATGATCACCAACGATCCCAATCAGACAAAAGTCATTCTCAACGTCAACGTAGAATAATCCAATCAGCAAACAAGCGACACCCATGAACCTCAAAATAGAAATAGATGCCGGCAGCGGCTTCTGCTTCGGCGTGACCACTGCCATCCGTAAAGCAGAAGAAGAACTGGCTGCAGGCAAGACGCTCTACTGTCTCGGCGACATCGTGCACAACGGCATGGAGGTGGAACGCCTCCACAGCCACGGTCTTGTCACCATCGACCACGAGCAACTCAAGCAGCTCCATCACGCCAAGGTGCTGCTGCGTGCCCACGGCGAGCCACCCTCCACCTACGAAATCGCCCGGCAAAACGACATCGAGATCATCGATGCCACCTGCCCCGTGGTCCTCGCCCTGCAGCGCCGCATCAAGAAGCAATACGACAATGACCCAACAGCTCAAATCGTTATCTTCGGTAAAAACGGACACGCCGAGGTGCTCGGACTCGTAGGGCAAACCGACCAGCACGCCATCGTCATCGAGAAGTTCGACGACGTGAAGCATCTCGACTTCAACCGCAACATCTATCTCTACTCTCAGACGACGAAGAGCCTCGACGAGTTTCACCGCATCATCGACTACATCCAGAACCACATCGCCCCCACGGCGACCTTCCGCAGCTTCGACACCATCTGCCGCCAAGTAGCCAACCGCATGCCCAACATCGCCGAGTTTGCCAAGCACCACGATGTTATCCTCTTTGTCAGCGGCCGCAAGAGCAGCAACGGCAAGGTGCTCTTCAACGAGTGCCTCACCGTCAACGCCAACAGCCATCAGGTCGAGAGTCCTGAGGAGATCGACTTCAGCTGGTTTGACAAGGCCGAGACCGTAGGCATCTGCGGAGCTACCAGTACGCCAAAATGGCTGATGGAACAATGCAGAGATGCCATTCTGTCGCATTAAACCTACGGGGCACATCATTTGAGAATGTCGTGTCAGAAAAAGAAAACAACAAATAAGAAAGGAGTAACAACATGACATTTGACAAATTTACAATCAAGGCGCAGGAGGCCGTGCAGGAAGCTGTCAACACAGCTCAGCAGGCTGGACAGCAAGCCATCGAACCGGTGCACTTGCTGCAAGGCATCCTGGTGAAAAGCCGCGATGTCACCAACTTCATCTTTCAGAAGTTAGGTGTCAACGCCATGCAGATTGAGAAACTCGTACAAGAGGAGTTGAAACATCTCCCACACGTGGAAGGTGGGCAACCCTATTTCTCCAACGACACCAATAAAGTGCTGGAGCGTGCCGTCGCAGACTCGCAGAAGATGGGCGACGAGTTCGTCAGCGTGGAGCCCATCCTCTTGGCTTTGCTGGAGGTAAACACCACGGTGAGCCGCATCCTCAAGGACGCGGGCTGCACAGAGCAGGAGATGAAGAAGGCCATCGACGAATTGCGTCAGGGTCAGAAAGTGCAAAGCGCCAGTGGAGACGAGAACTACCAGGCGCTCTCGAAATACGCCCGTAACCTCATCGACGCCGCCCGCCAGGGCAAACTCGACCCGGTCATCGGACGTGACGAGGAGATCCGTCGTGTGCTGCAGATTCTTTCGCGTCGTACCAAGAACAATCCTATTCTGATCGGTGAGCCTGGTACAGGCAAGACGGCTATTGTCGAGGGCCTTGCCGAACGTATCGTGCGCGGTGATGTCCCGGAGAACCTGAAGAACAAACAGCTCTACTCGCTCGACATGGGTGCCCTGATCGCCGGTGCAAAATACAAAGGTGAGTTTGAGGAACGACTGAAGAGCGTCATCAAAGAGGTGACCAACGCTCAGGGCAACATCATTCTCTTCATCGATGAGATCCACACTTTGGTAGGTGCCGGCGGTGGCGAGGGTGCCATGGATGCCGCCAACATTCTCAAGCCAGCACTGGCCCGTGGTGAGCTGCGTGCCATCGGTGCTACGACACTCAACGAGTATCAGAAGTACTTCGAGAAGGATAAGGCACTGGAGCGCCGCTTCCAGACCGTCATGGTCAACGAGCCGGATGAGATCGATGCCATCTCTATCCTGCGTGGATTGAAGGAGCGTTATGAGAACCACCACAAGGTTCGTATCACCGACGATGCCTGCATCGCAGCCGTGAAACTCTCTGAGCGCTATATCTCTGACCGTTTCCTCCCCGACAAGGCCATCGACCTGATGGATGAGGCTGCCGCTAAGTTGCGTATGGAACGCGACTCGGTACCGGAGGAACTCGACGAGATCACCCGTCACTTGAAGCAACTTGAAATTGAGCGCGAGGCCATCAAGCGCGAAAACGATACCGACAAGATCCAGCAACTCGACAAGGAGATTGCCGAGCTGAAGGAGAAAGAGCATCAGTTCCGTGCTAAATGGGAAGCTGAGAAAGGACTCGTCAATAAGATCCAGCAAGACAAGCAGGAGATTGAGAACCTGAAGTTCGAGGCCGACAAAGCCGAGCGCGAAGGCGACTACGGCAAGGTAGCTGAGATCCGCTACGGTAAGCTGAAGGAGTTGCAGGACGACATCAAGAAAATCCAAGAGCAACTCAAGGCGACCCAGGGCGGTGAGGCCATGGTGCGCGAGGAGGTTACCGCCGACGACATCGCCGAGGTAGTGAGCCGCTGGACGGGCATACCCGTGACGCGAATGATGCAGAGCGAGCGTGAGAAACTGCTACATCTTGAGGAGGAACTCCACAAGCGTGTCGTCGGACAGGACGAAGCCATCAAGGCTGTCGCTGACGCTGTGCGCCGCAGCCGTGCCGGACTGCAAGATCCGAAACGCCCGATCGCGTCGTTCATCTTCCTCGGTACGACCGGTACCGGTAAGACAGAGCTCGCCAAGGCCTTGGCTGAGTATCTCTTCAACGACGAGAATATGATGACGCGAATCGATATGAGTGAGTATCAGGAAAAGTTCAGCGTCACCCGTCTGATCGGTGCACCTCCGGGGTACGTCGGCTATGACGAGGGTGGTCAGCTGACTGAGGCTGTGCGTCGGAAACCTTACAGCGTGGTACTCTTCGACGAGATCGAAAAGGCCCATCCCGATGTTTTCAACATCCTGTTGCAGGTGCTCGATGATGGCCGTCTGACTGATAACAAAGGCCGTACGGTCAACTTCAAGAACACGATCATCATCATGACGTCGAACCTCGGCAGCCAGTACATCCAGCAACGCTTCGAGAATCTCAATGACAGCAACCGCAAGGAGGTCATCGACGACACGAAGAAGAACGTGATGGAGATGCTCAAGAAGACCATCCGACCCGAGTTCCTCAACCGTATCGACGACATCATCATGTTCCTGCCGATGACGCAGTCTCAGATTGCGCAGGTGGTCACGTTGCAGATGAACCGCGTCAAGAAGATGCTCGAGCCGCAGGGCTTTGAGTTGAAATGGACGCCCGCAGCCATCGACTACCTTGCTAAGGTCGGTTACGATCCGGAGTTTGGTGCCCGTCCTGTGAAGCGTGCCATCCAGGACTACGTGCTCAACGACCTCTCGAAGAAGATTCTCGCTGAGGAAGTGAAGCGCGACAAGCCCATCGTCATTGATGCCAACGGCGCTGGCATGCAGTTTAGAAACTAAGGCAGAAAGCTGGGGGCAACACCGCAGCTTTCCAATCCTATACCATCAAGCCGGCTCTTTCCCGCAAAGGAAAGAGCCGGCTTTTTTTGTGCTCCTACGCAATCTGAATCATCTACACCGCAATTATCTGTCTGAAAATTTGCATATCTCAAACGATATGATTACTTTTGCGAAACGAGTGGAAAAATGCTTTGGAAAGATGAAATCACTGAGATGACGAAAAATTCTCTAGAGAATTTTTGCTCAGAAAGGCGAGATGAGCCGATAAAAGTACCGTTTTGACGAAAAATTCTCTAGAGAATTTTTCAGACCATAATAGCGCACTGATGATCAGCGAGTTACGCTTCGTCTATCAGAAAAGCTTTCACTCGCTGAGACACGGATTCGCTCACAACAGCAGCGAAGCCCGGAAGAGAGAAGAAAACGTAAAACAAATTTACCGAATATTGAATCTATGGAATACAAGATTGTCAAAGAGACACATCCCACGCTCAAGAACTACGGCAAATACAAGGCCGTAGCTATGCACTACAAGACCGTCACACCCGAGGAGATTGCCGAGGAGATCGAGCGAAACTGCTCGGCAAAGAAGTCCGACGTGGACTTGGTGATGGCTGAGTTCACCGACACGCTGGTACGGCACCTCAAAGATGGCGACCGCGTGCGCATCCCGGGACTGGGACTGGCCAAGCTCGAGATCGACAGCGAGAAGGTCGCCAGCCCGCAGGCCTTCCGCTCCACGCAGCACATCCATGGCGTGAAGCTCCATCTGCTGCCCGAAAGCAAACAGGGCATGCAGGAACTCTATAAGGACATCAAATACACAAGAGCAAAGACAAAATAAAAACTAACAATCAACAATACAGCATGGACGAAAAAGAAAAAGAGGCAGTGCAACTGCCCGACAATGCATTTCGCGAATTGAAAGAGGGCGAGGAGTACACGCCCATCATGCGCCCCGACCGCACCTATCCCGAGGTCAATGCATGGTCTGTGACATGGGGTCTGATCATGGCCGTAGTGTTCTCGGCCGCCGCCGCTTACTTAGGCTTGAAGGTGGGACAGGTCTTCGAGGCCGCCATCCCTATCGCCATCATCGCCGTGGGCGTGTCGACGGCTACGCACCGCAGCAAGGCACTCGGTGAGAACGTGATCATCCAGAGCATCGGCGCCTGCTCAGGCGCTGTGGTGGCCGGTGCCATCTTCACCCTTCCCGCCATTTATATCCTCCAGGCCAAGTACCCGGAGATGACGGTGTCGTTCCTTCACATGTTCCTGGCCTCAGCCTTGGGCGGTGTGTTAGGCATCCTTTTCCTCATCCCCTTCCGCAAGTACTTTGTCAGTGATATGCACGGCAAGTATCCTTTCCCGGAGGCTACGGCTACGACGCAGGTGCTGGTCAGTGGTGCCAAGGGCGGCAGTCAGGCCAAGCCACTGCTCATCGCCGGCATCGTGGGCGGCCTCTACGACTTCATCGTGGCCAGCTTTGGCTGGTGGAACGAGAACTTCACGAGCCGCTTCATCGGCTGGGGACAGGTACTCGCTGACAAGGCGAAGCTCGTCTTCAAGGTGAACACGGGTGCTGCTGTGCTCGGTTTGGGATATATCGTCGGACTGAAATATGCGCTCTACATCTGCCTGGGCTCTCTCGCCGTGTGGTGGTTGATCGTACCGGGCATGTCGCTCGCTTTCCATGACCAAGTGCTGAACATGTGGGATCCGACCATCACCGCCACAGTGGGAGACATGAGTCCTGAGGAGATCTTCAAGGCTTACGCCCGCAGCATCGGCATCGGCGGCATCGCCATGGCCGGCATCATCGGCATTGTCAAGAGTTGGGGCATCATCAAAGGCGCCATTGGTCTCGCTGCCAAAGAGATGAAAGGCAAGGGCGACGCCACGGCAGCCGTGAAGCGCACGCAGCGCGACATCTCGTTCAAGATCATTGCCATTGGCAGCATCGCCGTGATCGCTATCACGTTCCTCTTCTTCTGGTTGGGCGTGATGCATGGCAATCTGCTCTTTGCCGTCGTGGGCATCCTGCTCGTAGCCATCATCGCTTTTCTCTTCACCACGGTGGCAGCCAACGCCATCGCCATTGTGGGCAGTAACCCGGTGAGCGGTATGACACTGATGACGCTGATCCTTGCCAGCGTGGTGATGGTGGCCGTGGGACTGCGTGGTCCCGGTGGCATGCTCGCCGCACTCGTCATGGGTGGTGTGGTTTGCACAGCGCTGAGCATGGCCGGCAGTTTCATCACCGACTTGAAGATCGGTTACTGGTTGGGCACAACGCCCAGCAAGCAGGAGACATGGAAGTTCCTCGGCACCCTCGTCAGCGCCGCCACGGTGGTGGGCGTGATGATTGTGCTCAACAAGACCTACGGTTTTGCCAGTGGCAAGCTCGCCGCTCCGCAGGCCAACGCAATGGCTGCCGTCATCGACCCGCTGATGAATGGTGTCGGTGCTCCTTGGGTGCTCTACGGCATCGGAGCGGTCATCGCCATCGTCCTCGACCGTCTTCACATTCCGGCTCTCGCCGTGGCTCTGGGCATGTTCATCCCATTGGAACTCAACGTTCCGCTCGTCGTGGGTGGAGCCATCAACTGGTTTGTCACTACTCGCTCGAAGGATGCAGCCGTGAACAAGGCTCGTGGCGAGAAAGGTACGCTCATCGCCAGTGGTTTCATCGCCGGTGGCGCGCTCATGGGCGTGGTGAGCGCACTGATGAAGTTCGGCGGCATCGAGTGCTCCATTGCCGACACTTGGTGGACCAACCCGCTCTCTGAGGTCTGCTCACTGGTGGCTTACATCTGTCTGATCACCTATTTCATCAAGGCGACGAAGTAAGAAGACTTTATAACGGGAGAAGTCACACAGAACGCGAAAGAACAATTAAATGGCTAAGCTATGACAAGGAAACAAATGATCAAACTGTTCGGTGAGAAGAACATTCGCACCGTATGGGACGACAAGGAAGAGAAGTGGTACTTCTCTATCGTGGACGTGGTAGAGGTTCTCACTGACAGCGCAGACCCAAAACAGTATATCAAGAAGATGCGAAAGCGTGATCCACAACTTGATTCCAACTGGGGTACAATTTGTACCCTAGTTCAGATGAAGGGTGCGGATGGCAAAAAGCGTAAGCAGATGGCGGCTGACACGAAGGGAATGTTCCGCCTCATCCAGTCCATCCCTTCTCCTAAGGCTGAGCCTTTCAAGCAGTGGATGGCGCAGGTGGCAAGTACGCGCGTTGACCAGATGCAGGATCCGGAACTTGACATCCAGCAGGCCATTGCCGACTACAAGCGTCTTGGCTACTCCGACAATTGGATTAATCAGCGCATCAAGTCGATAGAGGTGCGCAAGGAGCTCACCGACGAATGGAAGCGAACAGGAGTAAAGGAAGGACTGGAATACGCTTCCCTCACAGATATCATCACCAAAGAGTGGAGTGGCATGACTACAAAGCAGTACAAGCAGCACAAAGGCTTGAAGAAAGAGAACCTCCGCGACAACATGACGAATCTTGAGATGGCCTTCAATATTCTTGCAGAGGCTTCAGCCACCGAGCTCTCCAAGCAACGCGATCCTCAAGGCTACAGCCAACAGAAAGGCGTGGCGAAGGATGGTGGAAGCGTGGCTAAGGTGGCGAGGGAGAAACTGGAATCGCAACTCGGCCACTCGATCATCTCCAGTGCAAAGGCAAGCGACTACCTGCCACCCATTAAGGATGCAGAAGCAAAGGAGCTTCCGGATGACGGATCACCCCAATAGCGCTTATTCCCCATACTTACGCCATTAACTGATTATCGGAGTCACACAGACTTGTGTCACACAACATTGTGTGACACAAACTTGTGTGACTCGTTTTTTATTCGTATCTTTGCCCTCATCAATGCCGACCTGTCGATTCTTCGCCACAGGCAGGCATCACCATCACCAACCCCGTCTTTGAGCCGTGGATCAGAAGAAAGATGATGTAAGGAAAGAAAAAACGTCTTTTGCTTGTATATATCGTATATATTATATATATTTGCAGAAACAAAACATAAAAGTCATGGAAACAGCAACAATACCCTCAAAAAGAAAAGTCATAGACTTGAAAGGGAACACTTTCCGTTCTCTCTCCGTAATGGCAGCGAATAAAGGGACCAACCTCAAGCGGCTTATAGAAGATCTTCTCGACCATGTGGCAGAAGAGTATGATGACAGCAAGGCTTATGCATGGCTATCGAAAAATCGGCCTGACGGACATGTCTTTCTAAACGACAAAGAAAAAGCAGACTTTGAAAACTGGCTTGGAGTATGATCGTAGAGTATTCTAAAGACTTTGAGCGCACAGTCCGCAAACTTTCGGGTAAACGTCTCGAAAGTGTTCGTAATGTCATCTTAGAAGTAAAGAACGCACGGAATTTAACAGACATCACGGATTGTATCAAGATGCAAGACTATGATTACATCTATCGTATCCACGTCGGCAATTACCGTGCATTCTTCAACTTCCATGTAGAAATCAAAGACGGAGTGGTACGTTTTCTCTATTTGATCCCTAGAGGTCAGGCCTACAAGAAGGATGCAAAACAAAATCTAAGGAGAAAAGACGTGTAAAATAAGAGTGGAAAGCCTTCCACAGTCTGTGGAAGATTTATCGCCCCATCATCTTCTTCACACTGTCGAGGAAGCGGGAGAGGCGCTGGGGCTTGATGCCATAAGCGGTCAACTTCGCCTTGCTGTAAGAGATGAACAGACGGCGCTTGGCACGCGACATGGCAACATAGAGCTTGCGGGCATCCTCGTCGTTGAGCTGTTGGTTGTCGCCATTGTAGTAATTAGGAATGCGACCATCAACGGCGTCAAAGACGATAACATTATCAAACTCCAAACCTTTAGCCTTGTGGATAGTGGAGACAAAGACATGCTCCTGTATTGTAGAAGAACCGCAGAGATCGGCTTCCTTGAAAGTATTGAGTTCCATGACATGGTGGTCCAACTGCTCTTTGAGCGAGCGTTCCTGCTCCACATCAATGATGTCATAGGCAAGGAAACGAAGGATGACGGGCAGTTTCTTCACGCGCTTCATCCATCCATTCTTCACTGCATAATCACAGAAAAGCCGAAGCTCAGCCACCAAAGCAGGATCTTCTGTGGGCTGCCGACACTGATAGAGTCGTTGCAGAGCTTCTAAATAGAACGACGCATAGTGGTCGCGCAAGAGCTTAATCTGTGCGGCAACACCCTTGCGCGACAGGAATTCCTGCTGCTGGGGCACCACCTCCTGGGCTTTCTCATAACAGTAATTGACCAGCGACACGGTAGCGAAGACATCGTCGTCGGCCAGGTGGGAGTTCTGTCCCTCAAGATGAAGCTCCTGCAAAAGCAGTTTCAACTTGAATGCTTTCAGTTCAGGACGCAACAAACGGATGAGCCGCAGAGAGTCGAAACAGACGGGCTGCCGCTCCGCCCAGTTGACTTCTGTCAGATAGCATTCCACATTGCACTGCATGATATGGTAGTCGTAATCGGCATTATGTCCCAACAGCACACTGCCGTGGGCAAAGTCGAGGAACATCTTCAAAGCCTCAGCATGGCTATGGAGCTGCTGATGCTTGCGCTCTTCGATGATCGGATTGACGATGTCGCCAAGCATTGACGGTATCTCGCGATCCGTCTCTACATATACAGAGAAGGTATCCACCACCCTACCCTGTCGGATGCGTTCCGCTGCAATCTGCACCACATCATCCTCAAAGACATTCAGTCCCGTAGTCTCTGTGTCGAAGACGACGATGTCCTCTTGCTGATACGTCTCCACAAAGCGCTGCAACATCGTCTTGTCGCCAGTGAGCAAATCAGCTGGAGAGACGGCCCGCTCCTTGAGCTGGTGCATCAGCCTTCGGGCTGAGGCATGAGTGGCACACACCTGCAAGCCCTTGAACAGCCGTGCCCAAGCCAAAAACTGCTGGTCATTGTCCAGCACGGTGAGATGAGCCAACAACAGCTTCACCTCATCGGAAGCAAAGAGATCACTGCCCGAGACTTTGAAATGGCGAATGTCCTGTGCGGCGAGGGCCCGACTCATGGCGTCGGCGTCGCGGTTGGCATTAACGATCACAGCAACCGTCTCGTCGGGATGGGCTTGCCGTAACTGCTCGACGAGATGGGTGATGTCGTTGAACTCACTGTCTACGTCGTCACTGGCCAAGATGGCGAGACGACCATTGGCCTTATCGTCGCAGTCTGCTGTCTGCGGCAAGAGATCTGGATCAGTATGCAGTTCGTCCACAGCATAGCGGTTGAGAAAGTCGAGGAGGTATTTCGGAGAACGGTGGTTCTGTCCGAGATAATGGATGTTGCCCTTGCAACGCTCCTTAAGAAGTCCCAACGTAGAAAGCTTAGCACCCATAAACGAGAAGATTGCCTGCTGATCATCGCCAAGATAGATGACGCAGCCCTCATCGGACTGTGGTTGGGGCTCATGCTCAGAGCTTGCTATAGCAAGGGAAGCCGCGGCAAGTTCGTCGATGGTAGCAAGCTGCAAAGGATTGAGGTCCTGCACCTCGTCGACTTGTATCCACGGATAGCGCTTATAGTCCTTACTGTCGTGGAGCGCAAGATAAGTAAGAAGCAGGAGATCCTCGAAGTCGAGAAGCAGGTTCTGTTGCTTATAAGCATGATAAGCATGGGCATAGCGCAGAAACTGCAAGGTCCGCTGGGCAGAGGGACGCAGCACAGCGTCGAAATCGGGCTGTAGCACAGCATCACGATAGAACTCATTATGGTGATAGATGTCGAGCAGCGCCTCACGGGTGAACTCTCTGTGCTGCATCTTGCAGATAGCCCGCAACGTGGTAATGTCTTCCCTCGTCAGGCAGTCGGGATGCTGCCGAAGAGCTTTGGGCAGTCCATGCTCAATCTCATACATCAGATGGGAGATGAACACGACACGGTTGTAGTCGCTGCGCCGCTGGTAATTGCCCATAACCTTGTCCTCATCCTCATTGAGATAGGTGGCGAGGATGCTCACCGCCGTGTCATCGTCGATGACAGAAGTCTCACCGGGCACCACGGCATTCTCAAAGAGGAAACGGGCACAGAAGCGATGGACATTACCCACGAACACCTGTGCCGTGTCGGGATCACCAAGATTGGAGCTGATACGCTCACGCATACCACGGGCAGCCCTGTTGGTAAACGTCAGACAAAGCATATCACCATAGGCCACTCCCCCGGCATGAGCCTTACGGATGCGCTCGGCAAGAATCTGTGTCTTGCCGCATCCCGGCGGTGCCAAAACGAGGTGGCGGCCATGTTGCAGGCCGATGATTTCCTGTTGGTCTTGATCAGGTGTCCATGTCTTCTCCTTGCTTTCCATCGTAACTGCTTTTAGTTATTACCTGCAAACTTACGAAAAAAAACTGATACTGCCAAGCTACATCTTCACATTTCCCGTACGTTTGAGCACGCCCCAGGACTGCAACTCACCCTTGATGGCTTTGAGATAGCTCTTGAAAAGCACGTAGTACATGATCCAACGATAGAAGAAGCGCTGGGGGATGATCCACAGTAACACCCACAACCGCTCGTGCTCGAAGAGATAAGCCATGATGCTCACACTCGCGTCGACGGCGAGGAAGAGCAGATAGTAGAGGAAGATCTGCAGGGCATTGCCCGAGAACAGTCCGATGAACATCAGCACGTCGGCCAGCGGCGAGAACGTCGGGATGATATACTGGAAGACGAGCATATTGGGCATGGCCCACAGTCCGAAGCCTTTCTTCTTGGCATTGAAGAGCGAAGAGCGGTGTTTCCAGAAGGTCTGCATCACGCCGAAGCACCAGCGCACACGCTGCTTGACAAACTGTCGCACGTTTTCCGGTGCCTCAGTCATTGCCACGGCATAGTTCTCGTTCTCGATGATATATCCGGCTTCGTTGATGCGCATGGTCAAGTCGCAGTCTTCAGCCAGCGTGTCGGTGGTCAGTCCGCCTGCCCGCTCAATGGCTTCCTTGCGGAAAGCACCGATGGCACCGGGCACCACAGTGATGGCATTAATATAGGAGTAGGCCATGCGGTCGAAGTTCTGACTGGTAGTGTACTCGATGGCCTGCCACCGCGTGAGCATGTTGCGCTGGTTGCCGACCTTGACATTTCCGGCCACGGCACCGATGCGATGGTCCTTATCGAGCAGGAAGTGCTGCATGAGCTTGCCAACAGCATCGGGACGCAACTGTGTATCGGCATCGATGCACACCACATATTCCGAGTCGGTATGGGCGATACCATAGTTCAGTGCCGAAGCCTTGCCGCCATTAGGCTTGCCGAGGATGCGCACCTTGTCATTGCCGTCGAAAGCCTGATGGATGCGCTCCAAAGTATGATCCTTGCTGCCGTCATCGACAAAGATGATGTCGAACGAGGGATAGTCCTCGCGCAACAGCGTCTCCACGGTGCGCACGCAGTTGACCTCCTCGTTGTAGGCGGGTACGATGATCGACACATGGGGTGCGTTGTCCTTGGTCAGTGCGGGATAGTGACGGTGCCTCTCCACGCGCTTCTCCTGAATCATCAGATAGTACATGAAGCCCAGGCGCATGAAGCCGAGGACAAGGAAGATGATGAAGAGGGCGGTGAGAAAGTCGCTCAGATGATAGATGATCTCGGCCAGCGTCAGGTTGGCCTGCATCGCATAGTAGGTCTTACCCTTGGGTATCGGCGGCATGAGCTGAGCACGCGACATGCCGAGATACTGTTCCAGTGAGATGAAGTGGTAGCCTTCCTTTTGCAGCGTCTCGATGATGCGGGGCAATGCGGTGATCGTCGGCTTACGGGTGACGCCACCGGCATCGTGCATGAGGATGATATGTCCGTCGCCACGGTGCACGCCGTCGATGACACGACGATAGATCTCGTTGGCCGTGATACCCGGTTGCCAGTCATTTGGGTCTACCTCCTCACCCACGAAGAGATAGTCGCGACGGCTGGCGAGGATCAGCGGCTCTATCTCCTCGTGCTGGGTAGGATCAGCGTCGGCATTGTAAGGCGCACGAAAGAGAATGGTGCTCTGACCGGTGACACTCTCGATGAGCATACGTGTGAGCTTCAACTCGGCATAGGTGCGGTCGTCGGAGTTCTCGATCATATTATGGTGAGTGAAGGTATGGTTGCCGATGGTGTAGCCCTCGTCATAGACTTTCTTCACCAGCGGCAGGTTCTTCTCCATCTGCAAGCCCACCATGAAGAAGGCGGCAGGAGCATGATAGCGTTTGAGGGTGCGGAGGATAGAGGGTGTCCAGCGGGCATCGGGACCGTCGTCGAAGGTAAGCAGCAGGTCTTTGGGACCACAGTGACCGAGCTTTGAGACAGTGTAGGTGGAAGGAAGGCTGTGGTAGCGCTCCTCAGTGACAATCTGATCGTCGGGATCGATGGACACAGTGACCTTACCGGGCTTGGGCTCTGACTCCACGTCGAGGACCTCGCCCGTACCCACGAAGTTGACATCGTCATAACCGGTCAGCCTCAGCACACGGTTCATGTTCCAGCGCTTCACCTGCTCCCATGCCAGGTCTTTGCCATAGAAGTTCCACAAGCGGTGGTCTTCGGTACCGAGGCGCCAAAGGCCAAAGCCGGCAAGATGATAGGTGACGCCGAAGCGCATGATATTATATAAGGTGGCGGCATCGGTGAAGTGAACCTGATGGAGCTGCCCGTCATCGTCGTCGTAGGAGAAAGAGAGGTTGTAGGAGTCGTCGTCGAACTGAATATGTGCGCCGGCATCGAGAGCAAAGGCGATAGTCTGGTCATAGGACACGGTCTGTCCCTTGTCGCCCTGTGCCCAGTCATAGCCGTAGGCGGCAAGACCGAGTACGAGTTTGTCGTTGGGGATATTCTTTGCAGCCCAGTCTGTGGCGCGCTCCACCCAGTGCTGCGAGGCGATGTCGCCGGGCTGACTCTCCCTGTTGTGCTCGTCATAGGCCATGAGGAAGAGATAGTCGTTGTAGCGGGCGAGCGGCTCCACATCATAGTCCTCATTAAACGGTGCGATGTCCTGCGTGACATACATATCGTTGTCGTGGAAGAGCATGGAGAGCTCCTTGACGAAATTGGTCAGCAGGGCATTGTCGTTGATAGAGAGTTCCTCCAAGTCGATGTTGATGCCTTGGAACCGGTTACGGTGGCAGATGGTGACAAGGTTGTTGAGGAACTGTTTGCGCAGTTGCTTGTCGCTCATGATGCGGCCGATGCCCTCGGGCCGGAAGTCATCGCCATAGTTGTTGGTGAGCATCGGCACGATGGGCATTCCACTCTTACGCATGGCAGCCAGTGCTTTCTTATCGATCTTTACCTCCAACCGGCAGGTCTTGGGATTGATGAAGAACCATTCGGGAATGACCATGTTGAGGTGCTTCATGTTTTGCTTGAGCGAGCGCAAGGAGTGCACGTCCCAGTTGACATACCATGCAGCACGCACGCCGAGGCGCGGATCGCTCCACTCGTTGATGTATTTCTGCGTGAGACCTGTACCGTGTCCTACGAAGCGGTGGGCACGGTCATAGTTTTCCTGATAGGTGTTGTGCATGCGCTGTTCCAGGAAGTTGTCGCGCAGCGAGCGGTAAGCTTTGGTGAGTTTAGTGTCGCGTATGAGCGGCTTCGAGGCCGTCATCACCCCACGGTAGTCGTGACGGAAAGGCATATTCGGACTGCCCTCCAGCGCAAACATGGTGATGAAGACGATAACCAATAACACGATGATAGTGGCGAAGAAACGCATCGTCCACTTAAATCGGCTCCAGCGGCGGCGCGAGTCGGTCTGAAACACTTGTCTTTCCATTCCGTGATTCCCTTAAATACAATCTTTCTCTATAACTCAACTATAGCCTTTATCTCTCTATGACTCAACCATAGTCTCTAAATCGGCTGCAAAGTTACGCCATTCAATGATGACGACGGAAAGACACGGTGCAAAAAAGATTAATGTCAGATTAAAAAGGTGTAATGAGATGGTTGCACACTGCCTCTGATGTATGATATTCCATATCGCTGTACATATTTTAGAAAGTCTGTCTGACTGGAAAGAGATAGAACCGGCGGCTTACCTTGCTATCCACCATCCACTGGTCGAGCACGATATGCGGATCAAGGGCGTGGAAGGTCAGCGTATGGCGGCCCGCCTTTAAACCTTTCAGCGGCAGCTCACGGACAGCCTGGCCTCGCAGCACATTGAGTTTCCAACGCTCAGAGCGGAAGGGCTCTTTAAGTGAGAACACCGTAGGCTGTCCGCCGTCTATGCTCACCGAGAAGCGCAGGTCGCCCTTGTCGTTGGGCTGTGTGGGGATCAGCGCCACGCGCAGCACGCAGTCGCCGTCGCGGTCAGTGGAGAAAGCATACGTCACGTTGCCACCTTGCGGCAAAGCCACAGCCCGCATGCTGTGACCCAACATCTCAATCACCTTCGTGCCCGGGGAAGCCTGCTGCCAGTCAGCGGCATTGCGGGCCACCACACCCAAGGTATCGCTCCAGTCAGTGAGTTGCCTGACTGTGGACTTCTCTCCCTTCTTCAACCATTCCTGCACTTGCGCGTCGGTGAGCAATGTGGGAAGCACGGGCGCACCGAAGACGGGAAGGTCACGCGGACGCATGTTCATCGACCGACGCCACTTGCCGCCAGCCATCTTTTCATTATAGTATTCCGTCAGTGCCCTCACCTCCTGATAGGCTTGCTGGCTCTCGGCACAAGCATGGTAGAGCTCGGACTGATGGGCGAACATATCCTTCGTCGTCGTGCCGTTGGCCAGCTGACGGGCTTTCTGTGCCCACAGCATCTTGCGGGCATGAGCCTCAGCAGCGCACACGGGATACTCGATGGCCGCAAAGTAAGCATCCTGCAACTCGGGACGGACAAGAGCCTTGGCTTTCCTGATCCGCTCAGCCACAGCGGCAAAGCGGCTGAGATAGCCGTCGAGCTCGTCGCCAAACTCGCTTTGCGAGAACTCGCTGTTGCGTACCGGACTCAGGCCACGGTCGTAGAGATCCTTCGACACCTCCGTCTGATTCCATCCCATGAATTCGGGATGACGCTCGCCGCAAAGCCTAATGTATTCATGCATAGCCGGGAAGAGTGCTTCACCAACCTGCTCACCGAACTGACGGCAGAGCCACTCGCGATAGTGGTTGTCGAGAGTAGAGCCATTGACACAGTCGATATTCCACGCCATGTCGAGGAAGAGCTCCAAGTCATAGCCTGCCACCTTCGGGTCGTGAACGTTGACGATCCACATCTTCCGCACATTATGGTCGTAGGCTGTACGCATCTCGTTGTAGACGAGTCCCGGCTGCATAGTAGTCAGCCACAGATAGTCATGAGGCCGACCCCAGTAGCTGAGATGATAGTAAACGCCACCACCGCCTGCACGCCGCTGCTCCGTGCTGTCGGACAACCGCGTCATATAGCCATAGTTGTCGTCGCACCACATCAGCGTGACGTTGTCGGGAACTCGAAGTCCCATGTTGTAGATGTCGAGCACCTCCTTATAGGGAATGAACACCTGCGTCTGCTTCTTCGGATCACCAAGATATTTGGCGATGAGCTTTTGCTGGTCATCGATCACAAGCTGCAGTGCGTCGAACTTCTCCTTCATCGTTTTCACGCCCAGCATCGAACCGTCGTGGATGCCACGCATGCCGATAGTGAGCAGATTGCCCCCCTTGGATCCTTTTACTTCTTTCAACCGTTCTGCCCAATAGTCCTGCACGGCTTGCCGGTTGGTGATATAGTTGAATGCGCCACGCTCTTTCTCGTTCCACTCCCCCACATTGTTGCGCAACAAGGGCTCACAGTGCGATGAGCCAATAGCAATGCCGCAACTGTCGGCCATGGCCTTGGCTCCCGGTGTCTGAAAGAAAGCCACCGTACCGGGATGCATGGCGGGCCATATCACATTGGCACGAAGACGGAGCAACAGCTGGAACACCTTTTTGTAGGTATTCTTCCCGATGACACAAAACGGTGCCTTGTCGAAGTGACCATAGCCCCATGGGCGCAGCGTCCAGTCCTCATCGTTGAGAAAGATGCCACGATACTCGACAGAAGCTCCCTGCGTCGTCGTAAACTGATCGTCGATCGTCAGCCGTGAACGATGCTCGGGTACGACATCACCCCACCACACCCAAGGACTCACACCCGCCTGACGCGACAACTCCAACAGTCCGTAGGCAGTGCCACGCCCGTTGGCTCCAACGACGACAATCTGCCCGTGGAGGACACAGATGTGGAAGCCGTCGGTCACTGTCTGCAACTTCTCTACCGGCACACCCATATCCCGCAATTCACGCTGCTGCCGACGGGTGAGGCAATCCAACTGACAGAGACGAATCGTAGCCTGCCGAGCCCGGTCGGTCCGCTTCGCCGCGATGCCCGTGACCTGCTTTATGTCGTCTTTGAACATGTCGGACGCAATATCCACTACGGGATCAACGCTGCGAGGCACAGAAAGACTGACGGCATGGATGCCGTCGAACCAAGTGACGGGCTTCGCCGAAGCTCCTTTCGATGTCATCAATAAAAGGAAGGCAAGGGCAAGAGGCTTGAAGGGGAATCGATTGTTCATGGCTGTACTTTATGATGACGCCTGATTACTTCTTATTCGCACGCACGTGACTTTTCAGTGCGGGTACGGTATCGCCAAGGGCTTTGGCAAGGGCTGCCGCCACGACATGCGCACCATATATATTATAATGTGTGTCGTCTTTGCGCCCATCTTTTGCCCAACTGTATTTGCCCGACTCCACCCACATGTGCAGTTTACGAGAGCCATCGGGGCCCAGACGCTGCTCGATGTCGTGGGTAATGGCGTTGGCATTGACATAGACAGCACCGTACTGCCGGGCTATTTTCTCGGCTACCAGACGATAGGCACCGTGTGTGTCGACGAGGGTGTCGCCTTGGAATTTGCGGCGCACCACGGGACTCATCAGTATAGGAGTGGCTCCCTTTGCCTTCGTCTCGATGACATATTGCGCGAGATGAGCGTCGAAGGTGGTACCCACATCGGTATGCCGGTCCGGTGCCGGCTTCTCGTCGTTGTGTCCGAACTGAATGATCACGTAATCACCGGGCTTCACCTTGTCGATGACTTTCTTCCAACGGCCCTCAGTATAGAAGCTGCGCGAAGAGCGACCGTTGACAGCATGGTCTTCTACCCGCACGCCGTCGTCGAGATATTCGTGCAGGAACATGCCCCACCCACGCTCGATTCGTCCCTCGGTGGTGTCTTTGTTTGCTGCCGTGGAGTCGCCAATGATGTAGATCACCGGTGTGGCGGAGTCGAAGGATCCGAGTATCAATGTCAGTAATAACAAAAAGAAGGGTACAGTTTTTGCGGCTGTCTGTGGCCGAAGCCACTGCTTAGGTTTGTGATTGTTCATTTGCTTTTACTATTAAATATAACTATTGCAAAAGTACGAAATATCTAATAGTACAAACACAAAAATCGTTCAGAAAGAGGGTAAATTCATCCAAGCGCAGGTATTGATATAGCCATACAGTGTTTATCACGTCATACATCAATACCCAAAGGACACAATAATCAGAAACAGGGTAAGTTTCTGTTTAACCAAGTAACTACACCCCTCTCCTTGGGAGAGGGGCGCGGGGGTGAGGCTCTTTTTCCCCCCCCCCTAAGGGGGAGTTAGAGAGGATCTTTTACTTCTATTTGATCCTTACGATATTCAGCGAATTAGCCGGCAACTCCAGGCTCACGCCGCCACCGTCAGGACTCAACGTAGAAGTCATCGGAACAATGCGTGTCGGCGTGTTGAGCGTATTCTCGTCGGTGCCCTTCGGAGCGGACAGGCGGATGAGACGTGCCTCCGTCGGATGCAGACCAGTGAGGGCGATGCGGGCTGTGGTAGCCTGGGAATGCGTGTTGACAAGCTTCACGATATACTCGCCCGTAGCCTCGTCATAGGTCGCATTCTGGAAGAGTCCCGCAAAGGTGCTCGGCTTGAGCTTGGTGGCAAAGAGCTGCTTGCCGTCGAGCAAGGCATAGATACTGTCGCCCTTGACATGCAGATCCACGTCGTACCAACGCCCGGTCTCCACCTTTCCGGCTGCGGTGACAAGCTGTGACTTGCTGCCGTTGACAACCTGCTCGATGGCATTCTGTGTGTTGCCCCAACCGCCAATGTTCAACCAACAATAGTTATCGGGGTCTACATAGTTGAACACGACGAGGAAGCCCTCGGCACCACCGTCCTTACGGGCACGCACATGATAGGTGTATTCGTTGCCGTCGGTACGCTGAGGATTCAGACGCAGTGCGCCCTCGGAAGCAGACTGCTGAGTGACAACGCCATTGGCCTGTTGCCACGTACCACGGATGTCTACCTTACCACCAGCCTGCTCCACCTTTCTGTCACCGGCTGAAAACGATGGCTGGGCAAAGCTGGCTTGCGTAGTCCACGTGCCCACACCGACACGGCACACCTGCGGCTTAACCTGTCGCTGAGCCTCGGCGATCTGATAAGGATTCGTCAGTGTTGTAGCAACAGTGTGCGTGCCCACGTTATCGGCCATCATCTTCTGAACATAATAAGAAGGAGTGCCGAGCACACGGGTGGCGTCGTACTGAATCATATCGGGGCGCCAACGTGTCTCGTTGACATTGGCGAAGATAGGCGCATAGCTGGCCATGCGCACGATGTCGGAATTGTTTTCCATACCCATCATAAATACAGCCTCGCCCAAAGCGGCATTCAAGTCACCCACCTTGCCGAAGCCTTGCGTCACAGCATACTCGCCGACATAGACTTTCGGGCCACGGCGGTCATAGTTATCATAGTGATGGAAGTGCTCGGCAAACCACGCCGGAGAACGATAGTAGTGCTCGTCGACCAGCTCGGTCTGCTCTTTTGACTCCCACTTCGGCTCGTCAGTGCCCCATGCAGCCACGTTGCCGATGATGTGCATATTGGGATATTTCTTCAGCACGGCGTCGCGGAAGAGCTTGAAGCGCTCGTAGTAGTGGTCGCTCTGCTGACGCTGGTCAGGCTGGTTATTCTCGTTGCCGATTTCCAGATATTGGATGTTATAGGGCTCGGGATGACCGTTCTTGGCACGCAGGGCACCATACTTACTTGTCACGGGGCCGTTGGCATACTCCAGTGCGTTCATTGTCTCGTCTATCCAAGGCTGTATGGAGTCAAGCGGCGTGAAGCCACCATGCCAGATACCCACGTTGACGACATAGAGCGGTTGGGCGTGCAGGTCCTCAGCGAGCTGGAGATATTCGTCAAAGCCCAGTCCGTCGGTAGTGCGATAGCCCCAGTTGACATTCCAGTGGCCTTCGCGCTGCTCCACGGGACCGATGGTACGTTCCCAACGGAAAGCATTATCAGGGTTCTCCTGCCCCTCGACAAAACAGCCGCCGGGGAAGCGCAGAAACTTAGGATGAAGGTCGTTGAGCATATCGGCCAGTTCTGGACGCAGACCATTCTGCCGGTTGCAGTAGGTGGGTGGGAAGAGTGACACCACGTCAAAGGCCAGCTGTCCCTTGCCGTCGGCCACGAGTTGCAGTTGTCCCTTGTCGTCGTTGCCGTTGGCTACCAGTTCTGCCTCATAGCGTGTCCACTTATTGCCAAAACTCTTGCCGGCAAAGGTGGCTGAGGCAAACGCCTGCCTGCCCGTAGCATCTGTCAGCACAGCACGCAGCTCTCCCTTGAGTTTGCCTTTTGCCCAAAAGGAGAGACGATAACGGCGACCCTGTACGACGGGGATGCCCCAAAAGCCTTCATTGGCGACACCGTCGCCCGACTGATGGAAGGTCACCTGCAGCGCCTGATGCTGTTTGGCATTGAGCAGTCCCTTAGTGGTGAGCTGCATCGCAGCCTGCCCGACAGTGCTCCAAAGGTCAGCCGCCTTGGTGTTGTCCTCAAAGGAGCGGTTGCGCACGAGCTCTGCATAGAGTCCGCCGTCGGCAGCGTGGTTGATGTCCTCATAGAAGATACCGTAGAGATCCGGCGACACTTCATGCCCCTTCTGCGTCGTGTTGACATTGACTGTGATTTGTGCTGATGCCTGCATGGCTGTCAGCAAAGCAGTAGTGAAAAGTAGTTGCTTGTAATGCATGTTTTTGTTTAGGATGTTAGTGATACTATAGTTGTATATTGGCAAAATTACACTTTTATTTTGAGATTGCAGGAACTTATACAAAGATTAACAAAGTAAGGAAGAGGGATGGAGCGCAACTAAAACCTTAATTAAGTTTAAATCGAATCGGATAATGTTTCACATATCAGGTAAGTGAATGAAAAGCGTTCATTCTTACCTACATGCGTGATGCTACAATGATGTTTCACAATAAAACGCCCATGATATTAACTTCGTATGATTCAACCACTTGCAAAATTCACCCATGAGAGCAAGGAAGAAGGTAGGAATTTGCACGTTTGCGAAAAGTTTTCTAACTTTGCAAAAGATAGGCGACAGAGCGCAGAGAGAAATCTCATCACGCTCGCCGATACTATTGAACAAAAAACAAGGCATGATCCTTTTCAGATACAACCGCTGAAACATACATTATTCATGAAGAAAGCAGATCCTGATGCTCGTTGGGACAGGAGTCTTGCGCTGATTCGCGAGAACGTCACCGAGCAGATATATAATACATGGTTTAAGCCCATCGACTTTGTGCGCTACGATGAGCAGACCAAGACGGTGCAGGTGGCTGTACCAAGTCCCTTCGTATATGAATACCTGGAGGAGAACTTCATCGACCTGCTCTGCAAGGTGATGTACCACTGCTTTGGTACAGGCACCAAACTGTTTTACCAGGTTGTCACGGACAAGGAGCATAACCTCACGCAGAACATTGAGGCTGATCCCACTGACGCGCTGCCCAAGCCACAGCCTAAGACACGCGCCAACCAGCCGCCGACCATGCTCGACGCTGCCGTGCCGCAGCTCGACCCACAACTCAATCCGCATCTCACTTTCAGCAACTACATCGAAGGAGAGAGCAATAAGTTGCCACGTGCCGTGGGACTCTCTATTGCCGAGCATCCCAACACGCTGCAGTTCAACCCGATGTTTATCTATGGACCCTCGGGCTGCGGAAAGACTCATCTCATCAATGCCATCGGCGTACACGCCAAGCACCTCTATCCTCAGAAGCGTGTGCTCTATATCAGTGCCCGTCTCTTCCAGGTGCAGTTCTCCAATGCGGTCATTCAGAACCACCTCAATGACTTCATTGCCTTCTATCAGACAATCGACATGCTCATCGTCGACGACATCCAGGAATGGATCAACTCGCCGAAGACACAGGATACTTTCTTCCACATCTTCAACCATCTTTTCAAAAACGGCAAGCGCATCATTCTGGCCTCCGACCGTCCGCCGGTAGACCTCAAGGGTATGCCCGACCGACTGCTCACCCGTTTCTCATGTGGCGTCATTGCTCCGTTGGAGAAACCCAACCGTCAGTTGTGTATCGACATTCTGCGCAGTAAGATTTGCCGCGACGGACTGAAGATTCCCGACGATGTCATCGCCTTTATTGCCCAGACGGCCAGTGGCAGCGTGCGTGACCTGCAAGGTGTTGTCAACTCGCTGATGGCCTACTCCATTGTTTATAACAGCGACATCAACATGCAGTTGGCTGAGCGTGTCATCAAGCGTGCCATCAAGATTGACGACCGTCCGCTCACCATCGACGACATCATGGAGAAGGTATGCAACCACTACAATGTCACGCAGGCACAGGTGAGCTCCAAGAGCCGCAAGCGTGACTATGTGATGGCACGCCAGGTGTCGATGTATCTCGCACAGAAATACACCAAGATGCCAGCCAGTCGCATTGGCAAGCTCGTCGGCAACCGCGACCACTCCACCGTAATCCATAGTTGTGCGCAAGTAGAAAAGCGCTTGCAGGTAGACTGCGCGTTCCAAGCTGAGATCGTAAGCATCGAGAATTCGTTCAAACTGAAAGATGCTGCAGAGTAGCAAATAAAAAATGCGTCACCAAAAGATTTGGTGACGCATTTTTTATTTGCCTTCTTTATTTACCCTTCTTACCGAAAAGTGAGAAGTGGACATAACGTTTAGGATGTGCCTTCAAGTCTGTCAGTAGAGAATCCGCACTGCCCACTGTATTGTTCAACCGGTGATAGAGTTTATCATCGTTCATCAGCAGTCCAAGCGTACCGTCTTTGCCATTCAGCTTAGCCGTCACCTCCTGGACATTGGCAAGCGTCTGGTCGACTTTCGCCATCGTATTGGCTACATCGATGGAGGCGAGATTAGCCGTCAACCGCGAAGTGTTGTCAAGTGTGGCACCGGCTTTGCCAAGCGCGTAGTCGGCTTTGTTCATCATACCCGGCACACGTCCGTTGACTTGAGCCATCAGCGTGTTGAGATTGCGTGAAGTGGTGTTGAGGTTATTGGTGATCGCCTCTACGTTGTGCAGAGAATGAGCCAGAGCAGGATCAGCAAGCAGTGCGTTGACACTCGTGAGGATGCTGTCGATCTTGGGGATGAGCTGTTTCACAGCCGGCAACATCGTGCGCACGGAACCCATCATACCTTCGTTGATCTGACCTTGGATCGTATCGCCCGGCTCCACACGCTCGCGTGGGTTATTGGCCAGGAGCAGATTCATCTTCACATTGCCCATCAAGTCACTGACAATCTCAGCGGAAGACCCCTTGGGAATGCGGAGATCGTTGTCCACATCAAACTTCACGACGATGTCGCCATTGCCGTCGTAGTCGTAGTTGATATCCTTCACCACACCTACCTGATAGCCATCGGCATAGATAGGATTGGAGCGTGACAAGCCGCTGATGTCCTTAAACTTAATATAGTAGGACTTGTCACTGGAGAACACCGACATGCCTTTCAGGAAATTCATGCCGAAGAACAGTAGCGCTATACCTACGATGGCCACAAGGGCAATCTTGACTTCATTGGTGAAAAACTTCATGTGTGTATGATTTTTATTTCTTTCGTTTATTTGAGAGGAACTCCTTGATCGCCTCGTTGACATCCACCTGCTTACCATCTTTATAGGCTACGATGAACGCTCCGGGGAACTTGTCGAGAATCTCCCTACGGGAGCGGTTGACAGCATTGTAGTTGGTACTGCTACCGTAGAAGTATTTCCATTTGCCTCCGTCCTCCATCCGCTCGATGCCTGTGAGCTCCTTGAATTGACGGTCGTTGTCGCGTAGCTTTAACGAGCCTTGGAGTATCTGAATCTTGAATACCGGAGCATGAGCAGCCTGCTGACTGACTTTCTTGTCATTGTCTTTCTTTGTCTGCTTATCTGCCTTGCCAGCTTTGTCGGATTTCGAAGTATTCCTGCCAGAAGCCTTGAGAGCAGTGACTTCACGCTTTTGCGGGGTACTGCTGCTTTTTTGCGGAGTATCGCTGTTTCCCTTCCCTGCAACAGATTTTCTTTGAACGGTCGTCCTTGTCGATCTGCTGTTTTGACGGTCGTCTGTCACGGCCTGGTCATCATATGTTTTGTCGTTGACAGGTGCACTTACCTCTATCACATTGTTCTGATAAGGCAGTGTCGACTGGGTGTCGTACTTATTCTTATAGGTGATGAAAGCATTGTAGATGCCTTTTGTATAGAGGTCCACAGCCGAGTCGGAATTCAAGAACTGCTCCTCATCGGGTGTAGAGATGAAGCCTAACTCCAGAAGGATGGCAGGCATGGAAGTGAGGCGGAGCACAGCAAGATTGTTTTGATGCGAGCCTCCATCTTGTCTTCCTGTAGCCTGACAGACACTGCGCTGCATCAGGCGAGAGAGTTCCACACTATGCTGCCGATTGTTGTCAGCGATAAACTCAAACATGATATCGCTTTCTGCCGAGTTTATGTCCAGTCCGCTGTATTTCTTTTGGTAGTCTTTCTCAAGGAAGATCACAGAGTTCTCACGCTTAGCCACATCGAGGTTCTCACGGATACCACGGTCGCCGGAACGCTCTCCGCGGCCCAGGGTATAGCTTTGAAAACCGTGTGCCGTGTGCGAGCCGTCCACTGCATTGATGTGAATGGAGATGAAGAGATCAGCTTTGTTGCGGTTGGCAATGTCGGCGCGCTCATGAAGAGGAATGAAGACATCGGTCTTGCGCGTATAGATCACACGCACGTCGGGACAATGGCTCTCCACAAAGCGACCAAACGCCAAAGCGTATTTCAGCGTCAGATCTTTCTCGTTGGACACCGCACCGGGAGCGCCAAAGTCGTTGCCACCATGACCGGCATCAACGACAAGCGTAAAGCGAGAGGCAGCACTTGTGCTCACAAGCGCAAAAAAGAAGAAGACAGGAATTATGAGAAGTATTCTTTTCAACATATCGATGATTCTTTCCTTTGCAGTACCAACAAGCATAAACTTGTATCAGTTTTATGCAAAGTTACGGATTTTACATTAGGAAACTGAAAAGAAGCAATGAGTTTTATTATTTATTAATGATGAAAGCACTTATCGATTGGTCAGATGCAGTTCGATGCCCGCTCCCTGACAATCAGCACCCATAGGAGGATTGAGCTTCAAAACTGTCACGTCTATCGCATCCATCTGAGGCCAACGCTGAAACAGTCGCTCACCGATCACCCCGGCAAGATGCTCCACAAGATCTACAGGTTCGGACATCGTCTTGGCCACCAGCTGATACACCTCGGCATAGTTGATGGTGTCCGTCACCTTGTCACACTCTACGGCACGGTTCAAATCAGCCTTCAGTCTGAGACTGACTTCATATTCGTTACCAACAAGACGCTCCTGCGCCTCCACGCCGTGAAAGGCATGGAAACGCAGGGAACGTAAAAGGATATAGCTTGATTCGCATTTCATACGTCAAACCTATAGCGTGATTATCCACAACGGCTGGCACCGCAGTTGGTACAGATGAGACAGCCTTCCTGGTAGACAAGTGTCTCCTGACCGCAGACGGGGCACTTCTGACCCACTGCCTTGGTACCGTCAGTGATGTACTTCTTCAGTGCACGCTCCACGCCATTCTTCCATGTGTTGATACTCTCGTCTTTAAGTTGCAAAGAGCCGACGAGCTTGATGACATGGTCGATAGGCATACGGTAGCGCAGCACGCCGGATATCAGCTTGGCATAGTTCCAGTATTCCGGATTAAACTTCTCGCTCAATCCTTCCACCGTGGTCTTGTAGCCACGCTTGTTTTCAAACTGGAAGTCATAGCGATGTGTACCATCGGGATTGGTCTGCTTGATGATCTTACCCTTTGTGACGCTCTTCGGCAATACAATGCCCTCGTCGTCATCCTGCAAACCGGTGAAGATCTCGTAAGGATAACCATCGAGCAATCCCACGAAGGCCACCCATTTCTCACGGTTGTTCTGGAAGCGCACCACATCGCAGTCGAGTTCCTTCGGACGAACCTCCTGTACAGATGGGCGGAGGATCGATGGTGCTGTGACAGGCTCCGGTGTCTCCTTATGATCTGCGTCTTTCTTTTCTTTCTTTGGCACGGCGATCATCACACCCGATCGACTACCGTCGCGGTAGATGGTACAGCCCTTGCAGCCTGAGCGCCAAGCTTCAATATAGAGTTTGTTGACAAGTGCCTCATCGACATTATTGGGCAAGTTGACGGTCACAGAGATACTGTGGTCCACCCACTTCTGAATAGCGCCCTGCATGCGCACTTTCATCAGCCAGTCCACATCATTAGCGGTAGCTTTATAATAAGGAGAGCGGGCGACGAGTTCGTCGATCTCTTCCTGCGTATATTTCTTCTCCGTGTCGATGCCATCGATCTTCATCCATTCAAGAAACTTGCGGTGGTAGACGATGTACTCCTCAAAGGAGTCACCCACCTCATCGACAAAGTCCACATGCACGTCAGCATCGTTGGGGTTGACTTTGCGGCGACGCTTATAGACGGGCATGAACACGGGCTCGATACCGCTCGTGGTCTGTGTCATCAGCGATGTGGTGCCGGTTGGAGCTATCGTCAAACAGGCGATATTGCGGCGTCCATGCTTCACCATGTCCTCATAGAGCTTAGGATCGGCATCCTTCAAGCGGAGGATAAACGGATTGTTCTTCTCACGGTCAGCGTCATAGATGCTGAACGCGCCACGCTCCTCAGCCATCTTCACAGAAGAGCGATAGGCGTTGATGGCCAGATCACGGTGCACACTCACGGAAAAGTCAGTAGCCTTCTGCGTGCCATAGCGCAGACCCATGGCAGCCAGCATATCGCCCTCAGCGGTGATGCCCACGCCAGTACGACGGCCCTTGCCGCTCTTTTCCTTGATCTTCTCCCAAAGATGATACTCCGTGTGCTTCACGTCCTCGCTCTGAGGATCGTGACGGATCTTGTCCATGATCTTTTCGATCTTCTCCATCTCCAAGTCCACAATGTCGTCCATGATATGCTGAGCAAGCTGTACATGACGGCTGAACTTATCGAAGTCGAACTTAGCCTCCTTGGTGAAAGGATGCTCGACATAGCTATAGAGATTAATGCTCAGCAGACGGCAACTGTCGTAAGGGCAGAGTGGAATCTCACCGCAAGGATTGGTGCTTACCGTCTTGAAGCCGAGGTCAGCATAGCAGTCAGGAATACTCTCACGGATGATCGTATCCCAAAACAGCACACCGGGCTCAGCGCTCTTCCATGCGTTGTGCACGATCTTCTCCCACAGCTTGCGGGCAGACATCTCTTTGCTCACCATCGGATGGTCGCTGTCGATCGGGAACTGCTGAGTGTAAGGTTTGTCGTCAACGGCAGCCTGCATAAATGCGTCGTCGATGCGCACGCTGACATTGGCGCCGGTGACCTTTCCCTCCGTCATCTTGGCATCGATGAAAGCCTCGGAGTCGGGATGTTTGATGCTCACACTGAGCATGAGTGCACCGCGCCGTCCGTCCTGAGCCACCTCACGTGTGGAGTTGCTGTATCGCTCCATGAAAGGCACCAAGCCGGTAGAGGTCAGTGCGGAGTTGTTCACCGGACTGCCTTTCGGGCGAATCTGACTCATGTCATGGCCTACACCGCCACGACGTTTCATCAGTTGTACCTGCTCCTCGTCGATTTTCATAATAGCACCATAGCTGTCGGCATTGCCATCGAGTCCGATGACAAAACAGTTGCTCAGTGATGCTACCTGATGATCATTGCCAATACCCGTCATCGGGCTGCCTGCCGGTATGATGTAGCGGAAATGATCGAGCACATCAAAAACCTGCTGGGCAGAGAGCGGGTTGGGGTACTTCTTCTCAATACGGGAAATCTCGTTGGCAATACGCCAATGCATCTGCTCCGGGCTTTTTTCAAAGATATTGCCGAAGCCGTCCTTCATGGCGTACTTGTTGACCCACACACGTGCCGCCAACTCGTCCCCGCCGAAGTACTGCAAAGAGGCATCGTAAGCCTCTTCGTAAGTGTATGTCTGTTTGTTTTCCATTGGTTGATAACCCCTTAAGTCAATCCTTTCAGACTGGGGGCCGCATGATTGTGTTGATGAATTATTTGCTTTTAAATGTAGACTGCAAAGCTACAAAAGTTTTCTCTAATTCTATCAACTTTCTAAAGATATTTAGGAGAAAACTTTTCCTTTTTGGAAATTTTCTCTATCTTTGCAATTACTAAATTGAACAAGAAATGGAAAGTTTAATACACCGTAGAAGTATTAGGAAGTACCAAAATAAAGAGGTCGAAGAGCAACTGTTGCATCGTCTACTGAAGCAGGCTGAGCGCACGCCCACCATGGGCAACCTGCAACTCTACAGCGTCATCACCACACGCGACCCAAAGATGAAGGAGCGCTTGGCGCCCGCTCACTTTGGTCAACCGATGGTAATGGGTGCTTCTGTAGTGTTGACTTTCTGCGCTGACTATCGTCGCACGACGCTTTGGGGCGAACAGCGTAAAGGTCATCCCGGCTACGACAACTTGCTGAGCTTTGTCAACGCCGCCACTGATGCCCTGCTCTATTGCCAAACATTCTGTAATCTGGCAGAGGAAGCCGGACTGGGCACTTGCTTCTTAGGCACGACTGTCTATCAGCCGCAAGCTATCATCGATTTATTAGAGTTGCCACCCTTGGTATTCCCCGTGGCTACCATCACATTGGGCTGGCCCGATGAGGATCCGGCACAAAGCGACCGCTTGCCTCTTGACGGCATCGTCCACGAAGAGGTTTATCACGACTACACGCCACAGCAGATCGACGACATCTATGAGCCGAAGGAGAATCTGCCGGAGAACAAGCAGTTTGTGGAAATCAACCACACCGAGACGCTCGCACAAGTGTTCACCGACATCCGCTATACCGCCAAAGACTGTGAATCCATGAGCGAGGGACTGAAGAAAGCACTGCGTCACCAGGGCTTCATGTAAACGATCTGTAAGAAATGAGTAATATTGAAATAAGAAAGGTAGAGACACTGCATGAACTGAAAACCTTTATTCAGTTCTTCTATGATCTCTACCGCGACAACCCTTGCGCTGTACCTTATCTATATGGTGAAGAGATGAAAACGCTGCGCAAGGATAAAAACCCGGCTTTTGAATTCTGTGAAGCCGACTATTTTCTGGCTTATCGTGACGGGAAGGTTGTGGGTCGCGTGGCTGCCATGATCAACCACCGGGCCAATAAGCGGTGGAATAGGCATATGGTGCGCTTCGGCTGGTTCGACTTCATCAATAACATCAACGTATGCCGTGCATTGCTCGACACCGTAGCCCAATGGGGAAAAGACAAAGGCATGGACTGTATCGGAGGTCCCTTCGGCTTTGAAGACATGGACCGCGAAGGCATGATGGTTGAAGGCTTTGACCGTCTCGCCACCTTATATATTAATTATAATAATGAATACTACCCCCGTTTCATGGATCAGCTCGGCTTCCGCAAAGACAACGACTGGGTGGAATGCCGGATAAAGGTGCCGGAGGTGACCCCCCGCAAGTTTGCGCTCACGGCGGAGTTGGTACAGAAGCGCTACAACCTGCAAGTACGCAAATATGGTGTGCTCGACTTTGTGAAACGAGGCAAGGGCAAAGAACTCTTCGACATCGTCAACCACACCTACGATGGCCTCTACGGCTTCTCCCATCTTTCCGACGATCAGATCTCGCGTTTGATCAACGACTACATCCGTCGTGCCGACCTCAACCTGGTCACCTGCGTGGTCGATGCCAATGACAACGACCGCATGGTAGGCTTCGGGGTGTCGTTCCCCTCTTTTTCCCGAGCCTTGCAACATACCCACGACGGACGTCTCTTGCCGATGGGCTGGTGGCAGCTGCTGCGTGTGATGAAATGGCATAAGACCGACACGGTAGACTTACTGCTCATTGCCGTGCTGCCCGAATACCGCATAAAGGGCGCCAACGCACTTATCTTCAACGACCTCATCGGCTGGTACCGCCGCTATGGTTTCAAATGGGCAGAGGCCATGCCACAGATGGAGACCAACCACGGCGTACTCGACCAGTGGCAATATCTCGAAGCCGAGCAGCACAGAAGGCATCGGGCGTATATTCGTGAGATCGATGAATCCATAAAGAAGACAGAGTAACAAAGGAACACAGTTCTTTCACCCCACAGGCAATAAGTTTATGTTCCTTTGTTACTCTGTCTCCTATTAAAAGTCTATGTCGAGTTCTATCCACCGGTCCTTCTCGCGATACTCACCCGCATGGGGATTGACGACAGCGAGACCGATCAGGCGGATAGGATGGTTGGCATTGTAGTCCACACGGCTCATCAGTTTCTTGGCCAACGGCAGAATGTCGTCTTTGGTGCGCAAGACCTTTGCCTGCGTGATGCTGCGCGAGATAGTGGTGAAGTCGCCATACTTTACTTTCAGCGTCAGCGTGTGGCCCTTGAAATCCGACTCTTGCAGTCTTTCGGCAAGTTCCAGCGTCACATGATACAGTTCTATGATAACCGCTGACTTCAAACAGATGTCCTGTGAGAACGTATGCTCGCATCCCACCGACTTGCGGATACGCTCAGAAACCACCGGCCGTTCGTCAATACCACGGGCAAAGTCATAGAAAGTTCTCCCCGCCTTGCCGAAAGTATGAAGCAGATAACCTAACGAGATACTACGTAGCTGTGCGCCATTATAGATGCCCAGACTGTGCATACGCTCGGCCGTCTTACCGCCTACTCCCCAAAAATCCTCCACGGGAAGTGTGGCGATAAAGTCCAATGCCCGGTCAGGATGGATGACGAAGAGCCCGTCGGGCTTACGATAGTCCGATGCTATCTTAGCTAAAAACTTATTATACGACACCCCTGCCGAGGCTGTCAGTCCCGTTTGCTCGTGTATGCGTCTTTTGATTTCTTTAGCGATGTTCACCGCCAAGTCCATCTCTTTTTTATTTTGCGTGACATCGAGGAAAGCCTCATCAAGAGAGATGGGCTCCACCAAATCTGTATAGTCGTGGAAGATGCGATGGATGGTTGCCGACACCTCGCGATAGACATCGTAGCGTCCCGGAGCAATGATGAGATCGGGACATTGCCGCTTAGCCAACTGAATCGACATCGCAGAGTGTACACCATATTTGCGGGCCTCATAGCTCGCCGTGGCTACTACGCCCCTTGAACTGTCATGGCCGACAGCCAACGGCTTACCGCGCCAATCGGGGTGGTCCCGCTGTTCCACGCTGGCAAAGAAGGCATCCATGTCAATGTGGATAATCTTTCGTAGATTCAGTTCACTGCTCATCATCAGACAAAGTTAGCACCTTTTCCCCACATCTGCAAACGATTCAATGCTTTTAACCTATTACCCCTCTTCCCCCTATCGTTTTACTTTATTACCATCATCAGTGCCGACAAACAGCAGCTGACACTCTCGGCCATCAACAAAGACGGCAAGATCCTCTATCAGTTGCCTATCAAAAAGACAAAATAGTCTGTACAGCTATAACGGCGGGGAATGTCAAAATTAACCTATTCCCCGCCGTTATAACATAAATTGCCTACTGAACGGCAAACATCGTTAAACTATCGCTACTAAAGACGACATATAGCAACGAATATCTTATCTTTGCATTGCATTCTACAAGGAAAACCTCTGGTCTTACCTCTATTAGTGATGCAAAGATAACCTCTAACAGAAAGGAATGAACATGAAGATGAACATCAGAATCAACAAGGACATCAAGAGCTACATCCATGACCTTACCGATCTCGTTTGGGCTTATATCCGCCACCGTGCCTCCTACCCCGCCAATGCGTTGCTCGCCGTGCAGCGCGAACTGGCCTGCAATGTCTTCGACAGTCCCGACAACTGCCAAGGCTGTGACTTTTACGCTCCTGAGATGCTACTCACCTATAACGCCAAAGGCGCTACAGTGCCCAACCATAGCGTCATCAAGAGCATAGCGAAGAGATACTACTAAAAAGCCCTCCTCTAACTCCCCCCCAAGGGGGAGAATCGCAATACCGGCCCTCTGATTTATGGGTATCATAAGAGCATCCGCTCGATGACTTGGGGATAATACTCCATCTCCAGTGCATGTTCCTTGGCAGCTATCGTTTCCGGCGTATCGTCAGGCGTGAGGGCTACGCGGTACTGTGCAATAATGTCCCCGCCATCACACTGCTCATTGACCCAGTGTATGGTCATGCCCGTCTCCTTCTCATGCGCAGCCCACACTGCCTCATGAACATGGTGTCCATACATGCCTTTGCCACCAAACTTGGGCAACAGCGATGGATGGATGTTGATAATAGCTCTGGGATAGGCTTCTATGAGGAACGATGGAATCATCAATAGAAAGCCTGCCAAAACGATGAGCTTGATGCCATACTGCTGCAACAGGGGCAACAGCGTCTTCTCATCGTTGAACTCTGCACGCGGCACCACAACCGTAGGTACATGCCACCTACGGCTACGCTCCCAAACAGGCGCATCGGCTTTGTTGCACAGTACCAAAGCTATAGTCACCTGATCAGATTGATCAAAATAGCGAATGATATTCTCGCAATTACTACCATTGCCCGAAGCAAAGATTGCTATGTTAACCATTGATTCCCAATATTTCCTTTAATTCTTGTATACTTCCTTCCGGGTGTTCACGATTGAACCGAAAGCCCTGCATCCCTTTCTTCTGGCAGCCTTCTATGTTCTCCTTCTTATCATCGAGAAACAAGCAGGATTCTGCCTTGAGGTGGAACTTATCGAGGAAAGCCTGATAGATGGCCGGATCGGGTTTGAGCAGATGCACATCCTTGGACACCAACTCATCGGTGATGAGACCAAAGATACTGTATTTCTCTTTGACCTCACTCAGCTTACTCGACCAGTTGCTGAGTCCGTAGACATGGTACCCACGGTCTTTCAGCAGCAGGAGGAGTTCGCGAATACCTGGCGTCTCCACCGTGAAGACATCGGTGTAGTGACTGGCAAAATAGCTGAGCGTATCTGCATACTCGGGCCATCGCTCCTGCTGTTGACGGATATAATAGTCGAAAGGATGCAGCTCCCGGTCCATAGCAGCGCCCACCTCTTCCGGCAGCATGTGGTCCATGAACCACTGTCCTTGTTCCCGACTCCCCAACAACTTGCCGAAGAAAGCCACAAAGTCGTACTGCACCAGCACGCCACCATAGTCAAAAACGATGTTCTTTATCATTGCTTTAGCTTATTTTCCCACAAAGATAGCGAAAAATATACAAACGGCAAATAATCTCTTCAATAGTTGCGCGTTTGGATAAAAAGTCTTATCTTTGCGGTATGACATTGAAAGAAGACAGAGAACGAGAGAAGAGCAGACGGGAGGCACTTGGCAAGTTCTTCTACAATCTGGCTCAGACCTGCTTCACAGCGATGGTCGTGGGGGCGGTGGTGACGTACTTTATGGCTAATGTCAAGATATCAACTTTTCTCAGTTTGTTTATCGTTGGATTAGTTACTACTATAGCGATAGCTTACGTGGCAAATTATATATTAAAGAAATAAAAACTATGATACAAGGACTTGATGGATTAATTATCGTATTAGGAGGAACTGGTATCGTTGCCATTCTCTTCGCCATTTGGCTCCACACTAAGAGTGGAGAGAAATGGCTGAAATCGCTTGACGACTAAAAGAGCCTTACCTTGCAGCCCACCATCACATTGGTACCGTCGACGATCGGGCTGTTGAGGTAATAGTATTTCGGGCGATAGTTAAGTAAGTTGTCGACGGCAAAGGTCAGTTTCAGATGTTTGCCGAAGCCCATTTGTGCCGACAACTTCCACAGCGTATAAGCTGGATAATGCACCGTGATGGTACCCTCATCCACCTTATAATAGTTTTTAAACTCTTGGTTGTCGATACCTGACAGGAAACGACCGTCAAGAGCCACCATTCCATCCAGCAGCGTAGAGAAGCGGTGAGTCCAGTCGGCATGCGCCGTCAGGCTGTGCTTGCGTGCAGGCAAATAGGGACTGGCAAGTTTCTGACCATCCTTATGTCCGGTCTGCTCATCGACAAAAGCGTAGGACAGACGAGCGTCAAGACCGCAGTTCCACCGTGCACGCGCCGTAGCCTCAAAGCCAGCAACGTACATCTTGTCGATATTCACATAAGGCAGTCGTGGCATGGCATCGGTAGCACTGGCGTAATAAGGATTTCCCGACGTGATCTTATTGGTCACACGGTTGCAGTATCCTGACAAAAGAAAGCCATAGTTACCCTTGACATAGTCCACGCTGATGTTGAAGTTATGGCTTACCTCCGGTTTCAGCAGCGGGTTGCCCGTGATGGTCCAGATGCCAACCATATCGAAATCGTAGTATTTCTCTTTCAGCGTAGGTGCCCGGAAGCCCATGCCATAGCCGAAGCGCACATTAAGATGATCGATGGGCGTATGGCGCACACTGAACTTCGGCGTGACACGCCGGATATGGTGGTCCGAGAAATAGTCATAGCGCAGTGCCCCAACAAACTCCCAACGGCCATTGATCTTCCAGTCGAATTGGGCAAAGACGTCGGCACTCTGTTGGCGGTGAGTACCGTCAAGCTTGGTGTTATTGAGATAGTCGTGAAGATAATCGGCTCCGGCAGTGAGCACATTGTCACCGAAGGTGTGGTTGTAGAGCAGACGCACACTGTTCTGCACATTGGAGTAGCTGCGCACGTCAAGGTCCTGCCGGCGCAGCCACGTCGACTTGTCGTATTGGTCGAAGCTGTACGAGCCCTCTATCACGTCATTGTCCGTCACCGTCCACAGTGCCTTTCCGCCCGCGTTGAAGTCGCGGTAGCGCTCGGGCGACTCCACGCTACGCTTCACCTGACGGAAGAAATAGCCGCCGCGTCCCGTGAGCTTCAGCTGATCCGACGGATGCCAAATAGCTTTGTCGGTGAAGTTCCATGTACGGTCGCCGAAGATAGTGGTGATGGTGCGTGCAATCGCTCCGTCAGCACTATGCACGCCGTAGTTGTCCTGCGTCGTTCTATTCAGGTTGAACACATTGCTCCATCGGTTGCCTCCACTTTGCAGAGCCAAGCCATAGCGTTGCTCGTTATGTTTGGACAGACGTGCGTCGAGCGTAGCTCTGAATTTCTTTACAGCTTCCTTAGTGATGATGTTGATGACACCGCCGTTAGCATTGCTGCCATAGAGTGCCGATGCCGCTCCCTTGACGATCTCGATGTGGTCGACGTTGTCCATCACCAAGCGCGTGAAGTCCACGTCGTCCATCGTCTCGCCTGCGAGGCGCTCACCATCGACGAGGATGAGCACACTCTGACCGCCGAAGCCAGAGAAGTTAAGGTGCACCATCTGGTTCTGAGCGAAGGAGAACTCCACGCCGGGCATCACTTGTTGAAGCAAATCCTTAAGGTTGGTGGCGTCGGTCTTCTCAATGTCAGCATGGCTGATGACCTGCGTGAGCACAGGTGTCTCCATGAGCAGTTTGGGCGAACGCGTTCCCGTGACGACGACCTGCGAGAGCTCTTGCCCGGTGAGCAGGGAGTCGGGAGCGAGCCCAGGCCCTCTCCCTAACTCAAGCCCTCTCCCTAGCCCTCCCCCGAGGGGGAGGGAATGAGCCTCACCTTCAACGGCCGACTGAGCAGCGTATATGGACGCAGACCCGATTGGCGAAACTCGGATGGCAAATGGGCATAATAGCGCAATTATCAAGAGCTGACGCTTATTCATCTTGCTTTATATCGTTTATATAGAGTTTATATAATCTTACTACTTATTTATATGTAATCATGGATGGCACAGGGAGTGCTCATTCCCTCCCCCCTCGGGGGAGGGCTAGGGAGAGGGCTTTAGGGTGAAGGCTCCAGGGTGTGCTCATTCCCTCCCCCTCGGGGGAGGGTTAGGGTGAGGGCTTTATAGTTGATTCTCAGCCAGCAGGTGGTGCCCTTGCTGTCCATGTAGTTTTGCAGTTGCAGCGCGAAATACTCGCCATCCTTGGTGCGAAGGATAAACACATGGTTATTGAACGAGTAGGTAGGCGGAATGGGCGGGATGTTGAAGACAAGCCACGAGGAGAGCACCTGGTTGATGCGTATGCCCTGGTTGCCCATGATGCAGTTGAGCATTGCCGTGCGGTCTACCCACACGTCGCGCTCTGTCCACGTGTCGGGCGTAAACGTCTTACCAGCAAACGCCTGTACTGAGTCGGGCACCTCATCCATCGAGGTGTAGGCTGTCTCCAAGGCACTGCCACCGTTGGTGCGTACGTTGTCACGGTGCACGGCAAAGGTCCAGTGCTCGGGCTCGGGCTGCGGCGCCGTGGGCTTGTAGCCACGAAGCTCATAGTTGGACATGCCCTTGCCGAAAATGTCGAACCAGTAGATGTACATGCCACTGCTGTCTCGCATGGCTTCAGCGTTCTCGGTCTGCGGGATAGGCCACGGCGTGAACTTTGTCTGTGCCTGTTGCAAAGCAGCGGCATCGCCTTTGTCGATCAGATCTACGAGCGAGTCGAGGTCAATGTAGTACCAGTTGTTCCAGCTGGTGGCGTCGATATAAAGCTGTCCGGCCTTCACGCCGGCATCGCTTCCCCGGTCTTCGTCGTAGATGCCGCCAAAGACACCATCGCAGGATGCCGCCAACGTGAGGCAGCACCCTGCGAGGAAATATATTAAAAGTCGGTTGATGTGGTTCACTATAATATAAGAGGATTTATTTGCGAGTACCGACAAACGTGCCGGTCATGTCCATGGGCATATTGCCGAACTTATGGAGGTTGACCACAGTGACCTTGTTACCGCTGAAACTTACCGTAATCTGTCCTTCGGTAACAGTATAGTTCTTCTTTCTGCCAAACACCTCAACATCAGCGCTGGTCTTGCCGCTATAGTCGAGGTAGTAAGCGTTCTTCGTGTTGTCGTAAGGGATATTAGCCACAGAATAGCTGCCCTGTACGATATTTCCCATGCTACTGTTGCCCATCTTCACGGCAGAGTAGTCAAACGTCTCTTCCGGGACAACCACGCTGATGGTACCGTCGTTGTTCTGGTTGATGACATAGTTCACATCCGCCGTATTAGGCTGCTTGAGATCCATGCCCATGACAGAAAAACTGAGCGTGTCCTTACCGGTGTAGGTGCCTGCCACAGATGCAGTCTTATTGTCATCATCGCCGCAAGAAGTGAATGTGGCGGTTGTCATCACGGCTGCCATGAAGAGCAGCATGAGGGTAAACAGTTTCTTCATTGTCTTTAAAGTCTTTTTTATGATTTAGTTGTGTGATTCTGATTTACGTCTGCAAAGTTACGTCTTTTCAAGGATATTCACAATCCCTACTTATGAGGAAATTTAGGATACGCACACAGCGAGAGAGCAATGCGGAAGATACCAAATAGTGATACCATAGGAAGCATATATATAAGAAGAGGTATCCAACTTCTACCATTCCCACTGGGAGATTTCTTCCATTCTGAATGGAAGATTTCTTCCATTATAATTAGAAGATATCACTGCTGACGACGAGGACGAGTTCAACACAGAGGTCGGAAAGGTAAATGTCGTAAAGGCCTGGAAGTGGATGTCAGGACACTAATAGACTTTTCCTATTAGTGCTGTAGAAAGACAAACCACGAATCTGCACGAATCGACACGAATTACTGTCAGCCTGCATTAGTGAAGATTAGTGAAGATTCGTGGAGAATAAACCACGAATCTGCACGAATCGACACGAATTACTGTCAACCTGCATTAGTGAAGATTAGTGAAGATTAGTGGAGAATAAAACTGCGAATTGAGACTTTAAGATCCGTGTGAGAGATACGAGATCATTGGAAGATTCGTTGAATAACTATGCAAAGAATATGATTTCTCTATGAGAAGAAACACCAAGAGACAAGAGATGATAAAAGGTTGATCAACTTTTGGTAGTCGAAAATCGCTGACAAAAACATGTCCGGGAAAAGTTTCAATCTAGAGAGCGCAGCAAGGGCTTTTTGAGAGAAAAGTGAGATGAAAACAAGAAAAAAGTGGGATGAAATCAACAAAACAGTGAGATGATGAGGTCAAAAAGGCATTTTGAGTGGGTCAAAAAGGCACTTTGATGTGATGAAACCACCGTGATGACGGAAAATTCTCTAGAGAATTTTTCATCAAAAAGGTACTTTGACAAGAGCTAAAAAACGGCACAAAACTTATCTCGCTGTTAATCAACGACTTAAGAAAACGTCCGAAAATCGTAAAAAAATCGGGAGAGAGGTCTTTCGCTGGAAAAGAATGGCAGGAAAAGGGCCGTAAAATGTCAGTTTATCCAACAATTGCTGTAACCGGCAGGAAGTAGTATTCATGTCCTCATCGCAATATTTTTTTGCAAAAACTTCTTTGTTCTCAGATTTCTTTGTAACTTTGCATTGTGTTTAGCAGCGAAAGCTGTTTGGCACAACACACATTATTGGGGTGCTTGGGCGTTTGCCCTCGCTGAGATCATACCCGTTGAACCTGATACGGACAATGCCGACGCAGGGACGAGATTTTCTTTTCACCTCTTTAATAGATATGTGCTTATGGTAAAAAGAAAACATCTAATTATTTTAAACAGTCATGGATAAACACTTATTGATGATGGCCGCACTCTCTTGTGCCGCCACTACCTCATGGGCTGCCGACAACGAGCCGGTAGACTCCATCCGCACGTATGAGCTCCAAGGCGTACAGGTGACTTCCACCCGCGCCGGCAAGAAGACGCCTATGGCCTTCTCTACGCTCACACAGAAACAGATCAAACAAGTGAACTTCGGACAGGATATTCCTTATATCCTCTCACTGACACCCTCCGTCACCACCACCTCCGACGCCGGCAACGGCATTGGCTACACCTCTATCCGCGTGCGTGGCGTGGATCCCAGCCGCATCAACATCACGGCCAACGGCGTGCCTGTCAACGACGCAGAGAGCTCGCAGGTCTACTTCGTCAACATGGCTGACTTCGCCTCTTCGGTGCAGAGCATGCAGATACAGCGCGGCGCAGGTACCTCGACCAACGGCTCCGGTGCCTTCGGTGCTACGCTGAACATGCAGACCGAGAACATCGGCACACTGCCCTATATCGGCCTCGACGCCAGCGCAGGTTCGTATTATAGCCACAAGGAGACGCTGCGCTTCGGCACCGGTCTGCTTGGCGGACACTGGGGATTGCAGGGCCGCCTGTCCAACATCGGGTCGAAAGGATACCTCGACCGCGCCTCGACGAAGCTCAACTCCTACTTCCTTCAGGCCGGATATTTCACCGACAACACAATGGTGAAATTCCTTACCTTCAACGGTACGGAGCGCACCTACCATGCCTGGAACTACGCTTCGAAATACGAGCAGAGCCTCTACGGCCGACGCTACAACTCGTGCGGCGTGTACTGGGATGAGAACGGCAACATGCAATACTACGACGGTCAGACCGACAACTACCATCAGCAGAACTATCAGATCATCCTCAACCAACTGTTCGGCGACAAGTGGAGCCTCAACGCTACCCTGCACTATACCAAGGGCCAGGGCTACTACGAGGAATATAAAGACGGTAAGGCCTGGGCCGACTATGGACTGGCTACCGACGACAAGAGCAACTTCATCGTCAGCAACGGCGACACGTACTACTCCCACATCATGGGCGACCTCGTACGCCAAAAGAAGATGGACAATGACTTCTACGGAGCTATCGCCAGCATCAACTACGACAACAAGAAAGATCTGAAGGCTACGCTCGGAGCAGGATGGAACCGCTACGACGGCAAGCACTTCGGCAAGGTCATCTGGGAAACGACTACACCTTATTATATATATAAGGATGCCAACGGCAACAAACTGAAAGATGCCAACGGCACCGTCACGAGGCCCTACACACCGACACGTACTGTCTATCCCGACTTTGAGTACTATCGCAACGAGGCTTGGAAGAGCGACTTCAACGTCTACGGCAAGGCTGCATGGACATTCCTGCCGGGACTGAATGCTTACATCGATCTGCAATACCGTCACGTGGGCTTCCGTCTGCAAGACCCTGGCGACTGGTATGGATCCAACCCCGACAACAAGCTGTGGGCACACGATGATTTCGACTTCTTCAACCCGAAAGCCGGACTCAACTATCAGCTCGACAGCCACAACCGCTTCTATGTCAGCTACGCCATCAGCCACAAGGAGCCGACGCGCAACGACTATCAGAACAACTACGTCAACCATCTGAAAGCCGAAAAGCTCCAGGACTGGGAGTTGGGCTACCGCTACGAGAGTCCCGTATTCTCCGCCGGCGTGAACCTCTACTACATGTACTACAACCATCAGTACGTGCTCACCGGTGAGCTCAACGAGATTGGCGAGATGAAAGCCAGCAACGACAACAGCGGTAAATCTTATCGTGAAGGCGTAGAGCTGGAGGCGGCCTGGAAGCCCGTCAGTTGGTTCCGCTGGGATGCCAACGCCACCTTCTCGCACAACATCTGCAAGGACTGGACGGTGACACTCGACGACGGATCAGCTGTCAACCTCGGTGACACACACACAGCCTTCTCTCCTGACTTTATCTTCAACAACATCCTAACCTTTACCTACGCTGGTTTCAACGCCAGCATCCAAAGCCAGTATATCGGCAAACAGTATCTGACAAACACTGACTTTGACAGCTACACGAACTACAACAAAGATGGCAGCTTCGACCGGAACGTGGATATGTTCCTCAAGAAGCACTTCAACACCAATGTGGATCTGAGCTATCACTTCGCCCTGCCCCACTTCGGACTGAAGGACATCACCCTTGGCGTGACGCTGTACAACATCTTCGACGCTAAGTATGACAACAACGGATGGGCAGCCCCCTCGTTCCGCAAGGACAGCAAGGGCAATGTCGAGGCTTACTGCACCGACGACCTCTACAAAGCAGGCTTCGCTCCCTCCGCTCCGTTTAACTGGATGGCACATCTGAGCATCAATTTCTAATGCTGGATTTATTTGGAACGATCATCGGCCTTGTATATATCTATCAGGAGTACAAGGCTTCGATATGGCTATGGATCACCGGCATCATCATGCCGGTGGTCTATATGTTTGTATATCTCGACGCCGGACTCTATGCCGACTTCGGCATGCAGGTCTACTACGCCTTAGCTGCCGTCTACGGTCTGCTCGTATGGAAGTTGGGAAAGAAACGCGGACAAGAGCATGAGGGCAACATGCCTATCACGCACGTGAAGCACAGTCTGCTTCTCCCCTCTCTCCTGCTCTTTCTCGCTGCCTGGGCACTGGTCTACTGGATTCTCATCCGCTTCACCAACTCCACCGTGCCCGTCCTCGACTCTTTCGGCAACGCGCTGAGCTTCATCGGACTGTGGTGGCTGGCCCGCAAATATGTGGAGCAGTGGTTGCTGTGGATAGTCATCGATGCCGAGCTCTCCGCCCTCTATGTCTATAAAGGTCTTCCCTTCACCGCCGGTCTCTACGCTCTCTATGTCGCCATCGCCGTGGCAGGGTATTTCAAATGGAATAAAGCTGCGCTGGATAATCAACAAAAAGACGGACAAGGTCACTGGCCCAATGACGCGATCTGAATTTGACAGACAGTATAAAGTCTTGCACGTAGAAACAAACATGAGACAAGCTCAAGAGGAAAAGTTCGTAAAATAAAAACATGTGATGTGTTCTGTTCAAGAATATTCTCTCTTCATATACAATATAGGCAGTATCCTCTCCGTTATGGAGGAAAGCACTGTAAAGTCTTCGACATCGATTTCTCCGCCCTCTATGCCGTCACTGCCGTGGCCGGATACTTCAAATGGAAGAAAATAACGATGGATAACCATCAAAAGATTAATCGGTTTTCCTTAAAGACGAGGAGCTCAGTCTATAGAAGAATCACTGAATGTGGAACGCTTTGGAGCAGAACGTATTCATAATATAGACAATATAGTTGCGTTGCCAAAGTCGCTGCATAGAAAGATTAGCGGATTTTATTCGTCTAAGCCACCTTTTTCTTACCCCTTGACAGTAAGGGATTGGTTAAGTCCTCGGAGTTTCGAGGAACAATATGAATTTGGTGTAAAAACTATAAGAAAATTCAACGGATTGGACTATTTGCATTAACACATCATTATTTTAATAATATGATTTTAAGTAAAGAAAAAGATGCTGTATTACAGTTCAAAAACAGCTGTATAAAGCAAGGAAAAGCACTAGAGTCAGGTAATTATAAAGAAGGAAACAAAAGTGCTAAATATATATACGAGTCTATTGAATTCTTAAAAGCAAACCATCAACTAGACTTGTTGAAGCCATTCCTTTTCGAAGAAAACGAGAATTTACGTATTTGGTCTGCAAGAGCATTAATACACTCTTATAGCAGCCTTTGCCTCAGAGTGTTGCAAGATATTGCCAACACATCAGAAGGAATTCACGGATTAGATGCAGAAATGGTTATTTCCGAATATAAAAAAGGTAACATCTGAAAACTGTAGTTGTAGACAGCAACTCCATAAAATACGCTCATGATAAGTTTAGACGTGTCGTTACTGTGAAACGCAATGTGGACGGTTAAGGTACCTACTGCGTCTCGCATGCTTATAACTAAAGTTTGCCACTCAATAATCAATACCATTATAGAAGGATGATACTGGTTAGGGAGAAGGGCACATTGAAGAATTATCTCGTCTTCATGTACAATATAGGCAGCATCCTCTCCGTTATGGAGAAAAGCGGAGCAAAGGTCTTCGGTGCCTCATACGACACATGGGGAAAGCAGACGGTAACGCTCAACACCATCTGTCTGCATCGTGGCTACATGGGTCATGAGATGCTCGGCGAGCTTGACATTATTAATATGAACCAATGGTCACTGTCGCGAAGCGGGGAAAGTAACGGCCGTTTGTATGACCCCGTTTTCGGCCGCTTTTTCAGTCCGGACAACTATGTACAGATACCTGACAATGGGCTGCGCTTCAGGGAGCTTTTGAAAGTGTATCGACTGTGTTTAAACAAGAAACAGGCGGATTGAAACAATGGATAAGAATAGGCACGTCATATTCAAAAGTAGGCGGTTTCGATACGAAGTCAATACGTTGGGGATCTACTCCACATTACACAGAGAAGATAGGGAACACTACTTTAAGGAGAATAAATCAAGGTTTGCGTAATAAAAGAATACCAATCGATAATTGGAGAACAGCCGATGCTGGGCATTTACACTTCAAATGGGGTGATAGAAGTACAAATCAATGGTTTTATATTCGAAAGTAGCGCTTATTAGCTATATTATAATTAAACATTCTTATGATATATTTTAAGTTTTACAAGAAGCCCATAAAAGGTGATGGTTCTTTGCAAAAGACAAAGAATGGCTTACTAAGAAGGATAATTCGGAAAATTAGCAACATATTTCTTTCCAATCCGGATTTTGAAGCTAAATTGCAAGATGTAGTTCAATGGTATTTAGAATATGATGAAAAAAATAATGAATCATTGCATGAAATAGGCATAGATAGCAATAACCAAATTATTGTTAAGATACCAGATAAAAGGAATTATGGATTTTGGAATGACGCAAATCTTACAATAGAAGACTTTGAAAACAGATTCGGCATACAAAAAGTAACAGAAAAAGAGTTTAATAATTTGTGGAATTCCGTCTGTTATGACTATAAAAGAGGAAATTTCGATACCGTTGATGCAAAAGGGGATGTAGCTGATAAATGACAAATACAATTTTGCTAACTCCTTATTAAATTCAAATAAAGACATGCGATGTGTTCTGTTCAAGAATATTCTCTCTTCAAATACAATATAGGCAGTATCCTCTCCGTTTAAAAATAAACTCTACTTATGCCCCTAAAGATTTATCTCGATAAAATGTTCGATATACCAAATGATTTCTCTGCCGTCATCCTTGCCGACGGCGATTTTCCTACTCATCAAATACCACTGGGTATTCTGCATCAGGCACAGCGGCTGATCTGCTGCGACGGCGCGCTGCTCACGCTCTTCAAGCACCAGCCACAAGAAATAGAAAGACTGAGAGCGGAAGGAAAACTCTTTGGTGTGGGCGACGGCGACAGCCTGCCAGCCGGACTCAAGGCGCAGTATGCCGACATTTTCCATGCAGTCAGCGAACAGGAGGACAACGACCTCACCAAAGCAACACGCTTTGCCATCGGGCTGCTGAAGGCTTCTACAGAGAGAAACGGTGAGGAGCAACAGCCCCGGCTGGCCTATCTTGGAGCCACCGGCAAGCGCGAGGACCACACCCTCGGCAACATCGCACTGATGATGCGCTACCTGCGTGACTTCGCCATCCTGCCGGAGATGTACACCGACTACGGTTGGTTCACACCCGCCAACGGCAATATGGTGTTCAGCACCTTTATGCGTCAGCAGATGAGCATCTTCAACTTCTCCTGCACAAAGCTGGAAAGCACCGGACTGCGCTGGCAGAGCTATGCCTATAAAGAATGGTGGCAAGGCACGCTCAACGAATGCACTGGCAGTGAGGTCAGCTTTCAGGCAGACGGCGACTACATGGTCTACCGTACTTACGACGCCAAGTAAACCTCTGTACTGCGCTTATCCCTTGTTGAGCAGATGGCGGAGCACCTCCAACGGAGCATAGAGAATCATACGAGGCCCCGTCCACCGCATGATCTGCCGCACACGCTCACGCTGATCCGGCGCATAGCAGTGACAGGGACAACGCTTGCACGCCGGCTTCTCGTCCTGCCATCGGCAATGATCCAAGCGGTGCTGGCAGTAGTCGATCAGCGCACGATATTCCTCTGAAGGCTCCTGCTGATGAAGCCGGTGACGGCAATAGAGACGGATCATAAACGCAATCGTACGCTTCTCCCTATCTATAACTTTTCCCATAATGCGGTTCGTTTTTGTTGAATAGCTGTTGTTGATGAACTGCAAAGGTAGCAAAAAATACGATAAAGAATCGAGTAGGAGGTAAACACTAATCATAGGTGCTTATCTCCTACTTTCGTG
>DAWDCC010000007.1:0-84788 GCA_052355365.1 Prevotella sp. | reverse complement strand
AACCAACATTAAAAATAAGACTCAAAGTAGTCAACTTAAATCGTTAAACTACAGAGTTTCGATGGGGTTCTTAATTTGAGGCTGTTGGTTTCAAGCTTAGAAACTGATGGTTTTTCAGCGAGAGACTAATAGTCTCTAAGCGAGAAACTGGTGGTTTTCCAGCGAGAAACTAATAGTCAAATGCAGAAACAGCTAAACAGGCTGTGTAGCCTTATAGGCAGCCGAGCAAGACTTGAAGTCTTAAAAAAGGATGAGGCCCCGACTCACGCCGGAACCTCACAACAACACAAACACAAAATTGCGGGATCTAAGTCACCGCTATAAATCGAAATATGATAAGAGAGATTAAAATGTTCTTCTATTCAAGGTGTGCCTTACATGACACCGTCTTCGCGCAACTTAAGTTGCCATTTCCATGCTGAGCGCAAGACATCATCAAGCGGTGTTTCTGCTTTCCATCCAAGTACTTTGTTGGCCTTGGTGCAGTCGCCCCAAATCTTTTCGATGTCACCTTCACGGCGTGGACCGTATTTCCAGTTAAGTTTCACGCCCGTAGCCTTTTCAAAGGTCTCAACGATTTCCAATGTGGAATTGCCATGACCTGTACCGATGTTGAAGTAATCGATAGGCTCAGCATTCTGATCCAAAACACGTGTCATAGCAGCAACATGCGCTTTGGCCAGGTCGACAACATATATATAGTCACGGATACAAGTACCGTCAGGAGTGTTGTAATCGTTTCCGAAGATGGTCAGTTGATCACGAATACCAATGGCTGTTTGAGTGACATAGGGAATCAGATTGGCAGGCACTCCGTTGGGCAGTTCACCGATCAGAGCGGACGGATGAGCGCCAATAGGATTGAAGTATCTTAGGACGATGCTTTTGATGTGAGCACCACTATGGATATAGTCATAAATGATTTGTTCGTTGATCTCCTTTGTGTTGCCATATGGAGATGTAGCTTTTTGATGGGGCGCATTTTCTGTTACAGGCAGATTCTCTGGCTTGGGTTGACCGTAGACAGTGCAACTTGAAGAGAAGATGATGCCTTTGATATCATATTTGGGCATGAGTTCCAAAAGATTGATGAGGGACACGATATTGTTGCAGTAATACAGCAAAGGCTTATGGACGCTCTCCCCTACCGCTTTGCTTGCTGCAAAGTGGATAATGCCCTCAATATCTGGATGCTTCTTGAAGACGTCTTCCGTTGTCTGCTTGTCACGCAAATCCACTTTTTCGAAATCAGGACGCACACCTGTGATCTTCTCGATGCCATCTAACACTTTGATATTTGAATTGGAGAGGTCGTCAACAATGACTACTTTATATCCAGCTTCTATCAATTCAACTGTTGTATGAGATCCAATAAATCCCATACCACCTGTAACTAAAATGGTTTGCTTCATATCCATGTATGTTATGTAATCAGATATTTTGTTTGCAAAGATAATGTTTTTATTTGAAATAATCTCAATTGCTCTCTAAAATATTTCTAATGCCTGTTTGATAACCTTGTCTTTCTTCACAAAGTGGTGCAAAAGTGAGGAAAGATGACACATAATGATATATTGCACTGATAGCTGTTTCTGTACATACATTATAAAGATTAAGAAAGTTTTTAGTGATATTCGCTCGAAAACCATTTTTTTTGTGTAAGTTTGCAGAAACAAAACATCCAAAGATATACTGCTATGATGAAGGCAACAGAACAAACGATGCAACAACTTGACCGATTCTTCCACAAAGTGGCTGAGAAATTCCCATCGCAATGCGACAATGCTATATTGACCGACATTCACGTGCGAACCAATCAAGAGACGGGTGAGCTTACTGCTTTTGACGATGACGATCAAGAGATCACAAGGTGTGTGGTAGGGCAATGGATCAATCAGAAAGATGAGGACTTTTATGATGGTGTCACGCTTATTCTCAGACGCTATCTGAAGAAAAACCATAGCTTTGTGGATTCAATGGGTATACTGAAGCCGTATAGCGTCGTGTTGGAAAATGAGGACAAGGAGCATATAGCTGAACTTTTTGTGGCTGATGATGACACTGTGATCGTCGGAGGGGATATCATGAAAGGTCTCGATGAAGATTTGAACGCTTTCTTTAAGGAATTAATGAAAGACGCAAAATGAAATTAAGCATTATCATACCCGTTTTTCAGACACGAAACACAGTGAAGAGATGTGTTGACAGCATTTTGATGCAGGATTTTCGTGACTGGCAGATGATCCTTGTCGACGATGCGTCAACAGACGGAAGCACGAAGATATGTGAAAACTATGCACAGAAAGAAGGGCGCATACAGCATGTCAGACTGAAGCGCAACAGTGGACTGAGTGCTGCACGCAATTCCGGACTTGCAAAAGCTAAGGGCGACTATATCATGTTTGTGGACAGTGATGACTATTTAGCTCCTGACACATTAAAGGAACTGATGGAGCAGCTTTCCATCCATCCAGATTACGACATGTTGGAGTTTCCGCTTTATCGCCATTTCGGTTCTCCGCGACAGGCGCGCGTCACCTTCACTCGTCGCGAGTTCACTTTCAACGCTGTTTATTGGTTAGAGACTAAAGCCTGGAAGCACACCTATGCTTGCAATAAAGTTTATAAACGCGAAGTGTGGCAAGATGTGAAATTTCCGGAAGGCAGAACCTTTGAGGATACCTTTACGTTGCCTCAAGTGTTACGTCACTGTCGTCGCGTGGCCACAACAGATGTAGGACTTTACTACTATACATTCAATCCCAATGGTATCACTCAGCAAGCGGGAGCCAAGGATCTTAATAGTCTTCTTGATGGCAACCTGATCATGCTCCATCGGATGGCTACAGACAAAAGAGCAAGACAAAAAGTCAAAGACTATGACCAGCTGATGGCCGAGTACTATGCTGATGTGCTGAACATCCAACTGGATGTCTTCCGCTCTACAGGTAAAACTCGCCAAGACTTTCCGGTTCTACCCTATCATAACACTCTCAAATTGAAAGCTCTGCATTTGTTGGGACTTAAAACTCTTTGCAAAATCCATAGATTAGTATGCAGAAACCACTCGTCAGTTTCATTGTGACTACATATAATCTCCCCGTGACGCTATTAGGTGAATGTCTGAATAGCATCTTGTCTTTATCGCTCTGTGAGGAAGAAAGAGAGATTATTCTCATTGATGACGGATCTGACAGGTCTCCAATTGACTTTTTGTCGAAGAGAGATGCTCTCATTTATATTCGGCAATCCAATCAAGGACTTTCTGTCGCACGGAATAATGGCTTGCAATGGGCAAAAGGCGAATACGTCCAATTTGTCGATGGTGATGACTATTTGGTGACTGCTCCATATGAGCATTGTCTAGATTTTGTCCGTTACGACCGGCCTGATATGGTACTTTTCCACATGACGAACAACAATGGCACTGATACTGCTTTTTCTGCACCACAACCTGTTAGTGGATGTGAATATATGACCGAAAATAATATGAGAGCGGCTGCATGTGGGTATATTTTCCGGAAAGAAGTGTTGGGTGACTTAAAGTTCACACCAGGCATTTATCACGAAGATGAAGAGTTCACCCCGCAGCTATTACTTCGCAGCGCGCGGGTTTTCGACACCAATGCACAAGCATATTACTATCGTCAGCGAACAGGGTCCATTACCCATAATATCGATAAAGAGATTGTTGAAAAGAGGTTAGAAGACATTCTTCGTGTAATTGATCATCTTAAATGCATTGCCAGTCAGTCTCCCACACAGAGTAAAGTGGCATTGGAGCGTCGTGTGGCTCAGCTCACGATGGACTATCTCTACCACATCATAGTACTCACTCAAAGCCGACAGCAGCTGGATGCTGCAATAGAGGTATTGAAGAACAGAGGTCTCTACCCCCTACCCGACCATCAATACACGCGCAAATACACTTTGTTTCGAAAGTTGATCAGTTTTCACTGGGGGCGGCAGTTACTTATTAGCGGCTTAAAAATGAAGCAATAAGATGAAGATACTTCTGATCGGTGAATACAGCAATGTCTATAACACATTGGCTGAGGGACTTAGAAAACTGGGCCACAAAGTGGTGGTTGCCAGCAATGGTGATTTTTGGAAGGACTATCCAAGAGATATTGATCTTAGACGTAGTGACGGACTAATCGGTACCATTAGCTTTGCTGCCAGACTTGCCGTTTCGCTACCACGTATGAGAGGGTATGACGTAGTACAGATCATCAATCCAATGTTCTTGGAGCTCAAAGCAGATAAAATTTTGCCAATCTACCACTATCTGCGGAAACACAATGGAAAGATGGTGATGGGAGCTTTTGGAATGGACTATTATTGGGTGCATGAGAATATCACAAGGATGCCATTGAGATATAGCGACTTCAACATTGGTGGCCGACTGCGAACTGACGATGATGCCATGAAGGAAAGAACAGACTGGCTAAATACTCCCAAAGGGCAGCTCAATCAATACATTGCTCATGATTGCGATGCTGTCGTTGCGGGACTCTATGAGTACTGGGCCTGTTACCAGCCTCTATTTCCAAATAAGACGTTTTTTATTCCGTTCCCTATCAAGCAAAAGAGACAAGAAAATGACGTCAAGAGCCAGTCACTTTTACCCTTAAAGATTTTCATTGGCATATCAAAAGACAGAAGTGCCTATAAGGGAACTGATATCATGTTGGACGCAGCCCAAAAACTCAAACAAAGATATCCGAAGCAAGTCTCTCTCATGGTTGCCAACGGTGTGCCCTTCAAACAATATACTCAGATGATGAACGAAGCAGACGTAATCCTTGACCAGCTCTATAGCTATACCCCGGCCATGAACGCCCTTGAGGCGATGTCGCGCGGAATTATCTGTGTAGGAGGCGGAGAACCGGAAAACTATGAAATCCTTGGTGAAGACAGTCTGCGACCAATCGTCAATGTTGAGCCGAACGAAGATAGTGTCTTTAACGCCTTGGAACGACTCGTTGTACATCCCGAAATGATACCTGTTCTCAAAAAACAGAGTATTATATATATAAGGAAGCATCACGACTACATAGATGTAGCCAAGAGATACGAGAAGCTTTACCGTAAATTGGTAGGAAATCCAAAAGAATAGTCTATGGCACATATCATCAAATATAAATGTGAGGCCTGCGGTTACGAAGCTGATGTCTACGAAGGCCGTGGATTCATGGGGCAACATATCGAAATGATCACTTGTCCTGATTGTAAAACGATCCAACCCTTGGTTGTGGGTGGTGTCATCGCAGACTCAGCACCTTCTTTCACGTCTTTGGCAGGCAGGCTCTGCCTCAACTGTGGGAGCAGTCATATCAAGCTTTGGAACAAGAAAACATGCCCTAAATGTGGAAAAACAATGCATCCAACAGATAACATTAAGTTTTGGACATAAATTATTTATTGATTTTGTTTGCTTATTAGGAATTTAATGTTACTTTTGCACCATATAACATCAAAGACCATGAAAGACAAAAAAGCAATTACTGTTAAGACATTATCCAAGAGTAATGTTTGGGATTTGCAGGAGAACGACATCTTCCGCCTTTTAGAGGCTGTCGAGAAAGATTCCGATCTCAAAGAGAATATGCGCCATTATACCGACATTATCAATACGGCTTTTGATATGGAGGAGATAAAAGTGGATAAGCCTGAGATCATTAAGAAGTATGAGGATCGCGGCTTTAAGGTCGCTCAAATCGGTAAGCCTGAAGATAACCATCCAAATCTTGCAATCAAAAAGCGCCCGATCCTGAGAGTGACAGATCTGACATACGAGAATATCCGCCATATCTCTGCCGCTAAGCTCATCGAAGTCTTGGAACGCAACTTCGGTGGAGGATGGGAGTCTCTGTCACAAAGTATTCAGGACATCATCGAAAGCGGATTTGATATCTCTACCACTACTCTTCCCAAGGATCGTCTGCACAAGCCGGGTGGCCTCTATGAGAAGAAAGTCAGCGACGGATTTGAAGTATTGGAAATTCCCAAAGGCCTTTGGGTAGAAGCCATCTTTGCGAAAGAGAAGCCAGAGACCGTTGCTACACCAGTCTTCCTTGCTGATGAAGATAGTGAGAAGGATGACGAAGATAGCGAGGATTCGGAAAATGCAGAAAAAGAGGAAGAGAATATTGATGATGAAAACTTCAAGCAGGACGATGACGAAGATGATGCATTTGATGATGAAAAACTTACTGAAGAAAGCTATCGTACCACGTACGAGACAAGTCCTGATGAACTCAACCTTGAAGCAGAGGATATCAGCGAAGATGAAGTTTATTAAATATGCTGCTTAGAAGTCAATTAATTCCGGTAGTAGCTTAAAGATATTGTCCTCCTTTCCAATTTGGAAGGGAGGACAATGTCTATTTATATTGAAAGCACTTTAAACTTTGCAAATCTGAGAAGCAGTACCTTTGTAGAGGTCTCCTCAAAGTCAATTGTGGCTTTGCAGTTTTCTCCACTTCCCTCTATCTTCTTTACTTGGCCTTTACCAAAACGTGAATGAAGTATGACAGAACCTACTTTAATTCCATAGTTGCTTGCGTCGTTTTGACTGGGATCTACATGGGCGCTAACTGCATTTTTCTCGCTAAGGGAACTGATGGTGCGACCTCCATTAGTCATTGCCTTTGTCACTTTTCTAAAATTACCACTGTGCCGCAGTTGCTGTTCAAAGGAGGGAGAGAACGGATTTACAGCCTGCTCTGCCCTGTGAGGTTTGGTGATCTTTGGTTGTGGGTCAGCCATAAACTGTCCGGCTACGGGACGTGAGTTCTGCATACGGCTACTGTAATGGGGATACTCGTCGCCCCAAGGATGGCTTCCGGTATAAGGCTTATTGATCTCGTAGTCGTCATCATCCCATGGCTTTCTGTTCCATCCACCATGATTACGTATTGTAGTTCCGCCATCTTCCGCACGTATATTCAGATATTTGGGATCAATGTCATCAAGGAAGCGGCTCTTTCTGACGTAAGGGTCCATCTTACCAAAGAGCCAACGTGTATGAGCCCAGGACAAATAGCAATGGTGCTCAGCACGCGTGATGGCCACGTAGAGTAGACGACGTTCTTCCTCTAATCCTCGTTGACTGTCCGCAGGCATCAGACTTGGAAAGATATTCTCCTCCATGCCAACAATGAAAACCGTTCCAAATTCCAATCCTTTCGCAGAATGGATGGTCATCAATGTCATCTTGTCACTGGACGAGTAGTCGTTATCCATGTCGGTCAACAGAGATACTGTAGAAAGATAATCGCTCAACAATTCGTGGTCATCAAGTCCTTGCTCTTGCTGCGATTGCACAAAGTCGGCAATGCCGGAAGTGAGGCTGTCAATGTTCTCGCGCTTACCTTCGCCTTCCGGTGTCTTGTCGGCATCGAGGTCAGCTTTCATGCCACTACGTTCTAAGATCTCTTTTCCCAATGTTAATGCGTCAACAGCTCCACGTTTATTGATAAACGACTGAATCAGTTGTCTGAAAGCATCAAGTTTTGAAAGTACGCCGCGATTGACAGATAATCCATATTGCCCGGGATGGCAGATGGTCTCCCACAGGCTTATTCCGTTTTGTTGTGCAGTGGAGATGATCTTCTGAACAGTAGTGTTGCCAATACCACGGGTTGGATAATTGATGATACGCCGGAAAGCTTCTTCGTCATCAGAGTTGACAACAAGTCGGAAATAGGCCAATGCGTCTTTTATCTCCTTGCGCTGATAGAAGCTAACCCCTCCAAACACACGATAGCAATTAGCCATGCCCATTTCGGGGCTATGCATCTGTTCCTCAAAAAGACGACTTTGGGCATTTGTTCGGTACAGAATGGCAAAATCGCTCCAATGACAATGTTCTTTAGCCTTGATGCGCTTGATTTCCCGACAGACCACTGCAGCCTCGCGTTTATCAGACTGAGTCTCAAGAACTGTGAGTTTGTCTCCTTCCTCATTTTCGCTATAAACGTTTTTCTCGATCTGCCGTTGATTGTGTTTCATCAGCGAGTTTGCTGCTGCAACGATCAAACGGGAAGACCGGTAGTTGCGTTCCAACTTAAACACCTTTGCATTTTCATATCGGGAGGTGAAGTTAAGGATATTATCGATCTTGGCACCGCGGAAAGCATAGATACTCTGATAGTCATCACCAACAACACATACTCGTTGCCGTTCCTTTGTCAGATGCCAAAGAATTTGCTGCTGCACAAAGTTGGTGTCCTGATACTCATCAACCAATACATATTCAAACCGGCTGGCATATTTCTGCCGGATTTCATCATGGGTCTGAAACAGCTCATAAGTCAGCATCAGCAGATCATCGAAATCCATGGCGTTGGCCTGATGAAGACGCTGCTGATAAGTAAGATAAATCTTGTATACTTCCGGTATGTTCTTTTGTCGGTCCTTCTCTATACGGCTGCCGTCATTGCCATATTGTTCGGCCGTACACAGATCATTCTTTGCCCGAGATATGGCTTTATGCACATCAGCAGGCTTGTATTTTTTATCGTCAAGTTCCATCTGCTTAACGATATTTTTTATTAAAGATCGAGAGTCTGTCTCATCATAGATGGTAAATCCTGATTGAAAGCCTATGTGCCGAGCTTCGGCACGCAGAATATGAGAGAAGACAGAGTGAAAAGTTCCCATTTGTAGATAGCGTGCCCGCTCCTCCCCTACCAATTGTGCGATACGCGATTTCATCTCATTAGTGGCTTTATTGGTGAAGGTAAGAGCTAAGACAGACCACGGCTTCAGTTGCTCATGTTCAAGCAACCATGCAATCTTATAGGTAAGCACACGTGTCTTTCCAGATCCTGCTCCTGCAACAACCAGTTCGGGTCCATCATTATAGACGACAGCCTGACGTTGGGCATCATTGAGTTGGGAAAGGATATTTTGTTCTTCTTGAGTCATATTCTAATGTTTGGTCGAGTGCGATGAATGTTCAACGGTAAGTGGATCCTACGGCAGTCTTTGGATCGTAGTCTTCGCCTTCTTTAGGGAAGGACGGTATGTAGCGCATATTGGCCATAATCTGGCGTTGGCGCAGGCGCATATATCCACTTGGGTATTTCGAGGAGAATTTGCGTGGATTGGGGAGCGTAGCAGCGATCAGGGCGCAGTCTGCACGCGACAGATCTTTTGCATCTTTTCCAAAATTGTAGTTAGCACATGCTTCTACACCATAGATGCCGTCGCCCATTTCAATACTGTTGAGGTAGACTTCCATGATGCGCTGTTTGCTCCAGAAAAGTTCGATGAGGGCTGTGAAATAAACCTCAAATCCTTTTCTGACCCATGATCGTCCTGGCCACAGAAACACATTCTTGGCAGTCTGCTGAGAGATGGTACTGGCACCGAACTTTTTACCATGCTTGTGCTTGAGGTTGCGCTCGGCAGCACTGCCAATGGCATTGAAGTCAAAACCGTGATGTAAGAGGAAACGGCTGTCCTCACTTGACATCACTGCCACTGGCATGTGAGGAGACATTTCGTCAAGTGGTTTCCATTGATGATGCATCGTCAGACTACCATTTTGAAAGCAGCGGATAACCATCAGCGGTGTGATGTAGACCGGAATGAAGCGATAAGTGATAACAGCCAATATAGAGGATGCAAAGAAAAGACTGACACCCCAGCGAAGGATTTTCTTGAATCTATTCATGCCAAAAGGGGGATGCCGACCCCTAATGAGCCTGCATCCCCTATTTATTAATTCTGCAAATGATATTGCAAAAACAATATTCTTTGTTATTACCTTATTTCAGAGTTCCGTTCTCTGCCTTCTGCACCATTTCTGGGCTGGCATAGAGATAGACCTCCACACGGCGGTTCTTAGGGGCGACAGTCTTGTCAACGATAGGATTCTGACTGCCGTAGCCGGCAACATTCTTGAACTGGCTGGAAGAGACTCCCTGAGAAACCAGATAGCTGCTCACTGCCTGGGCACGCGACTGACTCAATGGCACATTGATCTTGTCACCACCTGTAGCGTCGGTATATCCCTGAATATCTACAAGGCAATCAGTGTTATGCTTCAATACAGAAGCAAAGTTAATTAAGTCTTTCTTGGCTGCTGCACGAAGTGTAGACTTATTCAGGTCGAACTGAAGGCCACTGTCAAAAGTCAGCTTAACAGCTTTCAGTCCGTTAGCATCTGTAACTTCCTCCACCTTAGCGTTCTGAACTTTAGCTGCTGCTTCTGCTTTCACTTTGTCCATATGACGACCGATGATAGCACCAGTACCAGCGCCCACTGCACCTCCAATAGCTGCACCTACAGCTGTATTGCCAGCGATCTTACCGACAATTGCGCCTAAAGCAGCGCCTGCACCGGTGCCGATCAAAGCACCATTGCCCTGACTTGTGCCGCAGCTAGTGATGGTCAGCATGCACAATCCCATTGTTGCTAATGTAATCTTTTTCATATCACTAATGTTTTAAATTTTGTTGGTTGATCTTTTTCTACTGCAAAGGTAACTCTTTTTTTCGCTTTGTGCGAGAGCTATCCGATATTTTTTTCGTAACTTTGTGGCAAAATTAAGCAAATAATAAATTTTGCAGAGAGGAAAATGCCTATCTTGATATAGGCAATTCCCTATTCTGCTCTGATCAACTTATTAAAATGGCTAAAGAACTGAAAGAATTGACCAAGCGGGCTGACAACTATAGCCAGTGGTACAACGACTTGGTGATGAAGGCAGACCTGGCTGAGACTGCACCTGTGCGTGGCTGTATGATTATCAAGCCATATGGCTATGCCATTTGGGAAAAAATGCAAGCTGTGCTCGATAAGATGTTTAAAAAGCAAGGAGTGCAGAATGCCTATTTCCCATTGCTTATCCCGAAGAGCTTCTTTGCTCGTGAGGCTGAGCATGTAAAGGGCTTCGCCAAAGAAAGTGCTGTGGTTACTCATTATCGACTGAAGACCAGTGATGATGGAAAGGATATCATTGTGGATCCAGCTGCAAAACTCGATGAGGAGCTGATCATCCGTCCTACTTCTGAGACAATGATCTGGCATACCTATAAAAACTGGATACATTCTTGGCGTGACCTGCCTATCATGTGTAACCAGTGGTGTAATGTGATGCGTTGGGAGATGCGTACGCGTCCATTCCTGCGTACTTCCGAGTTTTTGTGGCAAGAAGGTCATACGGCCCACGCAACTTCCGAGGAAGCACAGGCTGAGGCTCAGAAGATGCTTAAGGTATATGCTGACTTTGTCGAGAACTGGATGGGTGTACCCGTTATCCAAGGGGTTAAGAGTGAGACCGAGCGCTTCGCCGGAGCTTTGGAAACCTATACGATCGAGGCAATGATGCAAGACGGTAAGGCTCTACAAAGTGGTACCAGCCACTTCCTGGGTCAAAACTTCGCAAAGAGTTTCGATGTCACTTTCCTGAATAAGGAGAACAAGCCTGAGTATGTATGGGCTACTTCATGGGGCGTTTCTACCCGTCTGATGGGTGCACTTATCATGGTTCACTCAGATGATAACGGATTGGTGTTGCCTCCAAAGTTGGCTCCTATTCAGGTCGTCATTGTGCCTATTACGAAGAATAAAGAGCAACTTGCTGCTATCACTGAAAAACTGAAGCCTGTCATGGATAAGTTTGACGAGTTAGGCATCAGTGTGAAGTATGATGATGCAGACAATAAACGCCCAGGATTTAAGTTCGCCGACTATGAGCTCAAGGGTGTGCCTGTAAGACTGGTAATGGGTGGACGTGACTTAGAGAACAATACGATCGAGGTGATGCGTCGTGACACTTTGGAGAAAGAGAATGTCGGCTTTGACGGTATTGTAGAGCGTGTGAAGAACCTGCTTGATGATATTCAGAAGAACGTCTTTGAAAAGGCTCGCAAGTACCGTGATGCACATGTTTACGAATGTGACAACTACGAAGAGTTTAAGGAGCGTATTAAAGATGGTGGTTTCTTCCTTTGCCACTGGGACGGTACTCCCGAGACAGAGGCCAAGATCAAAGAAGATACACAGGCTACTATCCGTTGCGTTCCATTCGCTTATGAGCAGACACCAGGTGTTGACATGGTAAGTGGTAAACCTGCCAAATATTGTGTCATCATCGCAAGAGCATACTAATTTAGCTCGCCATAAACAAATTAAGCCTCGTCCTACACTATTGTGTCGAACGAGGCTTAATTCTATTTTGTTAAATGTAAACGGATGTCCAAGATAGTACAGATGAAGGTTATTCGAAATGTCTTAGTCGTGCGATATACTTACCTATGATATCAAATTCAAGATTGACGACACTGCCAACCTTTATGTCCCGGAAATTGGTATTTTGCCGTGTATAAGGGATAATAGCCACACGGAAACTGTCGTCTGTTGGATCACACACGGTAAGAGAAACACCGTTGACAGTAACAGAACCTTTATTTACAGTGAAGTAGCCACGGCGGGCCATTTCAGGATTATTTTGATACTTAAAGGTAAAATAGGCCGACCCGTCAGCATCTTCTATATTTGTGCAAACAGCTGTCTCGTCGACATGACCTTGAACGATGTGTCCGTCAAGTCGTCCGTTCATCATCATTGATCGCTCAACATTGACAGCATCGCCCACCTTTAATAATCCAAGGTTGGAACGGTCCAATGTCTCTTTCATGGCTGTCACTGTATAGCAGTCATCCTTCAAGTCTACCACAGTCAGACAAACGCCATTGTGTGAAACGCTTTGGTCGATTTTCAACTCATGCGTGAAAGAGCAACTAAGTGTGAGATTTATATTTCCCTGATCTTGTGTGATGGCTTTGACGGTGGCCATTTCTTCAACAATACCGCTAAACATAATTTGTCTCCTATTTGTTAATTATGAATGTTACTTTCCTAAGTCTACTGATTAGGAATAAAAAAGGAGAATACGCGAGACCATTGCCTACGCGCCATTCTCCGTATGGAAAGGGGTTGCAACGATGATGTGATGAAAACTCCAGCTATAAAAGTTGTGGGTCCTCCCTGCCTTTGTAATCCACCGGCTTTACAGCTGCTGCTTTCGCAACATTGTGGCCCGCCATCAACAAGAGAAGAAATCCCGGTTTTCATTGTAATTTGATGAGTATCCCGATCGAACCGAAACAACCCCTTATAGTTTTCTCCATTTCTTCTGCAAATTTACAAGAATCATTCCATATCACCAAATATTCTGATGAAATTTGCGTTTATTAATGAAAAGATATTTTTATGAGATACATTCTGACATTGATCCTTATATTATTGATAGCGGTATCTGCTCGATCACAAATCACCATCTCACTCAATCCTCAGCAACAGTTCAAAGAGACAATTCCTGCAGGTAATTACAGTGGCATTGCTTGGTTAGGGGGGACACAATATGCGGTGGTTAGCGATAAAAGTGACCATGACGGTTATTTTGTTTTCGACATCCAACTTGATTCTATTACGGGTGCTATACGATCTGCCAAGATTTTAGGATTCTATGGATCAGAAAAACCAGGGAGAGACGATGAAGGAATAGCTTACTTACCTGATCGAGGCACTCTGATGGTAAGTGGTGAAGCTGACAACCACATCATTGAATTTGATAGACAAGGACGTTATACCGGACGTGTCACAGCCTGGCCGGACTCTTTAGGGCATCTGCCAGGAAACGAAGGGTTGGAAGCTCTGACGTACTGCAAGGAAAACCACCATCTTTGGACATGCAACGAAACTGTACCAATAAGATTACTAGAGATTGACAGCATCATGAAAGTCAACCGTGTTATTCCCTATAAGATGGATACCGCAAGCATTTCGCCGCGTGAAGGCGCTTTCTACACATTTGGCGTACCTTCATTGTGTGCTTTTAGTGCTGACAGCCTCTTGGTGTTAGAGCGTGAAGCTTATGTTCCCAAAATGAAATTGGGAGCATTTGTCAAGTGCAAGTTGTTTTGCTACAACATCCTTACGTCTGAGAAGACTCTGCTCGCACAGTGGCAGACCAATATGAAACTCTTTGATCATAGCTTCGCCAACTACGAAGGCATGTGCCTTGGCCCCCAATTAGCAGGGGGTAAACGCGTATTAGTGATGGTTGCAGATTCTCAAAACCAATATGCAGGCGTGTTACGCGACTGGCTGAAGACGGCTGTACTCGTCAAAAGTGTAGCGTCGGGCAATCCATAAAGAGAGAAATAGTGAGAGCTGAGAACCAGAAAGAACTGCGAAGAAAAACATGAAGTTAAGGGTTGCAGCTTTAAGGACAGGTACTCCAGACCACATCAAAACTAACAGCAAAAGTGGAGATGCGGTGAGCATGGTGATGGATATACGCCGAAGCACCCACAATGTGGTGCTTTGCAAAGAACGACGAAGAAAGTAGGCTACTGCTTGATGATGCGTGCAACCATTGCCCAATAAATAATTGTATAGGGCTGCATGATTCTGCAATCCAACATAATATTTACGAATACCACGAACCATGTTATACGATATAGAGCCAGACAGCAGACATACAACAGGAAGAAAATATTGAGGTGAGAAAGACTGCGGAAAGGGCGTGATGAGCAGGGCTGATATAGGAGCAAAAACCAGCATGACCACCAGTAAGCCTATGAGAGATGGGAGCAGCAACCGTCGTAGTTTAAGACGAAACCGGAGCAGAGCCCATATACATGTCACTACAACTACAATGAAGGCTGCTAATATGGTAAGCCAAAGATGATTTTGCCAAATTGCAAAAGAGAGGAAGAAGCCATAGATGGCGATCAGTACCAGCAGACTGATACTCCCTTTCAACATCTTATCACTGATATTGAGTTTTAGTATATTGTCCAATACAAACGGTATGGCTAATAACAATATGCAGAACAGAAGTTCTCCTAAGAATTGTAAACTCATCATGGTTTATTCACTTTATAATGTTAAATTCATTACTTGATAAGAGGTGAAAGGATGGGTCTGTGTAGTACAGATCACCTCTTTGCCTTGTTGCGCCAATTGACTGACAAAGTAATCCACAGCTTCATTCTTAACAAGTGGTTCTTCAATCAGCACAATGGATCCTTTGCTTAAAGGTACTAAAGACAAGAGTACAAGCCAAAGTGTTGTTTGGGAGACTTTGCACATCTTTTCTTTCCATATTGAAGTGTCAATACTTAAACTTTTCCAGATGTCAGTCAAAACTTCCGCTCTCAAATTCTTACCATTGAATTTACTGATGACTTGTCGACATAGTTCTCCTATAGTCATATCTACCTGTGGCAAGAAATGAGGTACATAGCACATCATTTGACGGAAAAAGGCCCCGGATCCATAGGTTATCAACTCTCCATCAATTGTGATATATCCCTCTTTAACCTTGTCGAGTCCAAGAATGGCCATGATAAGCTGATGACCTGCCGTTGGGTCGACGACGATCGAAGATACCTTTCCCGGACACACTACCATAGTGAGAGGAAGAGTCTTCTTCTCTATCACTACGTCTTTAAATTCCAATATCCCAGGATCTTTGTATGCCGAGAAATCAAAGTTTTTTATCAGCTTGTTCATACGCCTTTAATCTTGTTAATCCTCCTTTGTTTAAGCCTTCTGTGGTAGAGCCTTACTGACGATATATACACCAAGAAGAATGCTGCCTGCACCCATGAAAGCCAGTATCGTCATACGTTCATGCAAGACAAGTGCGCTGGCAACGACCGTACTGACTGGATTAAGATAGATATAGTTGCTGGCAGAAATTGCACCTATCTTCTTAATCACAAAGCTCCACAATGCAAAGCAGGCAAAGCTGGCTATAACGCCAAGGAAAAGTAAATTGCCCCAAACCGCCGGTTGAAGGAATTCATGAAGTGGAAAATTCCAGGGACGTACCAAATAAACTGGCAACACAGTAACGAGTCCATAGAAGAAAACTTTGCGCGTGACGAACACACTGCTATAGTGACTAATGTATCTCATCAGAATGCTGTAGATTGCCCAGCAAAGAGATGCTACAAGTGCCAGAAGGTCACCCAAGGGATTTATCTTCAAAACAAACTGTCCGTTAAAGACTACAAGCCCCACACCAATGGTAGCCACCAGAGAACCGATGATTAGCTTTCGGTTAGCACGAATATCCTTAAGAAAGAGAAGTGCTAATATCGTTGTTAACAAAGGGGCTGTACAGACGATGAAAGACACATTGTTGACATAGCCGACTTTCACCGCAATATTCTCGGTAACAAAGTAGAGCGAGCCGCCGGTAATGCCTAAAAGCACCATCAATAGTTCGTCGTGCAGGTTGTCACACCATAATTTTCTCGGAGAGATCAGCCATATACAGAGCCATGCGAACAGGAAACGGAGTGTAAAAATCTCATGGGCCATCAATCCGTGGTTGAGCAATACTTTAGAGTTGACAAAGGTCACTCCCCAAGTCAACACTACAATAATCCCGAGAAGATGATATGGCCAGGATCTTCTTAATTCCATGTTCTCCATATGACTCAATTTATATTTTATCTAATGCTATGCGGGAGTTGAGAGTCAAAGACTTAAACTTAGAAGGTGTCATCCCTGTAATGTTTTTGAACTGACTGCTCAGGTAGGCGACACTTGAATAGTTCATCTGCTGTGCGATTTGCGTGAGTGTCAACTCATCATACTTCAAGAGTTCTTTCACTCTTTCCACCCGTTGCAGCATATAATATCGCTCAATGGTCATGCCGGTACACTCGCTGAAGAGTTTGCTCAGCCGACTATAATCTAAATGAAATTTCTCTGCAAGATAAGCACTGAGTGTCAGAGGCTGTCCTGAGGACTTATAATGCACCAAATCAATGATTGCGGTCTTAATCTGATGCATCAGTTGTTGCCGCTGGTCCTCAAGCAGTTCAAATCCAATGGACTTGAGTGCTTGAGCCAACTGCAATTGCTTTTCGCCGCTGAGGCTGCCCTCTTCAATCGTGACAACGCCCAACTCTATAGCAAGCGGATGTAGCCCTGCCTGTTCCAAGATCTGTTTGACAGCCATCTTGCAACGGTCGCAAACCATATTTTTGATATATAGTGTCTGAGACATAATCAGCTACAGATTCTAATGAAGACTTATTTTCTGATGAGCAATACCACATTCTCCACATGTGAAGTGTGGGGGAACATATCTACTGGCTGCACGGCCTTCACCTTGAATCCAGCATCAAGCAGTTGTAGGTCACGCGCTTGTGTAGCAGGATTACAACTTACATAGATCAAGCGCTTAGGACGTGCATTAAGAATGACATTTACTACATCAGGGTGCATTCCTGCACGTGGCGGATCCGTCACTATGATATCTGGCCGTCCGTGCTCTTTGATGAAGTCATCAGTGAGGATGTCTTTCATATCTCCCGCAAAGAACGTGGTGTTCTCAATCTTGTTGATCTGGCTATTTACCTTTGCATCTTCAATGGCCTCCTCGACATACTCTATACCAATGACACGCTTGGCCTTACGTGCGACGAAGTTCGCAATCGTGCCCGTACCCGTGTAGAGATCATAAAGCAGAGGATCTTCTGTAGGGGCTTCTACGTCATTAAGTGGCATGAAGCAGAACTCGCGTACCACTTTATATAGCTGATACGCTTGCTCTGTGTTGGTTTGGTAGAAGCTCTTGGGGCCTACCTTAAACTTCAAATCCTCCATTGCCTCATAGATAAAGCTATTACCCTTGAAGGTCTTCAACTCCAAATCAGACAGCGAGTCGTTGCCCTTCTGATTGTCAGTATACATTAAAGAGGTGATCTGCGGATAGCGCTCTACAACGTGTTGTAAGAGTTGCATAGCTTTAGCCTCATCGCCTTCCTCGTCGTAGTGAAACTGTATCAAGAGCATCCATTCGCCCGTATTGGAGTTTCGGAACATCAGGTTGCGCAGCACTCCTTTTTGCTGACGTACGTCGTAGAAGGTCATGCCAATGCTTTTGGCATAGGCTTCAATGTCATTGCGGATGTTATTGTGAAGGTCATCCATCAGCCAGCACTTATGGATAGGATATATTTTGTCAAAAGCACCAGGTATATGGAAGCCTATGGCAGAATAATTGCCGTTGTCCAAATCCAAAGAGGGATCCTGAAGCTCTTCATATGTAAACCATCGTCTGTCGCAGCAGCCGAACTCCAGCTTGTTGCGATATTCTTTGGTTTTTACAGAACCAAGTATTGGCATGAAGTCCGGCAATACGATTTTGCCGATTCGTGTCAGTTGGTCGTGTACCTGCTGTTGTTTAGCTTTCAGCTGTTCTTGATAAGGAAGCATTTGCCACTTACATCCGCCACAAATACCAAAGTGCTCGCAGAAAGGCTCTATTCTTTGATCGCTTTCCTTGATGATATTGATGATGCGTCCCTCGTTGTACTTATGTTTCTTCTTCACGATTTGGACATCAACAACATCGCCGGGCACACCGAACGGTACAAATACCACTTTGTCGTTGAAATGAAATAAACTCATGCCTTCGGCTGCTATCGACTCGATAGTAATATTCTCTATGATTGGTAATGATTGACGTTTTCTGCCCATTGTCTATGCTCTTGTCTATGATATTTTTGCTTGCAAAGTTATACAAAAATCTCTGTAGTGCAAAATATTACTTCATATAATTCATCATATTCATGAGGTACATTATCAAGTCACATGACCGATGCTAATCATTTTTAGGTATTTTATAGATAAATATAAAGAAACATATTCTTAGAAAGAATATTCCAAGATTAAATTAGTAACTTTGCATTAGAAAACAAAGACAGGAGATTTATAAATTATGAGATTGTCTGAGCTGCATACAGGAGAAAGTGGCGTTATAGTTAAAGTCAATGGTCATGGTGGTTTCCGGAAACGCATTGTAGAGATGGGGTTCATCAAAGGTAAGAAAGTGGACGTCCTGCTCAATGCACCTCTTAAAGATCCCGTGAAATATCGTATCATGGGCTATGAGGTGAGTCTGCGCCATAGCGAGGCTAACATGATAGAGGTAGTGACTGCTGGGGAAGCTAAGAAAATAGAAGAGAAAGAACGAAGAGAAAAACAGCAGCAGGCGGCAAAAGGACAGCCCGTCGAAGATCTGTCGCCCAATGATGACAGCAATGCTGATCTTGATGTGGCTCTCCGCCCAAACGACAAGTCTTACGAAGATTCTACCGATTTAATGGAAAAGGTCGCTCTTCAGGAGCGCAAGGTGATCAACGTCGCTTTGGTTGGAAACCCCAACTGCGGCAAGACTTCCTTCTTTAATTTTGCCTCAGGTGCTCACGAACGGGTAGGTAACTACTCCGGTGTTACTGTTGATGCAAAAGAAGGGCATGCCAGTTTTGAAGGCTACCAGTTCAACATTGTCGACCTTCCCGGCACTTACTCTCTCTCAGCTTATTCCCCAGAAGAGTTATATGTCAGAAAGCAGTTGATCGAAAAGACTCCGGATGTTGTCATCAATGTGATCGACACCTCCAACTTGGAGCGCAACCTTTATCTTACGACACAACTCATTGACATGCACATCCGTATGGTGGTTGCGCTAAACATGTTTGATGAGACACAGAAACGCGGCGACCATATCAATTACGACAAGTTGTCGGAGTTGTTTGGCGTGCCTATGGTGCCAACAGTGTTTAAATCCGGTAAAGGTGTCAGTGAACTCTTCCATCAAATCATCGAAGTGTATGAGGGCACAGAAGATGCGCAATCGCATTATCGTCATATCCATATCAACCATGGCCACGAGATAGAACATGGTATCAGTGAGATACAAGAGCACCTCAAGAAAGAAGAGAATGTGCGTGAACTCTACTCAACCCGCTATCTGGCCATCAAGTTGCTGGAACATGATCAGGAGGTTGAAAAGTTTGTCAGCGCGTTACCTGATGCAAAGGAGATCTTCTATCATCGCGACCAAGCGGAAAAGCGTGTCAAGGAAGAAACGAAGGAAGATGCTGAAACGGCAATCATGGATGCAAAATATGGTTTCATCCATGGAGCATTGAATGAGGCCGCATACGAAGAAGGACATAAAGAGGACACCTATCAGATCACTCATGTGCTCGACCGAATACTGACCAACAAGATCGTAGGCTTCCCTATCTTCTTGCTGCTGATTGCCATCATGTTCTTTGTGACTTTCAGTTTGGGATCATATCCTATGGACTGGATCGACTCACTTGTTGGCATGTTGGGCGATGCTATCGGTCGTTTAATGCCTGAAGGGCCTGTCAAAGCGATGCTTGTAGACGGCATCATCGGTGGCGTTGGTTCAGTCATCGTATTCCTGCCACAGATTCTCATCCTCTATTTCTTCATCTCTATCATGGAGGATTCTGGCTATATGGCGCGCGCCGCGTTCATCATGGATAAGCTCATGCATAAGATGGGACTACATGGCAAGTCGTTTATTCCTCTCATCATGGGTTTCGGCTGCAATGTTCCTGCCGTAATGGCAACACGCACAATAGAGAGTCGCCGCTCACGGTTGGTGACGATGATGATTCTGCCTTTGATGAGCTGTGAAGCACGAATACCTATTTATATTATGATCATCTGCACATTCTTCTCACGCAACACGCAGTGGTTGGTGATGATGTCACTCTATCTCATAGGTATCTTCATGGCAATTATCATCAGCAAATTGATGACAAAATATATCGTCAAGGGTGAAGACACGCCTTTTGTGATGGAACTCCCACCTTATCGCTTCCCTACCGCCAAGGCTGTTTTCCGTCATACATGGGAGAAAGGCCGGCAATATCTCAAGAAAATGGGTGGTATCATCCTTGTCGCTACTATAATTGTTTGGGCATTAGGCTATTTCCCTCATAATGATCAACTCTCTGTTCAGCAGCAACAAGAGCAAAGCTACATTGGCAAGATAGGAAAAACCATTGAACCCATTTTCTATCCCCAAGGATTCAACTGGAAGTTTGACGTGGGTATTGTCGCAGGCGCTGGGGCTAAAGAGATCGTCGCTTCTACTATGGGTGTGTTATATACCAATGATGATAGCTATTCCGATGACAAAGAATATAATGATAACGGAGGTAAATATGAGCGCCTAAATAAGTCTATCACTGCAGATATAGCTAAGATGCATGGTATGACGATAGGTCAAGCTCGTCCTGTTGCAACGCTTACAGCCTTCTGCTTTCTGCTGTTTGTCTTGCTTTACTTCCCATGTGTAGCCACGTTGGCTGCTATTAAAGGGGAGACCGGCACTTGGAAATGGCCATTGTTCACCGCATGCTACACCACAGCTTTGGCTTGGATCGTTTCTGCTATTGTCTATCAGGTCGGCATGCTGTTTTTATAATGACAGGAGTGACTTGTTCAAGGCTGGAATACCACAAGTAGCTTGGAACTCCTGGACATAAATTCTGTCGTCGCTTAAGATTCTTAGGATCTATCCTCGTCCTTCTCATGTGCGTAGAAGCAGAGTCGATGGTTTTTCTGCTGCATACCGCATCGGCCTTATGTAATGGTGTAACAGTGTAGCGCATAACAAGTGGGTCACTTTTCAGCTCCGAAAAGTTTCCTCTCCTAACATCCGCTTCACCGCTACATTTACAAGGTATCGCATGCTGCGAGAAACGCAAAATATAAATAGAGAAGAAATAGTGGCTTACAAATTTAACCACAATAGAAAACTGCATCGGATCATTTCTGATGAAAAGTATATAAAAAAGAGAAGGGGAAATATTTGAGCGGAATACGGGAATCGAACCCGCCTTTCAGGCTTGGGAAGCCCGCGCACTACCGATATGCTAATTCCGCCTAACAAAAAATGATTGAAGAGCCGATAGGGGGACTCGAACCCCCGACCCACGCATTACGAATGCGTTGCTCTACCAACTGAGCCATATCGGCAAAAAATTGCTTGAGAAATCCCCCAATTGCTTGTTTTGCGAGTGCAAAGATATAGCTTTTTTCTTGAACTACCAAATAAAACTGAACTTATTTGATTAAAAATTCATGGGTTTTCTTCTCTCTCTCACTCATGAGGGTCACATCTCAGAATTGTCTATCGTTCGCGAAGCGTTAAAAATGAATCGTTTTGCATCTTTCTATCTGTTTTTTTGTAACTTTGCAATGGATATTAATAATAATGAGTCATTCTATACTACATGATATGTCCATGAGCATCAGAAATAATTTTTTTGCCTCTGTCATGTTTCTCCTCTCCGTGTTGCCACTGAAGGCGCAGATGAGGTGGAACCAGGCTTATCAACAATATTTCGACCAATACAAGGATTTGGCCATCGAAGAGATGCTCCGCTACGGCATTCCGGCAAGCATCACGCTGGCCCAGGGCGTCTTTGAGAGCCGAGCTGGACTCAGTCCACTCGCCACTCAGGGCAACAACCACTTCGGCATCAAATGCCACGGATGGACGGGGCGGACGATGAGCCAGGACGACGACGGCATCGGCGAGTGCTTTCGCGCTTACGACAATGCCAAACAGAGCTATGAGGATCATAGCCGCTTCCTCTCGGGCAATCAACGCTATGCCCAGCTTTTCCGACTCGACCTGACCGACTACCGTGGATGGGCATGGGGACTGAAGTCGTGCGGCTACGCCACCAATCCCGCTTATGCCCAAAAACTTATTGACATCATCGAGCTCTATAAGCTCAACCAATACGACCACGCACGCCACTACGACAAGTTCATGGCTGAGCGGGGTGCACGCGACCATGCCGTAGTGGTCGGACAGCGACTCCACCCCATCCGTATCTACAACAAAAACTATTATCTCGTAGCACGCGAGGGCGACACCTTCAAGTCCATCGGTAAGGAGACCGACCTGCCGTGGCGTAAGCTGGCAAAATATAATGAGCGCGACAAGCACGACGTGCTCCATGCTGGAGACATCATTTATTTGAAGAAAAAGCAAAAGAAAGCTATCAAGACCTACAAGCACTGCCCCCACGTGGTAAAGCCCGGCGAGAGCATGTATTCCATTGCCCAGTACTATGGCATACGCTTGAAGAGTCTCTACAAGAAAAACCATTTAACGCCTGATTATCAGATCCGTGTCGGTGATGAGTTGAGGGTTTACTAAAAGCATCGGAAGAGAGAGAGCAACACACATAAATCATTAATCTTAAATAGTTAATATGATGAAGAGCAAACTCTACATTTTGCTGGCGGTGGCCGCCATGATGAGCATGAGCGCTGCCGCCCAGCGTTTCGAAGATTATTTTCAGGATAAGACTTTGCGCATCGACTACATCTTCTCCGGCACCGCCACCACCCAGCACATCGCCCTGGAGCAGATGTATGTGGAACCCCGATGGTATGGTAAGCGCCAACGACTCGCAGAGGTTCCCGTGGAGGGCAACGGACAGATCACGGTACGCGATCATAAGACGCAACGCGTCATCTACCGCAACTCCTTCTCCACCCTCTTTCAGGAATGGCAGGAAGAGTCCGAGGCTCAGCATCTGGAGAAATCGTTTGAAAACGTATATCTCGTGCCCATGCCCAAGGACACCGTCGACATCACCGTGGACCTGCGCAACAGCCGACGCCAAGTCAGCAGCCACCTCAAACATACCGTAGTTCCTACCGATATACTCATCGCACATCTCGGTGAGAAAAATGTCACGCCATACGTCGTCCTGCAACAAGCTCAAGACACCACCCACTGCATCCACCTGGCTTACCTTGCCGAGGGCTACCGACCCGAAGAGATGAAGACCTTTGTCGACGACGCACGCATGTCGATGGAGACGCTCTTCTCCTACGAACCCTTCAAGAGTAACCGTCGATACTTCAACGTCGTCGCCGTGGAGTCCCCATCCGAGGAGAGCGGAGCCAGCGAACCGGGAAAAGGTATATGGAAAAACACGGCACTGCACTCACACTGGGACACCAATTATAGCGAGCGATACCTCACCACGGGACACCTTAAAGATATGCACGACTGGCTCGCCGGTACTCCCTATGAGCATATCATCGCACTGGTCAACTCCACACGCTATGGTGGTGGCGGATTTTACAACGGCTATCTGCTCGCCTCCATCCATAACCAGTATGCCAAGCCCGTTGTCGTACATGAGTTTGGACACAGCTTCGCCGGGCTTGCCGATGAATATACCTACGACGACGAGACAGTGGACATCTATCCGCTCGACGTGGAGCCTTGGGAAAAGAATATCACCACTAAGGTGGACTTCCGTGGAAAATGGGAAAACCTTATTGGCAAGGATAGAAAAGCCGGATTTTACGAAGGAGCCGGATACAAGCCCAAGGGCGTCTACCGCGCCTACTACGACTGCCGTATGCGCACCAATCAGAATCCAGACTTCTGTCCCGCCTGCCGACAGGCTATTCAGCAGCTCATCGACTTCTATGTGAAGTAAGCAACGGTAACAGCCGAGAAATAATTGCAGATGAAGACCTATTACTTTATATTCAGCAAGACCGACCTGCTCCTGCAGCGCTTGCCCGACGGAAAATACACGATCCCCTGCACCGAGGAAACGCCGGTGAAGACCCATGCCTGGACCCATATCATGGAGGTCGGCCCCATGGAAAACGGCACGCTCGTGAAAACACTGATGCTCGAGGATCCGCAACATGTGGAGATCACCGATCCCGAGCTGCGCATTTCAGGCTTCGACTTTGTGGGGCTTCGGGCTTCGTTTTATCATCTCTCCACCGAGCTCTATCTCAAGGCTGGCAAATGCCAGGAGCTCCTCTACTGGAACCACAACACCCAGTTCTGTGGCGTCTGTGGCGCTCCGATGAAGATGCACACCATCATCTCGAAGCGCTGCACACAATGCGGCAAAGAGGTGTGGCCCCAGCTGGCCACTGCGATCATCGTGCTCATCCATCGAGGCGACGAGGTACTCCTTGTTCATGCCAAGAACTTCAAGGGCGACTTCTACGGCCTCGTGGCTGGTTTTGTCGAAACCGGTGAGACCCTTGAGCAGGCAGTGCACCGTGAGGTGATGGAAGAAACGGGACTGACAATCACCAACCTCCGCTACTTCGGCTCGCAGCCGTGGCCCTACCCGTGCGGACTGATGGTGGGCTTCAATGCCGACTATGTCGAGGGTGAAGTCCATCTCCAGCGGTCGGAACTCTCGCGTGGAAGCTGGTTTCGCTACAATGCCCTGCCCCGCATCCCACAGCGACTGTCCATCGCCCGCATGATCCTCGACGACTGGCTCAAGGGCTATGGCATCGTCTCGGAGCAGGAGTAAGCGCATCGACGCAGCCGTATCCCTCTTCCTCACATCTTCCCCATTGAAATGAATAAGACCGGAAAAGTGTACAAAAATGGCAGATGAGCAGCAGAAAAGGCAGTAACATAGGATTTGCGCTTTACTATTTCTTAGTTTTTCAGTCTTTTCTTTTGCTCATTGCATAAATTATCGTACTTTTGCAAAGAAATTGTAAAAATCATATATGGACTGGTTAATCAATCTATTCACAACCCAAGACAGCGTGGCACATATCGCGCTGCTCTATTCCTTGGTGATCGCCGTGGGCGTGTTGCTGGGAAAAATCAAGATTGGCGGCATCTCCCTGGGTGTCACCTTTGTTTTGTTCGCCGGCATCGTCGCCGGTCACGTCGGCTTCACGGCCCCTACCCCGATCCTTTCCTTCTTGCAGGATTTTGGACTGATCCTCTTTGTGTTCTGCATCGGTTTGCAGGTGGGGCCGGGCTTCTTCGAGAGCTTTAAGAAAGGTGGCGTGACGCTTAACCTGCTGGCCACGGCCACGGTGCTGCTCAACGTGCTGGTGATGTTTGCCTGCTACTACGTCTTCTTCGACACGAGCAACCGTGTCAACCTGCCGATGATGGTGGGTACCCTCTACGGTGCCGTGACCAACACGCCGGGACTCGGTGCTGCCAACGAAGCCCTCAACTCGGTATTTGGGGCTGGCAAAGCACCGCAGATTGCCAACGGCTACGCTTGTGCTTATCCTCTCGGCGTACTCGGCATCATCGGTGCCACCATCTCCATCCGCTACATCACTCGCACCAACCTCAAGGAAGAAGAAGAAAAACTCAACGAGGCTGAGGAGGAAAATCCACACGCCAAGCCACACGCTATGACGCTGAAGGTGACCAACGCCTACATCGCGGGACGCACCCTGCAGGAGATCTCAGACTTTCTCAACCGCGATATGGTCTGCACCCACCTCTTCCACGACGGTGAGCTGACCACACCTCTTAAGGATACTGTCTTTGAGATGGGCGACGAAGCCCACATTGTCTGCGCAGAAGCAGATGCCGAAGCCATCAAGGCCTTCATCGGTCCTGAGGTAGAAGCAAGTTGGAAAGAGGCTGACGAGAAAAGCAAGTCACCGCTTGTATCGAAGCGTATCATCGTCACCAATCCCAAAATGAACGGTAAGACACTGGGCAAGATGCACTTCTCGAGCGTCTACGGCGTGAACGTCACCCGCATCTCGCGCCAGGGCATGGATCTCTTTGCCAGCCGCGATCACCACTTCCACATCGGCGACCGTATTCTCGTCGTCGGTCCGGAGGACAATGTCAACCGTGTGGCTGACCTCATGGGTAACTCTGTCAAGAGTCTCAACGCGCCAAACATCGCCACCATCTTCATCGGCATCATCATCGGTATCCTCTTCGGTAGTATTCCTTTGGCTATCCCCGGCATGCCCGTGCCTTTGAAACTCGGTATCGCCGGTGGCCCGCTGATCATCGCCATTCTCATCGGTCGCTTTGGTTATCGCATCAAGCTTGTAACCTACACCACCACCTCGGCCAACATGATGTTGCGAGAGATCGGACTCGTTCTCTTCCTCGCCAGCGTGGGTATCAAGGCCGGCGCCGGATTCTGGGAGACGGTAGTAGCCGGAGACGGACTGAAATATGTCTACACCGGATTTATCATCACCGTGGTGCCTATCCTCATCATTGGTACCATCGCACGACTGAGATATAAGTTCAACTATTTCACGATCATGGGTATGATCGCCGGTACCTACACCGATCCACCAGCACTGGCCTACGCCAATGCCTCGTGCTCCAAGGAAGCTCCGGCTGTGGGCTACTCCACTGTATATCCGCTGAGCATGTTTCTCAGGATCTTTGCTGCTCAGATCATCGTGCTGTTCTTCTGTAGTTAGAACCCTCACCCTGCGGTAACAGTCTGACTTCTGCTTCGGTTTAAGCCAGCAGTTGCATCTTCCCACCGTCCGCCCTGCACATAAGCGGCAGAGCGGATGGTAGATTAGAAAACTAAGTTTTGGAATTGCCTCTTTGTATGAGGGATGCCAATTCATTCTATAAACATTATATAATTATGAAAGTATTAAAATTCGGCGGAACATCGGTAGGTTCCGTGAAAAGTATTCTTAGTCTGAAGCGCATCGTAGAAAACGAAGCCCGTCGGCAACCCATTGTCGTTGTCGTCAGCGCTCTTGGGGGCATCACCGATCAACTTATTGCCACATCGCGACTTGCCGTCAGCGGTAAGGATGAATGGCGCACGAGCTTCGAGCAGATGGTGGATCGTCATCACAAAATGATCGACACCATCATCACCGATCCCAATGACCGAGAAACACTTTTCAACACCGTCGATGCGCTCTTCGAGCAACTACATTCCATCTACTTTGGTGTGTTCCTCATCCGCGACCTGAGCAAGAAAACGCAGGATGCCATCGTCAGCTATGGCGAAAGACTCAGTTCCAACATCGTCGCAACACTCGTAAGAGGCTCTAAATGGATGGACTCCCGATCGTTTATCAAGACCTATGACATTGCAGGGAAAAACACGCTCGACAGCGCACTGACCAACCAGCTCGTCGTGGAGGCTTTCAAGGACATGCCACGGGTGACACTCGTTCCCGGATTCATCTCCACCGACCGCGACACGGGCGAAATCACCAACCTCGGACGAGGCGGCTCGGACTACACCGCTGCCATTATCGCCTCAGCCCTCGACGCTGAGATACTCGAAATTTGGACTGATGTTGACGGCTTCATGACCGCAGATCCACGTGTCATCAAGTCAGCCTACACCATCGACCAGCTTTCCTATGTCGAGGCCATGGAGCTTTGCAACTTTGGGGCAAAGGTCATCTACCCGCCAACCATCTACCCCGTCTGTGTGAAGAATATTCCCATCAGGGTCAAAAATACTTTCAACCCATCGGCTCCCGGAACCATCATCAAGGACAAGATTGCCAACGACGCTAAGCCCATCAAGGGCATCTCCAGCATCAACGGCACTTCGCTCATCACCGTCTCAGGTCTGTCTATGGTCGGTGTCATCGGTGTCAACCGACGTATCTTCACGGCACTGGCCGACAACGGCATCAGCGTGTTCCTCGTTTCACAGGCCTCCTCCGAGAACTCTACGTCTATCGGTGTCCGCAACGAGGATGCTGAGGAAGCTGTGGAGGTCCTCAACCATGAGTTTGCCTCTGAGATTGCCGACGGTGCCATGTACCCCATGCATCTCGAAAGCAACTTGGCAACCATCGCCATCGTCGGCGAAAACATGAAACACACTCCAGGCATCGCCGGAAAACTCTTCGGCACGCTCGGACGAAGCGGCATCTCGGTCATCGCCTGCGCACAGGGTGGCTCCGAGACCAACATCTCTTTTGTCGTGGACTCTCGCTCTCTGCGTAAGTCACTCAACGTCCTTCATGACTCCTTCTTCCTTTCTGAATACAAGGTGCTCAACCTCTTTGTCTGTGGTGTGGGTACCGTCGGCGGTAAGCTGCTTGAGCAGATCCGCAACCAATACGAAGAACTCAAAGAGCATTCACGACTGAAACTCAACGTAGTGGGCATCGCCAGTTCTAAAAATGCTATCTTCAACCGCGACGGCATCGATCTGAACAACTATCGCGAGCAACTCCACAACTCTGAGCCCAGCACACCACAGTCGCTCTGCGAGAATATCCTGAAGATGAACATCTTCAACTCGGTGTTTGTCGATTGCACGGCATCGGCTGACATCGCCGCACTCTATCCCGCGCTGCTCAACCACAATATCAATGTGGTGGCCGCAAATAAGATAGCTGCCAGTTCGTCCTACGATAACTATCGGCTGCTCAAGGACACAGCACTGCTTCGTGGTGTGAAGTTCCTCTTCGAGACCAACGTAGGAGCCGGACTGCCCATCATCGGCACCATTAACGACCTGCGCAACTCCGGTGACCGCATCCTGCGCATAGAAGCTGTGCTTAGCGGCACCCTGAACTTCATCTTCAATGAGATTGCTGCCGACGTGCCCTTCTCCGAGACTGTTAGACGAGCCAAGGAGCAGGGCTATTCCGAGCCCGATCCTCGCATCGATCTCAGCGGCACTGACGTCATCCGCAAACTCGTCATCCTCACACGTGAGGCCGGATACCGCATCGAGCAGGGCGACGTGGAGAAGCATCTCTTTGTACCAGGCGAGTATTTTCAGGGCTCTGTGGACGACTTTTGGAGAAACCTGCCAAAGCTCGACACTGGCTTTGAACAGAAACGTGAGCAACTCGAGAGAGAGGGCAAGCGGTGGCGTTTCGTGGCCACGATGGACCAGGGCAAGGCCAGCGTAGCACTGAAAGATGTCAGCAAGGATCATCCCTTCTACAGTCTCGAAGGCAGCAACAACATCGTGCTACTCACTACTGAGCGCTACAAAGAGTATCCTATGCTCATCCAGGGCTACGGTGCCGGTGCCAGCGTGACAGCCGCCGGTGTTTTTGCCAACATCATGAGTATCGCTAACATTTAACCGAAGGATTGCAAATTCAGAAGAACCATGAAACACATCATCATCTTGGGCGACGGCATGGCTGACCATGCCGTAGATCGATTAGGAGAGAAGACCCTGCTGCAATACGCTGACACTCCGTATATGAACCGACTGGCACGTGAGGGACGCACCGGCAGACTGATGACCATCCCTGACGGCTTTTTGCCGGGCTCTGAGGTGGCCAACACTGCTATCCTCGGTTATGACCTCAACAAAGTCTATGAGGGCCGCGGCCCACTCGAGGCTGCCAGCATCGGCTACGACATGCAACCCGATGACTTCGCCCTGCGATGCAACATTATAGAACTCGAGAATGGTCGCATCAAAAACCACCACGGCGGACACCTCAAAACAGAGGAGGGCGACGTGCTCATCAAATATCTCAACGATAAACTCGGCAATGACCGCATTCGCTTCATCACCGGTATACAATATCGTCATCTGCTCATCATCAAAGGCGGCAACAAGCACATCGTCTGCGCTCCGCCACATGACCATCCCAATGAGGAGTGGCGTCCGTTGCTCGTAAAACCGGAAGAGGGTTGGGCCGATATCCACGACGGTGACCGTATGACGGCACAGGAGACCGCTGACCTGGTCAACGACCTTATTCTCCGCTCTCAGCAGTTGCTCATGGAGCATACCTTCAATCAGGACCGAGCTGAGAAGGCAAACTGCATCTGGCCGTGGAGCGGCGGATACCGACCGTCGATGAAGACGCTACAAGAGCTCTTCCCGCAGATTCACTCCGGTTCTTGCATCTCAGCCGTAGACCTCATTCGAGGCATCGGACACTATGCCGGACTCGACGTGGTGAAAGTACCGGGAGCCACCGGACTCTCCGACACCAACTATGAGGGTAAGGCACAGGCTGCTATCGACGCGCTGCGTCATCAGGACTTCGTCTTTCTCCATCTCGAAGCCAGCGACGAGGCCGGACACGATGGTGACTTGGAACTGAAACTACGCACCATCGACTATCTCGACCGACGCATCGTGAAGCCTATCTTCGAAGAGGTGAGCACATGGGATGAACCTGTATGCATTGCGGTGCTCCCTGACCATCCAACGCCCGTCGAGATCCGCACCCACGTCAAGGAGCCCGTTCCTTTCCTCATTTGGTATCGTGGCATTGAGCCCGACAGCGTGCAGACCTATGACGAGGTATCGTGCGTGGAAGGCGCCTACGGCATGCTCCACCTCAACGAGTTCATGGAAACTTTCATGAGCATCGAATAATGCTCAGACTGACAGATACTTTCACGAACATCGTGTAATGCTCAGACTGTCTCTGCACTTAATAATAAACATAGACAAACATTTGAAATCAAATAGATTATGAACTACTATTCAACCAACCATAAAGCTCCTATGGCCACACTCCGTGAGGCTGTAGAGCACGGACTGGCTCCCGACCGCGGACTGTATATGCCCGAAACCATCAAGCGCTTGCCCGAGTCGTTTTTCGAGAACATCGATAAGCTCTCGTTCCAAGAGATGGCCTTGGAGGTAGCCCGCTGCTTCTTTGGCGACGACGTGGACGAGGAATCGTTGCGGCAGATCGTCTTCGACACACTGGCTTTTGAAACACCAGTGCATCAAGTCAAAGACGACATCTACAGCCTTGAGCTCTTCCATGGCCCTACATTGGCTTTCAAGGATGTGGGCGCTCGTTTCATGGCTCGTCTGCTGCAATATTTCATCAAGAAAGACGAGAAGGCTACAGGCATTCATCATGAGGTTAACGTGCTCGTGGCTACTTCTGGCGACACAGGATCGGCTGTGGCCAACGGCTTCCTCGGCATCGACGGCATCCACGTCTATGTGCTCTATCCAAAGGGAAAAGTCAGCAAAATCCAAGAGAGCCAGTTCACTACCCTCGGACGCAACATCACCGCACTGGAGGTCGACGGTGTCTTCGACGACTGTCAGGCGCTGGTGAAGAATGCGTTCATGGATAAGGAGCTCAACGATCACATGAAGCTGACTTCTGCCAACTCCATCAATGTGGCGCGCTTCCTGCCCCAGGCTTTCTACTACTTCAACGCCTATGCACAGCTCAAGCGCATGGGACTTGCAGGACCGGGACGTAAGGATATGGTCGTCTGCGTTCCAAGCGGTAACTTCGGCAATATCACCGCAGGACTTTTCGGTGCCCGCATGGGACTGCCCGTGAAGCACTTCATCGCTGCCAACAACGCCAACGACATTTTCTACAACTATCTGCAGACGGGTGTCTACTCTCCGCAGCCGAGCAAGCAGACGCTTGCCAACGCAATGGATGTCGGTGATCCAAGCAACTTTGCACGTATCCTCGACCTCTACAGCAACGACTGGAAAGCTATCTGCAACGACATCTCGGGTGCTACCTATAGCGACGACGCTATCCGCAAGACCATGAAGCAGTGCTATGACGAGACTGGCTATGTCCTTGATCCTCACGGTGCCTGCGGCTATCAGGCGCTCTCCGAGCAGTTGCAGCCCGGACAAGTGGGTGTCTTCCTTGAGACTGCCCACCCTGCCAAATTCAAGGAGAAGGTCGATGCGATTGACAATGCCGACATTGCCATCCCCGAGCGGCTCCAGGCTTTCATGCGCGGAAAGAAACAGAGCGTGGAGATGCCCAACGACTTTGAAGCGTTTAAGAAATTTCTTATGCAGATTTGAATTAGCAGATCAGAATGTTCAGGTCAGTATTATACTGGCTTGAATATGACTGATCTCATCATTTAATAAACAGCTTATATTATGTTAAGTCAAAAAATGCAAGACGCGCTCAATGCGCAAATCAATGCTGAGTTCTGGTCAGCTTATCTCTATCTGTCAATGTCAGCTTTTGCCAATGCACAGGGCTACCCCGGCATGGCACACTGGTTCGAGGTGCAGTATCAGGAGGAACTGGACCATGTGAAGATCTTCTTCGACTACATCCTGCAGCGTGATGGCCGCGTGATGCTCGACCCCATCCAGGGCGTACCCACAGAATGGGCCAGTCCTCTCGACCTCTTCCAAAACACCCTCAAACATGAGCAGACAGTGACAGGACTTATCAACAAGCTCTACGCCACCTCACTTGAAGACAACGACTTCGCTACACAGAGCATGCTCAAATGGTTCATCGACGAGCAGGTCGAGGAAGAAGAAAATGCCAAGAACATCATCGATAGCTTGAAGATGATCGGCGACAACGGCTACGGCATCTATACGCTCGACAAAGATCTTGCCACACGTGTCTACACCCAGGCTGCTCCGCTTGCTGCCAAGAACGCATAAACAGCTCCTAAGGGGGGATGTTAAGTCCCCCGACGAATCAGACAATAATGATTGAAGAATAAGAAGAGAAAGAAATCCTAAGATTCTTCAATTCAATTTATCTTAACACGAAGAAGCGGGGCAACAAGGCTCCGCTTCTTTAATATACTCGTTCTCATGTCTTTTAGATTGTCCACACTCGACCGCCGAATTCTGCAACTGGCTTTGCCCTCGGTCATCAACAACATCACCATTCCACTCCTTGGTCTCTGTGACCTTGCCATCGTTGGGCACATCGGCTCCGGTATTTATCTCGCAGCAATGTCGGTAGCCACAACGTTTTTCAACGTTACCTACTGGCTCTTCGGCTTTCTGCGCATGGGATCGAGTGGCCTTACGGCACAAGCGCATGGTGCTGGTGACCGCAAAGCGATTTACGCATCATTGCTTAGGGCTCTCGGTGTGGCCATCAGCGTGGCGACTCTCATCCTGCTGCTGCAATATCCGCTTTGGAAGTTGGCACTATGGCTTATCTCTCCTTCTGCTGTTGTGGGAGCCATCGCCAATGTCTATTTCCGCATCGTCATCTGGGGTGCGCTCCCTACCCTGGCATTGATGTGTCTCAATGGCTGGTTCATCGGCATGCAAGACACGCGCTCTCCGATGTATGTTGCTATCTTTCAGAATGTTGTCAACGTCATCGTATCACTGTCCTTAGCCATTGGACTTGACATGAAAATGCAGGGAGTGGCCTTAGGAACGCTTGTTGCCCAATGGACAGGGCTCTTCGCCTCAGTCTACATGCTCCGCCGTCATGTGGTTCGCTTGGGTAGAGTACATATCTCATGCAAGGAACTTTTGCAGCGCACAGAGTTGGCTCATCTCTTTTCGCTCAACCGCGACATCTTCCTTAGAACTGTCTGCCTCGTGGCAGTCAACTTTGGTTTCACAGCCTTCGGCGCCCGCCAGGGCGACACCGTGCTGGCGGCCAACACTTTGCTGATGACCTTTTTCACGCTGTTCAGCTATGTCATGGACGGCTTTGCCTTTGCCGGAGAAGCTCTCTCGGGACATGCGTGGGGCGCCAATGATCGTCAGGGACTGCAGGCGGTCACCTGGCGACTGATTCAATGGGGCACGGGACTGGCCTTCACCACCACACTGCTCTATGTGCTCGGTGGCAGACTATTGGTTGCCTTGCTGAGCAACGACCCAACGGTGGTAACGATGGCTGACCGTTTCCTGCCCTGGGCCTGTATGATACCGTTTGCAGGCACTCTGGCTTTTGTCTTGGATGGTATCTGCATTGGACTGACTCTCACGCGTCCGATGCTCTTGGCCAGTTTTGCGGCCTCTCTATTGTTTTTTGTCGTGGCTTGGATAGCGTTTTCCCTCATCCTCCCTTCACAGGCTTGGACCAACCATCTGTTGTGGTTGGCCTTCATTCTCTATCTGTTGGTACGTGGTGTGGTGATTTCTTTGTTACGCCGGTCCGCCTTGTCTTAAAAAATATATTCCTTATACTTCTCTCTGAATAAAATATCGCACAAGAACTTGTAGTATAGTGGTCTATTCATGTGAACAAAGCTCATTTCTCTCGTCCTAATCTATAATCATTCTCAAAAGGAAATCTTATTATTAATTTGAAGTGGAAAGGCATAGGAAACAGCTGCATTGTTGCATAGTTGCCTCCTATGTCTTTTCAGCTATCTGTCAATATGAATACAAATAATTATCGAGAGAAAGGATCTTCGATATGGCTGTTTACAGATTGTCAATATCCTCGGATGTAGTCTCAATGACGGCTGCCGTCAGACTATCGGCAGCTTGCACAATGGCACAGAGAGGGTACTCTGTACGAGCTGTATCATAGCAACGCTCATCCTCATAAGAGTTGAAGTTAAGCCCAAAAGCACCCATATGCCACCGGATAGCGCACATCTCGTCATCGTTAAGTTGAAGGCCACTCAATAATAGCAAAATAACACTCTTCTCTCCATGGCCCATCGGAAAATCCTTGTACGACACATTGTAGCCCTCTGCATCCTCCCATTGACCTAACTTGTTCTTACGCTTTTTCAGGGTACGCTTGTAGATATCCATCTTGCAAACGTCGTGAAGCAATGTTGCAAGAATGATACTCTCTCGCTTCACCTCACCCATAGAAGCAGCGTCGAGCGTCTTCATTCCCTCCCAAATGGCAAGACCAGTGCGGCAGACATTCAGACTGTGCTCACACAAACCACCAGGTACATTGAGATGGTGACCGGCAGATGCAGGAGCATCGAAAAAGCCTCCTTTTTCCAAATCCTCAATTACATATTCTATTCCCTCGCGCTTAGTCTCACGAAGAAGCGCCTCAAAATCTTCTTGATTCTTTTTCTTGTCCATAATCTTTTCTTTTTACAGTGCAAAATTACAAAATAATACGAAAGCTAAGCAACAATCCTTTAAAAAATAGCAGATTATTGATACACTATTGTTGCGCATTAACGACAACACAAGATGTTAGGAAGAGTGTGAGATCCATTCGCCGGATAATACTTTGCTCCGTATCACGACAAACAAGCGTAAAACATTGCTGGAAGATTTGCCCTTATCAGAAGAAAAGTCTTTTTTGCTTTATAAATCTGTGTCATGACACAAAAATATAAAGCAAATGATGGTGCTTGAATGGAAATATCCTAATAAACGAATCTTTACAAAATGATATCACCGCTGAGTCGCGATTTAGAGAGCGAGGAAACTTGAAAACGAGGAAAAACGAAGATGAGTCATCGCTTTTTGCCGGCTCATGTTGTCAAAGTACCTTTCTGATATTCACAAAAAGGCTTTCTGACTTGGTCAAAGTGCCTTTCTGACCATGTCATCTTGCCGAGATGATAGCATCAGAAAGGCTTTCTGATAGGCAACATCGGTAGAAGTTCATAGTAAAATTACTGTTTTCTTGGAGAACAGAAAACGCCGTGTGTCTGTATGATACTGTGTATCAATTACTTACAAAACGTCTCTCAAAAATCGCGAAATTGGGAGCGACATAGTGGTTGGTTCAGAAAATCGCAAGGAGAAGGGCGAAAAAATGTCAGTTTACTCAACAAAGAAGATGGAGGATGATATACTGCAAGAGATCGTTTGGTTGGTTCATGCAACAGTAGTTGTTTGGAGAACGCTTTTCCAAACAAACTATAACTGACTCACACTAATTATCTGCCAAGACGCTCTTGTGAATATTGATGCTATTCCTTTTATCAATATTATCTACTGCTATTGAGCCTCAAGACCCCACAAAAGCACTTGTATTCCGAGATGAAAGCAATCACAGAATCTTTATGTTAGCCCACTATTTTCTCAAAAACGATGTGTTTTTAAAAAAAGAGCTACTCAATTATTTGTAATTCGAGAATAATTGTTATCTTTGCAACAGCAGAAAGAACATTCACATTTCTAATAATAAAAACACTTAGAAAAATGACAATCGATGAATTCAACTTTGCTGGTAAGAAGGCAATTGTTCGTGTAGACTTTAACGTGCCATTGGATGAGAATGGCAATGTTACTGATGACACTCGTATCCGTGGTGCACTGCCCACATTGAAAAAGATTCTCAATGATGGTGGCGCTGTCATCATGATGAGCCACATGGGTAAGCCTAAAGGCAAAGTCAATCCTAAACTGAGCCTGAAGCAGATCGTAGGCAAGGTATCTGAGAAGCTTGGTGTAGAAGTTAAGTTCGCTCCTGACTGTGCAAATGCTGATGCAGAGGCTGCTGCCCTCAAGCCGGGTGAGGCTCTGTTGCTGGAGAACCTTCGCTTCTACCCTGAGGAGGAAGGCAAGCCCGTCGGCGTGGAGAAGGGTACTCCAGAGTACGATGCTGCTAAAGCAGAGATGAAAGACCGTCAGAAGAATTTCGCCAAGAAGCTCGCATCTTATGCTGATGTCTATGTCAACGACGCCTTCGGTACAGCTCACCGCAAACATGCTTCTACAGCAGTTATCGCTGACTACTTCGCCAAGGACAGCAAGATGCTCGGCTACCTGATGGAGAAAGAGGTCAAGGCCATCGACAATGTGATGAAGAATGCTCAGCATCCTTTCACAGCGATCATCGGTGGTTCCAAGGTTAGCTCTAAGTTGGGTGTTATCAAGAATCTGCTCGACAAGGTTGACAACCTGATCATCGGTGGCGGTATGGGTTACACCTTCATCAAGGCACAGGGCGGACACATCGGTAAGTCTCTCCATGAGGACGATCTGATCCCTGAGGCTCTGAATGTCATCAAGGCTGCCAAAGAGAAGGGCGTGAACCTCAGCCTCTCTGTTGCTACTGTTTGCGGTCAGGAGTTCTCCAATGACACACCACGTAAAGTATTCCCTATCGATCAGATTCCTGACGAGTGGGAAGGTATGGACGCAAGTGAAGAGAGTATCGAGAACTGGAAGAAGATCATCATGAGCTCCAAGACTATCCTGTGGAACGGCCCTGTCGGTGTCTTCGAGTTGCCTAACTTTGCTCACGGTACTGGCGAGATCGCTAAGGCTGTCGCAGAAGCTACCCAGAAGAATGGCGCTTATTCTCTCGTCGGTGGTGGTGACTCTGTCGCCGCTATCAACAAGTTCGGTCTTGCTGACAAGGTTAGCTATGTATCTACCGGCGGTGGTGCTATGCTCGAGGCTATCGAGGGTAAAGTGCTTCCAGGTGTAGCTGCCATCAAGGGATAATAGTTTCCTATATACCTAATTAATAGGCAGAGAAATATTGCTGATTCAAACTCCGTATAAGCTATGGAACATCCAAGGGCTTTTCTTCCAAGAGATCTTGAACTCAATATTTCTCTGCTTTTTTCCTTTCTTTGTTTATTCATAGGTGGGCAACGTGCCATTGCTCAACAAAATGAATTGTTAAGCAATGAGATTGCTACGTTACAGGTAACAGCCGGTGACGATTGGCGTAACTTGCCGATTATTAGTTTAAATAATGGGGAAATAGTCAATATCTCTTTTGACGATCTCACACATGAACATCGTCGGCTTTGTTATCGTATTGAACATTGCGAAAAGGACTGGTCACGCTCATCCCAAATCTTTGAGAGTGATTATTGTGAAGGCTTTGCAGAAGGAAATACCATTGAAGACTACCAGCAGTCTATCAATACCAACCGGCTCTATACTCACTATCGTCTGACAATTCCCAATGATCGCTGCCAACTAAAATTGAGTGGTAACTATCGTGTGACAGTCTACGACGAAGACACCAATGAAGACTTGCTTCGTGCCTGTTTCATGGTTTTGGACCAGAAAGTGACTGTGAGAATGTCTTTGACTACAAATACTGATATTGATGTCAACAATCGTCATCAACAATTAGAGGCTAAGATAGATTATCCTTCGATCGTTGCGTCGAACCCGCTTCAACAATTTTATGTTATTGCCCTGCAAAACCAGCGATGGGATCAAGCCGTTGTTTTACCTGCTCCACAGTATATTCAGTCAACTTCTATGCGCTGGAGCCACTGCCGGGATTTGATTTTTGACGGAGGTAATGAATATCATAAGTTTGAGATATTGGATGTAGACCGTCCTGCCATGGGTGTAGAGCGTGTTGATTGGGATGGAAAAGCTTATCAAGCCTGGCTTTGGCCCGATGAGCCACGGCCGAATTATGTTTTTGACAAAGACGCGGACGGCGCTTATTATATAAGGAACAGCGATAACTACGAAAATGACTGTACTACAGAATACGTCAGTGTACATTTCGCATTGAAGGCTCCACGATCACCCCACCCCGTCTATTTGAATGGCAATTGGACACAAGACCGTTTCCTCTCTCAATACGAAATGCTGTGGAATGATTCTGCGCAATGCTACGAACGTGCTCTTTGGCTGAAACAGGGATACTATAATTATCAATATCTACAAAAAGAAAGGGATGGAGCCTTTCGACCCGTCCCTTCACAAGGTAATTATTATCAGACTGAGAATTCCTACCAAATGCTTGTTTATTTCCGACCTGTAGGCGGTAGAACAGATGAACTTGTAGGATACTCCAGTCTTGAGAGTGACAAATGATTATTGCTGTTTCTGTCCCTGTGGCAAATGGAACTGATATTCACGGTCAAACACTTTCTTGACTTGGTTGATTTCCAGGAAAGTCGTGCCACCACCTTCTCCAAAAGAACCGGAGAGATAAGCTATCTTGTCATCGTTGCTGATATAGCATTTTTGACGAAGCATACGGATGGCTGCCATGAACATAAACTCAGGGCTCACGTGATCTTTCTGGTAGATAGCAGTCACACCGTAGGAAAGGTTGAGCCAACGTTGTGTCTTCTCTTTATAGCAGATAGCCAAAATTGGTTTCGAACCACGGAATGCTGCCAAGTTACGGGCTGTCTCACCTGTTTCGGAGTCTGTGATAATACCGGCAACTCCCAGCAATCGGGTAGACTCTATGGCAGAGTGTGCCAGGAATTCCTTCTGGGTGCAATGCTCACTCAAAGGTACATTATTTAATTCTCCAAATGAGATACGGTCTTTCTCTGCCTGCTCTGCAACACTTGCCATCGTCTTGACAGCCTCCAAAGGATATTTTCCGGATGCTGTCTCTCCGCTAAGCATCAAGGCATCTGTGTTGGAATAGATAGCATTGGCAATATCTGTCACCTCTGCACGTGTAGGCCGAGGATTGTTGATCATGGTGTGGAGCATTTGCGTCGCAACAATCACAGGTTTACGCTTTGCTACACATTTGCGAATGATCATACGCTGAATACCAGGGATGCGCTCTATAGGAACCTCAATACCCAGGTCGCCACGTGCAATCATGATACCATAACTGGCATCAATGATCTCATCGATATTGTCTACACCTTCCTGGTTCTCGATCTTAGAAATGATCTTTATGTCGGAATGATGCTCATCAAGAATATCTTGAACAGCTTTCACGTCAGCAGCAGAACGCACAAAACTATGGGCGATGAAATCAATATCTTCATCAATTGCCAGAAGAATGTTGCGCTTGTCCTTGGGGGTCAATGCAGGAAGGTCGATGTGCTCACCAGGAACATTAACGCTCTTATGTGCACCCAACACTCCGTCGTTCTGCACTTCTGCGTAGATCGTCGGTCCCTCAATACCCATCACCTTCATATCGATGGCGCCATCATCAAAGAGCATGTCATCTCCGACTTTAACATCCTTAGCGATGTCAACATAAGAAAGATTGATGATGTCGTGTGTGGTATCCATCTCCGGACGGCCGAAGATTTTCACAGCCTCACCAGTCCGATACTGAATAGGCTCGGGCACATCTGTCGTGCGCACCTCCGGCCCCTTGGTATCAATAAGAATGCCAATATGCGGTGAGACCTTACGCACGTTGCTGATAATATTGCGGATACCCTCCGGAGTTGCGTGGGCCGTATTCATCCTGACTACATTCATTCCTGCAAAAAACAGTTTGCGCAGGAAGTCGACATCACAGCGACGGTCGCTGATAGAGCAAACGATCTTTGTCTGTTTCATAACTATTGAGTTGTGACTTTCTTCTAAAAGAAGAACTTAATTATATGATTTCTTATCTCATGCAAAGGTAATCATTTTCCATTGAATTAGACCAAGAATAGCGATATTTCTTAAGGAGAATGAATAAACAGGAAGGAGAGTCTACTGCCCTATTCTGCAAGCAAACTCTCCTTATTACATTGTAGAAGCTACAAAGGACAAGGGTTATTTCCCTTGGTGAGCATCTCTAAGCAGGTCGTTGACGGTCTTTACTGGATTGAAAGTGTCCAAAGGTACCTCCACAAATATGGTATTCCAGTCGCTCATGGCACCGTTCCACAATCCGGGTAACTCCAAAGCCTTCAGTTCACGGCCATTCTTACTTTTTGAGCTGATGAAGCCCGTGTTGGCGTCAACATAGTCTGGAAGATGGAAGGGATGACCTTGGAAGTCCTTAGTAGCACAGACAAGATCGACAGGATTGAAGTGTGTACCGGAGGTGAACATCTTCATATATTCAGCATTGTTCTTGTCGATCTGACTGCTCTCAAGAATCTGAGGACTATAGGTGCCGTCTTGATTGTAGGCCAGAAAGGGGCCGCCGCCAGGCTCACCGACATTCTTCACGACACCACAGACACGCATCGGCCGATTGAGCTTTTTCTTCAAGTAGATCACCAAGTCTGCATCTTCCAGCTCTTTGATGTCTTTCCGACGGCAGCAGAGAACACGCTGAACAAAATGAATGATTTCCTCAAGCTTCTGATGGTTGTAGCGTCCCGACTCCAAGTCTTTCAAGTAATTGAAAGCTTTCTTCTGAGTCTTTACGAGTACACCGGCAATGATTTTCTTCCATTTGATCGTGTCTGCTTTCAAACGGTCAGGAACAACATTGTCGATATTCTTGATGAAGATGACATCAGCATTGATTTCGTTGAGGTTCTCAATCAGCGCACCGTGACCTCCCGGACGGAAAAGCAGTGATCCGTCGTCGTTGTGGAAAGGAGTGTTGTCAGGGTTGGCAGCTATCGTGTCTGTACTGGGCTTTTGTTCCGAGAAGCTAACTTCCAGTTTAGTGTTGAACTTCTTTTCATAATAAGTCTTTTTCTCTTCCACCTTCTGCTCAAAGAGCTGCAGGTGGTCATGCGAGACTGTGAAATGAACCAAAGCCCTTCCTTGAGAGCTGGCATATAAAGCTGCCTCTACCAGGTGCTCTTCCATAGGCGTACGAACACCTTCTTCGTCTTCATGGAACTGCAACAAGCCTTTAGGCAGTTGACCATAGTTTAAGCCTTCTGGCATCAAGAGATTCCGGACAACAGCTTTATAGTCTCCGGCTTGAATCAGCTGCATAATGCTTTTCCCCGTATTGTTCTTGCAAGCGTCGCACAAAGCCTCACGGAAAGCAAACTTTTTGATCTCAGCAAAGAATGTCTTTTCGAAATCGGTCTGAGGCGTGTCATAATCTGCGTTGAGGAAAGCAAACATGTTCTTGAACATACGACTGGCAGCACCCGATGCAGGAACAAATTTCACCACCGTATGTCCCTCGTTCTTATACTCTTCCCAAGCATTCTCTGCTTCTTGCTGCTCAGCATCACTGAGTGCAGAGATTCCTTGGCCAACTGCCGCCGTAGATTTTAGGCGCAGATAGGGAAATCCGTTTTTAATCTGCTCAAGCTGATGCTCAACTTGAGCGACTGTCATTCCCCGCTTCTCAATTTGTTGTTTGTCAGTGTCGGTAAACATAGAAGATATTTTTATTGATGATTGTTTTATACGTTATGGAGAGTATCGCTTTTTGAACCTCTCTTCTATTTGATGACAAATATAACTAAAAATATTGATATGGCAGTAGTATTGATATAAAAATCGTGTTAAATTTGCTCCATAATGATAACTTTTTGAGTATTTAAGCCTACAGCAACTCTATTATCAACCCTTCTGCCAACAACCCAAAGTAAAGTGTTTTGATTGTCAACAACTACTAATTGCTGTTTTCTATCAATCATAGGCAGTTTTAGATCATTCATAAAGTCACTGACCAGCTTAGATCCTTTCATGCCAAAAGGGACAAAGCGGTCCCCTTTCTTGACTGGACGTAATGTGAGTGGAAAATGAACTTTAGCAGCGTCAAGAAAAGCAAATTGTGGATGCTTGTCAATGACAAGAGCATCTGCAGCGACTTCCTTTAATCGTAGCTTTATGATGTCTTTTCCCAAAGCTGAGTAGCAATAGGTGCCGCATTCCGGAATACGCATAGAAGGAAGCTCCATCAGCCATTTGTCCTTTTCGACGATAGAAAGGCTGTCTTTCTCCAAGCAAACCACATATTTGTCAGAAAGCCAATGTCTGCTCGTTTCAGAGCAGGCGTTGATTTCCTCAATTTGTTGACGGTTGAAACCCTTATTATATAATATGTGCCACAGAATCAGTTTGCCATGACCAGTGTTTTTGATAGCAGAGAACTTATAGCTACCTCCTTCAAGGCAAGAGTGAATGATAGAATCCATCTGTTGGTCAGCGAATTCTTTTACTTCTGTTAGGATGTCTGCGGCACGTGCGATGTTAGCTTTGGCTTCAGAATTGATTTTTTCCATCAGAGGTATGATGTCCAATCTTAGCTGGTTGCGTTGTGCTTCTCTTTCGAGGTTTGTGCTGTCGATGACGTAGTCCTGATGCTGGTGAAGCAAGTAGTCAAGAATATCTTGGTGACTAATGCCAAGAAAAGGCCGGACTATACGCCCGTTTTGGGGTCTCATCCCTGTTAGTCCCCTTAACCCTGTTCCACGAATGAGATTAAGTAACACTGTCTCCACTTGATCATCACGATGATGAGCCACACAAATGGCATCGGCTTGAATGTCTTTACGCAACAGCTCAAAATAGTGATAACGCAATTCTCGAGCGGCCATTTCTATCGATTGGTGATGCAGCTCGGCATAAGCTTTGGTGTCAAAGTGAATACGGTGAAGCGGAGTATGGTATTTCTTACATAGTTCGACGCAGAAGCCCTCATCGCGATCGCTTTCGGCTCCTCGCAGATGGAAGTTGCAATGAACTGCATCGACATGGTAACCCAAATCTTTGAGTGTCAGCATCAAAGCTACACTATCCGGACCTCCCGAAAGCGCCACAAGATAAAAGCCGTTGTGAGACAACAACTCATAACGGCTTATATAATTCTCGATGAAATCGGTAAAACAATTATCTTTTCTCATGTTAATACGTGTCTATTCCACATACAAAACCAGCCCCTTCAGATACTCACCTTCGGGATGATAGATGTTGATAGGATGGTCAGCGGGTTGATGAAGTTGGTGCAGGATACGTACTTTGCGACCCGACTGTACTGCCGCGGTAAAGACGGCATTCCGGAAATTCTCTTTCGTCACAGCCTGCGAACAACTGAAAGTGAAAAGGATGCCGCCATGCTTGATACGTTGCAAACCTTTGACGTTCAGCCTTGTATATCCCTTGAGCGCATTATGCAGCGCACTTCGATGCTTGGCAAAAGCAGGAGGGTCAAGGATGATCAGATCGTATTGATCATCATGCTCGTCAAGGTATTTAAAAGCATCGTCGCAGTAAGCTTCATGACGGGTATCGCCAGGGAAGTTGAGTTCTATATTCTCGTTTGTCAACTCAATGGCTTTAGCACTACTGTCCACAGAGTGAACCATCTTTGCACCGCCACGCATTGCATAGACAGAAAATCCGCCTGTGTAGCAGAACATGTTCAGGACGCGCTTACCCTTAGCGTAATGCTCCAATAGAGCTCGGTTTTCACGTTGATCCACAAAGAATCCTGTCTTCTGGCCACGCAACCAATCGACATGAAACTTCAGTCCGTTTTCAACAGCAATATTGTCATCGGTCTGTCCATAAATAAATCCGTTCTCCTGTCCAAGTTCTGCTTTGAACGGCAATGTCGTCTCGCTTTTATAATAAACATTCTTCACGCGATGCTGCATCACCTTCACCAACGCTTTGCAGATTTCTTTGCGGCAAACATGCATTCCAACACTATGAGCCTGCATCACGGCAGTCGAACCATAGCAGTCTATCACGAGTCCTGGAAGGTTATCACCCTCGCCATGAACCAAACGATAAGTATTGTTTTGAGGATTATCAGCGATGCCTACACTTTGACGCATGGTCAATGCGGAGAATAGCCGTTTTTCCCAGAATTCACCGTCGATCGTGATGTCGTGAAACGATAGCACTCTAACGGCAATGCTACCGATCTGATAGTGCCCGACAGCGATGAAATCGCCAGAAGCAGAGATCACCCTTACAAAATCACCTTCCGCAATGTCCTCGTCCATGTGATGGATTGCCCCAGAGAAGATCCATGGATGGAACCGTTCCAATGAACTTTCCTTGCCTTTCTTTAAGTATATATTCTTATACATGTCTATCGTCTTTAATTGTTTTTCTTGGTTTGCGAGTCCTCTTCTTAGAAGATCTCTCCCTTTTATTCACTGATGAACATTTATTTTCTTGATTTGTGTAGTCCATCAAATTTATATTTTCTTCAACTTCCTTTGTCTCAGCATCTTTACTTTTGTTAGCTGAATCGTTACTTTTGTTATTCACAGTTGGCTCCGGCTCCGGAACCACAATGAGATCATAGTCCTTGGTTTTGAGCAGCCTTTCCATTTCCTCATAAAGTAAGACACAAGTCCAAGCATCAATGGCAGCATACTGCTTCTGCTTATCATCAAGCTGTGGTGACTCCCAATTTGAAAGCCTTTGCCGTTTAGATATTTTTTTATGAAAGATATTGGCATAGAGTTTTTGCAGACTTAAGTCCTTTATACCCAACAGCGGAACTAAATCTTGCAGATCAATGAAGAGACCGGGGGTAAAGGCTTCCCTGTCTTGAAGCATGTGGATGTCATCATGCCAAGAAAGACCAATTTTTTTAACTGTTTTGTCCTCCAACAATCGCTTAATCGACGGGGTGATGCCAATGCGGTTGAGGCGGAACAAGAAACAAGTGTCATGTGTGGATACTTGGAGCAATGCTACGCGATGATGCTCTCCACGATGAAAGGCTGGCTTGGTTTCGGTGTCAACCCCAAGAATATTCATGGAGAGAAGATAATCCACTGCCTTATCAGCCTCACCCGGAGAGATGATCGTGATAATGCGTCCGGGGAAGGACACTTGCGGTAACTCAGAAATCTCTTTCTTGTCGAATTTACTGTATAACTTTTTCTTCATTGTGAACGTAGCAATGCTTATTGTTTACAAAATTATAAAAAAGAAGCGAGACGGCATTCATTAACTCCATATTTTTTTCAATGATTGTTCAAAAAATAAAAACTTGGAGCAGTTTTGTTTTGCCATTCCAGCAAAAAACACTAATTTTGCATATATCATCATCAATAGACAGAAAATGGCAAGAAAAAAATCTGAGCGCAAGCCAAAAACATTTGGCGAGGCGGTTGGCTTTCGACATATATTTGAGAGTGAGACGACTGATTTCTTTTTAGGGTTCATCCTTTTGGCATTATCCATTTACATGATTATTGCCATGGTTTCGTTTTTTTCAACGGGATCTGCCGATCAGAGTACTTTGGAGAATATGAGACCGGGAGAATGGCTGAACAATACGCATGTATTCATAAATACATGCGGTTCGGCAGGTGCTCTCTTGTCCTATTACCTCATCTCGGTGAACTTTGGCCTTCCTGCTTTTTTGATTCCTGCCTTTATCATTTTGGTAGGTTTAAAGCTAATGCACGTCCTTGAGGTGAACCTTTGGAAGTGGTTTCTGTGCCTGACCATCGTGATGGTTTGGTTGTCTGTTACCTTTTCCAAGTTCCTTACTCCTATCATGGGCGACAGCATCTTTAACCCTGGTGGACAGCATGGCGCTTTTGTTGTGGAACATTTAGAGAATGTTGTCGGTGCTCCGGGATTGACAGCGATTCTTCTGATTGTTGCCGTCAGCTTCTTGACTTATCTCACTTCTGAGACAATCACAGTGATCAGAAAGGCGATGAATCCGCTGAAATATGTGACTAAGAAAGTGAAATTCACTGTCACCAACCGAAATGTGAACGGAAATGAGGAGGAAGGCGCAAACAATGACGAGTACCAAGTAGACGCTGCTGCAAGTGAAGCCTCTGATAATGAGATTGATAATGAGACTGATAATAAAGACGAGGGCACTCAAAACAACTCTGGTAATGTTGTTGATTTGACTGACATGTCTCAGTTCAGTCCTAAACCGGTACAAGCTCCTATATCTGTTGAACCCCATGTTACCAACGCAGAACAAGTGAGCCCAGAAAAGATCGACAGCGTGGTGGTGAAAAATGGTGAGGAAGAAAAAGCCAGCAGCGGTCAGGTTGGTGAGCATTACGACCTTAACACGCCTATCAATCCATGGGAACCATTCGTTCACTATAAATTTCCGTCGTGCGATCTGCTGAAGAAATACTCCAGTCGACCAGTCATTGACATGGATGAGATCAAGGCCAACAATGCCCGCATCGTGGAGGTGCTCAACAGCTTTGGCGTTCAAATTAGCAAGATCAACGCTACCGTTGGCCCTACAGTCACGCTCTATGAGATTACACCGGCCGAAGGGGTGAGAATCAGCAAGATCCGTGGCCTTGAGGCCGACATCGCGCTGAGCTTGGCAGCTCTTGGCATCCGAATCATCGCACCTATCCCTGGTAAAGGAACGATTGGTATTGAGGTGCCAAACAAAAATCCTCAGATCGTCTCGATGGAGAGCGTATTGAACACCAAGAAATTCCAAACGACGAAGATGGCACTGCCGATGGCACTTGGCAAGACTATTACCAATGAGGTGTATATGGTTGATTTGGCTAAACTACCTCACCTGCTTGTCGCTGGTGCGACGGGACAGGGTAAATCTGTTGGTCTCAATGCAATCATCACCTCCCTTTTATATAAGAAACACCCCAATGAACTGAAGTTCGTCTTGGTGGATCCAAAAAAGGTGGAATTTAGCATCTATAATAAGATTGCTCCGCATTATATGGCTGCACTGCCAGAGAATGAGGATGAACCCATCATCACAGACGTTCAAAGAGTAGTCCGAACACTCAACTCTCTTTGCAAGCTTATGGACCATCGCTATGATTTGCTGAAACGGGCCGGCGTGAAGAAGATCACGGAATACAACGACAAGTTCATCCATCATCGGCTCTCCCTCACCGACGGACACGAGTATATGCCTTATATCGTGGTTATCATCGACGAGTTTGGTGATTTGATTATGACGGCCGGAAAAGAGATCGAGTTACCTATTGCACGTATTGCCCAGTTGGCTCGTGCGGTTGGCATTCACATGATCATCGCCACCCAGCGCCCGACGACCAAGATCATCACCGGTAACATCAAAGCCAACTTCCCTGGTCGTATGGCCTTTCGCGTAGCTTCTCAGATCGACTCCCGTACGATTCTTGACCGCACTGGTGCTGATCAGCTGGTAGGAAAAGGTGATATGCTGTTTCTTTCTGGTGGTGATCCAGTGCGTGTGCAGTGCGCGTTCATTGATACTCCTGAGATCGAAGCGGTAAATGATTTCATCGCCGATCAGCCCGGACCACTTGATCCTATGGAGTTGCCGGAGCCCGACGATCCTAATGCCGCTTCCGGTGAACCGGGAGTTAGCGGTGCCGATGTCCGCTCCTTGGATCCTTATTTCGATGAGGCCGCGAAAGCAATAGTTCTCACGCAGCAGGGTTCTACCAGCATGATCCAGCGCCGGTTCTCAATCGGATACAACCGTGCCGGACGTCTGATGGATCAGTTGCAAAAGGCAGGTATCGTGGGCGAGGCGCAAGGCTCTAAACCACGTGAAGTGCTCATAGCCGACGAGAACAGCCTCGTACAGCGTTTGCAGCAGATTCACAACGGATAAACCACTGAATACTCGACAACGGCAGTCTTAGCTGTAATGTCCTCTGTCATCTGATAAAAGACATAGGTTTTTGATATTGAATTATAAAAATATATACGGCATGAAGAAATTATTATTCATTACGTTATTGATGGCGTTGAGCCTCGGTGCTTTCGCTCAGAATGCTGCGCAGGCTCGTAAAGTACTCGACCGTACTGCCGCCTTGGTAGGACGAAAAGGTGGTGCTTCGGCCAACTTCTCCATCTCCAGTCCGAAGATTGGTAAGACCTCTGGTTCCATTGCTATCAAAGGTAGCATGTTTTATGCCCAAACGCCGAAAGCCATTGTATGGTATAATGGCAAGACCCAGTGGACTCTGATGAAAAAGACCAACGAGGTGAATGTCACCACGCCGACAGAGGCTCAGCGCATGCGCATGAATCCCTATGCGTTCATCACCATGTATAAGCAAGGCTATAAGATGGGAATGACGAAGAAAGGCGCCAATTATGTGATTCATCTCACAGCTACCAATCGCCAGCGCTCAGTCAGTGAAATGTATCTGACAGTCAACGCCCGCACCTACCAGCCTTCTGTGGTGAAGATGCGTGAGGGAAACACTTGGTCAACAATCACCATTTCCAACTTCAAGGCAAAGAATCTGCCGACGAGCATGTTCACTTTCCATGCAAAGGATTTCCCCAAGGCAGAGGTCATTGACCTTAGATAGTACAAGTATTGGTCAGAAGCGACAGTAGCTTGCAGACCATACATTATTAAATCATTAGAGTGATGATTCCACCCCGTCAATTTCTATTTTATTATCGTCTGCTCAGCCATCATCGTTGGTTGGCTGAGCGGCGTTCCCCCTTGTTCGCTTCCAACCGCGCTGCCAAGTGGACGATGGCTGTGTCGGGACTATTGTTGGCTGCTTATCTCGTCTTTATTGCTGTGCTCTTGGCACTCTCTGTAAGAGACGAGAGAGGACACACTGCCCTGGAGTTCTTTATGGGTATATCGGTTTTTGTGCTGATTGCTGATTTCCTTGGCCGTTTCTTTTTGCAGAACACCCCTTCCCATTTAGTAAAGCCCTACGTGTTGTTACCCATTCCCACACACGTCCTCATCGACAGCTTTGTTCTCCGGTCGCTATTTTCACCCGCTTGTGTCATTTGGCTTTTTCTCTTCTTGCCCTACTGTCTGATGGCAGTAGTCTTTCCCTACGGTCTTGCGCCTGCCCTGTCCTTTCTCTTGCTATGGTGGATCCTCATTATGGTTGACAGCCAGTGGTATGCGATCGTCAGAGCTTTGGTCATCGAGAATATGCTATGGTGGCTTCTGCCTATTGCGGTTGGGCTTCTGCTTTTCCTGCCCTGGCTGTTAAGTGGCAATATCGATCACATGATGGAATCCTACGCTTCCGTGGGTAGTCTGCTCGATGAAGGGAGCCTCCTACCCCACCTTGCTGCTTTGGCTTTGCTAATACTACTGATTGTGGTCAATGCCAAAATCCAGTATCATGCTGTTTGGACAGAACTGACAAAGCAAAAGTGTCAGTCCTTCCATATGCTGCCAGGACTTTCCGCACTCAGTAAATATGGTTTGGTGGGAGAATACCTCAAGTTGGAATTCAAATCACTTCTTCGCAATAAAGGACCAAGAAAGTTGTTTCTTTCTGCGTCAGTCATTGTGGTTTTTATCAGTTTATTGATCACCGTATCAACCGTTTATGACGATGCGTTCATGACCAACTTTTGGTGCATCTATGATTTCATTGTTTACGGTGGTATGCTTCTTACGCGGACAATGTCCTATGAGCGCAACTATATCTCCTGCTTGATAGTGCATAAAGAGAGTCTGCTCAGCCTGCTGACTGCCAAATACTATTTTGCATGTCTGTTGATGGTGGTACCGTTTGTGATGATGTTGCCCATGGTCATCATCGGCAAATGGTCTTTACTGATGGTCGTTTCCTACGCCGTGTTTACAGCCGGCGTGCAGTATTTTCTCTTGATGCAGATTGCTGTCTACAACAAGCAGCGACTCCCTCTTAACGAGAAATTTATCGGCTACACCAACTCCAACTACGTGACGATGCTTCTGATGATTTTAGCCTTCGTCATTCCTATGTTTCTCATCAATGTCCTACAGAACGCCTTGACAGAGCGAGTTTCGTGGTGCGTGATGATGGCCATAGGGTGTGGCTTTATAGCTACTCATCATCTATGGATCAAAAACATTTATAACAGAATCATGAAGAACAAATACAGTCTCATGGAAGTAGCAGACACGTAATGTTCTTCGACTGAAATCAAGAAGTAAATATGAAAACACGATACAGATTACCCGCTGAGTGGGAGCCGCAAGATGCCATTCAACTTACCTGGCCCGATGCAACAACCGATTGGCAGCCCTATCTCAAGGATATTATCTCGACTTATATAGAGCTCGTAAAGGTCATCACCAAATACGAGCGTGTTGTCATCGCAGCCTCAGATGCCGCTGAGACTCGGTCTCTGCTTCAAAGCCATCTGAGCGAGCCGGCATTAACACGTGTGAGTGTCTATCAGTGCAGCATCAACGATACGTGGGCACGTGATCACGGACCTATTACCTTGATTGCTTCTGACGCAACAAAAAGAAACAGGATCCTGGACTTCAAGTTCAATGGCTGGGGTGAGAAATTCCGTTGGGAGAATGACAACATGATCACCTGGCAGCTGTATGGCCAACAAGTCTTTGACTGTGGTTGGGACGATAATACCGACTTTGTATTGGAGGGTGGCTCAATAGAAAGCGACGGCATGGGCACAATCCTCACCAGCAGTCAATGTCTGTTGGCTCCTCACCGCAATCAACCACTCACCAAGGAAGACATTGAGATGCAACTGCAAAAACGGTTGTGTGCTAAACGCATTCTTTGGGTAGATCATGGCAACCTGAAGGGCGACGATACTGACGGACATATCGACACGATTGTGCGTATGGCTCCTGATCACACCTTATTATATATAGCGTGTGACGATCCACAAGACGAGCAATATGCAGATTTGAAGGCACTCGAAAATCAGTTGAAGACTTTGAGAGACGCTGATGAAAAGCCATTTCGGCTGATACCGCTGCCATCTCCGCGCCCCATCTATGACGGCGAGGAACGGCTACCGGCCACTTATGCCAATTTTGTGATTATCAATGGGGCTGTCATTGTTCCCACTTATCAGCAGCCCAATCGTGACGCGGTTGCCCTTGCTACCATTGGTCAAGCATTCCCTGACTATGACATCATTGGCATTGATGCTTGCACCGTGATTCGACAGCATGGCTCATTGCACTGTCTGACGATGCAGTTACCAAAGGGAAGTCTGAAATAGGACAAAACTTACACATTACTGCTTAGGAGAAGTAGAAAAATCATAGAACTAATTCATACGAAGATGAAAACAGGAATCATACAACAGCACAATACAGCTGACAAGAGTGACAACATGAAGCGACTCGCAGAGAAAGTCAACGACTTAGCTCAAAAGGGTGCCAAACTCATCGTACTCCAGGAGCTTCACAATACGCTTTACTTCTGCCAAGAGGAGAAAGTTGACAACTTCGATTTGGCAGAGCCCATCCCCGGACCGTCGACGGCGTTCTTCGGTCAATTGGCGAAGGCCAACGGCGTAGTGATCGTCACCTCGCTCTTTGAGCGTCGCGCGCCAGGACTCTATCACAATACAGCTGTCGTGATGGAGACCGACGGCTCTATCGCTGGAATCTATCGCAAGATGCATATCCCCGATGATCCCGCCTACTATGAGAAGTTCTATTTCACCCCTGGTGACCTTGGCTTCCGTCCTATTAAGACCTCGATCGGTCTTTTGGGTGTCTTGGTTTGTTGGGACCAGTGGTATCCCGAGGCAGCACGACTGATGGCCATGCAGGGTGCCGACTTGCTCATCTATCCCACCGCCATTGGTTACGAATCCTCTGACACCAAGGAGGAGCAAGAGCGCCAGCGTGAGGCGTGGACAGTTGTACAGCGTGGACATGCCGTAGCCAACGGGCTGCCCGTCGTATCCGTCAATCGTGTGGGCTATGAGCCTGATCCATCAGGACTTACCCATGGCATACAGTTTTGGGGATCGAGCTTCGTAGCCGGTCCACAGGGCGAGTTGCTCTATCGTGCTTCCAATCAGGAAGAAGAGAGTCAGATCGTTGACGTGGATCTGCACCACAGCGAGCAGGTGCGCCGTTGGTGGCCTTTCTTCCGAGACCGGCGTATCGACGCTTATGGCGACATCACCAAGCGCTTCGGCATCTAATCGACATGTAATCATAGCCGTTTCACAACATTTTACATGGCATTGGTAGCTATATCGGTTAATTTTAGTAACTTTGCAGTCTGAGATAAAAGAAATACTTATTTGCACAAAATCCAATAAAGATAACTATGAGCAAACAAACAGAGAAAATTAAGGAGCTCGTCGAGAAGCGCGAGCAGGCTTGCTTGGGCGGTGGCCAGAAGGCAATTGACAAGCAGCATGCACGTGGCAAATACACAGCCCGTGAGCGCATCGACATGTTGGTAGACAATGGCAGCTTTGAAGAGTATGATATGTTCAAACTCCATCGTTGCCACAACTTCGGCATGGAAAAGAAGCAGTTCCTCGGCGATGGTGTCGTCGCAGGTTCTGCAACGATTGATGGCCGTTTGGTTTATGTCTATGCTCAGGACTTCACAGTCAATGGTGGCTCTTTGTCCGAGACAATGGCTCAGAAGATTTGCAAGGTGATGGATATGGCCATGACCAATGGCGCTCCTGTCATCTGCATGAACGACTCCGGTGGCGCACGTATTCAGGAGGGCATTTCCGCCTTGGCCGGATATGGTGAGATCTTCGAACGCAACATATTGGCTTCCGGTGTCATCCCGCAGATCAGTGCGATCATGGGTCCTTGCGCCGGTGGTGCCGTTTATTCTCCTGCTTTGACCGACTTCATCGTGATGACCGAAGGAACCAGCTATATGTTTCTGACAGGTCCGAAGGTGGTGAAGACCGTCACCGGTGAGGATATTGATGCTGAGCATCTGGGTGGTGCGAGCGTACATGCCGGAAAAAGCGGTGTGACCAGTTTCACAGCCAAGACAGAAGAAGAGGCCATGCAGCAGATTCGTACCCTGCTGAGCTATATCCCTTCCAACAACACCGAGGAGGCTCCATGCGTGGAGTGCACCGATCCTATCGACCGCAAGGAGGAGCTGCTCAACGACATTCTGCCCGACGATCCTAACAAGGCTTATGACATGTATAAGGTCATCAAGGCCATCACCGACAATGGTGATTTCTTTGAGGTGCAGCCTAAGTTTGCCAAGAATATCATCACTGGTTTTGCCCGCTTCAATGGTCAGAGCGTGGGTATCGTAGCCAATCAGCCAGCTGCCTACGCCGGTGTGCTCGACGTCAATGCCAGCCGCAAGGGTGCGCGCTTCGTGCGCTTCTGCGATGCCTTCAACATTCCTATCGTCAGTTTGGTGGATGTTCCGGGATTCCTTCCGGGGACAGGCCAGGAATACAACGCTGTCATCCTCCACGGTGCTCAGTTGCTCTTCGCTTACGGTGAGGCCACAGTGCCAAAGATCACCATCAACCTGCGCAAGAGCTATGGTGGTTCACACATCGTGATGGGTTGCAAGCAGCTTCGTGCAGACCTCAACTTCGCATGGCCTACTGCCGAGATCGCTGTGATGGGTGCCAGTGGTGCCGTTGCTGTGCTCTGTGGCAAGGAAGCCAAGAAGATCAAGGAAGAAGGTGGCGACGTCAAGGCTTTCTTGGCTGAGAAGGAAGACGAGTACACTGAGGCCTTCGCCAATCCTTATCAGGCAGCTCAGTTCGGCTATATCGACGATGTCATCGAGCCCCGCAACACCCGCTTCCGCATCTGCCGCGGCTTGGCCCAGCTGGCTCACAAGCGCCAGAATCTTCCCGCCAAGAAGCATGGCTGCATGCCGATGTAATCAAACTTTTCAATATAGCGAAGATGGATAAGAATATATATGCTGCCATTGCCATGGCACTCTATGAGTATCAGGGCAACAACGTTCATGACAAGGAGTCCGGCGTGATTACCATTCGTCCCAAGCATACGCTTTGGAATGCTAAGTTCTTGTCATTCACAGCTAAACCATAATTCAAAGACATGAAAGAATTTAAATATACCATAGACGGTAAGGTCTATAACGTAGAGATCGACAACGTTGACGAGGAGAAGGGCATGGCCCAGGTCAAGGTCAACGGCGAATCATTCGAAGTTGGCATGGAGAAGCCTGCTGAGCCTGAGAAGAAGAAGGTGGAGTTGGGTAAGCCCGCGGCTGCTGATGCTGCCGACGATCCCACTGCTGCTCCTGTTGGCAACACAGCCAATGCTATCAAGGCTCCGCTGCCGGGTACGATCACAGCCGTCAACGTCAAAGTTGGTGACGCGGTCAAAGCCGGTGAAGCCCTGCTGGTGCTCGAAGCCATGAAGATGGCCAACAACATCGAGGCCGAAAAAGACGGAACCGTGAAGGCCATATGTGTGAAGGTGGGTCAGAGCGTCATGGAGGACGATCCACTCGTTGTCGTCGACTAATTGATATTGTCGTTGAGAAGGCGGTTATCATTCAATCGATAACCACCGATCACCACATCAGTCATCAAAGAGAGCCGCTGAAGAGTGACTCTCTTTTTTCTCTTCTGCCTGTTTCACTTACTTATAAAACCTTATTGAAATCTTTCAGAAAGAAGCGTTTTGGCTCCCATATAGTGCTTAAAATGCGATCTAATACCCTTAATTGATGTAAAACCATCGTTTTTTATAGTATTTTTTCGTAACTTTGCACGGAATATATTATAGATTATTGCGTAATGGTCAAAAAGAAGGTTTTATTCATTAACCAAGAAATGGTTCCCTACGTTCCCACCTCTGAGATGGCGACGATGGGGCGCAACTTGCCACAGAAGATCCAAGAGAATGGATTCGAGATCCGTACTTTCATGCCAAAGTGGGGAAATATCAACGAGCGTCGGGGACAACTGCATGAGGTCATCCGGCTGTCAGGACTCAACTTGATTATTGATGACACCGACCATCCGCTGATCATCAAGGTAGCCAGCATCCCTGTTTCGCGTCTGCAGGTTTACTTCATCGACAATGAGGACTATTTCCAGCGCCGCCGCACCATGACCGAGGACGAGAGCGGTGAGGAGTTTACCGACAACGGTGAGCGTGCGATCTTCTTTGCACGTGGTGTCTTAGAGACTGTCAAGAAGCTGCGCTGGCCCCCGGATATTATCCAATGCCAAGGCTGGATGGCTGGTGTCGTGCCTTTGTATATCAAGACAGCATATCACGACGATCCCTCCTTCGCTAATGCCAAGGTGGTGACATCGCTTTTCAACATGAACTTCAAAAAGCCTTTCGGCACTAATTTCAAGCAGTGCGTGGAATTCCGCAATGCCACTCCCGACCTGCTCGAACCCTATGCCGACCACTTCGACTACACCGAATTGGGTAAGCTCGCTATTGACTACAGTGATGGTGTCGTGGAGGCAGGAAAAGAGGCCAGCAAAGTCTTGCTGCAGTATGCCAAGGATAAGCAAAAGCCCATTCTCAACTATCCAGGCGATGACTATGTACAAGCTTACAAGACTTTTTACAACAATATCTTAGGAATATAATTTTCTCATGAAAATACAGTATTTAGTTGCGCTCTTCACAGCTGCTGTTGCTTTCGCAGCCTGCGACGATACGACGGATACTATTGGCTCCTCGCTCTCCAATCTCACGGATGCTGTGGAGGTCGGTACCGCGTCGTTCGACATTTCCAGCAACTCCATAATGGCCGATTCGGTCTTGTCAAACTCGCTGACGGGTTATATTGGTAAGGTGCGAGACCCTGAGACCGGTGCATATATCACCAGTGATTTCATGGCTCAGTTCACTTGCCTTGAGAACTACAAGTTCCCCGACAAAAGCAATCTCTATGGTCGTAATGCCCAAGGCAAACTTGAGGCAGGGCTCGTTAACGCAGACTCCTGCGAACTTCGCTTGTTCTATAAAAACTTCTACGGCGACTCTACCCGCACCATGAAGCTGAAGGCGATGGAGATGGGTCAGACAATGAACGAGGATCGCAGCTACTATAGCAATTTCGATCCTTTGGAGCAAGGATTGGTGAGAAAAAACGGTGCCCAAGCTACGAAGGTATATAGTCTCATCGACTACAACTTGACCAAGAATGTCAGAGACAGCAGCAAATATACACCGTATATCACAATTAAGTTCAACCAGCCTTACACCGACAAGAACGGCAAGGTATACAGCAACTACGGTACCTACGTGCTGGAGACTTACTATGAGCATCCTGAATATTTCAAGAATGCTTACACCTTCCGCAATCATGTGGTGCCCGGATTCTTCTTCAAGAATGTAGGTGGATTGGGTAATATGGCCTATATCAGTGACTCACAGCTCAATGTCTACTACCATGAGAAGGATCAGTACACAGAAACTGACTCCGTCAACGGTGAGGCTGTCACTGTGAAGAAAGATACCATCTTCCAAAATGTGACCTCTTTCTGGGGCACTGAAGAAGTGTTGCAGACCACAACGATCACGAACGACAAATCGACGCTCGAGAAATTAGTGGCTGATCAGAGTTGCACTTATCTGAAGACTCCTGCCGGTATCTACACCGAGATGACATTGCCTGTCGACGACATCACCAAGGGTCACGAAAGCGACATCATCACCTCTGCGCAGCTCGTGGTGCCAAGACTGAACAACACCTCCACCAGCGAATATGCCTTTGACGCTCCGAGGAAGGTGCTGCTCATTCCGAAAGACTCCATCCGCAGCTTCTTTGAGAACAACGAGATCGACAACAACAAGACCTCGTATGTAGCATCATGGACAAACAGCAGTGACAACAGCTATATCTACTCCAACATTGCTTCTTTGGTCACAGCGATGAAAAATGTGGATAAAGCGAAACGCAGTAGCAACTGGAACAAGATCGTTCTGATACCCGTTGAGGTGAGCACCACAAGCACTTATTCCAGCTACACGGGTCAGACCTCCACTATCACGACAAAAGTTGCCAACGATATGTCGCTAACCAGCACGCGACTGGCTAAGGGTACAAGTCAGAACAGCCCCATCAAGTTGAGTGTAATCTATTCAAGATTCAAATAAATCTTGGTAGTATTCATAAAAATAAAGATGGCGGAAGTCCTTCATAGGGATTTCCGCCATTATTTATATCAGAAAGTGAATTTACCAGTTTGACTCCTAAATTTTTATTCTTGTCTTTATTTCAGTCGTGCTATGTAGTCAAAAAGCATTTGCGTAATGGCTTTTCCTCGTTGCTCATACAGTGATGATGAGCCTTTGGATTTGACGACAGCCTTGCGATTGAAATCATAGATCATCGCGCCATGATCGTCAATCAGTCCAAAGCCATCGTTCATCATGAAGAACGCATAGTGAGGCTCCTTTGGGTCGAGCAAGTCCTTGCTGAACGGAAACATGCTGTGGTCATAGCCCAGTTGGCCCAAGAGTGTGGCAGTAATGTCCTGCTGAGAGCCATAGGTGTCAATGACTCTCTTTGTGGAAGACAGGGCGCCACCCGTCCAAAGCATCGGCACATGGAAACGCCAAAACGAGAAATTGTCGATATCGTCGGGCCATGCGCCAAGATGGTCGGGTATCAGTACCACGAGGCTACGGTTCCACCGGTCAGTCTTTTTCAGCCATTCAACAAAGCGGCCGATGCAATCGTCGCTATAAGCGAAAGCGTTGAGCTTCTTATTGTTCAACCGGTGGAAAGGCACATCGAAGGGCTCGTGAGAGCTGGACGTCTGAATGACGCGGAAAGTGGGACGAGTGTTGTGACTTGCGCTGAGGTCTTTCTCTACACGCTGAAACACCAAGTGGTCGGGAACGCCCCATTTGCTGAGTCTGTCCGTCATTGGGAAGTCATGGGCCTCGGTAAGATTCATAAATCCCTGGTTGACAAGGAACGAGCGCATGTTGATGAAGTCCGCGTCACCACCATAATAGTAATGTGTCGCATAGCCATGCTTCACCAACTGCGCGGCCAATGAAGGCATCAGAGAGGTCTTGCGCGGGAACTTCATCAGACTGATTGTCGATGGTGCGGGCACTCCAAGCAAGTTTGACACGAGCCCTCGGTCGGTGCGGAAGCTGTTGGCATAGAAACGGGCGAACCATACGCCCTCATGCTTGATGCGGTTGAGCATGGGAGTGACATGCGGCACATGCATAATGGTGTCGGAGAAACTCTCCATGATGATCAGGTAAATATCGGGCTGAGCTGTCTCGCGGCGGATGAGGCTGAGATGTGTGCTGTCAGTGGCAAGAGACTGATTATAGTTCGCAAACACCTTGTGAGCCTGCCGGTCATCCATCAACCGGTATTCTTTGGCAAAATCGGTTTGGTGGGTAGCACTCTCCATAAAGGAGAAGAGCGGATTGACAGCCGCGTGGTTGAGTTCCTGATTCGAAGAGAAATAAGCCTGTCCCGTGTTCATCGTCGCTACGCTGACACCGCCACGGATGGGTAGAAAGAGAAAAAAACAGAAGAGCAGCATGAGCAGGCTCTGACGCCACGATGTGGTTTCTTGCCATGCAAAGCGACGGAAGAGAAGCGTGAAGAGGCGATAGACGCCCCAAGCCGTGAGGCCTATGGCAAGCAGTCCCAATAAAAGCTGCCACCACTCTGCGCTGGCCATAGCAGCCGCTGGAGATGATGTGACAAAGAAAATCGGAGTGGAGTCCAAGGGGAAGCGCCAATAGCCATAGAGGGATATATTGGAGACAAAGGCAAAAGAATAGCACATTGCGGCCAAAACAAAATAGACTTTTACAACAGCCTCTATAGTCTTAGACGGTCTACGGCTACGGATAATAGGCAGGTTGCCAAGCAAAATGAGCAGGGCTGGCAACACCGAAAGATATCCCGACATGCTGAAATCCAAAGGCAAACCATGCCAAATCACGGGTATCAGATGGCTGAATCCCCCATAAAAAAGTAAGAAAAACGGCTTCTGTGCTACGAAAAGTAGTGTCCACAGAAGGAAGATCAAAACTAATAAAACTGCAATTTTACCCGATTTCATCGATATTTTTTATTCAGGCCACAATGTCGTGGTGCCTGATTTTGTCAGTTCAAACCATGGCTCTTCGTCGCGGAGCGAGATGTCGTCATACTCAAAAGGCACCACCACCGAGTCGCCTCCGTCAGGCAGCACGAGCCCCATCTTTCCATCCTTTTCGGCTATAATTGGCATCATCGTCATGTCGTCGACATAGACATAGGGCGTGCGCAGGAAATCGTAGTGAGCCCCCAACAGCACATTGCCTTCGTGGTCCTTGATACCGTATTTTCCGTTCTGCTCAAACACCTGGTGATAGCGGATATACTTGCTTTTCATGCGCTCGACATAGAACTTTATGGTCTTCTCGTCGGCAATCATACTGCGAAAATAGGGATAGGAGTCGCAATAGTTGGCAATGGCTCTGGCCAGAAGCATTCTCCAGTCGAGAGACATGATCACCTTGCGGTTCAAGTCGATATAGCGTGCAATAGCATCCTCACGCTTCGGAATATCAAGCTGTTGCAAGCGTGCCTCAAACTTCTCCATCATGGTCAGCGAGCCATGCATAGCCTTGATATAGCGATGGATCTGTCGACCCATCTCTGCGCAGAAAAACTTATCGATCTGGCGTACTTCTATTTCGTCTCTAAAGATTCCTTCCATAGTTGTTCTTGTTAGATTTAATTCTCTCGTGAGATCGCCCTCAGAGATGCAAGATTTGTATATCGGTTGCAAATGTACAAATATTATTTCAAATAAAACAAGGATTGGACTATATTTCTTAGAAGAGACGGATTGTTTTTTGAGACCGGCATTCATCCGCAGACGAAGTAATCTGATGAATTGAAGTCAGCCTGATCATCTTCCGATACTGGTATCGGCTTTTGTGGCGGTGTGGCGGTGTGGCGCAAGCAGCCTCACGGGGTAAAGCTAAAAAGGGCAAGGGGGTAAGACTTGAAATGATAGCTCTGCGCCTTGCATGAGACAATTACGCCCCTCACAGACTATGAATATAGAAAAATGATGTTTACGCTGCGTTGTTAACAGATTTTAATCGTAATAAAACGCTGAGATTTGGATATGGAGAGATTGTGCCGTAACTTTGCACCGAGAATCAAAAACGGCGCAAATCATATACTCAATCATATACTCATCATATACTCATCATATACTCAATCATATACTCAATCATATACTCAATCATATACTCAATCATATACTCAATCATATACTCATCATGTACTCACCAAGTACTCATCATATATTCAGGATGTCAGCCGGAGTGGCGGCAAAGGTGGTGGCACCGTGATCGATGAGAAAGGGCTTATCGCGAAACCCCCACAGGACACTGATGCAGGGCATGCCACAGTTCTTCGCCGTGTCGATGTCGACGTCGCTGTCACCGATGTAAACTGCAGTGGAGACGGGCTTATGGAGCTGGCGGAGCGCCTCCATCACAGTGTCGGGAGCCGGTTTCTTCTTGATGTCCTCTCGTTCGCCGATGGACACCGAGACATAGTCGGAGAAGAAGTGACGAACCAGTTGCTGCGTGGCAGCGTAGAACTTGTTGCTCACCACAGCCACAGCCTTATCATTGGCCCGCAGGGTGGCGAGCATCTCCATGATACCGGGATATGGAGCCGTGTGGTCGAGATTGTGGTGGAGGTAGTGCTGACGAAAGATGGCGTAAGCCTCTTCGAAGCGAGGATTGGCGAGTCCGTCGGGCACAGCACGCTCCATGAGCTTCTTCACCCCGTTGCCTACAAACATTCTCACCTCCTCAAGTGTACGGGGCGGCATATCACAGCTTTGGAGCGCATAGTTGCAGCTTTCCTTTAAGTCCCGTAATGATTCTATCAATGTTCCGTCTAAATCAAATATATAACTCTCGAATTTCATGTGTAATAGTGTTATCCCTATTGAAATAATCGTCATGGCAAACGAGTTCGCAATCGGTCCGCAGGTTGCCTCCATGCAGGATGAGCTGCTCCCCCCACTCCAGCCGCTTGAGTTTAGTCTGTCGGTTCTCGCCCTTTTCCCACTCCACGACATCGTGGGTCTCGTCGTTGACCACCACATACTTATATTCCAGCGGCAATCTGATGGCGTAGGCATTGATAGACAGCACCCAGTCGCCGTCGCCGATATAGTGCATGGGCAGCGGATGCCTCACATTCCATGCGCCCAAGGGGGCTTCGCTCCCGAGCAGAGCCACACGCTGATAGCTCTTGATATGCGGTGCCGAGACGCGAAACACGATGGATCGGTCGAAGAAGGGGATGTTTTTGAGATAAGCCAGCGGCCGCTTGGTCCAGCGAAACAGATAGTGCTGCAGCGACAGGTCGCGCCACTGGTCTTGGAAGATGTAGTTCTTTGAATCGTCGATGGCGTAGACGCGCGGTACGCCACTCCACTCTTTCCTGATGCATTTGCCATGATCATCCTCGACCTGATAGTGATACTCCACGTAAGAGATCGGGAAATGCGAGAACACCATGCTACTGGTCTCCACTGTCCACGTGCTGCCGTCGTCGGTATGCATGAGCAGGTTGTGGACACGATGATGCATCTCGGCGTTGTAGTAGGTCACGCAGAGGTGCATGGACTGTCCGAATGGAGCTTGGTATTCGATTTGGAATGACATCTTCATGTTTGCAAAGATAATCATTTTCATGATAACACATCTCTTTGCAGCGTGAAATTAATCATTTTTTTTCTCCACCACGATGTTATATCATAAAAGTTTTGCCATTTCAGCGTTTTGCAGTATCTTTGCACCGTCTTTTTAACAGATTAGTTACTATGACAAGAGAATTGAAAAAATACATCCTTCCGGCCGTGGCCTGCTTGGTCGTGCTGTTCGGAATCGGATATTATTACTTCTTCACGTCGTTTACCGGCCAAGGCAGCACCAAGTATGTCTATATCGACCAGGACGACAATTTCGACTCCTTATTAAATAAGGTGGAGCCCATCTCGCAGCGGCATTGCTATCATGCCTTCTGCGCACTGGCCCGCCACAGCAAGCTCACCACGCATGTGCGCACGGGCCGCTACGCCATCAAGCCGGGTATGGGAGCCTTGGTTGTCTTTCGTCATTTCAAAAACGGCATGCAGGAACCGTTGAGTCTTACGGTGCCCAGTGTCAGAACCATGCAGGACTTGGCTGGAGAGCTTGGAGATAAGCTCATGGTCGACAGCGCCACACTGGCCAAGGACTTCGCCGACGAAGCCTTCTGCAAACAATACGGCTATGATACAGCTAACATTGCCGCGCTGTTCATCCCCAACACCTATGACATCTATTGGAACATCTCGGTCGACGGACTGATGAAGCGCATGCAGAAAGAGAACCATCTCTTTTGGGATGACGACCGCATGGCCAAAGCCAACGCCTTGCGTCTCGACCCCATTCAGGTGACTACGCTGGCCAGCATCGTCGACGAGGAGACCGCCAACAATGGTGAGAAGCCAATGATCGCCGGTATGTACTACAACCGACTGATGCTGCGTGATGCCAAATATCCCGAGGGCATGCCGCTGCAGGCCGACCCGACGATCAAGTTCGCTTGGAAACAATTCGGACTCAAGCGCATCTACAACAACCTGCTCTCGATCAACAGCCCCTACAACACCTACCGCAATCCCGGACTGCCCCCAGGGCCCATCCGCATCCCCTCTGTGGCCGGTATCGACGCAGTGCTGAACATGAAGCATCACGACTATCTCTATATGTGCGCCAACGAGGACTTCAGCGGCACCCACCGCTTTGCAAGAACCTATGAAGAGCATCTGGCCAACGCCAAGCGCTATGCCGCCGCCCTCAACAGCAAAGGCATCAAATAAGCAACAGACAGGAATATGACAACCTAATATCCGCACCACAAAAGTCTTTAGCATTTTATAACGTCCTGAGCAACAAAAAGTTGCTCAGGATTTGGCCATGTCAAAAAAATCACTTAACTTAGTGGTGCAAAAACAAATTAGCAATTCTTCAACACGGCATGGCAAAAATACAAATAAAAAGTGAGAAACTGACTCCATTCGGAGGAATTTTTCATATTATGGAGCTTTTTGAGCGTCACCTTTCGCACATCATCGATAAAACCCTCGGAAAGAGGTCTGTGTCTATTGGGTACGATTACAGCGAGATTATACGTTCTCTGATGTGCGTGTATTTCTGTGGCGGCTCTTGTATTGAGGACGTTTCCAAGCATCTTATAGAACATCTGAGTCTGCACCCTCAATTGCGCACTTGCAGTTCTGACACCATCCTGCGTATGATGAAAGAGCTTTCATGCGACAACATCACTTATACATCTGATAGTGGAAAGGATTATGATTTCAATACTTGTGATAAGGTGAACGAATTGCTTGTCAACGCGCTTGTTGCCACGGGACAGCTTGAGGCGGGCAGGGAGTATGACCTTGATTTTGACCATGAGTTCCTAGAGGCGGAGAAGTATGATGCGAAGATGACCTATAAACACTTCCTCGGATACAGTCCCGGCGTGGCAGTTATCGGCGACATGGTCGTTGGCATTGAGAATCGCGACGGAAATGCCAACGTAAGATTCCATCAGCAGGATACCCTCGAGCGTTTCTATACCAGACTCGAGGATAAGGGCATAACAATAAACCGTTCCCGTATGGACTGTGGCTCATGCTCAGAGGAGATAGTCAAGACCGTTTCTAAGCATTGCAAACTTTACTATATTCGTGCAAACCGTTGTCAGTCAATATACAACGATATATTCGCATTGAGGGGATGGAAACACGTGGAGATAAACGGCATTGAATACGAACTAAACTCCATTATCGCCGAGAAATGGAAAGGTGTAGCATGCCGCCTCGTTATACAAAGGCAGAAACGTCCTGGTGGAGAACAGGATATTTGGGAAGGCGAATATACCTATCGCTGCATCATGACAAATGACTACACGTCAACTCCAGAGGAAATTGTGGAATTTTACAATAAGCGTGGTGCCAAGGAACGAATCTTCGATGACTTGAACAACAGTTTTGGATGGAACAGACTACCCAAGTCCTTTATGAATGAGAACACAGTTTTCTTGCTCATCACGGCCCTGATACGCAATTTCTATCAGTTTCTTATGAAGGCCAAGGAACTGAAATCATTCGGCCTTAAACCCACGAGCAGAATGAAGGACTTCACTTTCAAGTTCATCTCCGTGCCTGCAAAGTGGATAAAGACGGCAAGACAGTATATACTAAACATCTACACCGAGCAGAATGCGTATGCGACTGTCTTCGAATCTGATTTCGGTTAATAAAAGCCTACATGCTGAATTTTATAGCGGTGAGCTCCTACACGCTTTGTGGGGTAAGGGGGTGTTGTATACCAAAAGATGTCCATTAAAGGAGTTGGGGCCGTTTCTAACTACAGATCACACTAACAAATGGATTTTGTGTCATAATTGGCATTGTCGACTCTTCTTGCGGATTTTAGGGACAATAGAAGAAGACGGCTCGCAAGGGCCGTCTTTTTTATGACGCCTCAGCAATGTTTGGACGATGGGAAAACGGTGAAGAGAGAATCAAAAGGGTATATATAAACAATGGCACCCGCTTCACAGCGAGTGCCATCAATCCTCAATAGGTATTAGTCTTTCTCTAAGGTAAAAAGATTGTATTCAGGATAACGAGTGCAAAGTTAATCCTTTTTATTGATATTTGCAAATGTTTTTTTGTTTTTATCTCGATAAATTTTATTTCGAGTAATGGAAATCTATAGAAAATGATTATCTTTGCACCAAGAAAAAAGTATCATTGTAATTATGGAAAAGAGTAAGACTGAGAACAGCGAAGAGAAGCATAGCTTGAGTTTCGTGGAGCAATTCGTCAAGGAGGATTTGGCCAATGGTAAAAACGGAGGACGCATACAGACACGCTTTCCCCCAGAGCCCAACGGCTATCTGCATATCGGACATGCCAAAGCCATCTGCATGGACTTCGGTGTGGCTGAGGAGTTCAATGGCGTCTGCAACCTGCGGTTTGACGACACCAACCCCTCGAAAGAGAACACGGAGTATGTGGAAAATATTCTCAACGATATCAAGTGGCTCGGCTTCCACTGGGGACACATCTATTATGCCTCGGATTATTTCCAGAAGCTTTGGGATTTCGCCATTTGGATGATCAAGCAAGGACATGCCTATGTCGACGAGCAAACCGCTGAGCAGATTGCCGAGCAGAAGGGCACGCCGACCACACCGGGTGTTGCCAGTCCTTATCGCGACCGCCCCGTGGAGGAAAACCTGCGTCTGTTCCAGCAGATGAATACACCCGAGGCCGTCGAGGGATCTATGGTGCTCAGAGCCAAGCTCGACATGGCTAACCCGAACATGCACTTCCGTGATCCGATCATGTATCGTATCATTCAGATCCCACACCACCGCACCGGTACCAAGTGGCACTGCTATCCGATGTATGACTTCGCCCACGGACAGAGCGACTATTTCGAGGGGGTCACCCACTCCATCTGTACGCTGGAGTTTGTGCCCCACCGCCCGCTCTACGACAAGTTCATCGACTTCCTCAAAGAGTATGATGGTACCGTTGCAAAGGGACTCAACGACTTCCGCCCGCGTCAGATAGAGTTCAACCGACTCAACCTCACCTATACCGTGATGTCGAAGCGCAAGCTCCACACCCTTGTCGGCGAGCATCTCGTCAATGGTTGGGACGATCCCCGTATGCCGACACTCTGTGGCATGCGTCGTCGTGGCTATTCGCCTGAGTCGATCAAGAACTTCATCAAGTCGATCGGCTACACCAAGTTCGACGCTCTCAACGACATGGCTCTCTTGGAGGCCGCCGTCCGCGACGACCTTAACAAGCGCGCCACACGAGTCTCGGCCGTTCTTGATCCCGTGAAGCTGGTCATCACCAACTATCCCGAAGGACAGAGCGAGGAGATGGAGGCTGTCAACAATCCTGAGGACGAGCAGGCCAGTACACACACCATCACCTTCACCCGTAACCTGTGGATTGAGCGTGAGGACTTCATGGAGGATGCTCCGAAGAAGTTCTTCCGCATGACACCGGGCAGAGAGGTGCGCTTGAAGAATGCTTACATCGTGATGTGCACCGGATGCAAGAAAGACGCTGACGGCAACATCATCGAGATCGAGGCCACCTATGACCCCGACAGCAAGAGCGGAATGGCGGGTGCCAACCGTAAGGTCAAGGGCACACTCCACTGGGTGAGCGCAGACCACTGTGTCAAGGCTGAGGTCAGAGAGTATGACCGACTCTTCAGCGTGGAGAATCCATCCGCTGATGAGCGCGACTTCCACGAGCTGCTGAATCCAAACTCTCTGCACGTTCATGACAACTGCTATGTCGAGGACTATGCCGCCAAGATGAAGCCGGGACAGTATCTCCAGTTCCAGCGCATCGGATACTTCATGGCTGACCCCGACGGCACTGAGGTTGCACCGGTCTACAACAAGACCGTGGGACTCAAGGACACCTGGGCCAAACAGAGTAAGAAATAACCAAAGAAGGAATATACACGATTGAGCGATAATTTCTATCGAAGCAGAGAGTTCAAGGAGATGCTCCGAAAGTTTGAGGCTGCCCGCAGCAAGGGCAACTTTCCCTTCATGGATGCTGACGACTTGACCGATATTGCTGAATATTATTTTTATCACGGGAGGACGCAAGAGTCTTTGGAGACAATCGACAAAACCATCGATATGTTTCCGGGATCCTTGCATCCTTTAGCTTTCCGCGCCCGCTACGCCATTCTTGTCAATGGCAATGCGCAGGAGGCTTTTGCCTATGCCCATCAGATCAGCGACAAGGAGGATCTGGACTATTTCTACACCATCGCGGAGATTCTCATCGCTGACGGCAAGGTGCAGGAGGCCGAGAAATATTTGGAGGAGAAAGAGGCTGAGGTCGACGAAGACGATCTCGAGGACTACTATCTCGATGTCGCCACGCTCTTTGCTGACTATTCCTGTATCAAGCAGACCAAATACTGGCTTGCCAAAAGTTCTGACACCGATTCGTTGGACTATAAAGAGCTGCAGGGGCGCATTGCCATGGAGCAAGGCGACTTCCGGCGCAGTGAGCACATCTTCAACCATCTTATCGACGAGGATCCCTATGCCAACGGCTATTGGAATCAACTCGCCTCACTGCAGTTTGCCCAGCACCATCTGCAGGCCAGTATTGAGAGCAGCGACTTCTCGCTGGCCATCGACCCCGACGATTTCGACGCAGTGCTCAATAAGGCCAACGGACTCGTGCAGTTGGGCAACTACGACGAAGCGCTGAAATACTATCAGCGCTTCAAGACGCTGCAGCCGCTCAACGAAGCCGGGGACATGGGTATGGCGACGGTCTATATAGCTCAGAACGACCGCAAGAAAGCGATTGAGGCACTCAGCAAAGCCGAACAACTGTGTCCGCCGCAGAGCATCAACCGCATAGAAATCCTACGGCAGAAATTCAATCTGCTCTCCAGCGACGGCAAATATGCTGAAGCGCTGCAATGCCTTGAAAAGATCAAAGAAAGCCAAGGGGCGACCCAAGCCGAATTGGATGTCATGCGTGGATTCCTTTTTCTGAAACAAAATCAGGTAAGTGCTGCCATGCGGTGCTTCGGTCAAGCGCTGTCCTCAGCCGATGACAACCTCGACCAAGTCACCATGCTCGTGGCCTACGCTGCCTATGAATGCGGATACATCCGCTATGCCCGTGAGCAATATCTCAAAATCGTGGACCATGTCGACAAAGGATCGTGGTCCGGCGGTTGGGCGTTTATCACGCTGTGCGACCATGAGCTGGGCGACCGCCAGGCTTTTCTCGCTGATTTGAAACGCACCGTGGAGCTTGATCCCGAGGCTGCTACCTCGTTTCTTGCTACCATGTTTCCGCAAGAATTGAGCGCTGTCGACTATTACGCTTATGCCCTGCAGCATCCTCGGATGGGCGCAGTGCCGTATGAAGAACTGAAAGACTGACGAAAATAACGATTGACAAATACATAACGCAAGAAACGACATTATGAATTTTTTATCTTCGCTTCTCGGAAACCTCAACTATGGGACGGTTTTCCTGCTGATGTTGCTTGAGAGTACGGTCATTCCGGTGCCGTCTGAGTTGGTGGTTGCCCCCGCTGCCTACCACTCAGCTGCCGGTAATCTCGACATTTGGCTTGTCATTCTCTTCGCGACTATAGGAGCAGACTGCGGTGCCACAATCAACTATCTGGCAGGCTATTATCTTGGCCGCCCAATCATCTATCGCTTCGCCAACAGCCGTTGGGGTCACTTCTGTATGCTGAATCAGAAAAAGGTGGAGAAGAGTGAAAACTATTTCAATGATCATGGTATGGTGGCTACCATCACCGGCCGGCTCATCCCCGGCATCCGCCATCTCATCTCCATTCCTGCAGGACTCTCCAAAATGACATTTTGGAAATTTATTCTCTATACGACCTTGGGAGCCGGCTGTTGGAATTGCATTCTTGCTGCGCTCGGATGGTATCTCCACACGATGGTTCCGGAAGAGATGCTCAACGATAAGATCATGGAATACGGCGAATACATTAAGGTGGTCATCTGCTCCCTTGCTGCTGTAGCCCTCATCTATTTCCTCGCAAAGAGCCTGATCAAGCGGAGAAAGAAAATCGAAACAGAAGATTAGGCGATACGGTACTTGTGGCTTCACAAGGTGGATACGAAAAAGCCATGAATGACACACCATATTATATATGGGAGTCATTCATGGCTTTTTCTATAGTCCATAAATTATTTATCCGTCACCTTTCTGTGCTCTTACTCTGCTGAGCGTCTCCGGTGTCATCTGCAGATAGCTGGCGATATACACCAACGGCGCACGCAACACCACCTGAGGCTTCAGTTTGCAAAGTTTCTGATAGCGGCTCTGAGCTGACTCGAAGCGCACCAAGTCAGCATGAACCTGCGAGATGATCAGACTCTCTTCAAGGATCTTACGGTAGAGAATCTGAATGTTGACATTGTGAAGGGCAACTTGCTCCAGTCTGCGTTTCGGCAGACAATAGATTATACAGGGCTCCAAAGCTTCCACCTGCAGATGAGTGGGCTCTTCACGGAACAGACTCTCGATGCACATGAAGATCTCGCCATCCGAACCAATGTGCTCCGTCAGCTCTTTGTCATTCTTGAAATAGAACTGACGCACCAGTCCTCGGTCGATGTAGCTGATGTCCTCGCAAATATCTCCTTCACGAAGGATCATCTCACCCTTCGCATATTTCTTCGGCACAATGATGCTCTCCAAGATGTCGAGCTCATCATGGGTCATCGTACTGTATTTTCTTGCCAATTCACGGGCGATATCCCGCGTTGTGTTATGATAATCTTTCATTTCTATTCCTCCTCTATTATTTTCTTAAACATAGGAGCTTTCCCTCTCTTAAACAAATTTTTCTATATTCTCTAATCAAGCTTCAGCACAGCCAAGAATGCCTTCTGCGGCACCTGCACGTTGCCAATCTGCTTCATGCGCTTCTTGCCTTTCTTCTGCTTCTCCAAGAGCTTACGCTTACGGCTGACATCACCACCATAGCACTTGGCGAGAACGTCTTTTCTGACTTGTTTCACCGTCTCTCGCGCAACTATTTTGGCACCGATGGCAGCTTGGATTGCAATGTCGAACTGCTGTCGCGGAATCAAGTCTTTAAGTTTCTCACACATCCTTCGGCCCAAAGTCACGGCATTGTCCTGATGGGTCAGCGTGGAGAGAGCGTCAACGGGCTCACCATTAAGAAGGATGTCGAGCTTGGCCAACTTCGACGGGCGATAGGAGTCGATGTGATAGTCAAACGACGCATAGCCTTTAGAGATCGACTTCAACTTGTCGTAGAAATCTATAACGATCTCACCCAACGGCAGCATGAAATGAAGTTCCACGCGGTTGCCAGAGACGTATTGCTGGTCGAGCAGCTCACCACGCTTGTCGAGACAGAGCCGCATAATAGGACCGATATATTCAGCTGCAGTGATGATGCTTGCCCGGATATAAGGCTCCTCGATGTGGTCGATGAGCGTCGGATCCGGGAGCCCGCTGGGGTTATGCACCTCCATCGCGTGGCCTTGCTTGTCGTAAACCATATACGAGACGTTGGGCACCGTGGTGATCACCTCCATGTTGAATTCTCGGTCGAGTCGCTCCTGCACGATTTCCATGTGGAGCAAGCCGAGGAAGCCGCAGCGGAAGCCAAAACCCAAAGCCTGAGAAGACTCCGGCATAAACGTCAGTGCGGCATCGTTGAGTTGCAGTTTCTCAAGCGATGCTCTGAGGTTCTCATACTCATTGGGATCAATCGGATAAACGCCGGCAAACACCATCGGCTTCACCTCTTGGAATCCCTCAATAGCCTTGTCGCAGGGCTCATCGACGTGGGTAATCGTTTCACCGACTTTCACCTCGGTAGCGTTCTTAATACCCGAGATGACATAGCCGACCTCACCCGTTGAGAGTTGCTTGCGTGGCTCCATGTCCATCTTGAGCACACCCACCTCGTCAGCGGTATATTCCATTCCTGTCTGAACGAATTTCAGTTTATCTCCGGTGCGGATCACACCGTTCTCAACTTTGCAGAGCACAATGATGCCACGAAAAGAGTTGAAGATCGAGTCGAAGATCAGCGCCTGCAAAGGCTTCGTCTTGTCGCCTTTAGGTGCCGGGATACGCTCTACCACAGCATTGAGGATGTCGGGAACGCCTTCACCTGTCTTACCACTGGCGCGGATGATCTCGGAGGGATCGCAGCCAATCAAGTCCACAATCTCATCCTCTACCTCATCGGGCATGGCGTTGGGCATGTCGATCTTGTTGATGACCGGGATAATCTCCAGGTCATGATCAATGGCCATATAGAGGTTGGAAATGGTCTGAGCCTGTACTCCCTGGGTAGCGTCCACAACCAAGAGAGCACCCTCGCAAGCCGCGATGCTGCGCGATACCTCATAGCTGAAGTCGACGTGTCCCGGAGTATCGATGAGATTGAGTATATAATTTCCACCGTTATGCTTGTACTCCATCTGTATGGCGTGGCTTTTGATGGTGATGCCACGCTCTCTTTCCAGATCCATGTCGTCGAGCATCTGGTTCTCGGTAATCTTAATCGTATTGGTGTATTCCAGCATACGATCAGCAAGCGTTGATTTGCCGTGATCAATGTGTGCGATGATGCAGAAATTCCTTATATGTTCCATCTTCTTCTTTATCTTTTACGCAAAGTTACGAAAATCTAAGCAAAATTGGTTAGCTATCTATCATTATTTTTATTAACTTTGCACAAAAAAAGGAATTTCACGCTATATGAAGAAGATTGTTTTTAGGTTTTTAGCTCCACTGTTATCAGCTGGCTTGATGTTAACCGCTTGTCATCATCAGTCGCTGGAGGATCGTGCTGAAAAAGAATGCAAAGACTACACAGCCCAGTACTGCCCTACTCCTTATCAAGGAAACACGCGCACAGACAGCATCGGTTTCAACCGCGCCACGCGCACTTTCAACTACTACTATCTTGTCAACGGTAAACTCGATGACGCAAGGATTTTTACCGCGCGCCACGACACGCTGCGCACGATTCTGCTCAGCGGACTGAAGGAGGACACTCGCAACAAGGCTTTCAAGGACAAGGGTTACTCTTTCCACTATGTTTTCCGTTCAGCCTCATCGAAGAAAGTGCTCCTTGATGTCGTATTCCATAAGAGCGATTATACGATGATCAAGAAGGCAAAGGAATAAATCTGCCGTAAGATATCTATTTGCGAAAGTTTATGATAACGGTTTAGTCTATAATCCGTTATCTTGCTACGTACTAACTCCTAAGGAATTTTCTTTCTTAGGAGTTATCTGTTTTTATGTGCCAAATACCAAGGGTGGACAAGGAAGTTGTAGATGACAAGCGCAGCGATAATCAGACATAGCGCAACTATCAACGCCTCGTGGCTTGTCAAATGCCATCCGAGTGACATGCCGAGTGCCATTCCCGTCTCCCACGAAAGGAAGAAAGTGCTTTGTGAAGTACCACGCTCACAATGATGAGCCAGTTTGATAAAGAACAGCAGAAAGCGGGAGCCAAGAATGCCGATACCAAAACCGCAGAAAGCATCAGCGATCACCGTTGCTGCCCGCTCCTGACGGAAGAGCATCAGCAACAAGGCAGCAGCCAGCACAAAGCAACCGACAAAGGTCTCACTCTTCAGGTTGGCATTGGCAAAAACATATTTTTCCGAGATGATGGCTAACAGAAAGCCAGCCAGCATATAGAGGAAGAAATGACAAGACTGTTGGGTACTGATGATGAGTCCCATCGCCAAGGTTGCCAGCATGAAGTTGAAAAAGAGCTTGGTACCTTGCGGAAGGAAGAATCTGTCCAAGCACATGTGATGAAGATCCTCTCCCGGAGCCTTGAAAGGGAAATGGACGCGGGACAAGAAAAAAAAGGACAGAGCGGCAAAAGCCAAAGAGACGAACTCTACATAGCCAAAGCCAAATTTATAGTATGTCCAAAAGCCGGCAAAGGGTCCTATAGCCAATGCCAAGCGCCCTAACCAATCGGAGGAATGGTTAGCTTCTGTGCGCTGAAATGATTCACAAGTGTCGATGATCAGTGTGCTGACAATTGTCATCTTGGCCAAGCCATAAGCTACTCCCAATAGCAGGGAACCAATGACCAAGAATATAGGTAAACGATTGTGAGTCAGAGAAAAGAAGCCAATGACACCGGCAAGAAGTAAGATGCCAAACAGGCACACATGATTGCGACGGAAGCGCTGCACTAGCCAAGAAATGTTTGGCCCCGGTAGATAGATGCCCAAGCAATAAGCTAAAAACACATACACTACTGTCATCAGCTCTCCGTGATGAGCATGGAGGGAGAATGGCAGTACCGGGAGCAGCGCGTATAATGAGGCCGTCAGAAAGAAATTAGCAATGGCCAGATACCAAAACGAACGATGCCATAGCTTAAAGTGTATGGGAGTATTTTGTGTGTCCATCCTGTAAATCGATCAATCTTTTTACTTACCTTGTTCTGTGAGCAAGACGTTTAAATCGAGATGCGTGAAGTCGTCGACGATGAGGTTGCACCAAGGCTTCAAAGCTTCAGGTTGGTTGGTCGTAGCCAATCCCACGACAAACATCTTGGCGGCGTCCAGTGCTTTCACTCCGTTGATGCTATCCTCGAAGCCAATACATTCATTAGGCAGAATATGAAGACGTTGCGCAGCCTTGAGATAACCGTCAGGATCGGGTTTACTCTTGTCAAAATCCTCACTCGTCAACACAGCATCGAAGTAATCGCCCAGCCTGGGATGACAACGGAAGACGTTGGTCATCTTCTGCTGATTACTGCTCGTCACGATGGCTGTGGCCCAAGAAGCTTCCTTCACTTTCTTGATGAAGTCTTGAAATCCTGCAATATAGTCGTAGCTCATCCGGCGCTCAAACTCATTGAGTCTGTCCGTGATGGCTTTCTGTGTCTCGGCTTGTCCATTGAAATAGCTCGAAAAGATTTCCACCAGGGTCATTCCTTTGATCCGATGCTCCAATCCTTTCTCCTGAGGATAGTAGAGTTGGAACTGGCTGCCCCAAAACTTTGTGTACTGGCTTTCAGAATCCACCACTACCCCGTCTAAATCAAATAATGCTGCTTTAATCATTACATTTTATTAAATTCGTTGCAAAGTTACGAAATAATCTCGTAACTTTGCAATATTATAAGGAAAACCAACAGCACATGCAAACAATAGTCAAATATTTCCCTCATCTTTCCACTGAGCAGCAATCGCAGTTTGCCGCCTTGGATGAGCTTTACCACGATTGGAACACCAAGATCAATGTCATCTCGCGAAAGGATATTGATAACCTCTATCTCCACCATGTGCTCCACTCGTTGGCTATTGCCAATTTGATCAGTTTTAAGTCTGGGACCCACATTCTCGACTTTGGTACGGGTGGTGGCTTCCCTGGCATTCCACTGGCTATCATGTTCCCCGATTGTCAGTTTCGGATGATCGACGGCACAGGGAAAAAGATCAGAGTCGTCAACGAGGTAGCCGCAGCATTGAATCTTCACAATGTAGAGGCTATTCACCGCAGAGGCGAAGAGGAGAAAGATCGCTTTGACTTTATTGTCTCCCGCGCTGTTATGCCCTTGCCTGACATGGTGAAGATTGTCAGGAAGAATGTTTCCAAGACACAGCACAACGCACTCCCCAATGGTATCATTGCTCTGAAAGGTGGTGATCTCAGTGAAGAGTTGAAGCCCTTTGGCAAAAAGGTGCTGGTCACTCCTATCTCAGATTATTTCACCGAAGAGTGGTTCGCTGACAAACAGATCATCTACTTGCCCTTATAGATTTTTATTGAGGCTCGATGATCTTCACTTGCTCTTTCGGGCTATCTCTATTTTAGAAATAAGATTATAAACATCATGATGAATATAGAACGTTTTGTCTGCAACGACATCCGTGAAAACTGCTACGTGGTATCCGACAGCAGTAAGGAGTGTGTGATTGTGGACTGTGGCGCTTACTACGAGGCTGAAAAGCAGGCGCTAAAGAAATATATCGATGACAATGGCCTCACTCCCACCCATCTCATCGCTACTCACGGTCATGTGGATCATCATCTCGGCGACCGCTTTGTCTTCGACACCTGGGGCTTGAAGCCGGAGGTACCGGAAGCTGACGAAGCGCTCATGCAGCAGCTTCCTGAGCAGGCTGCCGCCATCATGGGATTGAGACTGAGCCAAGACAACTTTGCCCCCGTTGGCCGCTATCTTGCTGCCAATGACACTATCTCGTTCGGCGATCATACTTTCACCATCATCGAGACGCCGGGACATTCAACGGGTAGCGTCTTCTTCTATTGCGAGGAAGAGGCTGTTGCCTTCTCCGGTGACACGCTCTTCAAAGGCAGCATTGGACGAACCGACTTTCAGGGTGGCTCCATGTTTATGATCATTCAGAGTCTGCGCCACATCAGCCAACTGCCCGACGCTACAAAGATTTTGCCGGGGCACGGCGAGATGACAACGATAGGCTATGAAGAGACCACCAATCCTTATCTCGATCGCTAACCATCAGCATGACGAGCAGATGAGCAAAAGAGTGAATGCGGAAAAGATCATCCTCGGCATCGACCCGGGCACCAACGTGATGGGCTATGGCGTCATCAGGGTAAACGGCAACAAAGTGGGGCTGATCGCAATGGGTGTCATCGACATGCGCAAGATGGCGGATCCTTATCTGAAGTTAGGACGTATCTTCGATCGCGTAACGGGTGTCATCGAGGAGTATCTTCCTGACGAGATGGCTATCGAGGCTCCTTTTTTCGGCAAGAATGTGCAGTCGATGCTGAAGTTGGGACGTGCTCAGGGCGTTGCCATTGCCGCCGCCATCCACCACGACATCCCCATCCATGAGTATGCGCCATTGAAGATCAAGATGGCTATCACCGGGCAGGGCGATGCCTCGAAGGAGCAGGTAGCCGGTATGTTGCAGCGGTTGCTTAAGATCGAACAAAGTGACATGCCAAAGTTCTTGGATGCCACAGATGCGCTTGGCGCTGCCTATTGCCATTTTCTTCAAAGTTCCACACCACAGTCTCAGGATCGGCACTATGGCAGTTGGAAGGACTTCGTCAACAAGAACCGTACGAAAGTCAGTGGATTATAGGCGACAACATAAAATAAATCATAAAGATATTTTGATGCAAGAGATTATAAAAATTGAAAATGGCGTGACCCGTATGCCCGCGTGGCGTATGGCAGAACCCGTCAACTACTCACTTCGAGGCGATGAGCAGCAGGCTATCGTGGGACCTAATGGTGGCGGTAAGTCAATGCTCATCGACATCCTCGTCGGCCGTCATCCGCTGCTGATGCGTGATGCGCAATACGACTTCTCGCCAAGCACCAGCCCGCTGGTCTCCGACAATATTAAGTATATCACCTTCCGCGACGCTTATGGCGGCGACAACGATAAGAGCTATTACCTCCAACAACGATGGAACCAAATGGAGATCAACGAGGAGACTCCTACTGTCGGCTCTAAACTGGAGGAGGCTTATCTGAGGTCAGGCGAAGACTCACCACGCCATCGTGAGTTGCATGATCGGCTCTACAAAATGTTCAACATCGACAAGTTGCTCGACAAATACATCATCCTGCTGTCGAGCGGTGAGCTCCGCAAACTGAAACTGACAGAGGCTCTTCTCTCCGCTCCGAGAGTGTTGATCATGGACAATCCCTTCATCGGACTGGATGCCGAGGCAAGAGACCAGCTCAAGGAGCTCTTGAAGATGCTTGTCGGACAGCAGAATCTTCAGATCATCCTTGTATTGTCAAAGAGCGACGACATCCCCGACTTCATCACCCATGTGGTTGAGGTCAGAGATATGAAAGTGATGCCCAAGGTCACGCTTGAGGAGTATCAGGCTCATCATCAGCCCATTCCGCAGCATGTCTTATCCGAGGACAAGGCGCAGGCTATCCTCACCCTGCCGGAGCGACAGAAAGATTATCATGCTCACGACGTGGTGAAGATGCACAATGTCCGCATACAATATGGTCAGCGGGTGATCCTCAAGGATCTCGACTGGACGGTGCACAATGGCGAGCACTGGGCGCTGAGCGGACAAAACGGTGCTGGTAAGTCTACACTGCTGAGCCTCGTCTGCGCTGATAATCCACAGAGCTATGCTTGCGACATCTGTCTCTTCGATCAGAACCGTGGAAGTGGAGAGAGCATTTGGGACATCAAGAAGCATATCGGCTACGTGTCACCGGAGATGCATCGCGCTTATCAGCGTGATATCCCTGCCATCAGAATTGTGGCAAGCGGACTGAAAGACAGTGTGGGACTCTACGTCAAGCCCGACGAAAGCGAATACGATACCTGCCGCTTCTGGATGTCGGTGTTCGGACTTGAGGGCTTGGAAGAGCGGACGTTCTTGAAGCTCTCCAGTGGACAGCAGCGTCTCGTGCTCCTGGCGCGTGCCTTCGTCAAAGATCCTCAATTGCTGATCCTCGATGAGCCGCTGCATGGTCTTGACAACAGCAACCGACGCCTGGTGAAAGATGTCATCGAGACTTTCTGCAAGCGCCCCAACAAGACGCTGATCATGGTCACGCACTACGAAGAGGAGCTCCCTGCATGCATCGATCACCGCATCCGGCTCGTGAGACATATATAATAGTTGCCCCTCTCCAAAGGAGAGGGGAGTAAAATGCTTTGCGGGTGATGATAAAACATATATAATAATGTGTAGGGTTCCTACCCTTTTCCTATATAAATGTAGAATGTATTAAACAAGTATGAAAATGAAAACGATGAAAATGATTCTCCTTACGCTTGTTTTGGTCTTAGCCTCTGTTGAGGTAAATGCTCAGGAGATTTATAACGAGGTAAGGCGTATGCAAAAACAGTTCGAGACTGTCAAGCTGGACAAGACCAAGAAAATGGATGAGCGCAAAATTGCATCCTTCAAATGGGATGCTATCGAGTATATGCTCTACAAAGCCAAGCAGGACAGCACTTTCACTGAACTGCAACTGGGCAAGCAAACCAATGCCATGGTTGACTTTGTCAATCTCTTCATCAAGCGACTGGTCGAGGCCGGCAACAGTAAGAGCAAGCGCGAGACGGTAGGGCTTCGCTTCAAGAATGCCAGCATCAACCATAGTTTCTTCCACGATGAAGACAAAGACCTCGTCTTGGCTTATTACAACAATCCCAAATTCATCACCCAGTTCTCGTTAGATACCGACTGGGTTGAGGCTCTCAAGGAGGTAAGAGCGATGAACTGGGAGTAACCATTACTTCTTTTCATCTACTCAATCTCCACAACAATCCCCATGACTTCTTCGCTGTAGGATCACTACTTTGCAAAAGAAATCATGGGGATTTCTGCGTCTGTATATAAAGCATCAATCATACAGAATTTTATGGAATCCGTAAGGTGGATTCCTTACTTAAAATAATTTAGATAAAATCAACTATTATGATAAGCCGCCAACATTGCGAAATAAACACTATCTTTGCAATTGTCAGACCATAAATATTATAAGATCATGATAAAGAAATGTTTCCATCTCTGTACCCTTGCAATGGCCGCTATGCTTGTTTTAAGCACAACGGCTTGGGCTCAGTCCAAAGTTTATCTGACGCGTGAAATCTCTCCCGCATCGCTCGTGCGTTATTGCTTGCAAAATGCAATCCTGTTTCGTCTGAGCGATAGTCCGTCTCTAAAACCCAAGGTGAATCCGAATAGCCGCTATCGTAATCCCAATGTCAGCTTGAAGGATATCATCATGACGAACAGATAAGTGTTGAATAAACTGACATTTTTCCGGCCTTCTCCTTGCGATTTTCAGAACCAACCCCTATGTTGCTCTCAATTTCGTGAATTTTGAGGGTGTTTTTATAATTAGCTGACAGTCAGTAGGCTGTAGACATAGGGCGCTTTTTGTCTCAAAGAAAATGGTATCTCTGCAATGAGATAATGGTAAATTTGCCTATCAGAAAGCCCTTTTGATGCTATCATCTCAGTGATTTGACCACGTCATCTCGGCTGTTTGACCTGGTCAAATCACTGAGATGACAACATCAAAAAGGCACTTTGACAACTAAAGGCCACAAAGATGAATGCCTCTTCACTGTTTTTTCCTCTTTTTAGTTCTCCTCGCTCTCTAGATTGCGACTCCGTGGTGATGCCTTTTTGTAAAATTTGTTACCATTTCATGGACATTCATTTGAAAGATTAATTCCATGAATAATGTAAGTAATACCGCTTGCATCCAATGTATAAGTATGGAAGCCCAATGGACATAAAGGCCATGTGAGGCATTCTTATTTCACGACAAACTGGAGGCAGCACCAACTGCCTTTGGAGTACTTGCCCGTTTGCTTGAGACCTAAAGACTCAGCTTTCGCGTTGAGTTGAGCACAGTCTTCCTCAAAGAAACCGCTAAGAATGAGTATGCAGCCCTGCATCATCACATTGCGGAAGGCCGACATATCCTGCAACAAGATATTGCGATTGATATTTGCCAATACAATATCGAAGACACCGGAGACATGATTCAGTACGTTGGCATCGCCCTGCAATACTTCAATATTCTCCACATGATTGAGTTGGGCGTTGTGACGCGCATTGTCAGCGCTCCACTCATCGATATCGTAGGCCACCACCTCCTTGGCTCCGAGTTTGGACGCAGCGATACCGAGGATGCCCGTGCCACAGCCGCAATCCAGCACCCGCTTGCCAGAGAGCTGCATATCCAGCAGCAAGCCGATGACCATTTGGGTAGTCTGATGCGTGCCTGTGCCGAAAGCCTGACGGGCCTGAATGGCTATAGGAATGGCTCCCTCTGGAAGCCGGGGCGTAGTCTGACGTGCATCATAGATGACAATGCGGTTGTAGATGTCGATAGGATCGAAGCCATTGTTCTCCCAAGTCTCATTCCAGTCCTTATCCTCTACCTTTGCAAGGTCATAGGTCACGGTGACGCCGGGCAGCGGAAAGTCAACAAGTTGAGCATCGAGCTGTTGCTTGTCGAACTGCTCCTCCCGGACATAACCTTTGATACCATCGTCGGTATCTTCGAAAGACTCAAAGCCCGCCTCACCCGCACAGTCGGCCATAAGATCACGCGCCGTCTGCAAAAGAGAAGGCTCGGAAACGATATGAAATGATGCTGTAAGATATTTCATAAACCAATGATTAAATTATTCTGCAAAATTATAAAAATTAGGGAAAACTCTACTACCATATAGGGAATTTTCCCTATATTTGCATGAGAAATACGGTAATTTTGCATTGTACATAAAAAGAACAATATAAAAAGGAGTTTGAGATATGAAAAGGTTATTTCTTCTATTGACACTCGCCAGCGCTATGCCACTGGCAGCGTTGGCACAAGACGATGATCTTTACTTCACGCCAAGCAAGGCTGCGCCAACTACAAACGAAGCGCCTGCCTACTACTGCGGAAGCAAACGTAGCGTGGATGACTACAACCGTTATGGTATCCGTAGCATGTATCAGAAGATCGGACGCGACTCGCTGGGCAACAGCATGGTGAGATTCCGTCCGGGCTTTGGTGTGCTGCCCGACACCACATATGTCGACACAGCCTACATTGGTCGTGCCTTGGGCGACAACGACTATACCTACACGCGTCGCATGAGCCGTTGGGACGGCTTCTATGATCCTTGGTTCTACGGCTACTATGGTCCATGGCGCTGGGGCTATGCCGGTTACTACTCGCCTTGGTACTACTACAATGGCTGGTACGATCCGTGGTACTATGACTATGCCGGCTGGTATGATCCTTGGTACTATGGGTATGCCGGCTGGTATGATCCCTGGTACTATGGCTACGGTGGCTGGTACGGCTGGGGCTATCCCTACTATGGTTGGTACCACTGGGGTTGGCCAGGAGGAGGATATGTGTATAATGGAGGCAACCCACGCGGATATACCGGCACACGTACGTGGGGTTTAAACGACCATGTTTCCAACTCTGGCGTTCGTTTTGGTCATGGTCCTTCAACACATGGCAACAGCGGCAACACTTACACATGGCGCAGCGAAAGCAACCGGTCGTTTGGCGGGAGAACCAACTACCCCACCCGCTCGAATAATACCAGCTTTGGTACTACGCGCTCATCGAGTTTCGGTGGCTCCTTCGGTGGCAGCGGTGGTTCCTTCGGTGGCAGCGGTGGTTCCTTTAGTGGCGGCGGATTCGGTGGTGGTCATAGCTCATCCGGCGGCGGCGGTCACTTCGGTGGCGGCAGACGCTGAACCGAGATCATGTTAATGGTTACTCATTATAACATTTGAATGACGATGAAAAAGAAATATTTGTTAGCGGCAATGGTAGCTATGGCGCTGCCTGCCGCTGCTCAAGAGACTTATCAGGATACAAAGCTTGTACAGAATGAACTTAATGGTACAGCCCGCTATGTAGGTATGGGCGGTGCCATGGAGGCTTTGGGGGCCGATCTGTCAACGATCAGCACCAACCCGGCAGGTATCGGCCTCTTCCGCTCCAGCCAGGTGGCTGTTTCCGGAGGACTGGTGGCACAACAAGACGCTACTACGACTCCAAGTTTAAGCAACAATTTCGGCATACACATCAATGGCGACAAGACCAACGCCAGCTTTGACCAGGGCGGTTTTGTCTATTCGATGCGTACGGGATATAAGAACTATTTGAACTTTGCGTTCAACTATCATAAGAGCCGTAACTTCGACCAAATCCTCACTGCCGGAAATAAGCTCAACAATGCCTCGCAGAATAAGCTGACGGCCATGAAGTATCCTTATCTCACGGACTACAACATGAATGGCGTGGATGCCTGCTACTCCAAGATGCTGAGTCCCATCAAGGATGCTTCGGGAAAGCAGACGGGATTGGACTATCTCAACGGCACCGAATTCCTTTATGGGCAATATCAGAAAGGATACATAGGCAGCTATGACTTCAACATCAGTGGCAATATCAACGACCGGGTCTTCTTAGGACTGACCTTCGGTATCCACGATGTTCATTATCACTCCAATTCGCTCTATTCCGAGAATTTGGAGAAAGAAACTTCTGCCGACGCTTATGAGTCTCTGAAGATTACAGGTACAGGCTATGATCTCAAGGCTGGTGTGATCTTCCGTCCCATTGAGCAGTCACCTTTCCGCATCGGCTTCTATGTCAACACGCCGGTTTGGTACGATCTCCATGAGGCTGGCGCCACCGATGTGAGCATGTACAACAGCAGCAACAATAAGCTGGATAAAGGTCATACGGCCGACTACGACTACAAGGTCTATACACCTTGGAAGTTCGGTGTGAGCCTGGGCCACACCATTGACCAGATGGTAGCACTCGGTGCAACTTATGAGTATGCAGACTATAGCCATATCGACAACCGCATCAACGATGGCGGTGGCTACGACGACTGGGGCTATTATTACGACAACAGCAACAGCGATGATGCCATGAACAACAACACTAAGCGTGTGCTGAAAGGTGTCAGCACGCTGAAGTTAGGTGCCGAGATAAAAGTAATGCCGCAGCTCGCCGTACGTGTAGGCTACAACTATGTAAGTCCGATGTTTAACAAGGATGGGGTCCGTGATGGTAGTATCGAATCCCCGGGATCATTTTATGCCACATCTACGGATTACACCAACTGGAAGAGCACCAACCGCTGGACATGCGGCGTTGGCTATACAATAGGTAAATTCTTCGCCGATTTAGCTTACCAGTACACGCAGACCAATGGTGACTTCTATCCCTTCATGAGCTACTACGACATTGCTAATTCAAGCAACGATAATATTGCGGATGCCACAAAGGTTAACTTCAAGCGCAATCAGGTACTGCTTACGTTGGGTTATAAGTTTTAATGAATAGACTTAGAAGTAGATATAATAAAATCCATCAGGACAACTTTGTCTTGATGGATTTTTTGTATTACAAAGAAAATATGTACATTTGCACTTCAGAACATTCATACTAAACAATTTTATGAGAAAAACGCTATTTTTACTATTCCTTCTTCTGCAAGTCGTGTTCAGCTATGGACAGAAACGTGAATTCCGCGGTGCATGGATCCAATGTGTCAATGGGCAGTTCAACGGTCTGACGCCTGACGAGATGCGCAGCACGCTGACCAAGCAACTCGATGCACTCCATGCCGACGGCGTGAACGCTATCATCTTTCAAGTGCGTGCAGAATGTGACGCCCTCTATGCCAGCAAATATGAGCCGTGGAGCCGTTTCCTCACGGGTGTGCAGGGCAAAGCGCCCAATCCCTATTGGGATCCACTGCAATGGATGATCGAGCAATGCCATAAGCGAGGCATGGAATTGCACGCGTGGATCAACCCCTATCGTGCCAAGACAAAGACAACGACAGCCCTGGCCTCAAATCATATTGCCATCACACATCCCGAGCGAGTGTTTGCCTATGACGGACAATATATCCTCAATCCGGCACTGAAAGAGAACCGGAATTATATCTGTAAGATCGTTGATGACATCGTCAGCCGCTATGATGTAGACGGCATTCACATGGATGATTACTTCTATCCCTACCCTGCTCCCGGTCAGATCATCCCCGATCAGCAACTCTACGCCAACAATCCCAATGGATTTAGGACTATCGGTGACTGGCGACGTGACAACGTCAACATCTTCGTCAAACAGCTTTGCGAGACCATCCATCAGCGTAAGCCATGGGTAAAGTTAGGTGTGTCTCCTTTTGGCATCTACCGCAACAAGAAGAGTGATCCGATGAATGGTTCTGAAACCAACGGCTTACAGAACTATGATGATCTCTACGCTGACGTGCTGCTGTGGGTGAACAACGGTTGGGTAGACTATTGCGTACCCCAGCTCTATTGGCAGATCGGTCATCCGGCAGCAGACTATGCAACGCTCATTCATTGGTGGGACAAGCATGCAGCCAACCGCCCGCTGTTCATTGGCGAGGACGTGGAGCGCACTGTGAAATATCCTTCGCCGACCAACCCCAACAGCAATCAGATGTCCGACAAGCACACACTGCATGAACAGATGCACCATGTCGACGGTACCGTGCTGTGGTATGCTAAACTTGTTGCTGACAACTACGGCAACTATGGCAATGTGCTGCGCAATGCCTATTGGCGCTATCCAGCCCTGCCGCCTTCCATGCCTTTTTTGGACAACAAGAGCCCCAAGAAGCCCCGCAAGGTGAAGCCTGTCTGGACAAGCGACGGCTATATTCTATTTTGGTCCGCACCCAAAGCTAGGAAATGGGGCGACAAGACCAACCGATATGTAGTCTATCGCTTTGGGAAAGATGAGAAAGTCAATCTTGAGGATGCCTCGCATATCATTGCAATAACGGGAAACACTATGTATCGCCTGCCCTATGACAAAGGAGATAAAAAGTTTATCTATGTCGTCACCGCTCTCGACCGTGTAGGCAATGAGAGTAAGGGAAAGAAAGTCAAAGTAAAACTATAAGATATCAAGAAAAAGAGGCTGTGTCAAAAGTCCATTTTGAGCCATCTTCGAATTTAACACATTAAAGCCCGAACTTTCACAAGCTCGGGCTTTGTTATGTCCCAAAAAAATTGTAATTTTGGGTATTGAATTTAAGCTATGGCAAAGGTACAATTTAAAATATTGGTGTCCGCTAAAAATGAAAACCGCATAAAAATCCTTTCGCGAT
>DAWDCC010000006.1:0-88887 GCA_052355365.1 Prevotella sp. | reverse complement strand
CTGTTCGGGACTTGCACCCGTTAGCCGGTACACATGCTGGTCAAACAAAAACTCCCCGACCTTTCTCAATGAGAAAAGTCGGGGAGTTTGTTTTACCATACTCAAATGATGGTTTTCTGAGTTGAGCCTTCCCTTCTACTGTGTGCAAGGGCGAGCTTTTTCCCTCTCTCCGGGAGGGTTAGGGAGGTCCTTTACTACAATTTCTTAAACTCCGTATAGATCTTGTCAGCGATAGCAGCCATCTCTTCGTCGGAGAACTTCACGTGTTTATGGAAGTCCACGTCGGCTTCGCTGTTGATAGGCATCAGATGGATGTGGGCGTGGTTGACCTCCAGACCGAGCACCACCTCAGCTACCTTCTTGCAAGGAAAAGCGGTGCGGATGGCGCGTGCCACCTTCTTGGCAAAGATCTCAAAGTCGGCCAAGTCCTTGTCGTCCATGTCGAAGATGTAGTCAATCTCCTTGCGTGGCACCACAAGGGTATGTCCCTTCACCACCGGATTGATGTCGAGAAAAGCATAGAACTTGTCATCCTCGGCGCACTTATAGCTGGGAATCTCTCCCGCAGCAATCTTACTGAACAATGTAGCCATAGTCTTGTTCTCCTATCTGTTAATGGTTAATGATGTTGTCTACCTCCTTGCCGGGCTTATTCGCCGATAGAGATCTTGTCGATCTGCAGGCGGATGGTACCACGCGGAATCTTGATCTCAGCGATGTCGCCCACCTTTTTGTTGAGCAGACCCTGAGCGATCGGTGTGTGGATAGAGATCTTGCCTTTCTTCAGATCGGCCTCACTCTCGCTGACGATCGTGTAGGTCATCTTCTTCTTGGTGGCGAGATTGGTCATCTCCACTTTCGACATGATCTGCACCTCTTCGGTAGACAATCGACTGGTGTCGACGATCTTTGCCTGAGCGATGGTGAGCTTGATGTTGTTGATCTTCGCTTCCAGGTGAGCTTGCGCTTCCTTGGCTGCGTCATATTCTGAGTTTTCGCTCAGGTCGCCCTTGTCAGCGGCCTCGGCGATGGCGGCCGATGCCTTGGGGCGCTCTACTGCTTCGAGTTCGTGAAGCTGGGCCACGAGTTTGTCGTAGCCTTCTTGAGACATGTAAGCCATAGTTGTTTCTGTTTAATTGTTTCGTTTCAAAAGGGCAAAAAAGAAAAGAATTCCAACATCGTAGAATGTCGGAATTCCATCTCTCTGTTTGCTCGTTACCTATATGTTTTGCAAAGATAGGCATTTATTTCCGAACAAGCAACTTTTTTAATGTTTATTTTGCTTTCAGCCACAACGACACGAAAAAAGCCACAGAGCGCATTGACTCTGTGGCTTGAAACTTATGCTTATGAATGATTAGAGGCTGAACTTGTAACCCAGAGTGATCTGGAAGACAGAGTTGCGAGTATCGTCGAAGCCCTTAATGCTGTGCTTGTTGATCTTTGTTACACCCCAGTTGTAGCGGCCGTCGAGTACGAAGTTATTGTACTCATAGCTCAAGCCTACAGGGATGCTCAGGTCGAAGGTGTTGACATCTGAGGCATCGTCCTTATCCACCATAAAGCCCGGCTGGACACCTAATTTGACGGCGAGTCCTGGTACTACATAGACGTTGGCCATCACGGGGATGTTCAGATAGCTGGGCTTCCAGTCTTTACCTGCTATTTTGAGATCTCCCACCTTAGCAACATCCTTGGCCTTGTAGCCCTGACGGGAATACATCAGTCCACCGCTAAGAGAGAAGATGTCACTCACCTGGTACTCACCTTCCAGTCCACCGGCAAAGTCAACACGTGCCTTGGCTACATCGCTGTAGTTAGTGGTATTGGTAATGTTGATACCAACCTTCGGCTGCAGTGTGAAAGAACCAACAGCGTGCTGAGCGAAAGCGCCCACGGAAGACAGCATGACAGCTGCCATGAGAAATAACTTTTTCATAATACCTAAAATTTAGTTTTGTCTTTTATTTGTTGTTATTATCCTTTTTCTATCTTCTAAATCTAACGACGACGAAGTATCGAAAAAGTAACAGCACCGTGAGCGAAATTAATCTATTTTTACATAATTGCTTAAAAAGTCTGTAGAAATATATTCGTTTCTTTCTTTGAAATATTCCATAAGTCGACTAAAGAGTGGGGACTGCTGCAGCGTATCGGGATGACCGGTGAGTAGCAATTGGCGACGGGCTCGCGTGAGGGCTACGTTGAGTTTTCTGTCCACGACACGGCCGTTTTCGTCGAAACTGTTGGCCGTGAGGAAGTCGAGCTGATAACGTTGTTGGATGGTAAACGAATAGATGATGACGTCGCGTTGCGAGCCTTGGTAGCGCTCCACGGTGTCAATGCTGATGCGCTCCAACAGCGGATCATCAAGTTTCTCAAGCTCTTTGCGGATCATCGCAATCTGATTGCGGTAGGGCACGATGACGCCGAGCGTGGTGTCGGCATCGAAGTTCTGACCATAGAAACGGCGGATGCGTTGCGACAACAGGGCCACGAGACGCGCCTCATAGCTGTTGACTTTGTCAGAGATCTCTGGTTGCCGGCAGTCGGCAGAGGCGAAGAAAAGGCAGCGGTGAGCCTTCAGCAGTTCGTCCATGCTGTCGAGAGCGGGCGAGGGATAGTTGAGCGATGTCTCTTGCTGATGCGGCAGTGGCACGGGAGAAATATGTTCCTCGGCATAGAAAGCCTTGCCGGGAAAGTCAGCAATTTCGGGGTGCATGCGTCCTTGATGGTGGAGCGTGCCGATGAAGTCGGTGTGTCCGGCACGTAACTCCTGGCGGATAAGGCGCTCAAAGAGGCTGTTCTTGCAGCTCGTCAGACCGATAGCTTGCAATTCCGGCTCGGTGATGGCTGCACTACCGTCGTTTTGTTGAACCACGGCGGGCAGCTGCTTATAGTCGCCGATAAGGATGAACTTATCGATGTCGCAGCCACTCATGGCGTGTTTGCCGGTAGACTGCTTTGCACTCGCCACGCTGTTCTCGCCCTGATGACTGGCGAGAAGTCCGATGATGTTGGGCTCCAGGATCTGAGAACTCTCGTCGACGATGGCCAGCGAGAAGTGTTTCAGCGCAAAGAGATAGGAGCGTGACTGCATCATTGAGGTAGTGCCGACGATGACGTGTGCCTTGAGCAACTTCTCTTGCATGTCGTTGAGCTTGGGCTTGTCGCCGATTTGGTTTTGCAGCAGCCAAGGCTGATACTGCGGATCACAGCTCAGCTCACTGCCAATTCGCAGAAACGAGATGCCGGCCTTGACGAGCATACCGCAGATCTCATCGACGGCGCGGTTGGTATAGGCCATCAGCAACAGGTCGGCCTGCTGTTCTGGGGGCGTCGGCGTGGCGAGCGCTTCCTCCACCATAAAGCGCAGCGCCATGCTGGTCTTGCCCGTTCCCGGTGGGCCGACGAGGAGAAAGAAGTCGCGCGCCTGCTTGGCTCGCGTCAACATGGCATCGAGGTCAGGAAGATAAGAGCGGGAAAGCGTCAAGTCCTTGTCGGCCTGAGGCGCTCGCTGACCCAAGAGCAGCGCCTTGCGGTCGGCCGTAGAGGTGATCAACTCATAGAGCGCACCGATAGCCGCACTGCCTCCGGCGTCGCTGCTGCCGTGCTCGACACACCACGCAAAAGGCTTGTCGGCCTTGCTGATAGGTTCTCCTGCCCGCGGTGTGCGGCGGTAGGGCAGATGGTTGAAGATATCGGCATTCTGCTGTCCGTCGGCCAGCAACACGGTGATGCGGTCGGAATGGATGTCCTCCAAACCGCCCTTGAAGAGCAAGGCCTTGCGCACGTCGGGCTCTTCGTCCTGTGGGTAGGCATAGAGATAGACCATGTCGCCCCGCCGGAAGTTGGGCAGGAAGTCCTCACCTTGGTCGGGTACGGAGAGTGTGATGCGGTCGTAGCCGTTATAGTCGTTGCTTTTCTCCTTGCTGACGATCTTCAGTCCCGTGTAGATATTTCCGGTTTCCCGCTTCTCTGCCAACGGCATGTTCCACAGCGAAGCCACACAGTTGCCTGTGCCCTCGACGACGCCGACCTTCGAGAGCAGGTTTTCCTTGATGACAAACTGCATCATGCGACAAAAGTAAGCCTTCTCCAGTGGGGTGAGAAAAGCCAGAGGCTGCAGCTGTGCGTTGAGTTGTGGATAGAGATAATTGTTGTAGAAAAAGTCACATCTTCTTGCCACGTTGAGGTTATCAGCCGTCAGCAGGGGCAGGTAAGGGGCGAAGCCGTGCTCAGCGATTTGGAATTCCTGGGCCACAGCCTCGTTGCGGAAGCGAATGGCCTCGTAGTAGAGTTTCATCAATCGCGTCACGCTGAGCAGTCCACCAGGGAGCACGTATTTGGAGTAAAGCAGTCGGATGTCGGTGCGCGTAGCGTGGAAGTTGTAATAGAGGATGCCATAGTAAAGCAACAACTGCACGTAGTGTTTCTCCACGGCCTTGATGCCGTTGCCAGCCGTGCCCGACCGCTCGATGAGCATGTTGCGTCCCGACTTCTGCTCGACAAGCAGTTCCAGATCAGTAGTCATCAAGTCCACACGTCCCTGAATGCCGAGTTGCTCACAGACAAAGGAAGGTTCGAGAATCGCGTGATTCATGTTGAAGTGGCGGCGGAGCTCCGCGACGGCTTGCTGCAGGTTCTGGATCTGCATGGCCGCATCGTCCTTGAACTGGCGTGCGTCGAAGTCTGTGCAGGTGCTATACTCCAATGCTTTCTCCCGAAAATTGTCGCGCAGCGTTTGAGAAGCGTTGAAGTTTGGGTTGTTGATGATGTCGTCGAGCGCACTGCCGGCAAAGTTTCCGAGCAGGATCGGCTGGGTGTTGGCTTTGGGCTTCATGCGGCTGACGAGATAGAGAAGGGGCGAGTGACCATACTCCATGAAACAGGATGCGATCGTGCTGATGTCGAGCAGGAAGTCCGGCTCCACAATAATGATGCGCGGATAGATGTCGTCTCCTTCCACCTGACAGTCCAGCAGGTTAAGATGCATCCCTTCTTTGAGGATGGAAGCTAAATAGCCCATATCGGCGTATTGGTTGTCCTCACAGTAATGGACCGTCATCGGTGCCACAGCTCCATCCTCATCTACGACGACGGAAATGGTGCTGTTGTCCCACGAGCGTACGAGGCAGCGCTTATTGGGCGCGTTGACGTGCAGATGTTCCTGCTTGGGTTGCAGGTCGCGGGGCAGTCGGGCTGAGAGTGCCGAAGGTATGTCGGCACGGAGCACACGACTGACGAAGACGGCCAGCGCACGGGCGTCGTGGAGCAGGTCCTCGGGCAGCAGCGGCTGACTCTGGTTGGAGTGGCGTCGCATCTGCCTGACAGCATTGGCCTCGTCGGCGGGCATGTGGTGCTGGCGCAACAGCGTTTCCACCTGTGCGTTGAGGTCGCCGAAGCCGTAGCGTGTGTCTTTCAGTCCTTCGGCACAGACGAGTACGAGCGTCTCGTGCATGAGCTTGTTGCCCGTGGCACTGCCCTGCTGGTCGAGCAACGCCTCGATGCGCTGGAAAAACTCGTCAGCGAGCTGCACGTCGGAAGTGGTGGAGTGGATAGTGTGTTCGGTAGAGAGCATAAGCGGATTGGGTGATGGAGCTGCAGAACCGTCATGAACGTGGCAGCCCCCTCATTATTTCTATTTCTGTGCGTTCAACAGTGAACCTTTCTCCCAGTCGAGCAGTTGCTGCTTGAGTTCCTTTCCCCAATGATACTCACCCGTGGTTCCGTCGCTGTGGATGATGCGATGGCATGGAATGAGCATGGCGATGGGGTTCTGGGCGATGGCCGAAGCAACGGCTCTCACCGCCTTAGGTTCACCAATCCCTTTCGCGATGTCGAGATAAGTGGCGGTGCGTCCAAACGGCACCTTCTGTACCTCGTTCCATACGCGTAGCTGGAAGTCAGTGCCTTTGATGTCGAGTTTCAACGGATGGTCATAGCCCTCAAAGATGACGCGCTCCACGGTTTGCGCCATGGTGTCGTTTTGTGTCGTCGGCGTGTAGACGCCCCACCGCTTAGCCAGTTGGTGGATAGTCTCGAGCCGGTTGTAATCCAAGAACTGCAAATCGCAGATACCCTCCCATGTGCGCGCCACGATGATGTGGCCGAAAGGAGAGTCACTAAATCCATAAACTATTTGTCTCATAATTTGCAAATCTACATAAAATAATAAGAAAACCAAAAGAAAAGAAGTATTATTTTCATTTCTGAAAAAATAATTGTATTTTTGCACTTGTAACAATACAATACATCTATACTAATAAATACCTAAGCGTTATGAACAAAACAATCATCCTATCCGCAATGATGCTGATGGCTTTGGGAGCACGTGCCGCGCAGAAGCCCACAACGGCTAAAGGCGTGGTGGAGCCAACATGGACGGAATGGCACGACCAGCAGGTCAACGAGGTCAACCGTTTCCCGATGCACACCAGTTTCTTCGCCTATGAGAATGGGCAGAAAGCGCTTGCGGGCGACATCACCCGCTCTGCCAACTACCTGTCACTTGAAGGACCTTGGAAATTTCTTTGGGTGGCCAATGCCGACCAGCGCCCGACAGACTTCTATAAAACCGACTTGAGCGACGTCAACTGGAAGACCATGCAGGTGCCGGGAATGTGGGAGCTCAACGGTTTCGGCGACCCCGAATATGTCAATATCGGTTTTGCATGGCGCTATCAGTTCGACTGGAAGCACCCCCTCAACGTGCCTACAAAGGACAATCACGTAGGTTCCTATCGTCGAGAAATCGATTTGCCGGCCGACTGGAACGGCAAGCAGGTCATCGCCCATTTCGGTTCCGTGACCTCAAATATCTATCTTTATGTCAACGGACAATATGTCGGATACAGCGAGGACGCAAAGGTCGCTGCAGAGTTCGACATCACGAAATATGTTCATCCCGGCAAGAATCTCATCGCCTTCCAGACATTCCGTTGGTGCGACGGCTCGCTCGACGAGGACCAGGACTTCTGGCGACTGAGCGGCGTGGCGCGTCAGTGCTATCTCTTCGCGCGTGACAGCAAGGTGCAGGTCAACGACATCAGACTGACGCCGGACCTGGAGAATGACTACAACGACGGTGAGCTGCTCATCGATGTCAATGTCAAGGGCAACCCCACCATCGACTTTCAACTGCTCAACGAAAGCAATCTCGTAGTCGCCAAGTCCACCGGTAAGTTCGCAGGACGCAAGGAGGGCACGGCGCGCTTCATGCTTCGCAACGTAAAGAAATGGACGGCGGAGACGCCCTATTTATATACTCTCCTCGCCACCGTCAAGGACAGCCGCGGCAGTGTCGTGGAGGTCATCCCGCAAAAAGTGGGATTCCGCAAGGTGGAAATCAAGAACAGCCAGCTTCTTGTCAATGGACAGCCCGTACTCATCAAGGGTGCAGACCGCCACGAAATGGATCCAGATGGCGGATATGTCGTCACGCCCGACCGCATGATTCAGGACATCAAGATCATGAAACGGCTGAACATCAATGCTGTCCGTACCTGTCACTATCCCGACGATCCACGCTGGTATGACCTTTGCGACGAATATGGTCTTTACGTCACCGCTGAGGCTAACCAGGAAAGCCACGGCTTTGGCTATAAGAGTGACTCTGAGGCTAAGAAAGAAAACTTTGCTCTGCAGATCCTCCAGCGCAACCAGCACAACGTGTCCATCAACTTCAATCATCCCAGCGTCATTGTGTGGAGCTTAGGCAACGAGACTGTTGACGGTCCCAACTTCACGGCTGCCTATCAGTGGATCAAGAGTCAGGACAAGAGTCGTCCCGTGCAGTATGAGCAAGCCGGAAAGACCGGAGCCAACACAGACATCTATTGTCCGATGTACTACTCACCATGGGACTGCGAAGCCTACGCCAAGAATCCACAATACACTCGTCCTCTCATCCAGTGCGAATACAATCACACGATGGGTAACTCGGGTGGAAACTTGAAGGAATACTGGGATTTGATCCGTAAATATCCGAAATTCCAGGGTGGCTATGACTGGGACTTCGTGGACCAGGGCCTCCACCGCCATCCCGACTTCAAGGCTGACCGCACGGTAGCTGACTACGATGCCATAGCTGCAAAATATGAGCCCGGAACCGGAAACATGGTGCCGGAATACACCTATGGCGGTGACTATAACAAGACAGACGCCAGCGACAACAACTTCAACTGCAACGGTATCATCGGTCCCGACCGTCAGCTCAACCCCCATGCTTACGAGTTGGCTTATCAGTATCAGAGTATTTGGGCTGAGCCCGTGGATCTGAAAGCCGGTAAAATTTCTGTTTACAACGAGAACTTCTTCCGCGATCTGAGCAACTACAAGCTTGTTTGGACCTTGCTCCAGGATGGAAAGGCCGTGCAAAACGGCGAGGTTGCCGACTTGAACGTTGCTCCTCAGCAGCGCGCCACGCTGATGCTTCCCTATCAGGTGCCGGCTACGGGCGAGGTGATGCTCAACGTTGATTTCAAATTGAAGGATGCTGAGCCACTGATGACAAAGGGACAGACCGTCGCTTACCGTCAGATGACCGTACGCGAACAGACGGCTCCGGCTGCCTGCTGCACGATGGAGAAAGAAGGAAAAGCCGACAAAGACAGCAAGATCAAGGTGAAGGACGACAAGAAGACGGCCACCATCACGCTGAGCAACAAGGCCGGTCTCGACATTGTCTTTGACAAACAGACCGGTTGGCTCAGGCAGTATACCGTAGGCGGCAGCAATCTTCTGCCCGACGGCGGCACGTTGAAGCCAAACTTCTGGCGTGCCGTGACCGACAACGACATGGGTGCCGGACTGCAAAAGCAGTTTGCCGCTTGGAAAAATCCGGCCATGAACCTTAAGACGATCAGCGTCGATAAGGACAAGAACACGGTGACGGCAGTCTATGACATGCCCGACGTGAAGGCCGAGTTGACCATGACCTACGAGGTAGCGCCTTGCGGTATGATGACCGTGACAGAAGCGATGAAGATGACGCCGGGCGCTAAGGTCAGCGATCTCTTCCGCTTCGGCTTGAAGATAGACTTGGCCTACGACATGGACCGCAGCACATTCTATGGCCGCGGCCCCATTGAGAACTATGTCGACCGCAAGAGCAGTGAGCGTCTTGGTATCTATTTCCAGACCGCCGACCAGCAGTTCTATCCCTATATCCGCCCGCAGGAGACGGGAACGAAGAGCGACATCCGCTGGTGGAAACAGACCAACGCACAAGGGCTCGGACTGCGCTTCACGGCTGCTCAACCGTTCTACGCAAGTGCATTGCATTACAATATTTCTGATCTCGACGAAGGACTGGAGAAGGCTCAACGCCATCCCAACCAGGTGCCAAAGAGCAAGTTCACGGAGCTCTGCCTTGACCTGGCACAATACGGTGTGGGTGGCATCAACAGTTGGGGCGCCCGTCCGCTGGAGGAATACCAACTGCATGCACAGGACATGACCTTCAAGGTCATGATCGCGCCGGTGAAGTAATCCGATATCCACAGGCTGGGCTGAGTATTCAGGAGAGCCCCGCCGCGGACAAGCTAAAGATAAAAACGTAATAATGAAAAAGATGATGATGATGGCCGCAGCGTTGGCCATGCAGTGTTCCATGCTTCATGCCGCCGAGGGCGACACGATCTCTTTGAGCGAGAACTGGCTGTTCAAGATTGCGGAGAGCGCCGCAAACTTGCCACGCCATATCGAGGCGACCGCGCTTGACGACACTCAATGGCTGTTGCAGACAGTGCCCGGTGCCTGGTCGGTACCCGACGATTGGGCGAAGAAAAACTATGCCGGTGCCTACCGTGGCTGGGTGACGATGCCAACGGAGTATAAGAAACGCCGTGTGTTCCTGCATATCGGTTACGTACCGGCTGTGGCCGACATCTATGTCAACGAGCATTTTCTGGGTCAGACCGGACAGTTGGCTCAGACCGAGTTCGACATCACGCCTTACATCCGCTTTGACAAGCGCAACCTCTTTGCGTTCAGCATGTCGCGCTATGAGGGCGGGGAGACCATGCGTGCAGAGGACAAGGCTGGAGTCATGACCGGCATCTATGTCTATGCTCTCCCGCAGGGCGTAGCCCCAGCTCAGGCTTTTCAGCCGGGGAAAGCATCAGCAGGCAGCCGTGTGGCTGACCGAATGAGCGTGGAACCTTACCGCGGCTTTGTCGACACCAAGGAGCGTATGGCTGAAGATATAGCCCTGATGCAAGGCTTGGGCTTCAATGCTGTCTGCTATAACAAACTCTCGTCTGACCCTGATTTCATTGCCGCTGCCCGTGAGGCCGGCTTGCAGGTGGTCAGCGACCAGCCGTTGACAAGCACAGCTTTCGTGGATGCTGACCGGCATCTCGTCAGTGCGGCTTACCGCTATCTGCCTCAGACGACCTTTTCTTTCCAAGATGAAATCAGAAACGGAGAGGCCGAGGCTGCCAAGCGATTCAACGGTGGGGCTCTGAAAGTCAAGCGCTCAAAGCGCATCATCACTGTGAAAAATAAGGCTTGCACTGTGGTCTTTGACAGGCAGACCGGTTTCCTCTTCAAATATATGGTCGGTGGTGTGGATCTGCTGCCGGTGTCGGGAGAGTGCGGTCTGCGCCCGACAACGGATGCAACGCTCGTCAGTCTCAATTCGACGAAGCCGAAAAAGGGACAGCCCGTCACAGTGTCGGCCGTCTATGATCTGTGCAATGGTACGCGACAGACATGGAAATACACTGTCCAACCGCAAGGCGTGATGAGCGTCGGCCTGCCCGGACTGCAGCAAGTGAGCTTCTTGGCATCGCCGCGGCTCAACCGCACGGTGTTCCTGGCTCAGGACCTGAAGGGCGAAACTCAGCTGGCTTCGCTCAGCGCTCCACGCCCCCGTGTGCTGACCGCCACCTTGACCGGAGCAGACCACAAAGGACTGATGCTGGTAGGCAATGAGCCTCTCACCGTCGGACAGACGTCGGCCAACAGCCTGACCATAGAGCCGGAGTCGGCACATTGCGTGCTGACCTTCCTGCCAAAATGATATGTATAGAAACATAACATCCTATATTTAACTTGTCTCTCTTCCTTCCCTCGGTTTGTCCGGGAGGAGGGAGAAGGCACAACTATCATTACTTATGAACCATACTACTAAAATGTTTGTCTCGCTGGCCCTTGGCTTGCTCTCTGTCACGGGAGCCCCGGCTCAGCGACAGTTCACCATCAACACCAAGCCGGGCGCGCCCATCCAGCCGACGATGTACGGTATTTTCTTCGAAGATATCAACTTCGGCGCCGACGGCGGACTCTATGCCGAGATGGTCGAAAACCGCAGTTTTGAATTTCCGCAGCGGCTGATGGGCTGGAACACCTTCGGCAATGTCAGTGCCAGCGACGTGAAACCGGCCTTTGACCGCAATCCCCATTACGTGGTATTGGAGAGTGCCGGTCATGACCAAAAGTTCACAGGACTGGAGAACCGTGGCTTCTTCGGCATGGGACTGAAGAAGGGCATGAGCTATGACTTCTCGGTCTTTGCCCGTCTCCACGACTTGCAGGGAAAGGAAGCTAAGATTCGCGTGGAGCTCGTCGACGACCAAGACAACCCGATCGACAAGAAGGAGATCACCATCACGAACAACCAGTGGGCTAAGAAAACGGTGACGCTCACTTCCAACAAAACGGTCGAGAAGGGCTTGATGCGCATCTTTCTGGAAAGCGCCGACGGTGTGGATCTCGACCATGTCAGCCTCTTCCCCGAAGACAACTGGCACGGACTGCGTGCCGACTTGGTGAAGGACCTGGAAGATCTTCACCCCGGCATCTTCCGCTTCCCCGGCGGCTGTATTGTTGAGGGTACGGATCTGGCCACTCGCTATCAGTGGAAGAACAGCGTAGGACCGGCAGAGAACCGTCCACTCAACGAGAACCGCTGGAACTATACCTTCCCGCATCGCCTCTATCCCAACTATTATCAGACCTATGGCCTCGGTTTCTATGAGTTCTTCCTGCTGTCGGAGAAAATTGGCGCAGAGCCGTTGCCGGTGCTGAGTTGTGGTCTTGCCTGCCAGTTCCAAAACAAGGATAATGACAAGAACGCACATATGGCTGTCGACGACTTGCAGCCGTATATCGACGATGCCCTCGACTTGATCGAGTTTGCCAACGGAGCTATGAGTACCAAGTGGGGTAAGCTGCGCGCTGAGATGGGTCATCCGCAACCGTTCAACCTGAAACAGATTGGCATTGGCAACGAGCAGTGGGGACCGCTCTATCCCGAGCGTCTGAAGAAGTTCGTGGAGCAGATACGCGCCAAATATCCTAATATCAAGATCTGCGGAACCTCCGGCCCGTCTGCCAGCGGCAAGGACTTTGACTATGGTTGGGAGCAGATGCGCAAGATAGGAGTGGATCTTGTTGATGAGCACTACTATATGTCGCCCGACTGGTTCCTCAAGAACGCAGGCCGATATGACAACTATTCACGCAAGGGTCCGAAGGTCTTTGCCGGAGAATATGCCTCGCACGTCAAGGGAGTGGACGATCAGCCTACCGTGGCAAAGAACAATTTCGAGGCTGCTCTTTCCGAGGCTGCCTTCATGACGGGCTTGGAGCGCAATGCCGACGTGGTGTACCAGGATACTTATGCTCCGCTTTTTGCCCATGTGGAAGGCTGGCAGTGGCGGCCCGACCTTATTTGGTTTGACAATCTGCGCTCGGTGCGCTCGGTCAACTGGTATGTGCAGATGCTCTATGGTACCAATAAGGGCACCAATGTGCTTAGCCTCACTGAGGACGGAAAGCCTGTCGAAGGTAAGGACGGACTCTATGCCAGTGCAGTATGGGATAAGCCGATGAAAAAATATATCGTGAAGATGGCTAACAACAGCGACCAGCCGCAGCAGGTCACACTCTCCTTCCGTGGCGGTAAGATCGCAGGTCAGGCAAAGGTCACCACGCTCCACGCTGATGATCCCCGTGCGGTGAACACACTCGACAAACCCAATAATGTGGTACCACAGCAGAGTTCGGTGGATGTCAACGGAAACGCTTGCACAGTGACGATTCCAGCCAAGACATTCGCTGTGTATAGATTCTAAAAGAGACCTCTTTACTAATCATAAAAAGCATGGTAAGCTGTTTGCTCACCATGCTTTTTTTGATCGATGGTTCCTTCAACCTTGATGTATCGTGCAAAAAAGGCAATTTCGAAATAGTCAAACGTTCGTCAGCCAATTGTCTGACGAACGCCAGCTAATTGGGTGACGAACGTTTTACATTCGTCTGACGAATGTTTGACCATGTCTTTAGCGGCATTTTTACTACTATATAGCGGTTGCCAGCTGTCTATCTTTTGCCCATCCTTATTCCTCGTCAAAGTCTATTTTATTCCTCGTCAAAGTCTATTTTCCACTCAAAGGTAACGTTTTTGCCACTACGAGGATGACGGAAGGTGAGCTGCCCGGCGTGCAGACACAACCGACGAGCAGGCTGACCATAGAGTTCATCGCCCACAATTGGATTGTTCAAACCATCGGGATGCGCACAGTGTACCCGTAACTGATGGGTACGACCGGTCTGAGGACAGAGCGCCACATGCCTTTCATCAATCTTCTGAAAATAGGTTGTCGCCGCCTTGCCATGGAGCTTATCAACGATTTGTCGGGGACGGTCATCGAGGTCCGGCCGAAGCGGCAGCGACAAAACGCCGTCTTCTGCCTTCATCTCATGGCTCAACCGCGCCACATAGCGCTTCTTCACCTCATGACGCAAAAACTGGTCTTGCAGGTTGTGATAAGCCTCCCATGTCTTTGCGATCACCATCAGTCCACTCGTCGCCATGTCGAGCCGATGGACGATCAGCGGTCCCTCGGCTTCCGGATAATGGGCTTTCATCAGACTATAGACACTCTCCCGCGGACTCTTCCCCGGCACGGAGAGCATTCCCGCAGGCTTACAAACCACACAGATGGCGGCATCCTCATAGACGACGGGCAGTTCTTGATGACGCTCATCATCAAGAGGATTCGGTTCCACGTCCATCCCCTGCAACATCCACCACAGCAGTGGCTTGCACTTACCGTTGCAGGCTGGATAGCACTGGAGATGGTGCCTCACCTCCTCTTTCGGACTTTCTCCCCACCAAAACATCGCCATGCTCAGCGGCTGCATCCCCCGCTCAAAGGCATATTGCAGCAACTTCGGCTCACAGCATTCGCCACTGCCTGCCGGTGCCACCATCTTTCGCCCTTGCTGCTGACCGTAATCGTGGAAGATCTCCTCGATGTCCTTTATCTCTCCGCGTGCGTTGCGCAAGCGAAACTGACGGAAGAGCCACGACTGCAAATTGTCGCTCTTTTGGCGACGCTGTTGGCGAAGACGACGCAGTGCACGCTCCAACTCGTCGACAGCGCTCAGCGCTTGCTCCGCCTGAGCCCGGTAATCTTTCCGCAAACGATGGAGCTCCGCATTCTCGAATTGCCGCCGGCGGATATATTCCTCGTTGCTTTCCCCTACCCTCGCCCCGCTGTGGTGACAGGCTTTAAAGTCTTGGATAGCCTGCTCCTGCCGGACTTTCACGGTCTCCAACTGCTGATGGGCCTCGTACAAATCCTGTCCCCGCTCCATGTCGCGGATGCGCTTATTGATGTCCGAGATTTCTGCCTCGTGCGTTTTGAAATAGCCGTTGGGCTGAAGATAGTCATAGACGGCCGGTACGAAGTCGGGCCAGTCGCTGCGTCCGACAATCTGTCCACTGTAACCGGCAATATAACCCAGTTCACCGTCTTGCCGTACGGCCACCACGCCAAACATCTTGCCTTTGGCTATCTCCGCCTGAAAGCTGGCATCCACCGCGTCTTTTGCAAAGGTCTGCTTTTTGTCGCCACGCAGATAAGCCGCCAATTGCGCGATCGCCAGCTGACAAAGCGCATCCGGCTCGTAATAGAACGGATTGTTCAACCTGACCGGTGGCTGCATGGATGTATCGAGCGGATGGAATATCATAGTTTCTTGGATGAAGTGTCGAAGACGAGAGAAAGGAAAGGGAAAAAACTGAGCCGACCTATAGGCCGGCTTGTCTGTTAAGTGTGTAAGATATCAAACGAAAAAACGCTGAGGGAAGAGGATCAGAGCGAAAAGCGTCTCTTCATCTCTTCGTAAAGCGGCAGGGCCGCCGCCTTGGCATCAGGATGAGGAGCACCCGTAGTGCCTAAGGCACGCAAATCGAAGAAATGCTTCCAGTCAGAAAGGAAAGCTGTATGAACCAACTCCGTGTTGGTGTCCAACGGCAACACCACGCGGGCTTCCTGAGGCTTGCGCCCCAAGGCTGTCAGATTGAGGTAAGCACGCTCGGCAGCTAAGTTGGCAAAGAGCCAGTTGTCGGCAGCGTCGGCCTCACCCGCGACAACTTTCTTGGTCAAAGCCAGGAAAGCGTCATCGTCGAGACTTACCGTGCCTTCCTTGATCGTCGACGTCCACGCACCGTCGGGCAGTTCTTTCACCCATTGCGGCAGGTTGATGGTAATCTCAGCCCCGAATTTCTCTTTCGAGTAATTGCAGTAGCGTGTACTCTGCTCTGCCATGGAGTTGACGCGATGACGGTTGAACTCGCGCGTGATCGCTACCTGAGTGGTGAAATGAACCGTGACGCGACGCTCATGGTGAACCATTGGCTCACAGAGTTCCTTGAGGTCGTCCATACGTCCGTTCTCCACCAGCACGCGCAGGTTGGTGGTGATGCAGGCCTTTCCATCCACCATGTTGACATGTGTGAACCGGTTTTGGCGGTAGAAGGATGTACGGTCGTCGTGCTCGTCCAGCGTCAGATAGATGGTGGCATGTTCGAGCATTGCCGTATGCTTGCTGGCGATCATGCGCTCCACAAACGGGCGCGCCGAGTCGGCAGTCTGGTGATTTTCACTCTTGTAGCACACTCTGCCGCAGCGCTCCACCTGACGGTAGACACCGTCCACTCCGGGTTGCTGCTCCCATATCTCGAAAGAGGGTTGATTGATCTTCATGATTTTGTCGTTTTGCTTTTGGCTGCAAAGTTAAGAAATAATATTGAAACGCATCGGTGTATTCCGTCTGAAAGTGAAAGAATTCAACCGTTCTCTGCCCCGTGCTTGATGTTTCTGGGGTGATGCAAGAGGATTTCCTGCCGCAGCGACTCGTCGTCCATGTGGGTGTAGATCTCCGTTGTGCCGAGGTCAGCATGCCCGAGCAGTTCCTGGATGATGCGAAGATCGGCTCCGCCCTTGAGCAATGCCGTCGCGAAGGAGTGGCGGAGCGTGTGCGGTGAGATGGTCTTCTTGATGCCCGCAGCCTCAGCCTGACGTTTCACCATAATCAGAATCATCGTACGCGTGAGATGATGTCCGCGCCGGTTGAGAAAGACATAGTCCTCCTCGCCGGGCTTGATGTTCATCTGTCGCCGGTCGTCAAACCACAGCTCCAGCTCATGGATGGCACGTTCTGATATGGGCACCAATCGCTGCTTACCACCTTTTCCGTTGACACGGATGAAGCCTTGTGGCAGGAAGAGGTCGCTGAGTTTGAGGTTGGTGAGCTCCGAGACACGTAAGCCACAGGAGAAGAATACCTCGATGATGGCGCGGTTGCGGTGCCCTTCATTGCTGGTCAGGTCGATGCTGTTCTCCAAAGCATCCACTTCCTCGGTGGACAGATATTCCGGCAAGTGCTGTGGCAGATGGGGAGACTCCAGCAGTTCTGTCGGGTCAACGTCGAGATAGCCGTCCAAGACTAAGTAACGGTAGAACGCGCGCACACCGCTGAGGATGCGCGCCTGCGACTTTGCGCTGATGTCATGATCGGAAAGCATCGCCGCGAAGTGTTCCAGATCCTCGAGCTTTACGCTCAGCGGGTCGAGCCCTTCTTGCTCTAAGTAGCCCAGCAACCAGTCAAGGTCATGCTTATAGGCCTCGACGGTATTGGGCGAATAGCCCCGCTCCAGCTTCAGATAACGTAGATAATGCTTTGTTAATTCCACATTCGTTTTTCCCTCAACCATTCATCATTCAACATTGATCATTCAACACTCTGATAATGGTCAGTCCATCACGCACGGGCACGATGACCTTTTCCACTCTTTTGTCGACGCGCACGTGATCGTTGAATGCCCGGATACCAAGCGTCTGATGATCGTGATCATAGGCCGGGTCGACGACATGCCCGTCCCACAGCGTGTTGTCGGCAAGGATGATACCACCGGGATTCATCAGTGGCAGGATCGCCTCATAGGTTTCCACATAGCGCCGTTTGTCGCCGTCGACAAACGCCATGTCGAAGGTTACGCCTAAACGAGGCGCTTCCACACAAGCGTCGCCGATGCGGAAGTCTATCCACGGCGACACTGCGCTGCCTTCAATCCAAGGGCGGGTGAAGTCCTCCATCTCGTCGTTGATCTCAAATGTAAAGAGCTTACTGCCGTCCACGCCCGCCTCGCGCAGTCCCTCAGCCATACAGATAGCTGAGTAGCCTGAGAACGTGCCGACCTCAAGCACATACTTCGGTCGCTGCATCAGCACGAGCATTTTCAGTAGTCGCCCTTGCAGATGTCCGCTTTGCATGCGCCCGTGGATGGTATGAATGTTCGTGGCGCGATAGAGCCGGTAGAGGTATTCGTCTTCCGGATCGCTGTGGTTGACGATATAGTCGTCGAGCTGTTGCGTGTCCGTCATGCCTTGTCGCTTTGGTGTGCGAGGATGCCACGGATAGCCAGCTCATAGCTTTGCAGACCAAAGCCACAGATGACACCGAGACAGCCTGCCGAGATCATCGAGTGATGACGGTACTCTTCGCGCTGGTGCACGTTGGAGATATGCACCTCCACCGTGGGGCAGCGCAGCGAACGGATGCAGTCGAGCAGTGCAATACTCGTGTGGGTATAAGCACCGGCGTTGAGTACAATGCCAGCGTAGTCGAAGCCTACCTGTTGCATCTTGTCGATGAGCTCGCCTTCTATATTGCTTTGGAAATAATCAATCTGCACGTCGGGGAACAGTGCTTTCAGTGTAGGCAGATAACTCTCAAACGAGTTCTTGCCGTAGATACCCGGCTCGCGCACACCAAGCAGGTTGAGGTTGGGGCCGTTGATAATCTGTATCTTTCTCATAGTTTTCACTTTTCAATACTGCAAAGATAGTGAAAACGAGTGGAATACGAAAATAAAGCTTGGGCTTTATTTTCGTATTCCCAAGTGCATCCTATCTTATTCAAAGCTACAAGCCGATAAGAGTACAACCATAAATTCATCAAAGACCAAGCGACTCGAAGAAGAAAGCCTCCACGCCTGTCACCTCTTGCCTGTGACAGAAGCAACGAGACTATTGGATAGTTGAGTCCATATATATATGTTCGCTCAATAAGATCTTTGCATGAAGTGCTGGTGAGATGCCGGTGATGTTCACCGCGTCTCACCATTTTTTTATTGTCGTTTTCTTTGCCATTCCACTTGTTTGCGCTATCTTTGCAATACAATGTCACAACCATCATCCATACAAGCCCTGCAACAGCAACGGCTGCTGTTGCAGTTGGAGTACCAGACCGAACGTGAGGCTTTCCGCAAGCAAGCCGACACCATGGGCATGGCACGCCGCGTCAAGCGTGGCGATGCCTGGTATCCCATACGAGTAGGTAAGAGCTATTACAACTCGCTCAACCAATTTGCGTTGGAGGTCTACCGCACTGCTGACGAAGGCATTGAGCACAACTTCGAATACGGCAAGCCCGTGGTATTCTTCCGCATGGAGGAGAGCAAGGGCAACGACAAGGCTGAGGCTACCGCCAAGATGAAGACCAAGCTCTTCGGCTTCACGGGCACAGTGTCGTATGTCGACGGAGACCGCATGGTAGTGACCATCCCTGAAGGTCATGCGCTCGACGTGCAGAGCTGCGAAGCACCCATTGGCGTACAGCTCTCTTTCGACGAGACCAGCTACCGCACGATGTTTGACGCCCTCGACCGTGTGATGCGCGCCAAGAGCGGACGCCTCGCCTATCTGCGAGATCTCTTCTACAGTCATGTGCCGGCCCAACACTTTCACTTCGGTCCCATGCGTTTTCCCTGGCTCAATGCCACGCAGGAGCACGCTGTCAACGAGGTGCTCTGCGCTAAGGATGTCATGGTGGTACACGGACCTCCGGGTACTGGCAAGACCACAACACTCGTTGAAGCCATCAACGAGACGCTTATGCGCGAGAGCCAGGTGCTCGTCTGCGCACAGAGCAACATGGCTGTAGACTGGATCTGCGAGAAACTCGTAGACCGGGGCATCAACGTGCTGCGTATCGGCAACCCGTCACGCGTCAACGACAAAATGCTCGGCTTCACCTACGAACGCCGCTTTGCCGACCATCCCGACTATCCCCAGCTGTGGGGCATCCGCAAGGCAATGCGTGAATTGCGCAAGAGTAAACATGGCCGCGACGAGAAATATCATCAGAAACTGGAGCGGCTGAAGAGTCGTGCTACCGAACTGGAGATCCGCATCAACGCCGAACTCTTCGGTGAGGCGCGCGTCATTGCGTCCACACTCGTAGGCTCGGCCAGTCGTCTGCTCGAGGGCATGAAGTTCTCCACGCTGTTCATCGACGAGGCAGCACAGGCTTTGGAGGCTGCCTGCTGGATACCCATGCGGCGTGCCGGACGCGTGATCCTTGCCGGTGACCATTGTCAGTTGCCGCCCACAGTGAAGAGCATTGCTGCCATGAAAGCCGGACTTGGCAAGACACTCATGGAGCGTATCGTCGAGAACAAGCCCGAATGTGTCTCACTCCTGCAAGTGCAATACCGCATGAACGACGCCATCATGCGCTTCAGCTCCGACTGGTTCTATGGTGGTAAGGTGGAGAGTGCGCCACAGACAGCCCACCGTGGCATCCTCGACTACGACATACCGATGGAGTGGATCGACACGTCGGACATGGAAGTAGGCCCCGACGAGCCCAACTTCCGTGAGCAGTTTGTCGGTGAGAGCTTTGGCCGCGTCAACAAAGGCGAGGCGTTGCTCACGCTCAACACGCTGCGCGACTACTATACCAAGATCGGCAAGCAGCGTGTCCTTGACGAGCAGATCGACGTAGGTGTCATCTCGCCCTACCGTGCACAAGTGCAGTATCTGCGCGGACTCATCAAGCGCGACGCTTTCTTCAAACCCCTCCGTCATCTCGTCACCGTCAACACCGTCGACGGTTTCCAAGGCCAGGAACGCGACATCATCCTCATCTCCATGGTGCGTGCCAACGACGACGGACAGATCGGATTCCTCCGCGACCTGCGCCGCATGAACGTGGCCATCACCCGTGCCCGCATGAAGCTCATCATCCTCGGCAATACCGCCACGATGACGAAACACCCGTTCTATAAGAAGCTCTTCGACTATGTGCAAGGGCTGAAAGAAGAATAAATCATATAGTAAGACATGGTTCGGATGAAATCAACAACATGGATTTGCACCAACTATAAATAAGGAAAGAAAGGAATCGTTAGTATGAACAAACTCTTGACATTCTTGAAGCAGTGGACGCTGGTGGTCGCACTGTGCGTGGGCTCCTTGGTTTATCTGCTCTTCTCCGAGATACCCGTGTTGGAACCTATTGGCGACTTCATGGGACCCAAGTTAGTGGCGCTGTTGCCCTACGTCATTTTCCTCATTCTCTACGTCACCTTCTGCAAGATACAAGTAAAGGAGTTGCGTCCCCGCACGTGGCATTTCATCTTGCAGGGTATCCGTGTCGCGCTGTCCGCCATCTGCGTCGCTCTGGTAGCCATCGCGCCCTCGGCAGGATGGAAGTTGATCTTTGAAGGCATGTTCATCTGCTTCATCTGTCCCACGGCCGCTGCCGCACCGGTGATCACCGAGAAGCTTGGTGGAAGCATAGAGTCGATGACCGTGTATATACTTATCGCCAACTGCGTCACCTCAGTCATCATCCCGCTCTTCTTCCCTATGGTGGAGAAGAGTGCTGACATTAGTTTTCTCTTTGCCTTTCTGATGGTACTCAAGCGTGTGTTCATTGTGCTCGTCGTACCGCTGTGCCTGGCCCTGCTCACGCGCCGTTACCTGCCGCACGTGGCCAAATGGATTCGTGACCGCCGCAATCTCGGCTTCTATCTGTGGAGTTTCAACCTCTCCATCATCATGGGACTGGCCATGCAGAGCATTCTCCACGCCCCCGTGTCTGGCATCACGCTGGTAGCTCTGTGCGTCATCCCATTGTTCATCTCTGTCTTCCAATTCGGTTTGGGAAAGCTCGTCGGCGCGCACTACGGCGACAGCATCAGCGCCGGACAAGCCTTAGGACAGAAGAATACGGTGGTAGGCATTTGGCTCACGCTGACCTTTCTCAACCCTTACGCTGCCATCGCGCCCTGCGCTTATGTGGTGTGGCAAAACCTTATCAATGCCGTACAACTCTGGGTGAAGGAGAAATACGGAGCGCTGAAGTGGTAAGGAAGACCCTCCCCTTCCTAAAAGGGAGGGAGAAAGCATCAACATATTCGTGATATTCTTTATGCCATCCTATAGACTCGGATGATCTGCCCGTCGTAGTCTTGCTGGCTCTCCAGCTCTATTCCTTCGGGCAACTGTGGCGCACGCACACCGGCAGCGAGCGTGGCGGGAGCCGTCTCCATGCGTATCTCGTCCCACAACCCACGGTCGAGGAAAGCCTGCAAAGTCTGAGCTCCCCCTTCGACAATCAGACTTTGCTTGCCCTCGGAACAGAGATATTCGAGGACACTGTCGATGTTGTCGAAAGCACGGAAGCCCCCGGGGACGCCCTCACAATGATGCGTCAGCACAAGACGCTCGGGATCGCGACCGGCCCACAGACGAACGTTGAGCTGAGGATGATCGCCATCGAATGTATGCCGACCGACGAGGATGGCATCGTTCTCCGCCCGCAGCTTATGTACAAGCATCTGAGTGAACGGCGACGAAAGAGCGACTTGTCGTCCGTCCTCACCGCTGATGAAACCATCGGCAGACTGTGCCCATTTCAACAGAATGTAAGGACGATGGTGCGTATTGAACGTGATGAACCGCTTGTTCAACGCCAGACACTCTTTTTCCAACACGCCGACAGTGACCTCAATGCCCGCGTCGCGCAGTTTCTTCACACCACGCCCCTGCACCTTGGCAAAGGGATCGATGCATCCACAGACCACACGGCGTACATGCTTGCTGATGATCAGGTCGGCACACGGTGGCGTCTTGCCCCAGTGACTGCAAGGCTCCAACGATACGTAGACAGTGGCTCCGCCAAGCAGCGCCTCGTCCTCCGGTTTCACGGAAGCAAAAGCGTTGACCTCTGCATGTCCCTCACCACAGCGCACGTGGTAGCCTTCACCGATGATGCGGCCGTCGCTGCTGACGATCACCGCGCCGACCATAGGGTTCGGCTTGGCGTTCTGCCGTCCGTTGATGGCGAGCTCCAGGCAACGCCGCATGTATTTTTCATCTGTTTCCCTGTTGATTTCTTCTGTGTTCATAGTCCGAAATGCTATTCTTTTATTATCTTTGCACTATGACTTATCAGCAACTATGGCATCAGCTCACGCCCCTCTACGCCGTAGAGGAGGCGCAGGCCATCACCCGACTGGTGTTGGAGACGACCTTTGGCCTCTGCCTCACTGACCTTGTCTGTGGCAAAGTTAGTGAATTATCGGCAGACGACGAAACAAAGCTGCATGAAATATGGCAGCGGCTGGAGGCCGGTGAGCCCGTACAGTATGTGCTTGGTGAGGCCGATTTCTTTGGTCGATCGTTCCGTGTGTCTCCCGGCGTGCTCATCCCACGTCCCGAGACCGAGGGCCTGTGCCGCCTGGTCTTGGACGGTCTGCCCACCGGCGCACATGTCCTCGACATAGGCACCGGATCGGGCTGCATCGCCATCACCGTTGCTTTGGAAGCCACGCAAGTTCTGGTGGAAGCCTGGGATATCAGTGACGAGGCCCTGCGACAGGCGCGCGACAATGCCGTGCGGCTGGGTGCGCAGGTACTTTTCCGACAAAAAGATGTACTTGCGGAGGCGAAAAAAGATGTACTTGCGGAGGCAAAAGAAAACGTGTTTTCGGAAGCGAGAAAAGGAGAAAGAAGTGAAGAAGGCAGCCTTTACGACTGCATCGTCTCCAACCCGCCTTACATCGCCGACAAGGAGCGCACGACGATGGCGCGCAACGTACTCGACTACGAGCCGTCGACAGCACTCTTCGTGCCCGACGACGATCCACTGCGCTTCTACCGTGCTATCGCTGAGCTGGGGCTGCGACGACTGCGACCGGATGGCCGTCTCTGCTTTGAGATCAATCCGCTCTATGCCGAGGCGCTCAGCAGCCTGCTGGTCTCTTTAGGCTATGAAGCAGTGACGATCCTCGTCGACGACTACGGCAAACAGCGATTCGCAACTGCAAGAAAGCGAGGATAGCTGCTATAAAGTCTATAAAATCTATAAAAGGAAACCGACCATGATCAACGAGGAAACCGCGCGAGCCACGGCAAAGCTCGCCGCCCTCTGTGCCAAAGCCGAGCACTGCACGGGCGAGATGGACAAGAAACTGCGGCAGTGGGGCATCAGTGCTGAAGACCGGCAGACGGTCATCGACTATCTCGTGACCAACCACTACGTCGACGACAGCCGCTATACCGAGGCCTTCGTCGAAGACAAGATACGCTTCAACCAATGGGGACGCCGCAAGATCGAACAGGAGCTCTACGCCAAAGGTGTGCCGGCTGATGTCTACACGCCCGTGCTCGACCTTGTGCCCGACAGCGCTTATCTCGAGCAGTTGCGTCCGTTGCTCCGCGCCAAGTGGCCGACCATCAAGGCCGACAGCGACTACGAGCGTAGCATGAAGCTCATCAAGTTTGGCATGGGACGAGGCTATTCGCTCGACCTCATCCGGCAGTGCATCGACAGTGTGAGCGAAGAAGATCTCGACGGCGATGGCGAGTTGGATTGACCGTCTGCTCGACTTCGTCTTACCACGCTTCTGCCCGATCTGTGGGCGACGGCTGTCTCTCAACGAGCCTCAGCTCTGCTCGTCCTGCCTGCTCGAGCTACCCTACACGGGATTTCTGGAGCGTCCTTACGACAATCTGATGGTCGACAGACTCTATGGCAAGATACGGAATTTCGAGCGCGGTGCCTCCTTATTCTACTATATGTATGACGACCGTCGCAACTTCCTCTTTGACCTGAAATACCACAACCGCCCCGAGATGGGACTCTGGCTGGGCGAGGAAGCTGGACAGCAGATGTTGCGGACGGGCTTTCTCGACGGCATCGACGCGATCATCCCCGTGCCGCTGGCACATTCGAGACTGCGACAACGGGGCTACAACCAAAGCGAGCTCATCGCGCAAGGCATCAGCGAGGTCACCGGCTTACCGGTTCTCACTCACGTAGCGCGCCGTACGACGTTTGCCAAGAGTCAGACCAGCCTGAGCACTGCGCAACGTTTTGAAAACGTAAAAGACGCCTTCCTGCTCGTCGATGCCGAAGCGATCCGTCACCGCCACGTGCTCATCGTCGACGACGTAGTCACCACGGGAGCCACCACCACGGCACTGGCCGCTCAGCTATCTTTGGCGGGCGACGTGCGCATCAGCGTCTTCTCGCTGGCCATCGTCAAGCAGCAGCATCGGTAGGACAAAGGTAAATTGCTACATACAAAACAGCAAAAAGAAATCCTATGTATATAATAGGTGTATCGTTCAACTCTAATATCAACATATCATGAAACAGATTGCAACCAACAACGCGCCGGCAGCCATCGGCCCTTACAGCCAGGCCATCCAAGCCGGTAACTTCGTTTTCGTCAGTGGACAACTTCCCGTGAACCCTGCTACAGGTGAGTTCGCACAGGGTGGCATCAAAGAGCTCACCCGTCAAAGTCTTACCAACATCCAGCACATCCTGAAGGAAGCCGGACTGACCATGGCCGACGTGGTGAAGACGACAGTCTTCCTGGCCGACATGGCAGACTTCGCCGACATGAACAGCGTCTATGCTGAGTTCTTCCAGACTCCCTACCCTGCCCGCTCAGCTGTCGCCATCAAGACATTGCCGAAGAACGCGCGTGTCGAGATCGAATGCATCGCAGCAAAAGCATAAGCATAAGCCAAGCAGTGTGCCCAACTATGGGTACACTGCTTTTTTGTTCACTCAAAACGTCACATAGGGCTCCAGTCGCTTGATCTCTTCCGGCGGGAAGTCCTTACTGAGTCTCAGATCATTCAGACTGTGAATTGGTCCGCGCAACCGACGATAGTCCACGATAGCCTTAGCCTGATAATAGTTGATATAGGGATGCCGCTTCAGTTCGCCCAATGTCAGCGTGTTCACGTTCAATTTATGCACATCGCCCAACGCTATCTTCAAATAGGGAATGGCTGCCTGCGGGAATTCGTCGTCGATCTCCTTCAGCTGGCTTTGCGACACGAAGCCGCCTAAGCGATCTCGATAGCTGATGATGCGACGTGCCCAGTACGAACCGATACCCGGCACGCGTTTCAGCATATTGGTATCGGCGAGGTTCAGGTTCACATGTTCTGCTGCACTGAGTTTATGAGGATAGTCATAATGCCGGGTGGTGTCATTTTCAGCGCGTATCGTCCGTGTCGTCCCACCGCCGTATCCTCGTCTTTCGTATCCATAATAGTCTGCCGCCGGCTGATAGTCGCTGCTGATACGGATGTAGGGTGCCAGTTCCTCGTATTGTTTCTTTGTCAGTCCGTAGAGCCGTGCGAAGTCTTCCTTCCTGCTGTAGACGCCGCCTGCCGCCCGATATTTATAGATGCTGCGCACCTGCCAGGGTTGCAGTCCCAGTCTCAGCAGCTCGGTGCTGTCGGCTGTGTTCGGGTCAAAGGCAAAGAGAGCATGATGGGTCACGGGCTGGGCATAGGTCAGATTAGCTTTCCTGTCTTTTGTCGCCACGGCTGTAGCGTCTTCGTCCGGCGTCATTTCCGAGCCGTCACCGCCCACAAAGATCATCAGAAGCATACCTACCAAGGCCAGTGACAGCAGAAAGATCATCACCAGCCTGTCGTTATGATTATAGATATAGTCTTTGCTCTTCATCGTACTTCCGTTTACTGGTTAACTGCAGCACCGTCTCTCCGTGCCGCTTCCTGCTTGCAAATATACGGTTTTATCCCTTACCTTGTCATTCAATAAAGCAAAAAGATGGAAAGAAAATCAATATCAGCAGCAATACTTATTGGTTTTGACAGTTCACGTCCTTCTTTCGTCCCTTGCAGCATATCACTCCCCCTCTCCTTTGGAGAGGGGCACGGGGTGAGGCTTTTTCGAGAGGGGCACGGGGGTGAGGCTCGGTACGGGGGTGAGGCAAGTTTGCAACCCGGTTGCACGCCAAACTTCTTACCTTTGCACACAGAAATATAAAACGAAGAAAGCGATGAACAAGAAACTGCTGAGAATCATTCTGTCTGCCGTGCTCCTGTTGGCTGCATGGCTCGTGACCCGTAATATAGCGATGCCCGTATGGGGACAACTGTTAGTATTCCTCGTTCCCTACCTCATCGTAGGTTACGACGTGCTGGGCGAAGCATGGGAAGGCATCCGTGAGGGCGACCCCTTTGACGAGGACTTCCTTATGGCGGTAGCCACCATCGGCGCCCTGCTCATCGGCTTCCTCCCCGGCGCCGAACCACAGTTCCCCGAGGCTGTCTTCGTGATGCTGTTTTTCCAGGTAGGTGAACTCTTTGAGGACTATGCCGAAGATCGCAGCCGCGAGTCGATCACCAAGCTCATGGACATCCGTCCCGACACCGCCAACGTAGAGCGCGGAGGCCAGGTCACCGTCGTAGCCCCCGCTGACGTGAAGGTCGGCGAGACCATCGTGGTGAAGCCCGGCGAGAAGATCCCTCTCGACGGCACCGTCATTGAGGGCTGCTCCAGCCTCGACACCGTAGCACTCACCGGTGAGAGCATACCACGCGGCGTGGACGTTGGCGGAGAAGTCATCTCCGGCTGTGTCAACATCTCCGGCGTGCTGCGCATCAAGACCACGAAGAGTTTCGGCGAGTCCACAGCTTCGAAGATCGTAGACCTCGTGGAGAACGCCAGTGCCAACAAGTCACGAAGCGAAAATTTCATCACCCGTTTTGCTCATGTCTACACGCCCATCGTAGTGTTCATGGCACTTGCCCTGGCCTTCATCCCGCCCTTCTTCGCCCCGAGCTATGCCGACGCCTTCGGCACGTGGCTCTATCGTGCGCTGACGTTCTTGGTGGTCAGCTGTCCGTGCGCCCTGGTCATCTCAGTACCTCTGACGTTCTTCGGTGGCATCGGCGGAGCGTCGCGTCGCGGCATCCTCATCAAGGGTGGCAACTACATGGATGTCCTTGCGCGCTGCTCTACGGTAGTCTTCGATAAGACCGGCACGCTGACCAAGGGTGTCTTCGCCGTTGATGCCGTGCACCCCGACCGGATGGATGCCAACGCACTGCTCCATCTCGCCGCCCACGTGGAGCGTTTCTCCACCCATCCCATCGCCGCGGCGCTGCGCCAGGCCTACCCCGACGAGCACGACCACTGCCGCGTCGAGGACATCGAGGAGGTGGCAGGCTATGGTGTGCAGGCCATGATCAACGGCCACCGCGTCTGCGTGGGCAATGAGAAGATGATGCGCAAGGTGGGTGCCGAGGTGCACAGCTGCGTGAAATGCCAGGGACATGTGGGCACCGTGGTGCATGTCGCCGTCGACGGAAGCTATGCGGGACATGTCGTCATCTCCGACCAGGTGAAGCCCGACGCCCGTGAGGCCATTGCCAGTCTGAAGCGTCTCGGCGTCGAGCGCACGGTGATGCTCACCGGTGATCACGAGCAGGTGGGAATGTTCGTTGCCGACGCGCTCGGTCTCGACGAGTATCATGCCGGACTGCTGCCTGCCGACAAGGTGGAACATGTAGAGCGTCTGCTGCATGAGAAGCCGGTGGGAACAAGTCTTGCCTTTGTCGGTGACGGCATCAACGACGCACCGGTCTTGGCGCGTGCCGACGTAGGCATCGCCATGGGAGCCTTGGGCAGTGACGCTGCCATCGAGGCCGCCGATGTGGTGCTCATGGACGACAAACCGTCGAAGATCGCCACTGCTATCCGCATGGCGCGTCACACCATCGGCATCGCCCGGCAGAACGCTGGCTTTGCCATCGGCGTGAAGGTCGCCATCCTCGTCCTCGCCGCCCTCGGTCTGGCAGGCATGGGCCTTGCCGTCTTCGGTGATGTCGGTGTGATGGTCCTCTGCGTGCTCAATGCCACACGGACGCTGAGAGCGTAACAGAATAAGGAATCATATTCATATTTTCCTTGACAAAAGTCTGTCAGGATTTCCTTTCATTCCAGAGAGGAAAGAAAGAGCTTTGAACGCCAAAGCCATGGTCGAAAGAGGCAAAAAGCATGGTCTTTCACTCAAGACAGTGGACTCATGCCATCAAAAAGCCTTTTTCTCACTATCAAAAAGCCGAGATGACATGATGAAAAAGGTACTTTGACGAAAAATTCTCTAGAGAATTTTTCGTCAAAGTACCTTTTTGATAAGACCGCAAAATCGTCATTTTTCATACATCCTTATAAATCAGCACATTACAAAAACGTCCAAAATTCGCAAAAAATCGACCGAGAGGCCTCTTGCTCGCAAGGATCGCATTCTCAGAGCCCGTTTTTTGTCAGTTTATCCAACAAAACGCAAGCCCTTCCCTAACCCTCCCCAAAGGGAGGGAATTGCAATACCCTCGACATAGCTCTGTCATATGAGCGTTAGAATTTTGGTTAACGCTCCGCTACGCGGAATAAAGGATAACCGAATATGGAGAATATATAACTTATGACCGGGTTGTTATTCATGGTGTGTCCCTTCCAGGGATATCTTACCCCTTTTGTACGATTCTTGCATGAATCTTGGACGATCGTTGCGTATGTATTGAAAAGAAAACCTTAACTTTGCGGCAAGAAACAAATCCTAACACACACTATACGATATGAAACCAATCATCATGTTTGCCGCCTCCGTGGTCATGCTGCTGCCCACACAGGCACAGAAGCGACTCGGTGGCTATCCGATCACTCCCGTGACGTTCACCTCCGTGAAGGTGGCTCCCAACAGCTTTTGGGGACAACGGCTTGAAGCCAGCCGCAAGGTTACCATACCGCTCGCCTTCAGCAAATGCGAGGAGACGGGGCGCTACAAGAACTTTGAGCATGCGGCCGAGCATCTCAAAGACCCGTCAAAGGTGTTTCCCATCAGTGGTTATAGTTTCGACGACACCGATCCCTATAAGACCATTGAGGGAGCGAGCTATATCCTTCAGACCTATCCCGACGCTAAGCTGAGACACTATATCGACAGCGTGATCACCATCATCGGCAGTGCACAGGAGCCCGACGGCTATCTCTATACGGCAAGAACACAAAACCCGCAGCACCCGCATGAGTGGGCCGGCGACAAGCGATGGTCGAAAGAAGAGGATCTCAGCCACGAGCTCTATAACCTCGGACACATGACAGAAGCTGCCATCGCACACTATCAGGCCACAGGCAGCCGCCACTTCCTCGACATCGCCATCCGCTACGCCGACTGCGTCTGCCGTGAGGTGGGGCCGAAACCAGGGCAGGCCTGCGTGGTACCGGGACATCAGATTGCCGAGATGGCACTCTGCAAGCTCTATCTCGTCACCGGACAACGCAAGTATCTCGACGAGGCAAAGTTCTTCCTCGACTATCGCGGTAAGACACAAGTGCGGTCGGAATACTCTCAAAGCCACAAACCGGTGATTGACCAGGACGAGGCTGTCGGTCACGCCGTGCGCGCCGCCTATATGTATGCGGGCATGGCCGACGTTGCCGCACTCACCGGCGACACGGCTTACATCCACGCCATCGACCGCATCTGGGACAACATCGTCAGCAAGAAACTCTATATCACCGGCGGCATCGGAGCCACGAACAACGGTGAGGCCTTCGGCGCCAACTATGAGTTGCCCAACATGAGTGCCTATGCCGAGACCTGCGCCGCCATTGGCAACGTGTATGTCAACTATCGTCTTTTCCTGCTCCACGGTGAGTCGAAATACTACGATGTGCTGGAGCGCACACTCTACAATGGTCTCATCAGCGGCGTGAGCCTCGACGGCGGAAAGTTCTTCTATCCCAATCCCTTGGAGTCCATGGGACAGCATCAGCGCCAGCCGTGGTTTGGCTGCGCCTGCTGTCCAAGCAACATCTGCCGTTTCATTCCCTCACTGCCCGGATATGTCTACGCCGTGAAAGACCGCAACCTCTATGTCAACCTCTTCCTGGCCAACAGCGCCACGATGAAAGTCGGAGGCAAAGAGGTAAAGCTGAACCAAGAGACACAGTACCCTTGGAATGGCGACATCGCACTGAAGATCGAAGGTAACCAGGCCGGACGCTTCAACATGAAGATACGTATACCGGGATGGGCCAAGAGCCGGCCCGTGCCATCAGACCTCTATGAGTATTCCGACGGCAAGCGACCCTCTTACTCCGTGCTTGTCAACGGCAAGAAGGTGGAAGCCGATCTGGAGTCTGACGGATACTATACTATCAACCGCACATGGAAGAAGGGTGACGTCGTACGCATCCATTTCGACATGGACGTGCGCACCGTACGCGCGAATAATAAGGTGGTAGCCGACCGCGGGCAGATCGCCGTGGAGCGTGGACCGCTGGTCTACTGCGCAGAGTGGCCGGACAACAACTTCGACATCATGGGCATGCTCGTCAACCAAAGTCCGACATTCGCTGCCGGAGAGAAGCCGATGGCTGCCTTCATCCCCGCTGACCGCCAAAAGCAGCTCACACTCTTCAATACACAGGACATCACCACACTCTCCACCGACGCCCAGCTGCTGGCCTACGACAAGCAGGGACGGCTGACCACAACAAACGAGCGGCTGACGCTGATCCCGTATTTCGCCTGGTGCCATCGTGGCAGTGGTAACATGAAGGTATGGATGCCGCAGGATGTGCGTGCCACCCGTCCGGCCACACCGGCCACGCTGGCTTCGCAAGCTACTATTGCCTCGTCGACACCCTCAGCATCAATGAAGAGTATTGCCGACGGACTGGTACCTGCCGACGAGAACGACCGCTCGGTGACCTATTTCCATTGGTGGCCGAAACAAGGAACTACGGAGTGGATCATCTACACCTTTCAAGAGCCACAGCAAGTACAGTCTGCCACCGTCTACTGGTACGACGACCAGCCTTGGGGCGGATGCAAGGTTCCGGAGTCTTGGAACATAGAATATCAGGATGCACAAGGACAATGGCAGCCGGTGGCCGATGCCGACAGCTATCCCGTAAAGAAAGGACAGCCCTGCACCGTCCATTTCGCGCCCGTAAAGACTAAGGTGCTCCGCCTCAACGTCAAGCAGCCCGCGAAATACTCCTGCGGACTCTTTGAGTGGAGCGTGAAGTAACGTGGAATGGACCCACTCTAACTCTCCCTAAAGGGAGAGAATGGTAATACCCAAGCCATCGTTTTGTCAACGGAAAGGCAGAATGTCCTCTTTCGTCCCTTGCAGCATATCACTCCCCTCTCCCTTTGGAGAGGGGTTGGGGGGTGAGGCCGGTGAGGTTGCAAGGCTCTCTAATACTCTCCCGGCTTCACTCCAAACTGCTTTTGAAAGCACTTCGAGAAATACGACGGATTGTTAAAGCCCACCTGATAGGCAACCTCAGACACGCGGTACTGCTTGGTCTTGAGCAGACGGGCAGCCTTGCGCAGACGAACGATCTGGATCATCTCGTTGGGCGTGGTGTCAGTGATCGCCTTTACCTTGGCAAAGAGTCCCGAACGACTGATGTTGAGCCGCTCGGCCAACATCTGCACGTTGAAGTCGGGATTGTCTATGTTCTCCTCTATGATCTCATTCATTTGTCGCAACAACGCGTTGTCCATCGGTGCCTTGGCCAACTCTGGTACCGGCTCATTGGGCGTGGCTGCAAAGCGCTGCATCAGCCGGCGGCGCATGGCGATCATGTTGCGGATGCACGCTTCAAGATACTGCATGGAAAACGGCTTCTCGATGAAAGCGTCGGCGCCGCAGTCCATGCTCTCCGTCTTGCTGGCATCATCGGTCTTGGCCGTGAGCATGATGAAGGGAATGTGACTCGTACGGGCGTCATTCCTTACGCTGCGGCACAGCGACGCTCCGTCCATCTCCGGCATCATCCAGTCACTGACGATCAGCGTCACAGCATGCTTTGACAAGACGTCGAGAGCCTCACATCCGTTGCCGGCCGTCAACACCTGATAATGAGGTTGGAAGTTCTTCGCGATATAGTGACTCATGTCAGGATCGTCCTCCACGATGAGCACCGTCTCCTGCTGTGCGCTCTGCTCTTTCTGATCCTTAGCCTCAGCCATCATCTTCTCATCAGCAGCTGATCCCTCTTTTGTCTCTTCATCCTCGCCTTCAGTTTTCACTGCTTTTGTCGTCTCCTCTGTGAGACTGGACAGACTCGGCACAGGCGTGACGGGCAGCTTCACAATCATGCGGGTGCCCCGTCCGGGTTCCGACTCCACGCTGATCTCCCCATCGTGTGCCTCCACGAGGTTCTGCACGATGGAAAGGCCGATACCCGTGCCCGGCTTGTTGTCCTTGGCCTGGAAGAAAGGACGGAAGATCTTCTCACGGTCCTCAGCGCTGATGCCCGCTCCGTTGTCTGCTACACTGATCGTGTAGCGTCCCGCAGTCGCATCAACATGGCAGCAAAGGTCTACATGGTCGTGGGTATATTTCGTGGCGTTGGTCATCAGGTTACTGATGATCTTGGTCAGTCCCTCCGCGTCTACGACGGCGAGGAAGTCCTGTGGCGGATAAGCGACGTCGAGAGTGATACCCCGCTGCTCCATCGAGGGAAGAAAGCGTTCCGCCACGGCATGCATGATAGCCGCAATGGACTGGCGCTCGAAGTGGAGTTCAAAGCCATGCTCCACCTTGTTGAAGTCGAGCAACTGATTGACGAGTTCCAAGAGTCGATGGGCATTGCGGTCGATGATGTTCAGGTCGTCGGAAGCCCGCGCCTCTTTTTTCTGCATCAGCTTCTCCAAGGGACCGATGATCAGCGTCACCGGTGTGCGTATCTCGTGGGCAATCATCGTGAAGAAGCGCAAGCGCGCCTCACGCACCTCAGCGGCTTTCTGTTCGCTGAGCCGCTGCATCTCGCGCTGATGACGACGCTCGGCACGACGCAAACGAAGCTGGGTATAATAATAAATAAGGAGTAGCAACACAGCCAGATAAAACAGTTTGGCAGGCAGTGACCACCAAAAAGGCGGATGCACCACGATGACCAGCCGCGCCTCCTCACGGCTCCAGATGCCGTCGTTGTTGGTAGCTTTGACGCGGAACGTATAAGTTCCTGCAGGCAGATTGGTATAGGTGGCCGTATGGCGGTTACCCGCATCAATCCAGTCCTTGTCGAAGCCGTCGAGCCGATAGGCAAAGCGATTCTTCTCCGGAGCGCAATAGCTCAGTGCCGAGAAGGTCAGCGTGAACATGTTGTCTTTATAGCCTAAATCCAACTGTCGGATGTCGCCCAACGCCTCTGGCAGCAGTTTCGAGCCGACACGCTGTGGCTGGTTGAGCACCGCCAATGCTGTGATGAACACCTGTGGCACCATGCGGTTGAGCAGTATCGTGTAGGGCAAGAACGTACTGAAGCCTTTCACCGTACCGAAGAACAGACTGCCGTCGGAAGCTTTCAAGGCTGCATTGGATTGAAAATGATTGCTGGCTAGACCGTCGTAGCGGTTGAAGATACGTGTGGGTTCACCGGGAATATAGCGCACCAGTCCCATCGTGGTACCGAGCCAAAGCGTATAGCCATCGCAGACCACACTGTTCACCTCCTGAGAAGGCGCGGCAATGTTCACCCGACGAAAGCGGTCGCTGCGTGCGTCGTAGCAGCAAAGGCCATTGCTTGTGGCGATCCACAGCTGTCCCCGCTCATCGCTGTCAATGCTGTTCACCTGCGACGAAGGCAACGAACCCTCTGCCCGTGAAGGCATATAGTGGTGGAAGCGACCCGTGCGGGCGTCCAGCCGGTAGAGTCCTGCGCCCTGCGTGGAGAACCAAAGATTGCCATTACGGTCCTCGTCGATGTCCAGTACCAGCACACCCGTATGGCATACGGAACGGAACTGACGGACTTTCTCGTCATAGACCCGTACGTCCTCCATCGTTCCAGCCCACAACCGGTGTCGTGAGTCGCGCATCAGCGCATAGCAACTCCTCACTGCGTACTCACCCTCATTGCCTACCGTCGTGACACTGCCGCTGGTGATGTCCATACGCAGGATGCCGTCGCTATAGGTTCCAATCCACAAGGCATTGCCCTCCGCCCACAGTGCATGGACGTTAAGCGTGGACAGCCGCTGCTGAGCAGGAAAGGACATCATGGCATGATGGCTGAGCGAATAACAAGAAAGCCCGCCGTCGTCACTGCCTATCCACACGTGCCCCATGCCGTCTTCGCAGAAATGTCCCACCACATTGCCACGCTGTCCCTCAGCAGCCGAGAAGCTGACGAAACGATGACTGACGGGCGAGACATATTTCACGCCACCATAGAATGTGCCATACCACAGTCCACCCTCACGGTCACGGATGACGGCATAGACAAAGCGGTCGTCGTTGGAGACATCATGGCTTTGTGCACTCTCGGGATAACGGCTCCAACGATTGGTAGCAATGTCGTAGCGCAGCAGTCCGTCGTCACAACCGATGAACAGCGTATGAGGGTTATTATATAATAAGGAGTGGATGTGCAGTCCGGCACCTGTCAGTGTCGGGTTGATGACTTGCTTCAACGTTCCGTCGGCATCCATGCGGAAAAGGCCATGAGACCACGAGCCCAGCCACAGCGTGCCGTCGCCGTCTTGCAGCATGCTCATGCCGCCGCCATCAGCCGATGCACCTTTTGTCCCTACTGGCTCAAACCGCTGGCTCGCCTTGTTGAGCCGATAGAGCAAGTGCCGTCCCTTGGTGGTGTAGGCCCACACCTGGTTGTCAATGCCGACGCAAAGGGCACGGATGTCTCCACCATTTTGTGGGAAAGGATATTGCCGGAGGTCATGTGTCCGCTTGTTATAACGGAACACGCCCTGCCGTTGTGTGCAGATCCAGAGGTTGCCGTCGCGGTCGTCTACAACTTGGTTCACCGTCGTATTGATGCGGGGAAGAAAGGATGAGAACTGCTCTGTACGGGTATCGAAATGGCACAGCCCGCGGCTTGTACCCACCAGCAGTCCATTGCCAAAGGCGTGAAGGGTGGAGACAAAGGGATCGGAGCCGCGCAGGGGATTATAATAATAGGTGATCTCGTGGCTGTCGTAGCGGCACAGCCCGTTGTCGGTGCCCATGAAGATGAAACCGTCTCGGTCTTGCAGCAGCGAGCGCACGGTGTTGGACCGCAGTCCTTCCTCCATCGTCAGACTACGGTAGGGCAATCCCACTTTCGCCACAGCACTGCCCGGCACCGTCATCATGCCGGTCAATTCCGTCTCCGCACTGCCTGTCATTGCCCAACCAAGCAATGCCACGACAATCCACATCATTCTCCCAAAGATTGTTCTCATCATGTATATAGATAGGTCTTGGATAGCACAAAGGTACACAAAAAAGAGGAAACTACAAAAGGGCAGCAAGCGTTTGCTGCCCTTATATATATAAGCGAATCAATACTCCTGAATGCTCTCTATCTTGTCTACTTTCATTCTATAGACAACATAAGTCACTCCAAACTTCACCATAGCCTTAGCTGTTAGATATTGGTAAACACTCATTGTGCCCGTAACCTTAGCAGGTCCTGCAAGATCAATGATAGCGTCGCTAATGTTATCAACGATAACTATAGGACCTTGTTCCTCACCAAATGTCCGTTGGTATACTTTCTGGTCAACAAAGCGAAAGCACCACCGCTTCACGATTTCATCAAAGTACAACATACCGGTTTCGTCAGCGAACGTGATGGGCACTATCTCCTCTTGTCTTGGATAGGAAACCAACCAGTCGCTGTCATCAGAATCCTTACAAGCACAAAGGCTTGTGAATACCAAGAGACTCAGCAAGAGAAAATTCAATAACTGTTTCATAGCCTTTACATTTTTAAGTTAATCATTACAGAGTAATAATACTTTCTTCAATTTAGTCTTTGCAGCGGCGATCATGTCTGATGTGCCACTGCCATCAGTGACATATCTGACCACTCGCTCCGCATAGTTCAGAGCTTCCATAGCTTCGGGAGTATCAGCCTTCACGCTTAGTCTGATCTGTTTCATCAACTGATTGAGAGGAGCAAGTTCTTCGGTCTCAGCCAAGTTACCCGGCCGCATCGTGTTGACGGCTTTGTTCAGAGCAGCGATAGTCTCCTCAAGCTCACGTCCACGAGTCTGTGCTTTGTGCTCCATGATGTTCTGCGCCTTGCTGACAACCGCTTGCAGTCGCTCATAACCATGTGGTGCCCACGGAGCATACTCCGGTACTTTTCTGTCCATCGCCTTCCAAGCCTCCTGAGACCGTTGACGGTCGTAAGCAATGGCGAGCAACGACGACAACTCGTCCCACTGGGCAGGAAGCGGCTGACGGTCCACAGCATCAGCCGCGGCAACATCCGTCAGATGAATGCGATAATAGTGTGTGGACGCAGCATTACGATAATAGTCAGGCAAGAACATTTGCCCGTCGACACACAGCGACGGTACAGCCTGATCATAGGCTGTTGTGGCAAGCGATCGGTTGTTGACGACAATGCTGTCAAGACGAGTATCCAGATTCAACGTGGCCTCTTTCCAATCAGTCACTCCCGTGCCTGTCATAGCCAATGGTCCGTACATCACTACGCCCGTCCAAGAGTTGTGTGCCGAACTGTCGGCAGAAGCGATGTCACCCGGCAACTTGTCTACACCATATTCTATATATTTGGTATAAGGCATCACGATCTCTACACGATCGCCCCGTTTCCAGTGTCTCTTGTCAAGCTGCACAAAGCTGCAAGGACGGAAATGTTGCTGCACCGTACGGCCGTTGACCTTCACGGCAAAGCCCGAAGTCGCCCAACCGGGAACACGCAACTTCATAGTGAAAGAAGCCTTACCACTCACCACCTCTATCGTTGACCGTTGTGCAGGCCACTGACAAAGCTGTCGGATGACGACACCCTTCTTGCGCCACTGCAATGTTGTCGGCATATACTGACAGACCCACAACGTATCGGCAGAAGAGAAGTAGGTTGCAGACTGGTACTTGGTATGGTTTTCAGAGCCCGTGCCTCCACAGCAAGTCGACTGAGGCGTCTCGTTGTCGAAAGGCTTGGTGGCATTGAGACCCACCGCATACTGATAGGTCGTCTGGTAGCGCTCAGGATTCAGCGAGCCGACGATATGGTTATACAGCGTCCGCTCGTAATAGTCCATATACCTTGCATCGTTAGGATGGAAACGATAGAGTTCCTGCGTGAGCTTGAGCAGATTGTAGGAACAGCATGTCTCGTTGAGGTCAGGATTGGCCTGTCGTGTCTGCGCATCCCACCCATTGGTAGCCATCGAGAGCACTTGGCTGTAAGGCTGACGGAACATCTCGCCATTGCCCACACCACCGGTGGCATAGACATAGCGTCCCTGAAGAAGATTCCAGAAATTGTCGGCAATATGATAGTAGTCGATTCTTTGGCTGTCCTGATAAAGTCGCAGGGCACCGATGATCATCGGTATGTGCTGATTGGCATGACGCATGCGTATGTCATCGATATTCCTTGCCAGAGGCTCATAGAACTTCGGAGCGTCGAAGCATTGTGCTGCTTCCAACAGCTTGGCCTTGTCACCCTTGTTGCTCACCATCTCCGAGAGACGGGCCAGACTTTCCTGCATGCCTCCAACCTCACCGGCAATGTACATATCCCACATCTCATAGCGGTTGCCAGGATGGGCGCGACGCTCTGCCTGCGTACCATCGGCCTTGACATAGGTGCGGTAGTGCATGCGGTTCCACACCCACAGTCCCATATCCTTAGCGATGAGCAGAGCCTTAGCGGCAATCTTCTTGTCGTCGAAATAGGTAGCGATGTCGATGAGCCCGGCCAACTGCTTATGGATGGAATAGTAAGGTGCCCACACACCATCACTGTTGTTGTAAGGACTGTACTTCTCAATGAGTGCACAATACTGGGCAGGAATGGCGTTGAGATAACCATAGCCATATTTCTCGGGATGTTGCTTATACACGTCAAAGGCCGCCCACGTACCTTTCATATCTTTCAATTCGCTTTCCGAAGCCAGATCGCGTGCCTCCCAATAGCGTCCTAAAGAGTCGTTCCACACAAACGTCTTTTCCTGACAGGCACGAAGTTCATTGACCATGCGCGTGATGTTCTTCCGCAGTATGGCTTTTTGTTGTGGGTCTTCCGTCACGACGTAGGCTTGCGCAATAGCCGACATATAATGTCCCGAGCCGTGTCCCTTGAGTTTGGTATCAGGAGAATCCCATCCGTCGGAACGCCGATATCCCTTTGTGGACAGGCCGTAGGTGTCGCGATAGTTGTAGAGTTGCTGCGATACATCCCAGGAACAAATCGCACGCAAGGCCTCATCACGGTTGTGTGTCAACCGGTTGTTACCATTGATGGTGACGTCGGACAAGAGAAAGCCATTGGCTTTTGCCTGCGGCTTCACGCTTTTCTGTCTACCAACACTCACCTCTGCCGTCACCGGATAACCGCTTGCCGTGGTCTCGTCACCCATGACATACCCTATCACCTCGTATTGCGAGCCCACGGGATGCCTGAGACTGTCAGCCTCAGCCGCCTCGTCGCCTTGTGCGGCATTGGTCCAGCGCACTTGTCGCCATTGTCCGCTACCGTCGGTATAGCTGATCCAAACACGACTGGGCAATGTGGGAGCAAAGCCTGCTGGACAGGACACACGAACGGGCTCCGCCCGGAGAATGGCCCTCGGTGCTGACAAGGAGGCAGAGGCATGTCCACCCACGCCCTGTCCGCCAGCTGGCAAAGACAGCGGAAAGGCAAGAGCGAGCGTGAACAAGAAAGAAGGATATCTGTGATGACTCATATCAGGAATAGAAGAACAGATGGATTATTGAACAGAGAAATTGAAATTCAGTGTGGCGATATAGTCCTTGCTGTCTTTGCGGTAGACCATCTCCACTACCTCTTTATAGTTGTCGCCACTCTTGAGAGTGCCCGGCATGAAGCCGACCTCACAGTCATAGAGTGAATGGAACTTGGTGTAGGTGCGTGCCTTCTCACCCCAGTCCTGCTGCTTGCCGTTGCTGTCACACCAGAAGCCCACAATCTCGCCACCACAGTTGTCGGTGTAGCTATAGGTGCCGTCGGGCTGATGGATCCGGAACACGATCTTGCCTTCCTGCGGTTCCTTGGCCTGACTGACGATGCGCTCAGCGAGTTGGGCCGGCGTCAGACTGAAAGCATGACAGATGGCAGCATTGTCGAGATAAGCCAGATTGTAGTGCTTGAACTCGTAGGATGCGCTCGTCGTACCCTCCGTCTTGATATTGAGCGATACGTTCTTGGGCTTTGCAGAGGGATCTACGTCCACATTGACAGAGACATAAGCATCATCGACATCCGTGCCGCTCACCGTGAAAGCGTAGGGCCACTGTTCGTCGTTGGTCTCATCGTCGTCCCATGCCTGACGGTTATAAGTGTCAGGAGCACCAAGCACCACAAAGTATAAGCGCTCAGTACCAGTCGGTGTCGTAAAAGAGGCTGTGCCGCTCTTGCCTTGATGCATCTCACCATAATGGCTCTTTCCACTCTTATCAACTGCCACAAAGCCATAGCGGAAGTTCTCGTTGTGATTGGCTTGCGTGTTGTAATGAGTAGCGGTACCCTTAGCCTTGCCGTCACCGTCAACGATCTGACCGTTGTCACCCTTGGCGAACTGCGATTCGGGAGTAAGTCCCTCGAACTTGATGCTCACCTTCGTACCGGCTGCAGGCACGTTGAGTTTGACAAGATTAAAACCTGTCGTACCCGGACAATTCTCATAAGCGACCTGATAAGAAGCGCCACTGCCTGTCTTGACAAGTTTTGTCCCGTAGTTGACGGCAGCCTCAGTCTTGTATTGATGTACGGCGTCGAAGTCGTAGTCAGCGCAACGCTGGGCATAGTTGAACATGTCTTTATAGAGATTGTCGAGACTATTGCCACAATAGAGGCGCATATAAGTCTGCAAAGGATCTTCGGGGAACTTGCTTTCCTTCCAGATGCGGGCATAAGCCTCAAGGGCGTGCTTCTGCGTGAAATAGTATTGGAACCAATAGCTGGCATAGCGCTGCCACTCATGCAAGAAGCTACGATGGTGGTTTTTCAGCCACACCTGCACATTGGCATCCTGGGTAAAGGCCTCCTGAGGATAGTCCTGAAAGCTCTGCCACTGTGCACACTGCTCCCAGTAAGGACAACCGCCCTTGCCGTTCTCACCATAGCCATAACGGAACCCGACATTGGCTCCATAGTCGGTTTTCTCACCTTCGCCATTGAAGATCTTGTCGGCAAAAACCTGGTATTGGAAGCTGTGACCAATCTCATGGCCAATAGTCGAGCCCACAGGCTTGCACGTACTTGGGTTCACCCATAAAGCTCCGATTTTGTCGTCATAACCAGAGCCGGTAGCCAGCCACTCGGTCTGATAGAGCAGATAGATCTCCATCTTGTAGTGGTCAAGGACACTCTTGCCTTGTCCCACTGTGGCCATGCCGAGTTTCTCTACGTTGGTCTTGTAGAACTGCTCAGCCTTTTGCAGCAGGTCGTCTACGTCGACACGCAGATTTTTTGGCACTGAGTCGGCATTGGGATTGTCGCCGAAGCCCGGCTCCCAAAACACGAAGAAGTGCTCACTCTGCTTCATACGCCACCACGACCAGCGGGCATCACTGCGCAGCATGTAGTCGGGACCTTTCTCGAAACCCTCGTTCCAGTTGCCGGGACAATAGAACTTATCGTAATTGGCAATCTTTGCGGGATCCATCACATGCACAGCATCAGGATTGGCATTCTGATGGATTGTGATCTTGACCGTCTTCTCACCGCAGTGCAAGGTCACAATAGCCTCGCGATAGGTATCATTGTCGTTCTTGGTCATCAACAACGGCATGGTCACGTCGCCGGCCTCACCTTTGGGCACCGTCAGCTTGAGCCACGAGATCGAGGTGGCAGCCCGTGTGACTACCTCCTCCACGGTAGCTGTCCAAGCAGCATTGGCCGTGAAGGTGATGGAAGCCTCGGTCTCGTCCCAAGCTACTTCCTTGGTCAGTTGATCAGGTGCTGCACTGATGTCGCCCACCGCGATATCGTCGCTGCTGCAAGCCGAAAGGCTCAGCAAAGCCAAAAGTGCCACGGCGGCACTCTTGACGAAAGACATCATTGTTCTTTTCATGACATATACACTTTAAGACTACTCGTAGTTGGCCGTGATGACAAATTCCATGAACTTGCTGATGTCGGTCTTGCTGGCATAGACAAAGTGAACTTTGGAAGTGCTGCCAGAAGCGATCTTAGGATAGCGTCCAATGCCCACGGTACCGTCATGAGTTTCTACGAAGAACATACAGCCGTCGCCCCAGGCACGCGGCTTGCCATCCTTATCACACCAATAGCCGAGACCTTCTGCCGTATACGCTGACTGGTATCGGTTTCCGTTGGCATCGATCATATACATAGCAATGTCACCATCCCGACTCTGCACAGCTTCGTTGAAGTCCTTCACCGTCATGCCAAAGCAAACCTCAATGGCCTTCTCCACAGCTTTGTCGGAGAACGAGAGTTCATAAGAAGCGTAGTCACCGGTAGGAATCGTAATCGTCTTGATGATCACACTCGGATCACTGACAGCCATGCTGATATTGAAGCGCACGTAGCGGTCGTAGTCACGTCCATTGTTGACGGCAAAGCCCACATTGGTCGTCAGCGACACACCCGCTTTGGAATCTGCTGGCATGTGGAGCACGATACTCTTTGACTGCTTGTCAAGCGTGATGGTAGCCACCTGAACGGTATCGGAGACAAGTCCGTCGGCTTTATAGCCCCAACCATCAGTGACATTCTGCGGTGTCTTGTTCCATACACCACGGCTCGCGTCAATGTTGTAGAACACCACCTTGCCCGTCTCCAATCCAGCGAGCATGTCGTCGACTGTCATACCGAGATGGCTTTGTATCTTCTCGGCATAGTTCTTCAGCCGTATTGCCTTATCGACAATATAACCTTTGCGAAACTCGGCGTTGACGGCAATGTTGGCGCTTGTGTCTGTTCTGAGATAAGGACTCTCCGACTCACTATAGACGTGCTTGCTCACGGCGTCTTCCGGATCGGTGCTGCAAGCCGTAAAAGTAACGAGGGAGAGCAGCGATACTATATATAATAGGTGTCTTTTCATAATCGTAGACTATTTTGTGGTTGAACTTGCGTAACCGGGATTTTGTTTGAGTTTAGGGTTGCCGTCCATAGCACTCTTCGGGATGGGGAAGAGGTCGCAATGACGGTCATTGGGATCAAGCACTGCATCTTTGCAGAACCACGACTTACCGTTATAGACGTTCTGGTTGGTGCCTTTGATATTGAAGCGGATCAGTTCGTCGCGACGGTGAGCCTCACAGACAAACTCACGGGCATACTCGTCGAGCAAACCACCGAACTCAATGTCGGCACCACCCTCGTGGGTGACGATCCACTTGTCGGCTTCTCCCATCTTGCCTTGGTTCTCACGATGACCATAGTCATATTTGCTGCCACCCTTGAGATAGTCCGCAGTGACCTTTGCCTTTGCCGGATCATCAAAGTCACGGGCTCTCACCTGCGAGACGAGATCGGCAGCAGTCTGCTCGTCCTTGCCTAAGCGGAGGAGACATTCTGCCTTCATCATGTAAGCATCGGCCAGACGATAATATGGTACGTCGTCATAACTTGTGCCGAAGTCACCGCTCTTGATCTCATATTTGATCAGGCGGTAGCTCTCAAAGGGATAACAACCAGGATTGTCTATACTGTGGAGTTCCTTGGTATAAACCAGCGGCTCACCGTCAACGAGGATCGGACTTCCATCCATAGCATATTGCTGTCCGCCCGTCCATGTGTTGTCCATGCGCTTGTCGCCTTCCTCATAGATATCGAGGAACTGCGGGAAGACAATGCCTCCGCCTGTAGCCCAACCAGAGAAGTTCCAACGGGCACGTCCGGCGTTGTGTGTCCAAAGGTTGGCCATGTAGTTGCCACCGGCATACTTGTTTTCCAAAGGAATGCCAAAGATAATCTCTGGTGAGCTGGAGATGTCCTCCATGAAGTTAGTGCTGTAGGTAGGAGCCAACTTAAAGGGGCCGGCAATGACTTTATTGACCTCGTCGAGACTCTTCTGATACCAACTCTTGTCTGTGTCGTCCTTGAACCATGCATTATGGTTGAGATAGAGTTTGGCCAGAATCATGTGCGCTGCCCACTTGTTGATCTTTCCCATCTCCACTTTGTCGGGGCACTGGTCAGCCACTTCCTTCAATTCATGCTCTATCCAGTTGAACGTTTTCTGTGGATCTTCCTGCTCGGGCGTCCATCCTGCCTCGTGCACATAGGTGGTGTCCAAAGGAATGTTGCGGTAGAGGTCAAAAAGGTTGTAGTAATAGAGCGCACGATACGCACGCACCTGCGCCTTGATGCCCTTATCACCCACAATAGCCTCATTGGCCAAAATCTTATTGCAGGCGTTGACACCTGCATAATTGGTATCCCAATTTACCTGGAAGAAACCCATCTGAGAGTTGAAGTCGTGCTTATGCATCGGGACATAGAGATCACCCCAGCCAATACCAATGCGTGAAGGAACACCCCAAACATCGGAACTCATATCCATGATGTCGGACATACCAAACCAATCCCAATAGACATGACGCAAGCTACTATATACAGGGGCGATGGTATGCTGCAACTCCTCATCGCTCATCTCGTGCTGTTCTGATGAGATCGTATCGTAGAGTGTCTCGTCGAGGTTGGTGCAACTGACGGCAGCAAGGCCGCAGAAGCCCAGTAACACTCCGGTAAATATTTTGTTGGTCGTTGTTTTCATAATGCAAAAGGTGTTTAGAAGGTAAACTTAGCACCAAAGGTAAAGGTGCGGATCGTCGGGTATTTGTCACGCCAGTCGATACCGGAACTCAAAGGATCGCTGTTCGACAGTTCCGGATCGAGGCCGTCATAGCCCGTGATGGTGAAGAGATTGGTACCGGAGACGTAGACATAGATGTTGCTGCAATATTTATTGGCTTTCAAAGGAACTTTGTAACCCAAAGTCACGTTTGAAAGCTTCAGATAATCGCCATTCTCAAGGAAGTAGCTAGTGAACGTCTGCTTCTGAGCCACGGAGAGCACATGCCCCATGACAGGCTCAGCGGCACTCTTCAACCGGTTGTAGACCACAGCATTGTTTTGATAGTAAGCGCGGGCCTCGTTGAGGATCTTATAGTCAAATTGTCCGGTGAACTGCATGGAGAGATCAAAGCCTTTATAAGACAAGGTATTGCTCCAACCCAAGTTGACTTTCGGAATGGCATTGCCCAAATACTGGTGGTAGGTATCATCGGTCAGCATGCCATCCTTGAACTCCTCACTTTCACCGGTTTTCTTGTTCTGAATCATCCACAGACCTTTCTCTGAAACACCGGTAGCCCTCATGCCATACCACTGTCCCAAAGCCTTGCCCACTTCCAGTCGTTGTGTAGGCAAAGAAATGGGTTCACCGAGATAAGCCTCGTCGTGCTGGTTGGCAGTCTCATAGAGATCATTGCTCAGACTCAATAGTTTACTGGTGTTGTAGGCCATGGTCACTGTTGTCTTCCAAGTGAAGTCCTTGGTCATCACCGGAGTTGCGTTGACCGTCACCTCAATGCCTCTGTTGCGCATCTTGCCGACATTGGCGAGTGTCTGGTTGTAGAGATTCGGCGGCGTCGGCACATCATATCGCCACAGCATGTCGCTGGTGCGCTTGTTGTAGAAGTCGATGGTACCCGAGAGTCTGTCGTCGAGCACACCCCAGTCGAGACCGATATTATACTCAGTGCTCTTCTCCCACTTCAGATCAGGGTTGGGGTTAGAGGCAATGTTCAGTCCCTGTTTCCACTTTCCGTTGTCGTAGTAGTAAGGATCGCCCACGTTCCAACATGTCAACGACTGATAGGGATCTTGTGGAATGACACCTGTCACACCGAAACCGGCACGCAGACGCAGGTTGCTCACCCATTTGACAGGTTTCATAAACTTCTCGTTGCTGATCGTCCAGCCCAGTGATGCCGATGGGAAGTTACCCCATTTATGATTGGCACCGAACTTGGAGCTGCCCTCACGGCGCATGCTCAGTAACACATTGTAGCGGTCGGCAAAGCCATAGCTGATACGTCCGAAGAAGCCCACCAGATGATCATCGTTCTTATAACTGCCCATACCAGCCTTGCCTTCCTTAAGGAACTCACCAATGCCAAGGTTGTTGTACTCAAAGAAGTCACTCATGAAGTCGGTATTGTTGGCATTGAAGCCCTCATACTCGTCGTACTGATAGCTGTATCCGGCCAGAGCCTCGAAGCGATGCTCGCCCCATTGGTGCTTGTAGGTAGAAGTCACCTCCAGATTGTCGGTCTTGCCATAGGCGTAGCTGTGATAGGCATAACCCGTGTGGCCGTTGATGACCTGATCATAGTATTTCGATGTGTAGTAGCCCTCGTCATGTGCATTGGAGCGGTCGGTGCTCATCATCAGATTGGTCTTCCATCCTTTGATGGGCTCCACAGTGATGTTGCCGGTCAGTCGCGTATCCTCAGTCTTATACTCTCCCGTATGCTCCTTGAGAAGAGCCACCGGGTTCATATAGTAGTTGATGGACATATTCTCGTAGTAGCTGCCATCAGCATTGTAGATCGGCTCAGTGGGATTGCGCATGATGGCCTGACGATAGACCTGCGTGCTTGCCGCGTTCACCGGTCCGTTCTTATGCCAGTGCTTGACAAGATTGAAAGCGATCTTCACCTTGTCGTCAAAGAACCAATGGGCCAAGTCGCCCGTGAAGTGCATCTCATCGCCATAGGTGTTGATGAACACACCCTGCTGGTTGCGGTAAGTGAAGTCGGCGCTATAAGTAGTCGTATTGTTGCCGCCACGGATAGCGATGTTGTGGTTATGCGTAAAGGCCGTGCGTGTGACAGCATCGAGCCAGTCGGTGTCATAGCCTTTATCCTTGAAGTCAGTCTTACCGGCACGTATATCACTGCCTTCCATCATGTCGAGCTTGTTGCAGAAGCCGGAGAGCGTCAGATAACCTGAGTAGTTGACCGTGGTCTTGGAGTTGCGCTGTCCATTTTTTGTCGTGATGATGATGACACCGGCAGCACCGCGGGTACCATAGATAGCAGCGGCAGAAGCATCCTTCAGCACGTCGATAGAAGCAATGTCCTCAGGAGCCACCGTGCTCAGGCTACCCTCGATACCATCAACAAGCACCAATGGCGTGTTGTTGCCACTCAGAGAAAGCACACCACGCAGACGAATGGCTGATGTGACACTCGGGTCGCCACTGCCGTTGGTAATCGTCAGACCTGCCACCTTACCTTTGATCAAGTCACCGGCATCCTTGATGTTGCCCTGTGTGAAGTCCTTGCTCTTGATGCTGGTAATAGCAGAAGTGATGTCGCCTTTCTTCTGAGTGCCATAACCAATGACCACCACCTCGTTGAGCGACTTGTTATCTTCTTGCAACGTGATCGTGCTTTGGCTGGCCGGAACCTCTTGTGATTGGAAGCCGATGTACGACACGATCAGACGGGCACCACGGCGAACATGCAAGGTGTAGTTGCCATTGAGATCCGTAACAGAGCCGTTGCCCGTGTTTCCCTTCTCCTCGATGCTTGCGCCAATAATGGGTTCACCATTGGTGTCTTTGACACTGCCCCTGACGGTAACAGTGTTTTGCTGCGTGGCATTGATCGACGGAACCGACGATGATTCCTGACTGGCAAAGGCTGGCATTGCTATACCAGTCGTCAACAGTAAGCAGGTAGCTGCCCCATAGAGTGCACGACTGTGCAAGAGACTCGGATGTTTTTCTGCTTTGTTCATAATAGAGCTATTTAGGTTGATAATAATCGATATAATGTATAATGTATAATGTATAATGAGTAATGTGTAATGTATAATGTGTGTCGATGCATCAGCATCCAGCATGCTCTCCATGCAACATCCATCATTCAACATTCATTATTGTTGTGTTTCTGCTTGCAAAGTAAAGTAAAAAAGACTAAAAGAGGCGGAAATATCGTCCAAGAACATAGAAAAAACGTCTAAAAGCACTAAAGACGTGTCTTTTAGACGATTTTATAAGCAGACAACTTAAAGATAAGTTCCCACGAGTTTCTCCACCAATCTCGGCACAGCATAGTCACTGAGACGGGATTCCGACACCCATATATAGTCTTTGGGCAGCGATGGACGGACGTCGGTGTCGAGGGCATAAAAATCTGCAAGAAGGATGCGATGGGTGAGAACATGCTTCACGCCCGTGACCAACTGCTTGAGGTGACCCGACCATTGAGGCAGGGAAACGTCCTCGAAGAGCGGCGGTTCCCACAGTCCTTGCCAGATGTCACCGGAACCACGACGGTGGATGGCGGTGTAGCCGTGGCAGCGGACATATATATAAATAAGGTGTCGGGTGGTGATCTTTGTCTTCTTGAGCTTCACGGGCAGCTGTTCTACGATGCCATGTCTGTGCGCCTCACAGTCTTCCAAAAACGGACAGAGCAGACAAGAGGGCGACTGCGGTGTGCACTGCGTGGCGCCGAAGTCCATCATTGCCTGGTTGAAAAGGCTGGCGCCACTGGCTTTCTCACCTTGAGGCGACAGCGCGACAGACGGTGCGGCATGGATCAGTTCATCTGCCAAACGGGCAAAGAGGTGCTTGCCCTCCGTGGTGTTGATGGGCGTGTCGATGGCGTAGAAACGGGAGAGCACACGGTAGACATTGCCGTCGACAGCAGCGGCTGTGACGCCAAAAGCCAAAGAGGCAATGGCGGCAGCCGTGTAGTCGCCCACGCCTTTAAGCCGTCGGATTTCCTCTAAAGTACGAGGGAACTGCCCCAAAGCCACAATCTGTTGCGCTGCTGTATGAAGGTTGCGGGCACGCGAATAGTATCCTAAGCCTTGCCACATCTTCAGCACTTCGTCCTCTGTGGCCGCAGCGAGCGCCTCAACCGTAGGCCAGGCTTGCATGAAACGCTGCCAATAGGCAGTGCCCTGGCTGATGCGTGTCTGCTGCAGGATGACTTCGCTGAGCCAGATGGCATAAGGATCACGCGTATGGCGCCACGGCAAGTCGCGGCCATTGGCCTCGTACCATCTCAACAGCGTGATACAGAAAGCAGCAGGACTCATAGGCGCTTCCCTCTCTTACGTGCACACTCAGGACAAAGACCCTTGATCATATAGTTGATGCTCTCCATATGAAAGCCTTCGGGAATGGCGACCTTAGGTACCGGCGTGTCCTCCATGCAGAAGATGCGATGGCACTGCCTGCAATAGAAATGGACGTGCAGATCATCATCGCTATCACCATGACGATAGCAAATCTCATACTTTACTTGCCCGTCACCATCTTCCAACGAGTGAACCAAATGATGCTCACGAAACACCATGAGACAGCGGAAGATACTGCTCTTGTCCACCGAGAGCAGTCCCCGCTCCAAGTCACTGATCGACGAAGGGGCGTCTTCAGTAGCTAAAGCACGCACGACAAGGATGCGGTTGCTCGTCGGCTTGATGCCGTGGGCTTCCAAGAGTTGAATACATGTATTTTCGTCCATAACTGCAAAAGTAGTTCTTTTGCGCCTCTCAGCCAAATGTTTTGCTGTTTATTTCTTCTTCTTTTCTATTGAAAAAGTCTTTTGAGAAAGCGAAAACATAAAGGACTCCGCTCAAAATAAAAAATATTAAAATGCCATGACATCACTGTGCTTTTCTTGCTGTTCATCATAAAACACACTATCTTTGCATTATTATTATTATCTTAACAGTATTTCTTTATGAAACTTAGAAACGTTATTGCTACCTTGCTGCTCCTCGTCGGTGCACAGGCATGGGCTCAGATGCCCGACATGACTGTACCCGTGGACACAGCTGTAAGGATCGGCAAGCTCAGCAACGGATTGACTTACTACATCCGTCACAACAACTGGCCTGAGCACCGCGCCAACTTCTACATCGCACAGAAAGTTGGCTCCTTGGAGGAAAACGAAGACCAGCGTGGACTTGCACACTTCCTTGAGCACATGGCCTTCAACGGCAGCGACCACTTCAAAGGCAACGACCTCATCGAGTGGTGCCGCGCCCACGGTATCGAGTTTGGTGCAGACCTCAACGCCTACACCAGCATCGACCAGACGGTCTACAACATCGACAACGTGCCTACTCAGCATCAGGGTACACTCGACTCCTGCCTGCTCATCCTGCGCGACTGGTCATGCGGTCTGTCTCTTGAGCAGAGTGAGATTGAGAAGGAGCGTGGTGTCATCCATGAGGAGTGGCGTCTGCGCACCTCTCCTTCCAGCCGTATGTTTGAGCGTAACCTGCCCAAGCTCTACCCAGGATCGAAATATGGCGTACGCTATCCTATCGGACTGATGTCTGTCGTCGACAACTTCAAGCGCAAAGAGCTGGTCGACTACTATCATAAATGGTATCACCCCGACCATCAGGGACTCATCATCGTCGGTGACGTAGACGTCAACCGCACGGAGGCTCAGATCAAGAAGTTCTTCGGCGACATCAAGAACCCGGCCAACGAGGCTAAACTTGTTGACGAGCCCGTGCCCGACAACGCCGAGCCTATCGTCATCATCGACAAGGACAAGGAATATCCTACGTCTTCTGTCGACCTGATGATGAAGCACGATGTCTATCCCGACAGCCTCAAGCAGACGCTGCCCTATCTGATCCAAAACTACGCCAAGCAGGCTGTCACCGGTATGCTTGCCCAGCGCTTCACCGAGGCCGCTCAGAAAGCTGACTGTCCCTTCGTCAGTGCAGAGGCCGGCGACGGCAACTACATCTTTGCCAAGACCAAGGATGCTTTCGACATCAGCGCATCTCCAAAAGATATGAGTAAGACGGCCGATGCTCTGAAGGCTGCTTATCTCGTCGTGCGCCAGGCTGCTGAGTTTGGCTTCACTCCGACTGAGTACGAGCGCTATAAGAGCAACTTCCTCAGCGGTCTCGACAAGATGTACTCCAACAAGGACAAGCGTCCCAACTCTTCTTTCTATCAGGCTTGTCTGGGCTACTTCCTCAACAACGAGCCTATGCCCAGCATCGACTACACCTACAATATGATGAAGAAACTCGTGCCCGCCATCCCCTTGGAGGCTATCAACCAGGTACTCCCTGAGCTGATCTGCAAAAGCGACACCAACCTCGTCATCATCAACTTCAACAACGAGAAGGACGGTGCCGTCTATCCTACAGCCGAGCAACTTCTCGACGCCGTGCATCAGGCACGTGCCGCCAAGATCGAGGCTTATGTCGATAACGTGAAGAACGAGCCGCTAATCAAGACCATGCCTACAGCCGGCAAGATCAAGAAAGAGGAAGCCAGCAAGAAGTTCGACTACAAGGTGCTCACACTCTCCAATGGTGTCACTGTGGTGCTGAAGAAGGTTGACTTCAAGAAAGACCAGGTCACTCTCAGCGGACAGGGCGGACAAGGCAGCTCGGTTTATGGCAAGAATGACTTTGCCAACCTGAAGGCCTTCGACGAGGTCATCGGCATCAGCGGCTTGAGCGACTTCTCCAGCACTGAGCTGAGCAAGGCGCTCGCCGGTAAGATTGCCAATGCTGACCTGACCATGAGTGACCGCCACATGAACATCAGCGGTAGCTCTACACCGAAGGATGTGGAGACCATGCTGCAGATGGCTTATCTCTATTTCACCAACATCAAGAAAGATCCCGACTCCTACGGCAACCTCATCCAGCAATACAATGTAGGACTGAAGAACCGCGAGCTCGACCCGCAGACAGCACTCAGCGACTCTGTCACCGCTACGCTCTACAACCACGACTGGCGCCAGGCTCCTATGCTGCTCAAGGACGTGAAGGACATCAACTACGACCGTATCCTGCAGATGGCTAAGGAGCGCACAGCCAATGCCAACGGCTGGACATTCTTCATCACCGGTAACTTCGACGAGGCTACCATCCGTCCGCTCATCTGCCAGTACCTCGGTGCCCTGCCTGCTACCAAGGCTAAGAACCCAGGCAGCAAGCGCGTAAGCGAGGTGACCGACAAGACCGTCGACAACACGTTCTACCGCAAGATGGAGACACCGAAGTCTACAGCTTACATGTTCTGGATGAACAAGAAGCTGCCCTACTCGCTCGACAACTCCGTGAAAATGGACATCGCCGGACAGATCCTCTCGATGGTTTATCTCAAGCAGATCCGTGAGGAGGCCAGTGCCGCTTACAGTTGTGGTGCACAGGGCGGCCAGGTTCTTGCCGACGACGGCTACCATATCGCACAGCTCGTGGGCTACTGCCCGATGAAGCCTGAAAAGAAAGAGATCGCTCTGAAGATCATGGATCAGGCTGTGAAGGACCTCGCCGAGAAGTGCGATGCCGAGATGCTCTCTAAGGTACAGAAACTGATGGTCAAGCAGTTCGACACCAACGCCAAGACCAATGGCTTCTGGGGTGGCATCGTCTACAACGACTATAAGCTCCATCAGGACAACTACACCGACTACAAGAAGACGGTAGAGGCTCAGACGCCTGCCACCATCTCTGCTTTCGTCAAGCAGTTCCTCGCCGGTGCCAACAAGGTCAGCATCATCATGCTGCCGAAAGAGTAAAGCCTATCAACCGTAAACTGCTCCAAGCCATCATCTCATGATGGTGGCTTGCCAGTCACCTGTCAATAGCAAGCCCCCATTGGACCAACCGGTCCAATGGGGGCTTGCGCGTTTTGGTCTTCTAATTAGTCAGAAATATGTATTTAATCATTCCCTTTCATTCTTCACATCTTTTACTTATGACCATCCGTTCTTATTGTCCTCTGATTTTCTTGTTTTGAACTGTTCTGCAAAGTCTATAGTTGAAACCACATCAATATCATCTATAAACTTGAAATGCTTTGTATTACTAGTAACAATTACATCACATTGCGCAGCTTTAGCACATTCATATTGTAGTACATCCTCGAAATCAGGGGCATCAATCTCGTAAGCCAACCTTAGTTGGTCATTATTCATCGGCAAAACAGTTATGCCATCGAATGTATCCTTCAGCAGATTGCGCATCTCCTTGGCTGTTCTTCCTTTCTTTAAGGTATAGGCAGCATTAGCTACTGTCAAAAACGAAACATAGCAGTCAATGGCTTTATAGTCACCTGCCGTGAGAATAGCAGTAGCACTTAGATAATTATCACGTGCCAGCACTGAATCAAGGATGACATTTGTATCAAGAAACACCCTCTTCATTTACTCAAGATATATTTAAGCCTTTCGTCGGATTCTATGTCCTTTGGGTCAATGGTCACACATCCCATCAATTTCCTTCTTTTCGGCGAAATGATATACCCTCCAACATCGGTGGCGGTATCATTTGATGGTATCATGTCTGAACCAGAAGGCTCAAGCAATTTCGAGGCTAGCCATCTTCTGTCACTGACGGTCAGCGACAGTCCCTGGATAAAACTCCATAAGTTATTCATTGATACAGTTCCCATATTACTTTCACTTTATTCATCGCAAATTTAGCAATAATATTCTATAACTGCAACATTAAATGCATAATTCTAACTTGAATCATTAATTTTACCGTTGAGAATACTAATTGCAATACTTAAAATATTTCCGTTTAACTACCAGACCTTATTTATAAATGCATAGTGACTTTTAAAGCAGTTTCTTCAAATCCTCCATGGGGAAATTCGGCAGCTGGCCAGGGAACCATACATTTTCCCGCAACGCTTCGTAAGGGCTTCGCAAGAAATCTGATTAAAGGCACAAAAAAAAGTCTTCTCGCGACGCTCGGTATTGGCATAACGGGACGGAAGCTATAGAGAACCTTCTGGACATGAATGGTTTTATAAACAATGTTTGTTGCTTTCGTAGATGCATCCATGTCAATTGTGTACGCGCTGCGTACACAATGTTGAAGCTTATAAAAACTCCGGCCTTTACCATATTTCTCGGTAAGTTTGAAGGTCACCTGCTTACCGTATTCTACTCTTTCATTGTTCAGAACATCTTCTTTATTTGCTTCACCATCCAATCGCTGATAGTTCCAGTCTCTGACGAGAACGAGCAGGCGATGGCATAGACCGGACGACCATCGTGGGCGTAAGGCTCGGCATAGCCGCGGTCAGAGATCTGCACCATAGCCTCAGCGGCAGGGCGGTCGAGTTTGTACTCAAAGATATAGACATAGCGCGGTGTCTCTATCACGCAGTCGGCACGACCCTTCGACGTTGCCTTCTCGTGGTAGACCGTGTTGCGGCAACTGCCGATCAGACGCATGATCAGATATACTGTGTACTGGAACTGACGCTCATGACTCTTCTCGCTGTTGCTCTCGCGCACAGAATAAGGAATGCTCGCCAGGAAGTCGTCCAACAGATTGCGGAAGTCCTCCGGCTTGCCATGGTGCAGGGCTTTCTTCAGTTTGTTGGCCCAGCTGTTAGGTTCTGTAGGCGTATGGAAATAGCCCGAGGCAAGGATGGCAAGAAAGCCCGAAGCAACCTCGTGGTTGGGAAAGTCGAGCTTGTACTCCTCGTCCTCACGATTATAACCCTTGATGGTGAGATAACCGCTCTGATAGATCATCGGCACGGGCGCCTCCACTGTAGCGCGATAATCCACAAATTCTTGAGCCTCATAACTGCGGGCAATGATGCCCTGGATGTCCTCATTACTGTGGGCGAGCAACCGCATCAGATAGCTCGGCGTACCGGAAGCGAACCAGTAGTCCCTTGCCTTTTCAAATTTGAAAGTGTTCAATAAGGAGAATGGGTTATAGATGTCGGTCATAGTCTCACTGAAGTGATACCCGTCGTATCGCTGTTTAAGTTGAGATTTAGTCTCTGCAACGGAAACTGCATTCGCGTTGGCCAGTTCTTCGATGGCTGGTGCAAAGATGGAGTCCAACTCTTCTGTGGTAATGCCACAAATGGCATCAAAGCGAGGAGACATGCTGATGTCTTGTGCATTGTTGAAGCCCGAGAACACACTCACCTGCGCAAACTTGGTGACGCCCGTGAGGAATACAAAGCGCAGGTCAGCGTCGGCAAGCTTGAAGACGGAATAGAAAGCCTTGAGCGTCTCACGGTTATGATCCTCAATGAGCATCTCGTTGTCACCGACACGGGTTTTCAATTCCGTGTCCATCGCGTCAAGCATGGGCTTGTCGTATTCGTCAACGAGCACCACGCAGGTCTTACCCGTCTGTACATGAGCTTGATGCAGCACGTCGGCCAGGCGCCGGCCGGGCTGGTCGGTAGCTGGCTGCACGCCATATTGCTGTTCCCACTTGACCAAATAGCCATTGAGCGTCTGCTCCAGTGCATCCGCCTCAGTGTAGTTGGAACCATTGAAGTCGATCCCGAAGACGGGATAAGTCTCCCATTTCTTCTCCAAGCTCTCTATCCTCAAGCCCTTGAACAGATCATGGCGACCCTCAAAATAGTATTTGATAGTAGACACCAACAGCGACTTGCCAAAGCGCCTGGGGCGACTGAGGAAATAGACGCCATCATTCTTAGTTATATCGAACACCATGTCCGTCTTGTCGACATAGACAAAATTGTTCTCCCGTAACTTTGCGAAGTCTTGTATGCCTATTGGATAGTTCATCTTCTACTGCTGTTATTACCGATTGCAAATATAGGAAATATTCCGCAGAACACAAAGGAATAAGCCTGAAAAGAATGCCATACAAAGGCTGTCAGTGATAGCTCTGATGGGCAGACTTATACTTAACTCAATCCTCTCTATAAAGTTCATTTACCATTTCATCAATACGCCCTCTCAAATTTTCTTGCTTTGCGTCCTTGCTTGCTATTGCCTCCTCCATTTCCACGGCAATCGCGTCCAACATTTTCGGCAGATTCCGGGGTACAGGAATCTGGCTGAGATTCTCCCATATCAGCTGATAACCGTTTCTTATCCGAGGGCAGAACTCAGAGATGAGCCACCAACCTACTTTTGAATTCAACAATGCCAACAGACGGCGATCCTTGACAGAGAGGAAGAACATCGAATTGTTGCAAAAGATGGCATTGGGCTGATAGATAAAGCAAGGCTTCGTCTGAAAAGCCTGATACATGATTTTCGGTTCTGCAAACTTGTCGTAATAATCACAGGCTCTCAGTTCCCACCAATAGTCACCCTTATCCGTTCGTGCCTTTGCCTTTTCCTCAAACTGTTTCAGCCACTGTGCCACGGCGGGATAACGGCTGGCAAACCACTGCCATGCCTCCTCGTCGGAAGGTTTCTCGTCCTCCTTGCATTGCATACTCCGACGGGTAAAGCCCTTGGGGGTGAAGATGATATAGTGCGAAACCGTTGGCTCTGTGTAGGCCACAAGTCCACTTCCACTGATAAAAGGCCGGATGATCTCATCGCTCGAAGCATCATTGCTGACAAGGTCGTCATAAGTGGACTGAGAGATAAGAAACGCCTTGGAAAGACCCGTCAATAGCCCACGGTAGCTTTCTTTACCTACCGCTTCGCTCAATGTAGTATACTTATCCGAATTGCTATGAATGGCAGCCAACATCTTGCAGCTCTTCAAAGACTGCGTATGCCAGATGCCATCGTCGAAAAGATCACGGTCGTAGACTTCTGCGTTCTGTTCTATATCGGCTGTCAGGTCATCGCCGTGTATCTCTTTAATGTTGGAGACAGTGAGCGTTCCTATCGGGGCACGCTTTCGCATATTGATGATGCAGGTATAGGTGGTGGCGTCGGAAAACACCTGATTGTCGCCGAAGTCTACTATGCTCTGCAAGTCTTCCTGCAAGAACAGTCGTCGGAGAGGCTGACCATAAATCACCTTTTCCCATTTATTGGGAATGATGAACGACAGGAAGCCGTCGGCCCGCAACAGATGCAAGGCCCGTTCCACAAACAGAGCGTAGACATCCGCACGTGCCACAGCAGTGGAATAGGTAAGCACCTTGTTGCCCTTCTCGTCCTGCCGGCGCATCTTGCTGTAAACGGCTGTCTCGGTCTTGAGCTCCTGCGTATTGATGTAAGGAGGATTCCCGATGATAACATCAAAACCGAGAAAGCGGCCTTCCTCATCTAAGACTTCCGGGAACTCTATCATCCACTCTAATGAACGCTTCAGCACCATAGCCTCGCGCTGCTGTTTCTCGTTGAGCTCCCTGCCAAAAAGATCCAACTCTACAGGAGGATTGAGTTTTTTCTTGATGACCACAATCTTTGCCCGAATGTCTTTCTTGAGCTGTTTGGAATGACAGTTGATATAGTCTTTGACCAGAGTCTTGTAGTCGGCTATCACTTTCGTGAGTCCTTGTCCTGACTCCACTTTCCTGCCGACGCAGACGGGCCGGCGGGAGGCCAGCGAGTCACCGCAGCGTATGTTGATGTCGATGTTCGGCAGTGTACGCAAAGCCCTTCCTTCGCCTGTCGTGACATAGTAAGTGCTCTTGAGCAGTTCTATCCACAGCCTCAACTGGCAAATCTCAACACTCTTGGGGTTCAGGTCCACTCCGAAGAGACAGTTCTCGATGATGGTCTTCTTCTCCTCAAACATGGTCATCTGCACACGTTGGCTTTCCTTGTCCTTAGGGTTGTAGGCAAAGAGCTCACCATCCTCATCCTTCATCACGAGTTCATCGTCCTCAATGGTGATGTTCCATGCATTGACCGGTTTGGGCTTTTCGCTATGGTCTTGCAGAATGCCCATCTCACTCTTGAGGGCAATCATCGTATTGAGGGCTGAGACGACAAAGTGCCCACTACCCACGGCCGGGTCGCAAATGCGGATAGAGTTGATAATATCGTTGGCTTCCGTGCGCGTCTCCCGGTTGAGCGGCCCCAACAGGTCTGCTATTTCTTCCACATCACGACAGTGCCAGCCTTTCTTCCGGTTGAACTGCTCCACCACGGCCTGCCGAATGACCGTGTCACAGATGTGCTGAGTGATGTAGCCCGGTGTGAAGAAAGACCCGTCCTTGTAACCATTGATTTTCTCGAAGATAAGCCCCAACACCGATGCGTCAATGATGGTCTTGCTTTTCTCCGCTACCATCGCATTCGTCCGTCCGGTCTCGCCAAAGTCGAAAGCGTCGAGAAAGCGGAACAGATACTCCAATTCGTTGATCTGCCCGGTGAGACGGTGGCCGTTGGCATCAGTGAGGATGGTTTTGGCAAACAAGTCCACTTTGCCGGCACGGAGGCCACTGATGGAGAAATAGTGCTGCTCCAAGGCTGACACTTCAAAAAGGCTGCTGTTGAGATAGGGTACGTTGGCGAAATATGCCCGTGCTCTCTCTTCCCTCTCGCTCTCAGGCTTAGCCAGTACTTCCCGGAAAAGATCGTTGAGAACATCGTAATCCGGTATTTTCTCAATGTTGAGGAACTTGTAGTCGGACGAAGCATTAAAGGCCACCAGTTGTGATTCAAGGAGTTTGAGGAAGAGCACGCGGTTGACCCAAAGCAATGTGAGCCCGATGGCACTGTCAAAACGCTGCTGAGGGTCGGTGATGTCATCATAGTCCGACAGCTTGCCGTATGCCTGTTCCAAGAGGGAGTAATGCTGCCGGTCTGGGTCATCAAGGCGACTGATCACCTTTTTCTTATTAACGGTAATCTCCTGCAGACCCATGATGTAGAGCAGTTCCTGATAGAACTTGGCATTGAGCGTGTTGTGGTCAGCCGAAAAGGTCAGACGCATCAAGTGGACAGGCGACAGTATTTTGTAAGCGGCTATCAACTTTGGTGATATGCCCTTAACACCTTGCTTGATGTCATGCTTGAATTCCTGAAGGTTGAGATAAGTGCAGGTCATGCGGTCTTCCACCAACGCTACCTCCGGGGCTATCAGCTCATTATATATATACTCCGTTCGGTCATTTCTGTTGTCGTCAGCCTCTAACACAGCTTTTACCAATTTTTTGTTCTTAGCGAACAAACTATAGAACAGGCTCTTCTCGAAGATAAAAAACTGTTGGCAATCGGTAATGACCAAATGTTTGATGTCGTGGTTAGCGTTTTTTATTTCCTCTCGCAGATAGTAAAGCACCAGCTCATACAAAGCCTTTTTACGGAAACATTCTGTAGAAATCATGTCCGGACGCCCAGGCCCCTTGAACTCGAAGAGTACAACCGGCCTTCTGCCATCCTCACCATCATTATAGATGGCCATATCCGTCTTACCATAGGTATTGACCATACACCCCTGCTTGGCGTAATAGGCGCGATTAAAGAATTGCATGATGAGGTTTTTGTTATATTCCTCGCTTTCCTCGATTTTGATGCGGTCGGCAAGCGTACGCATCTCTTCCTTAAAAACAGAAACGGCTTCCTTGCTGACAGGCAAGGTCATATAGCCTTTCAGCAAAGACTGTTTGGGGGTAAGGATCCTCTTTGGCATTATGCTAATGTGTGTATGCTTGAATCGTGTGTGTTATGAATTTGCTTCACCATCCAGTCGCTGATGGTTCCGGTCTCTGACGAGAATGAGCAGGCGATGGCATAGACCGGGCGACCATCGTGGGCGTAAGGCTCGGCATAGCGGCGGTCAGAGATCTGCACCATAGCCTCAGCGGCAGGGCGGTCGAGTTTGTACTCAAAGATATAGACATAGCGCGGTGTCTCTATCACGCAGTCGGCACGACCCTTCGACGTTGCCTTCTCGTGGTAGACCGTGTTGCGGCAACTGCCGATCAGACGCATGATCAGATATACTGTGTACTGGAACTGACGCTCATGACTCTTCTCGCTGTTGCTCTCGCGCACAGAATAAGGAATGCTCGCCAGGAAGTCGTCCAACAGATTGCGGAAGTCCTCCGGCTTGCCATGGTGCAGGGCTTTCTTCAGTTTGTTGGCCCAGCTGTTAGGTTCTGTAGGCGTATGGAAATAGCCCGAGGCAAGGATGGCAAGAAAGCCCGAAGCAACCTCGTGGTTGGGAAAGTCGAGCTTGTACTCCTCGTCCTCACGGTTATAACCCTTGATGGTGAGATAACCGCTCTGATAGATCATCGGCACGGGTGCCTCCACCGTAGCACGATAGTCCACAAACTCTTGAGCCTCATAGCTGCGGGCAATGATGTCCTGGATGTTCTCATTGCTGTGGGCGAGCAGTCGCATCAGATAGCTCGGCGTACCGGAAGCAAACCAATAGTCCCTAATATTGTCATCTGCAAAGGCATTCAATAGCGAGAAGGGATTATAGATGTCGGTCATCCCATTACTGAAGTGATACCCGTCGTATCGCTGTTGCAGTTGAGACTTAGCTTCTTCAACAGAAAGCATGTTTGTATTGGCCAATTCCTCTATAGGAGATGCAAAGACGTTGTTCAACTCTTCCCTACTGATACCACAGATAGCATCAAAGCGAGGATTCATGCTTATATCTCTTGCATTGTTGAATCCCGAGAACACGCTCACCTGCGCAAACTTGGTGACGCCCGTGAGGAGCACGAAGCGCAGGTCGGCGTCGGCAAGCTTAAAGACGGAATAGAATGCCTTGAGCGTCTCACGGTTATGATCCTCAATGAGCATCTCGTTGTCACCGACACGGGTTTTCAATTCCGTGTCCATCGCGTCAAGCATGGGCTTGTCGTATTCGTCAACGAGCACCACGCAGGTCTTACCCGTCTGTACATGAGCTTGATGCAGCACGTCGGCCAGGCGCCGGCCGGGCTGGTCGGTAGCTGGCTGCACGCCATATTGCTGTTCCCACTTGACCAAATAGCCATTGAGCGTCTGCTCCAGTGCATCCGCCTCAGTGTAGTTGGAACCATTGAAGTCGATCCCGAAGACGGGATAAGTCTCCCATTTCTTCTCCAAGCTCTCTATCCTCAAGCCCTTGAACAGATCATGGCGACCCTCAAAATAGTATTTGATAGTAGACACCAACAGCGACTTGCCAAAGCGCCTGGGGCGACTGAGGAAATAGACGCCATCATTCTTAGTTATATCGAACACCATGTCCGTCTTGTCGACATAGACAAAATTGTTCTCCCGTAACTTTGCGAAGTCTTGTATGCCTATTGGATAGTTCATCTTCTACTGCTGTTATTACCGATTGCAAATATAGGAAATATTCCGCAGAACACAAAGGAATAAGCCTGAAAAAGGACCCGTAGCCTCCCTGCTCATCGCCGGGACAGCCACAACCCAAAGAAGCGGTCATAGACTTGGTAGCCGGCAGGAGACTTATACACTAGTTCCTTATCGGTCAGACTCTTCAGTGAACTGCTCACGCTGCTGGCACTTGTCAACCGATAGCGAGCGATGAACTGTCCGCTGTTTGGCGCTGAGACATGTCCCTCATGGGCAATGGCGTCGAGCAGCTTTTGCTGTTTCTCGGGCAGCAACGAAAAGATCGTCTCGTAATAGGCATTGTTGTCCTGCACCAGTTGTCTGATGCCCTCATCAGCCTGGTGTTCGGTCACGACATCCTCATCGTCGGCATAGAGTTGCTTGAGCACACTCTGCACGTACCACGTGTGCCCCTCCAGCATGTTGTAGAAATAGTGAAAGACATCCTTATCGAGCTGATGCCCTTGCTGCAGGAAGAAGCGACTGGCAAACGTGTAATAAGAAGCCTCATCAATAGCTTGCAGTTCCATCAGACGCGTGCTTTGGAAGAAGGGTCGGTTAGGCGAAAGGAAGATGTCGGCCATCAAGTGGCGTTTGCTGCCCGAAAAGATGAAATGCGCATTGTGCAAAAACTGTACGTAGGAGCGCAGCTGGGCCTCCACACCTTTCTCCGGATAGGACATGATCTGCTGAAACTCGTCAATAGCCACATAAATCTGCTTGCCGGAGTCTTTCATGAGATCGAAGATCTGCTTGAGGTCCACCGTGCTACCCCTCGACTCCAGTGTCACCGACACCGAAGGCTCACCCGTCATCGGGTCCATGCTCACCACAGGCCGCCATGCAGCGAAGAACTGCATAGCACGGCGCAAAGCCTTCTCGCCTTTGGAGAGCAGGGCTTTGAGAATGGCAGTGCCGAACGCTTGCACGAAGTCAGATAAGTCGTTGGTGCCAAAGATGTCGACGTAGACGCACACCGTGTCCTTCGCCTCGTGTTGAAGTCGATAAAAAGCATTCTTGATGAGCCCGGTCTTGCCCATGCGACGGGGCGAGAAAAGCGTGATGTTCCATCCATTGTTCAAGTCAGAGATCAGTTGCGTGGTCTCTGCCTCGCGGTCGCAGAAATACTCCGGACTCTCATAGCCGTAGACGAGAAAAGGGTTGCTTAGCTTCTTCATGACAGTTAGAATTAACGGTGATTACGTAAACATCGTTACGAACTTTCCGTAACGCAAAGTTCGTAAAATTATTCCATATCACCAAAAAATCCACGGCTTTTCAATGCGAATAAGGCTACATTCACAGATAAATGCACACACAAGTAAGCTGTAAGAAGGCATTATCAAAAAGACGAGTCTGGCAGCACACGCAGGGTCATGGTGAATTCTGGAAGCAAAAGATCAGTCTGTAAGAATGGAGTTTGCCAAGTTCACGTACTTACAAAAGATTGTAAGTGAGTCAGTTGCTGGTTACCTACACAATAAAAATAGCAAATATCAAGTCATCATTTTCGTTATTTATTGATGGTCAAACGTTCGTTAGACATATAGTCAAACGAACGTCAGCCAATTGGCTGACGTTCGTCATCCATTTGGCTAACGTTCGTTTGACCATGTAGTTTCAACGCTTTTGACATATAGTAGAACGTATTGGATGACTTCCCAAAAGGCATACTACATTCGTATATTCCACAAAAACGTAGACAGCGGGAAGGCTTCGTCTTGGAAAGTGCAAAAGAGACTATTATCTGACCTTCACGTAAAAAAGCGTCATGGGCACCCAGTTGAGACTGAATGCCCATGAATGATCATGCAGCTCTAAAGGCTTCCGACTGGTTTCAATCGCCATTTCGAGTTGTCGCTGTCGAAGTCGTAGGGCGCGAGCGTCGGCGTGCTGTCACCGGCGGAATAGAGGCAGTAGCGGGTGTTGTCGCCTTGCATGCCGGGAATGGCCTTGGGCATGATGCGATATGTGCCGTCGGTCTGTTGCTCGATACGCCACAGCTGATTGTCAGCGCCCTCGTATTCCGGCACAGTTGTCAACTCTTTGTCGGCGGTGGCAGCCAAAGCCCGGTGCGTGCCACGAACCATAATCTTGAAATAAGGAGCACTCAGATAGCCACCCTTTTCGGGCACCGCTACGATCGTCCACAGCTGATTGGGCCGGAACATATAGTCGCTGCAGCGCACACGAATGTCGCCCTTGGGCCACGACGGTTCCACCTCCTCAAGTTTCTGACTGTCCAGTCGCTTTACCGGACTGTTGGGATCGATGTGGAAAAACGGCTCGATGTCGCGTTCCATCCTGACGAAGTCCACAGCCAGCTCCAGGGAATAGCCGCGCCGCTCAGAGGCAACCTCGTAGTCGCCACCGCGGAAAGGCTTACCCGCCACCGGCCAACCGTTGTGCCAGAGCAGTGGCAGGATGCCCAAGACACTGTGCCCGCTGCGGTCGAGATCGGACTCGAAATGGCACGACATCACCTCCACGCCCTTGTCAACGATGGTGCGGCCGAAATGTCCAGGACCGTACTTGCGGTCACCGGCGGCAACCACCATGCGGCCGCCACCGTGGAGCATGTCGCGGCCAACGTTGTCGAGATAGGATCCTTCCACGCTGCGCGACCGTCCCACCACGATGTTGTAGGTGGAGTTAGGCCCGTCGCAGCAGGTGCCGTGCGTGCCGAGCAGATAATACCAACCGTCGCGATAGATGAGATCGGTGGCCTCGCAGTCGATGGCGATGTCTCGCTCCTTGTTGCCGGCAACGCGCCGGCCCGTTGCCGGATCGAGTTCTATGAGCCGTATGCTGCCGAAATAGGTGCCATAGGTCACCCACAGCCGACCCGTATTCGGGTCAAGGAAGAGGCAGGGATCGATCGCGTCCTGGTCTTCCAAACCGTCGGACGAGCAGACCTCCACAGGCTTGGAGAACCGGAAGTCGGGTGACTTCGGGTCGAGCGTTTTGTTCCACATCGTGAGGATGCGGCCATTGTGTCCACCACCGAGACCGCCGCCTGTAGCACCATAGATAACGAGGTACCGGTCACCAATCTTCATCACGTCGGGAGCAGCGCCGCCACCGGGACGCACAGCACCGCTGTGCCATGTCCATCCGTCGTCAGAGATCAGCCCACCGCCACCTGTGCCAAACGTGTAGTACTTACCATCGCATTCGGCCAGTGTCGACGGGTCGTGGATATAGGGAGCGCCGGCTTGAGCAAAAGCCGAGGCCGTCATAGCGGCCAAAGCCAAGAGAGAATAGAGTCTTTTCATTTCTTCGGAAGGATTAGCGTTAGTGGTTCTACAAGAGAATGACCCTCATCATCGAGGAAGCGGGCACAGAAATCACTGAGTCCCGGCCCGTTGATGACAGCACAGCGCAGGATGTTGCGACCCGCACGAAGCGTGAGCCGCCCCGACCGGCCATCATCCTCTACCATGCGGCGGTCGCCTTCGAGCGTGAGCACATGATCGCCGTTGAGCCACCAAGCCGAGGCACCGTTGGAACCGACTGACAGGCGCACGCCTTGAATCTCACGCGGACAGTCGATGACAGTCACGGCCCAGAAGAGTGAGCCATAGGTTTGCTGTCCCCACCGCTCGGCAAAGCGGAAGAGACGTACATTGTAGTTTTCGCTGTCGAGCGCGTGCCATTTCAGCTTTTGGTCACCGACCCGCACTTGCTGACCATCGTGCGGCAACCGGGTCATCTGCCCTTTGAAGTATTCCTTGCTGAAGGCCTTTTGCAGATAGCTGTCGGTGAAGACCACATTGGAGCGGATGTCCTGACGGATAGGCTCCAACAACAGCCAGCGTCGCAGATAACCTTGAGCATCGGGACGCGCAGCCACAGAGGTAGCCGGAGCAAAGTACCTTGGCCGGTTCTTGAAGCGCAGCCAGCCCACATCCACGCCCTTGTCGTTGCAGGTCAGCACGATGTCGGCAACGCCCCGCGGCGTATGGAGCAACGGCACTGCCAGCGACATCCACTGTCCACTATAGTCACGGCGGAACGGTCCGCCTCCGCCTTTCACGGCGATGTCCACCCGTGCGATGACCTTACCCGTGGCGCTGCCCTCGCGAACCAGCAGTTCAGCGTTGTCCCGGGCCCGCACGCTCAGCGTGAGATAACCGTCGGTCAATGACGAGAAGTTGACGCGCCCATAGCGCAACCAGCTGCCTTTGCCCGGCAGGGAAGCGTATCGGCTCAGATGATGCTCGTTGCCGTCGGCAGTGCCAAAGGTCACTCCGGCTGAGATCTCGCGGCTGTTGCCCATCACCAGACGGTCAGTGGCTGACGCTACAGTCTGTGACAGTGCGGCAGTGGGCAACAACGTCACCGCGAGCAAACTTAAATAATAAGAGAGAGAAAGATTCATCATCAGAGAATTGAAAAGCAAAAAGCCTCCTCCACACACGCGGAGGAGGCCATCACTCTGGAAAGACTACTTAGTAGAAGCACTCTCCCATCCCGTGTTTTGCTTCAGATTAGGGTTCATATCAATTACGTCGGAAGGATAAGGGAACAAACGGTCTTTGTCCTCAAAACCTACCTTGAAGCCCTTGTCCATTGCTTCGTGGGTGTGGGTGATATAGAAGCGGCTGTTGGCCTCTGTGCCATTCTCCCAGACAACGTTCTCGTCGCCCGACTGCACAGGGCGGAAGACTTTGTCGAAGAGGTGCGGCACCTGCTTGCCCGCGTCTTTCAGGTGAGCCAGGCCGACAGGGTCGTTCCAGCGGAGAATATCCTGAAAGCGGCAACCTTCAAACCACATCTCGAACATCTTCTCCTTCTTCAGCACTTCCATGTCTACATTGGCGCTGATGGTCTTGGAACCGGCGCGCTCCTGGATCATGTTGATATACTTCTTAGCCTCAGCGTTGTCGCCCGTCTGCAAGCAGCACTCGGCATAGTCGAGCAGCACCTCGGCATAGCGCATGACGATGATGTTGTTCAGTCTGAGGTTGTTGCCGTGCACACCGCCGTCGTCGGTGTCGCTGGCACGCATCAACAGTTTAAACGGCAGATAGAAGCTCTGACAATAGAGTCCCTGGGTAGGATCCTTGATGCCAATCTTGTTTGACTTCTTCTTCTCCTCAAGCGGCATGTTGTTCAGTGCGTCGTTTTGATACTTCATGCCTTCGATGCCCGAGGTCTGGTAGACTGCATCGTCGATGTGTATGAGAGTAGCCTTGAAGCGCGGCGAATCGCCGTCGTTGTCGTGGAAAGCATTGCCAAACCACTCGGGCACACCAATGGACCCCCAACCGTCGAGGCCACAGTAGGTATAGGCAGGGTTGACGACAAAGTTGCCGGCACGCCAGTTGAAGCAGTTAGACTCCATCCAGGTGGAATGATTCATATAGCCCAGTCCCTGTCCGGTGCTCCAGTCTCCCGCAGCAGGATTGTAGCGCATGTTGATCTCAAAGATCTTCTCCGGTGCGCCGTCGCCCTCAACATGGAAGAGGTTGGCAAACTGGCTGCCGGGCACCAATGCATATTTGCCGGAGTCGATGACCTTCTTGAACTCAGCCTTGGCCTCGTCGTACTTCTTGGCAAACAGCAGCGCCTTGCCGGCCAGCGCGTGGGCGAAGCCCTTGGTGACGCGATAGGCACCGAACTTGTCCGCTGAGCTCTTGCGCTCTGTCAGGTCGGGCTCAGCTTCCTGACACTCTTTGGCGACCCACTCAAAATACTGTTGCTGCGTCATCTCGCTATTGGAAGGCAAGTCGTTCGCTTCGAGCAGATGGTCGACAAGAGGTGGCTGACCCCAGTAGCACGACAGCAGGAAGAAGTTGTAAGCCCGCAGCACACGTGCCTCGGCAACGGCCTGTTTCTGATAGGCCGTCGGCGACTCCTTGAACTTCTCGATGACAAGGTTGTCGCTGTGCACCGAGAGATAGAGACCCTTGTAGTGGAAGTTGATGGCTTCGGGATTGCTCAAGTAGCGGAACTGGTTGACGGCACCACCAAACTCATGATCGCCATAGTTGCCACCGCCATAGAGCACGTCATCGCCCGGATCGTTGGCAAGCACACGCGCCGGCGTGTAGATGCCCGGACCACCGCTCACCGTGGTACGTCCCAGCGTGTTGACCATGAAGCCCTCGTAAGCCGACGCCAAGGCCTTAGCGCAATCAGCGTCAGTCTTATAGAATTCACTCTCACTCGTCACACCCTGCTGAGGGATATCCAGCTGATCTTCGCAGGAGGAGAATGCTGCCACGCCGACAAGCAGCGCGAACAATGGAATTATATGTTTGTTCATTGTTGTTTCGTTTTAAATCATTAGAATGTAACGTTCACACCGAAGACCACCTTCTTGGACATAGGATAGTTGCCGTTGTCGAAGCCACGCGACACACCGCTGTTGAGTGAAGAGGTCTCGGGATCAGCACCAGGATAGCTGGTGATGGTGAAGAAGTCGTCAAGAGAAACCGAGAAGCGGAGCGCGTTGACCATGAACTTTCTGGTGATGCGCTGTGGCAAGGTATAGCCGAGCTGTATCTGCTTGAACTTGAAGTAAGCGCCGCTGAAGATGGCAGCGTCGGAGCTGAAGAATGTCCAGTCGGTAGCCACCTGCTTCATGTCGGGATACCTGCTGTGGTCACCCTTCTGCTTCCAGGAGTCTTTCCAATAGGTGTCGATGCCGTTGATCAGCGGACGGTCGGCAGAGACCATGAGGTTGTAGATCTTGTTGCCGGCAGCACCGGTACCGAAGACCGTGAAGTCAAAGCCCTTGTATTCCAGGTTGAGGGTGATGCCATAGGTGACCTTAGGCAGTGCGCAACCGAGATCCTGCTTGTCGTTGTCGGTCGGCGCGTTGGTAATCTGTCCGTCCTTGTCGTAGTAGAGGGCACCGCCGGTCTCTGGATCTACACCGGCATACTTGAAGCCGCGGAAATACCACATGGGATGTCCGGTCTCCAAAGAGGGGTTCAGCTTGTTGTTGAATCCGTTGATACCCACCTCGTCGTAGCGTGGCAATATAGGACTCATCTTCTTCACCTCGTTCTTCAAGGTCGACACGTTGGCGCTGACACTGTATTTCAGGTCGCCGATATGGTCTTTCCAGCCCAGATCCAAGTCGATACCGGTGTTGAGAATCTCACCAGAGTTGACGTAGGCATCAGCGAAGCCGAGCTCCGGGCTGAGGTGTACCTTGATGAGCTGATCCTTCGTGGTCTTGCGATACCAGTCGAAGCCCAGCGTCAGCCGGTCGTTGAGGAAACGGGCGTCGAGACCCAAGTCATACTGTTCGGCAGTCTCCCAAGTCAGCTTAGGATTGGGGAAGTTGGAAAGGGTAGCCGCTGTGGTGGCATCGTCGGTGAAGTTATAGTAACCGCCAACGCTGATGGTGGAAGCCCACTGATAGTTGTTGAGCACACTCACGTTACCGTTGCGTCCCCATGATCCACGGATCTTCAGGAATGAAATAGCGTCTGTGCTCACAGCGTCGCGGAAGAATTTCTCATTGCTGACGGCCCAACCCAGCGAAAGAGAGGGGAAGGTACCCCAGCGGTTCTCCTTTGAGAGTTTGGAACTGTCAAAGGCATCGCGACGGATATTGAACTGGAAGAAGTAGCGCTGGTCGTAGTTGTAGCTCAGACGACCGAAGTAAGACAAGTGGGTGTTGATCGTCGGAAGGTTAGAGCCTTTCAGCTTCGCCTTACCGTTGGAGTTCAGGAAGTTGATGTACTGGAAGAGCGGAGCGGCATCGCCCTCAAGGATCTGCTTGGTGTCAGCCGACGACAGACCGGAGTTGTCGGTACGGTTCTTCGTAAACGACATACCAACCATCGCGTTGACATTGTGCTTTCCGAAGCTCTTTGTGAAGTTGGCAAAGTTCTCCCACTGATAGTACAGTCCGGTGTTAGTACCTGCCGAGATCGAGTATTGATCGCTCTGCGACAGCGTGTTGAGCCAGAAAGGTCCGGTATAGCTGTGGGTGTTGCTCTGCGTGATCTGATAGCCGAGGCGAGAGGTGATGGTGAGGCACTTCACCGGGATGAGGTTGACCGCAAACGTACCGCGAACGTTGATGCCTTTGTTGCTGGCATTCTGGCGGTCGCGCATGGCCAACGGGTTGGCCGTGGCTTCCTCGATATACTTCGATGTACCGTACCAAACAGGATGGGCCTCATCAAAACCAGGAGGCGTGGTCACGCCGCCGTGGTCGGGCGATTCCCACTTGGTGCGCATATTGTTGGGCATGTCGTCAAGACTGGTAATATAGGCAGGGGTCAGCGGGTCGATAGAGACAACTGAGTTGAGGAACGACTGATAGCCGTTGGTCAGCGACTTGGTGCTCCACTTCTCCACAGAGGTGTTGCTGGTGATGTTGAACCAATCGAAGAACTTGTAATCGGCATTGAGCTGTGCGGTGAAGCGTTTGTAGACATCCTTCTTGCCTTTGACGATACCGTCGTCGTTGAGGATACCCAATGCTGCGAGGATGTGGCCCTTGTTGTTGCCGCCCTCTACGGTGACGTTGTGCTCTACGCTCCAACTGTTGTTGAACACTTCCTTATACCAGTTGGTGTTTTGTCCATGATAGTTGTTCGACTCCAAGAGCGCGTCGGTGATGTCACCCAAATACTTGTGATAGGCGATATACTCGGGAGCGTCGAAGAGGTCAGCTTTCTTTCCAAGACTCTGGTTGACAGCTTTCAACGAATAGCTGATGTGAGCCGTGCCACCACTGTTGGAACCGTTGCGAGTAGTGATCAGCACCACACCGTTACCGGCCTCAGCACCGTAGATAGCAGCGGAAGCAGCATCTTTCAACACCTCTACAGACTGGATGAGCGAAGGATCGAGGTACTGGATGTTGTCGACCTTCAAACCATCAACGATGAGCAAAGGAGCGTTGTTACCATTGGAACCATAGCCACGCACACGGATCTCGGCACCGGCTCCCGGCGCACCACTGTTGATGATCTGCACACCTGTGACCTTGCCTTGTAGGGCTGCACCGGCATCACTCGTAGAAAGGTTTTTGATAGCGTCGCCGCTCACTGAAGCTACGGCACCGGTCAGGTCGCTCTTCTTCTGCACACCGTAACCGATGACGACCACGTCGTTGAGTGTCCGGTCATCTTCCTTTAATACAATAGGTACGAGGTTGGTGCCTTTGACGGTCACGGTCTGTGTCTCAAAGCCCACATAGGAAATGGTGATCGTAGAACCAGGCTTGGCATTCACGCTGAAGTTACCGTCCAAGTCCGTGACCGTGGCCACCTTTGAACCGTTGACCTTGATTGTAGCACCAAGGATCGGCTCACCGTTCGAGTCTTTCACATTTCCCCGTATCTGGGATTGTGCGAAACCAGCCACTGAACTCAAGCTGAGCAAGAATAGGGCTAACCCTTTCTTCTCCATCATTCTAATACTTTGCATTAGCGGTAGTTTTAAGTTAATTATAATTATTAGGTTGAAATTTTGCGCAAAGTTAGTGTTTATTCGTTCATGTGTGTTTCTGATATGTTACAAATACTTTATGAAACGTTGTAGAAGCCATCTTTTTCTACTCTTTGCCTTCTTTCAAAGCTATCACTACACCTTATTTATATATAGTACTCAAGAAACGATAATTCCGCGGAAATGATTATCTTTGCATGGAGAAAAGAAATAAGACCATGTTGAAGATCACAGTAAAAGGGAAAAGCCCGGTGTGGGGCGAACGTTGTATGATCGCCGACAATGCTACTTTAGCAGGCGACATCACCATGGGCGATGACTGTAGCATTTGGTTTGGTGCCGTGCTTCGCGCCGATGTCGACAAAATCGTGATGGGCGACCGCTGCAATGTACAGGACTTGGCATGTATCCATCAGACGGCGGGCGGACCAGCTATTCTTGGCAACGACGTCAGCCTGGGACACGGAGCTGTTGTTCACGCTGCCACGATCCACGACGGCGCGCTCATAGGCATGAATGCCGTGGTGCTCGACTATGCGGAAGTTGGTCGGGGTAGCATTGTGGCAGCAGGTGCGGTTGTCGTCGGCGGTACGAAGATTCCGGATGGCGAGATCTGGGGCGGCATTCCCGCACGATTCATCAAGAAGACGGCTCCCGGACAGGCTGAACTGTATGCCAAGAACTATCTCACCATAAAAGAATGGTATGAGGAATGATGAGTGTTGAATGATGGATGGAGACGATGATGAGTTCTGTATTGTTGATTAGGCCAGAAAGGAAGCAGTGGATTCCCCTACCCCATTATTTGCTGATCAATGGGCAAATGCTGGGACTGATGCGAGGCAACGACAGTGTGCGCGTGGCATTGCCGGAGGGCGACTATGCCGTCACCATCCGCTCGGCCTATAAGTTCATCGAGAGCACTGCTCAGGTACACATCGCTGAGGACGAGACGCTCACGCTGACCTTCGGTGACCGCGAGCGTTGGTGGAACTGGCTGTTCAACCTCGACCTGGTGCTGTGGCTCATCAAGTGGTTCTTCGACTTTGGTAACTATTGGGACACTGTTTACGAGATTGCCAGCAACGGCTTCTTCGTCCTTTGGCTCCTACGTATCTGGATCATCCACAAGCGTTATTTTCGGATGACCTACTCACCGACGGAAAAACAATAATCCCCAAAACGGCTATAGGAATACTTCTGACTCTCATAGCCGTAAATGAGAAAGAGATTGCTAAGTTTCTGCAGAGCTTTTGGAATTAACGACAATTACGTAAACTGTGTTACGAACTTTCCCTCTTTTTTTGTCACAAATCCACATGGTTTGCGTATCTTTGTTGAAAAGGAAAAGAAAAGATGACCATCGAGGAATACCAACAGGAAGTGGAGCGTATTCGTTCGGGACTGTGCCGGACGGCCACACGCTATTTAGGCGAAGCCGACGGCGAGGATGCCGTGGAAGTGACGCTCGTTAGGCTGTGGCAGATGGCCGACGACCTGCGGGCGCCCATCAACGCTTTAGCTCAGACGCTGCTGCGCAACCACTGCATCGATATGCTGCGCCGGCGCCGCATCACCGTAGCCCTTGATGGGCACGACATCGCGGTCGATGAAGAGCAGGACCAACGTGTGGAGACGATGATGAAACTCATCAAGCAACTGCCTCCCATACAGCAGACGGTGTTGCAACTCAGACATATCAACGGCATGGAGATGGCACAGGTGGCAGAGCTCACTGGTATGAAAGAGCCTGCCGTGCGCAAGCGTCTGAGCCGCGCACGACTGGCATTGCGCACACTCATGCTCAGAAAGATGAAAGAAGCATGAGATGCGTGTGCCATATATAATAAGGTGTAGACAGACAAAACAACAACATATCAGGTATGACAATGAAATCATCAGATAATGACATCCACCGCTTGGTGGAGAAATTCATGGACGGCGACACTACGCTAAGCGAGGAGCATGAGCTCTACGCTTACTTCCGTGGTAAGGCTGTTGCTGACGACCTGCAACCCATGCGGAAGCTGTTCCTGGGACTGGGGAGCCTTGACGGACTTGACAAGCAACGAATGCCCGAAGAGCAGCACAAGCCCGTGACCCGCCACATACGGCTTCGTCCATGGCTGGCCGCCGTGGCTGCCACGCTGCTGACGCTCTTCGTCGTGTCGGCCGCATTCTATGTCAACCACCGACAAAATTATTGTGAGGCAATCGTCTATGGACAGAAAGTCACAGACAAGACTGCCATACGTGCCGAGATGGCCCAGACAATGAGAGCCGTGGGCATTGAGGGCGACAACGGCATCGACGATCAACTGCACGATGTGCTGATGACTGATAACAATGAATAAACACTCAATGATATGAAAAGGAGAATCATCTTTGCGCTGCTTGCCCTGTTGCTTCCACTCTTTGCGCTGGCACAAAAGGGACTGCACGCCAACGCGGCCTTCACGGGACAGATCGTACCGCAGGACCAGACCGTGGAGGTGAAGGTACGAGGAAGGGCACTGAGCGTCTACCGGCTGACCTTCTACCACAGCGTGCGCTTCAATGCGAATGCTCAACAGAAGAATACGATGGATAATCTTGTGGAAAAGGACAAGGCACAAGCCAACAGCACGGAACTACGTCGGAAGGGGCATACGTCGTCGCTTATCCTCTGCCTGCCTCCGCAAGGGCGCACCCACCGCTATCTGTGCTACCTCACCAACGGAAGCAAAGGCCATTGGTCCATCACGCTCGTGTATATGGAAGGCTCGGTGAGCAGCATCGACGAACTGAGGAAACTCATCAATTGACCAATAAAATCAACCAAATCAAGAACATCTAAAAACAGAAGAAATATGAAAATCGCAATGCTTTTCTTAGCAGCTTTGATGCCTTTCATGGCGCAGGCACGCAACAACAATCCGCAGGATACGCTCGTGGTGACCAAGCCAACAAAGGTCACCGTCATCACCAGCGATTCGGTGCAGACCATCTATATCCAAGGCAAAGAGGGCAACCCGGGGTATGCTTACCGCAACTCTATCCAACTTGTCGACAGCAACTACGTCAGCACGAGCACCATCGACAATAACTTCAACTTCTGCATTGGGCCTTTCGGACGGAAGCAGACAAAGAGCCAAAAATACCCAACCACTGAGACAACGATGAACTTCTTCGCCGGCTTCAACGCTACACCGGGCATGCCGCAGGCTGCCGACCTTCATCCGTTCAACTCATGGGAGCTTTGGTGGCTCATCGCCGACTGTGGCATTTATCCATGGAATAGTCATCATAAGTTCTCTATCGGCTTTGGCTTGGACTGGCGTAGCTATCGCATCAAGGGCAACACACGCTTCATGAAGTCAGAAGATGGCACCATCGGTCTGGGTGCTTACCCAGAGGGAGCCTCACCACAGTTCTCGCGCATCAAGGTATTCAGCCTTACTGTGCCCGTTCGCTACCATTTCATCAGCAAGCACTTCGGTTTCTCCCTCGGTCCGGTCGTGAACTTCAACACCTACAGCAGCTTGAAAACACGATGGAAAGTTGACGGACTGAAGATCAAAGACACCAGCAGCAACGCTCATGTGAAGCCGGTCACCGTGGACCTTATGGCCACTCTTAATACCTTCGGCTGTAACTTCTACTTCAAATACAGTCCCTGCGACCTCATCAAGAACGGCTATGGTTTGCACTTCAAGACACTGTCATTTGGTGTGTATCTGTAAATCTGCCTACCTTTCAAATGAATGTCTATGAATATAATATAGGTTAGGAACCGAAGACAGCTGCGCGATCGGGAGTAACGATAACGGGCTATCTAATAGGGGTTTATCTTATAGTACTCCATTCGCTTGGGTGGGATGTGGGTGAGGTGTTTATAATCGCACCCCACCCATTAACTTACAGATTCACGCTTACAGAGCCCTGTTTTTCTCCTCGTACTGCTGTGCTGGGCGTGACCGATGGCGGTGCACAGCAGGAGCATATATAATAATAGGAGCGCTTTCTTCATCATAACCTTTCCGTTTTTATATCAAGCACCCGTGAGAGGCGAGAATGTTAACCCGTGGAGCAGATTTTTTAAATCTTATGATGAATCCTAACCTTGAAGGCTAAAGACTAAAGTAGCGGAGCCATACACATAGGCACAGGCAGTGCTTGTTATGCCCGAAATAATAAAACTTTCTCTTCTTCCCAAAATGTTTTAGGCCTAAAATGCTGCTGTTCCCAAAATGTTTCGGTTACAAAACATCCACGCCCCGACAACTGCGGAGCGTGGATGTTTGCCATATGAGTTGATGTGATTGCGATTATCCTACCTGCGAACCGGGCTTGACCTCGCTGAGTGTCGTGGTGACGCTGAGCGAGCCGTCGAAGTTGAGAGCAGAGAGGATCATGCCCTGGCTCTCGATGCCCATCATCTTGCGAGGCGCAAGGTTGGCAATGAAGAGCACATCCTTGCCGATGAGGTCCTCGGGCTTGTAGAACTTGGCAATGCCGGAGAGGATCGTGCGGTCCGTGCCGCTTCCATCGTCGAGCGTGAACTGCAGGAGCTTGTTGGACTTCTTCACCTTTTGGCAGTCCTTGATATGTCCCACGCGGATGTCGAGCTTCTCCCACTCGTCAAACGGAATGTTGGCCTTGATGGGCTCAGCTTTGTAGTCCTTGGCAGCCTCGGCGGCCTCGTTGGCTTTCCTCGTAGCGGCGAGCTTGTCGAGCTGATACTGGATAGCCTCGTCCTCGATCTTCTCGAAGAGCAGCTGTGGCTCAGCGAGCTGGTGACCGGGCTCGAGCAGTGTCGTGCTGCCCAGCTCGGTCCAGTCAAAGTTTTTGAGGTTGATCATCTCGCGCAGTTTCTTCGAACTGAACGGCAGGAACGGCTCAAAGGCAATAGCAAGGTTGGCAACGAGCTGAAGTGAGATGTTGAGGATGGTCTCCACGCGCTTCGGGTCGGTCTTCCATACCTTCCACGGCTCGCACTCGGTGATGTACTTGTTGCCGATACGTGCCAAGTTCATGGCTTCCTTCTGCGCCTCGCGGAACTTGAAGTTGTCGAGATACTGCTCCACCTTCTCCTTCACGTCCTTGAACTCCTGGATAGCCTGCTTGTCCACGTCGAGCAGTTCGCCGCAGGCCGGCACCACGCCGTTCCAGTATTTCTTGGTGAGCTGCAGGGCACGGTTGACGAAGTTGCCATAGATGGCGACGAGCTCCGAGTTGTTACGCTCCTGGAAGTCCTTCCATGTGAAGTTGTTGTCCTTGGTCTCCGGTGCATTGGCGGTGAGCACATAGCGCAGCACGTCCTGCTTGCCGGGGAAGTCCTTCAGATATTCGTCGAGCCACACTGCCCAGTTGCGTGAAGTGCTGATCTTGTCGTTCTCAAGGTTGAGGAACTCGTTGGCCGGCACATTGTCGGGAAGAATATAGCCGCCGTGAGCCTTGAGCATGACGGGGAAGATGAGACAGTGGAACACGATGTTGTCCTTACCGATAAAATGGATAAGGCGTGTATCAGGGTCCTTCCACCACTTCTCCCATGAGCCCCAGTGCTCAGGATCAGCATCGCAGAGTTCCTTGGTGTTGGAGATGTAGCCAATAGGCGCGTCAAACCAAACGTAGAGCACCTTGCCCTCGGCACCCTCTACGGGCACGGGGATACCCCAGTCGAGGTCGCGGGTCATGGCACGCGGCTGCAAATCCATGTCGAGCCACGACTTGCACTGTCCGTAGACATTCGGGCGCCACTCTTTGTGACCATGAAGAATCCACTGCTTCAACCAGTCCTGATAGTTGTTCAGCGGCAGATACCAGTTCTTGGTCTTGCGCAGTTCAGGCTTGGCACCGCTGATGGTGCTATGCGGATTGATGAGCTCCATAGGGCTGAGGTCACTGCCACATTTCTCGCATTGGTCGCCGTAGGCGTTGGGGTTGCCACAGTGGGGGCAGGTACCCATGACGTAGCGGTCGGCGAGGAACTGCTTGGCCTCGGGATCGTAGAGCTGTTCGGTCTCCTTCTCGATGAGCTTGCCGTCGTCGTAGAGCTTGCGGAAGAAATCGGAGGCGAGCTTGTTGTGCACCTTTGATGTGGTGCGGCTGTAGATGTCGAACGAGATACCAAACTCCTTAAATGAGTCCTTAATAATTTTGTGGTAACGGTCGCAGACATCCTGCGGCGTGATCCCCTCTTTCTTGGCGCGTATGGTGATGGGCACTCCGTGCTCGTCGCTACCACCGATGAAGACCACATCCTGCTTCTTCAGACGAAGATAGCGCACATAGATGTCGGCCGGAACATATACACCGGCCAAGTGACCGATGTGCACACCGCCGTTGGCATAGGGCAGCGCGGCAGTGACAGTAGTACGTTTGAATTTCTTTTCTTCCATCTTGATTGCTTATACTTAATATATAGGTGCAAAATTACAAAAAGGTTTTGAGAAATCGGCAGTTACAGCCATGAATCATAAGATCGTATGGAGGAAAAATCATAATTTCCTTTGCTATTCCACTCGTTTGCACTAACTTTGCATCATGTTACAACGAGACTATTTCATCCGCATCCTTCAAGAGTTTATGGCTGCCGTGCAGCGTTTTCTTGAAAAGAAAGAGGAGGAGGGCAAGCGCGACGTAGCGCTGCGCGACCTCTATCGACAGTATATCGGCAGTTACAACGACTTGCGCAACCTCACCGTGGAAGAGGCTATTGCCTACGCTCATGACGTGTGGGAAGCAGACCGCAGGATGGGTAAACTCGAAATGCTGGCCGGACTGTGGCATGCCGAGGGCGTGTACAAGGCTGATCCGCTGCGCACGATGCTGTTGGAGAAAGCTTTCCAACTCTACGACTATGTCGACACCCATAGCGGGGAGTACTCTCTGACACGAAAAGAGCGGATGAGACAAATCAAAGAAATGACGCAAGCACAATAGTGTCTTCGTCATATCACAAACACAGGATACCGGGGAGCGCTCTTCTCGGGTACACCTTATTATATATATGGGACAACTGATGAACACAAATGTCAATGACATGACCGTGGGCTCACCGGCCCGCGGCATTCTCCATTTTGCCTTGCCTCTGGTGCTGGGCTATATACTCCAACAGATGTATCAGGTCATTGACGCGGCCATCGTGGGACGGTGGATCGGCGTAGGCGCGCTGGCTGCCGTGGGCGCGTCGTCGTCGATCAACTTTCTGGTCATGGGATTCTGCAACGGGTCGTGTGCCGGCTTTGCCATCCCTGTGGCGCAGGCCTTCGGCGGTAAGGACTATCATAAGATGCGAAGCTATGTGGCCAATGCGCTGCGCATTGCCGTGGTCTTCGCGGCTGTCATCACCCTGCTCACCTGCATGCTCTGTACGAAGATCCTCGGACTGGTCAACACGCCGGCCGACATCTTCCACGATGCCTGGACGTTTCTCTTCCTGCAGTTCCTCGCCATTCCTTTCACCATGGGCTATAACCTGCTGTCGGGTTTCATCCGTGCGCTGGGCAACTCCAAACAGCCTTTCTATTTCCTGATCATCGCTTCCTTGATCAACATCGCCCTCGACGTGCTGCTCATCCTCGTCATGGGCATGGGCGTGGCCGGTGCCGGAGTAGCCACGCTTTTGTCGCAGGCTTTTGCCACGCTGCTCTGCTGGCTCTACATCTGCGGCAAGATGAGACTGCTCATCCCCACGGGGGAAGAGTGCCGCTACGACAACAAGCGCGTGTCGATTCTCCTTAACAACGGAGTGCCCATGGGCTTGCAGTTCAGCATCACGGGCATCGGCATCATCATGCTGCAAAGTGCCAACAACGCGCTGGGAACGGTTTGTGTGGCTTCGTTCACCGCTGCTATGCGCATCAAATATCTCTTCACCTGCGTCTTCGAGAACATCGGCGTGGCCATGGCCACCTACTGCGGACAGAACATCGGAGCACGCAAACTCGACCGTGTGCGCCGTGGCGTGAAGGACGCCATCGTCATCATGCTCGTCTATTTCGTATTTACCGTGATCCTCATCTATCCCTTTGCCGACGAGATGATGATGCTCTTTGTCAAGAGCGGCGAGCAGGAGGTGATCGACAACGCCGCCATGCTCATGCGCATTGCCAACTATTTCTATCCGTCCCTTGGCCTGCTCACCATCTTCCGCTACAGCATCCAGGGCTTGGGCTACTCCAATCTCTCGATGATGTCGGGCGTGATGGAGATGATCGCACGCTGCGGAGTGAGCCTGTGGCTTGTGCCGGCCTTGGCCTTCAAGGGCGTGTGCCTGGGTGATCCGGTGGCCTGGATCTTTGCCGATCTCTTCCTCATCCCCGCCTTCCTGTGGCTCTATCATCATCTAAAGCGGACGGAAGCGGAGGCATAAAGACCTACTCTTCAGATTTTGGACTCGGTGAGTCCAAAATCTGTTTTCGACAGAACCGTGAGTGATGAAAACAGTTTTTTAGCGGGAGAAATCCATGAAACATTTCTGACAAAAACACTCCCGCGAGAACTTGCAATATAGAGAAACCAAACACGAAAAATATTATTCATTTGTGTATTTCCTCTATACCAATGCCTACCTTACAATTGCATAAACAAGTCATCCCCCTTCACCTCTCTCGGAATGCGGCGTGAATACATATTGTTGGCAAGTCCTTGTGAGGTGATAAATACGGGAATTATACTCTTGCGTGTCTTTGTGATTTTCTTAAATATGCGCATACGCTGCTCGAGATGGCTGAAATAGTTTTTATCTATCACGTATTCCGAAAGGCTGTATTTCATTTCACACACATTCACGGTATTGTCTGACCTATCAACAAGAAGGTCTATCTGCGTACCATGTTTCAAATCTTCATCCACTTCATCGGGCAAGGACTTTGGTGGGCGATAGCTCCAAGAGCATATAGTGTTGATACTGCCGTCAATGCCGAGTGCGTGTACGATCTGTGGCAAATGATTCAGACACAGTATCTCAAAGGCGTAACCACACCAACTTTGGTATACGTCGGTAGACTGCATTTTGATCCAATATCCATCCAAGGCATCATTATGACCATTGATAAATTTGATATAAAACAAAGAGAACGGGTCTATAAGCTGATACACCGTCGACTTTTTCTCCCTGCCAAAAGGCTGATAGCTTCTTATGAAGTCACATTCCTCAAGTTCTTTCAATTTCTTCGCGAAATTACCATTATTCACAGATTTCGTCGCACCTATGAGCTCCAGTCTCGTCATGCCGCGGTTTTTGCCGGCCAAAGCCCTTACTATATCAATGTATGTGCCAGCCTTCTTGAAGAGAGCCTTGTACAGGCGGTCAAACTCTTTCCGCAACTCACCTCCCTTTGTAAAACAAAGGTTATCAATATTTTGTGCCACGCTCTCCTCCTGCTCAAACAATGACAAATAATAGGCTACGCCACCAACAGCCATATAACATTCCATTATCTCAGAGCGGCTATAGCCGAATTCACGCGAACGAAAATACATTTCCGTCTCGGCAAGCGTAAATGGTGCAAGTGCAATTTCGTGAGTAACTCGATTATGAAGCCCACCACGAGAGTTGATGATCTCGTCAAGCATCCATGTAGTGGCACTGCCACAGCAGATAAGCTTGATGTCATTGCGATAGGATGCCCAGTCGTTCCAAAAATGCTCGAACTCTGCGATGAAATGCGATCCGACAGTATCAAGCCATGGCAACTCGTCGAAGAAAATTATCTTAACCCCGTCACCAATGCCTTCAAGATACTTCTCTAGTAGCCGGAAGGCATCACCCCATGTCGCTGAATGGGTATCAGTTGTAGTGAAGTTCTGCAGCGACATACTGAAATTTGTCAGTTGCCCTGACGTGTTGATATTTTCCATTCCCGTCATTCTAAATGCCAGCCTATCGCCAAACAGTTCCTTCACGAGATAGGTCTTTCCAACGCGACGGCGTCCGTAAATGGCGATAAACTCAGAGCGGCTACTGTCTATATATTGCTGCAGCCGTTTAATCTCTTTCTTTCTGCCTATTATATTTTCCTTCATATTGCAGTATTTGGCACAAAGATACGAACAATAATTGATTATGCCAAAATATAATTCAAGTAATTGGCATAATCGTTGTATAATATAGTGATTATGCCAAATAATTTATAGACATCACTATCAATCCCGACCTTTCACTGCTTTCAAAATCTACAATGATGTCCTCAAGCAATAACTGCATCTCCACTCACGGCATGCAGAAACGCTATATGCATTCTCATATGTTCCTTTCAGAAACATGAGTCAGTGCCCCCCAACGGACTTACATCCCAAATATTCATTGACGATGAGGTGACCCGAGAGATCACACGAGCATCCCATGTGCAAAAGTAAACAACAGCCCAACAGATTTTGGACGCACCGAGTCCAAAATCTGTTTTCGACTGAACCGTGAGTGACAAAAACAGTTTTTTAGTGGGAGAAATCCATGAAACATTTCTGACAAAAACACTCCCGCGAGAACTTGCAATCTAGAAAAGCAGAAAACGGAAAAACAAGGAGAAGACTGTCAGAAACGTACTTTGATAGTAAGAAAAAGGCGTGTTGACTATGTCATCAAGCCTTTCTGTGCCCATCAAAGTGCCTTTCTGACAAGGTCAGAAAGGCACTTTGATCATAAATTCTCTAGAGAATTTTGGGAGAAAACGGTACTTTTAGACTCCGCATCAACGTATTTGACTTGCAATACTAAGCCTTTTTTAGCATAACATGCTAATTATCAATAATTTACAGAAAACCTCGCAAAAATCGCAAAATTGAGAGCAACATACACCTTCGTTCAGAAAATCGCCTGTATTTGGCCGTTTTTTTGTCAGTTTTATCAACAGCCCCACAGATTTTAGACGCAGTGTGGCTAAAATCAGTGGGGCTATTGTTTGAAAACTATACCGGGCTCCCGTCTTACATTCCTCTTTCCGCCCAGTCACCACGGTCGAGCTGTCGGTAACCGATAGCCTCGGCGATGTGGTCGGGCAGTATGCTGTCACTGTTCGCAAGGTCGGCGATCGTGCGGGCTACCTTCAGGATTCGGGAATAGGCGCGGGCAGAGAGTGAGAGACGCTCCATGGCTGTACGAAGCAGTTCTATGCCAGCCGCGTCGGGCTCGGCAAAGCGGTGGATGAGCCGTTCCGTCATCTGAGCATTGCAATGGATCGTCGGGTACTCGCGGAAGCGTTCCGTCTGTATGGCACGCGCCTTGATCACCCGCTCCCGAATCTTTGCCGACGGCTCACCGGGCTCTCCCTTGGAGATATCCTTGAAAGGCACCGGCGTGATCTCGCACTGAATGTCGATACGGTCCATCAGTGGTCCGCTGATCTTATTTAGGTATTTCTGTATCTGTCCCGGCGTGCACACACAGTGATGCGTCGGATCGCCATAATAGCCGCAAGGACAAGGGTTCATCGACGCCACAAACATAAAACTGCACGGATAGGTGACCGTATACTTGGCACGGCTGATGGTGATGACGCGGTCCTCAAGCGGCTGGCGCAGCACCTCCAATGTATGTTTGTTGAACTCCGGCAATTCGTCGCAGAAGAGCACACCATTGTGCGCCAGACTGATCTCGCCCGGCATCGGGTTCATGCCACCGCCGACCAGCGCCACCTCCGAGATCGTGTGGTGAGGAGCACGGAACGGCCGTTGCGAGATGAGCGACGAGCTCTTGCCCAGCGTGCCCGCGACAGAATGGATCTGTGTGGTCTCCAAGCTCTCCGAAAGCGTCAGCGGTGGCAGAATAGACGGCAGGCGCTTCGCCATCATGCTCTTGCCCGATCCCGGCGGCCCGATCATGATGAGATTGTGACCACCGGCAGCAGCCACCTCCAAAGCCCGCTTCACGCTCTCCTGACCACGCACGTCGGCATAGTCGAGGTCGAAGTTGTATTGCTGTTCATAGAAGATCTTTCGGGTGTCCACCGCCGTAGGCTCAAACTTCTTGACACCTGTGAGAAAAGCCACGACATCGGTCATGGTCTCCAGCCCATAGACCTCGAGTTTGTTGACGATGGCGGCCTCATGGACATTCTGCTTCGGGACGATCAGTCCTTTGAAATGTTCAGCCCGCGCCTTGATGGCGATGGGCAGAACACCCTTCACCGGTTGCAGCTTACCATCAAGGCTGAGCTCACCGACCATCATATACCGGTCGAGCTCAGGTGCGTCCATCTGTCCCGAAGCTGTGAGGATGGCGATGGCCAACGGCAGGTCGAAGCTGCTGCCCTCCTTGCGCAGGTCAGCAGGGGCGAGGTTCACGGTCAGGTCGGCACGTGGAAACTTATAGCCATTGTTCTGCATGGCGGCCGCAATGCGGTCACGTCCCTCGCGCACAGCCTCGTCGCCAAGCCCCGTAAGATGATACATCACGCCACGCGTCAGACTCACCTCAATGGTCACCGTCGTCACTTCCAAGCCATTGACAGCAGCACTATATGTTTTTACCAACATCGTTCTGTTCTCCTTTTTTTCTACCTCTGTTTCAATTAAACAGTCATTTTTGCCAACCAGCCATATGCTGTCGCCGTCTCTATTTCAGCAATTCCATGATTTTGTCGTGGAGCTGCGTGCCCATGAGATTGCGGGCGACAATACGGTTGTCTTTCACAATGATGTTATCAGGAACTCCCATCATACCTAATTGCTGCAAGGGTTGACTGTCGAACATCTTTCCATCGCAGACATTGGGCCACAAGATGCTGTCGACACGTAAGGCACCGTCGCAGTCGCTACGGCTCGCGTCGACAGAGAGCGACACCACTTTGAGCCGGGCACCCGACTGACGCTGCAACTGTCTCAATGTGCGCAACATGTCCATGCTGTCGTAGCTCCATGATGCCCACGTGCAGATGACGGCAAGACCAGAAGAGAGATCCGATGAAGAGACCAGTCGTCCCTTGGTGTCGTAGGTGGAGAAGGTCGGCAATACAGAACCAACGCCTACATGCGACATAGAGTTCAGCTGGCGGATCATACGCGACAGATCAGCCTGATCCGTCTGTTTGGACTGCATCTTTTGAGCCAGCCGCAAGGCAGTCTGATAGTCGGGGTGCGCGTCAGAGATGAAATACTTCTTGATCAGCCACAGTCCGACAACAGACTCCGGGTGGTCGCCGACGAAGACTTCAGCCGCACGCTTGGCCTCGGGCGGCGACGCTTTGGACACTTGCTCGCGGAACTTGGTATAGAGTTCATTGTCGTCGGTGCCTTTGATCTCAATCTCCTTTAGGTGAGAGGCGTCTCCCTTGATGCTGACACTCTTGCCCGGCTGAGCGAAGATCGGCACGACAGAATAATTGGGAAACACCAAATAGAGAATGGTGGGATGCTTGCAGGGAACCTCGTAGGCAAAGCGCCCGCCCTCGACATGTATGGTGTCGAGTCCGTCAATGGACCCATTCTCGGCATAGACATAGAAGTCACTCTGATTGATGTTCAACAGATGCCCCTCTATCTCAAAATGGCTACCATCGACACCGCAGGAAGAAATCAGCAGGGTCAGCATGATCAGAAGCCCAGAGAAACATCCGGCTACATAACGGCTATAACGATTATGAAACTGCATAATGATTAAAAAATAAAGCCTCCGCCCCATACTGAGGTCGAAGGCTTATCAGATAATTAATGGATATTGAAATGACTACTTCAAGTTGGCCAGCTCCAAGTCGCTGGCTGCATAGGCTGCGAGCTTAGCGTCTTTCTTGCAGGCACGCTGCAGGTAGTCCTTGGCAGTGGCTGTGTTGCCCTGGCGGTTGAGCACGAGCGCCATCAGATAGTCTGTCATGGCGTCAGCGTTCTTCACGTTTTTCAGCGTAGCGACAGCGGCGGCATAGTCCTTGTTGAGCAGCTGCGCCAAAGCGGCACTGTTGGAATAGCTGTTACCGAAGTTCTGTACGGCAGTAGCATAATTACCTTTGGCAATGTTCAGATTGCCCAGCACCTCATAGAAACCATTGGCGTCGATAGCGTCAGCCAAGTGATTGGTAGCGGCATTGAGGTCACCATGCTTCATGTCGATAAGTGCGAGATTGGCATTGGCCTCAGGTGCGTCAGCACGCTTGGCCTTAGCCTGCTCGATATACTGTTTGGCCGTGGACTCGTCGCCCTTGTTGAAAGCCATGACAGCCATGTTGTTGAAGGCGCGATAGTCCTTGTCATACAGTTCTGCTGTCTTCTTATAGATAGCTTCCTTCTTGTCAGGATCGCTCTCCAGTGTAGCGGCATAGAGCAACTCATCAGGAGTCAGACGGGCAGGGTCGGCAGCGTACTGCTGCTTGATCTGGTCGTCGCTTCTTCCCACAGTCTCGTAGTTGATGATCATACGGCTACGACGCAGCTCAGGCAGAATGCCGTCGGCGAGCTCACGGAAGCCTTCGCTCATGTTGCGGATCTGGCGCTCACGCTCCTCAGGATCCTTATACATCTCCAAGACGCGCAGGATCACGTCCTTGTCCTGGATGTTGCTGGCTTTGACGAGACGCTTGAAGCCGTCCCAGTCCTGAGCCGTATAGTGAGCATCGATGTCCTTGGTATTGAGTTTGGCAGCCTTGACCTGCTCCTTGACATATCCCTCAGTAGTGTTCTGACGCTTGTTGGCCAGCTTGTCGTTGAAGGAATATCCTCCATCAGGAGAGGCATAAGCCTGCACCTCCACGTTCTTCAGATTCAATCCCTCGCGATCGGCATTGATTCTCTTCAGCATGGCGAGGAACTCCTTGACTGAGTTGTTCTTCAGCTCACTCTTGCGGAGATTGGCCTGGTTGATGAGGAACTTGATGTTGGCTTCATACTTCTGTGCCTTCACGCGCTCGAAAGAGTCCGGCGCGATGCATCCGCCGGCGTTCATCAGTGTCTGCTTATAGAGTTCTGCTGTAGCCAGCACGCCATTGGCGACTTTCACGGCCGGCACATTGACTTTTTTCTTGCCGACACGGGCGTCGAAGGTGAGATACATCTCGCTCTTCTGCATATCGGGAACATAGTCAAAAGCGGTCTTCATCGTGTAGTGGCCGCCCATCTTGTAGGAGATGGTCTGGTCATTGCCCATGACTTTCTCGCCCTGAAAAGTAGCACCTTTGCCTTGAGCAACCTGACCATTGCCATAGCGCAGCTCAGGGATCACCGTCACCACAGCCTTCGGCTTCATATATTTCACGGGGAAGTTACCATTGATGGTAGCAGGAACTTGGCCGCCTAAAGCCTCCAACGGGTTGGGATCTACCGTAAAGTTATCGGCAGAAAGTTTTCCCAATTTGGAAGAGCATGACGACAGAGCCAATATAGAACAAACTGATAAGGTTAGAACGAAATGGTTGCGCATAATATATAAATGATTAACGTGCCGCGAGCGGGACTCGAACCCGCACGACCATTTCTGGCCAAGGGATTTTAAGTCCCTCGTGTCTACCAATTCCACCATTGCGGCGACGGTATGAATAAAAAAGGAGCGGCAAACGGGACTCGGACCCGCGACCTCGACCTTGGCAAGGTCGCGCTCTACCAACTGAGCTATTGCCGCGTTATGTTTGCAAAGGTAAGACTATTTCTTTGAACCGCCAAGTGTTTTACACATTTTAATAGATAGGCGATGAGTGATGACTGTTTTTATTTAAACATCATGATTCTTCTTGAACCAGAACTTGAAGATGGGGTCGACGAAGGTGTAGGAATCTCCGTCCTTCTCGATAATGTCTTTTCTGATCAGCGTCTGCTTGTTCCTGCTGATGGTCTGTGGGGCACCCAGCGAATATCCCTGATTGACATCCTGTGCACTGAAATGGCTTTCTCCATTGGCGATGGCGATCAGCATGTTGACCTGAGACACAGATAGTCCGTCAACGTCAGCCTCAAAGACAGGGGCGTTGGTGTCGACGAGCAGGATAGTCTGATCTTGAAATATCTCTTCCGTCACTGCCGTCCGGGTTCCACTCCATATGAAGAAGCTCAACTGCTGGACATACCAACTGTGGCACTCGGTGATGTCGCAGATTCTGTTGGCAAACTCCTCAGATATACTCTTCCCCGTTTCCGCAAACGTCTTGACGATATAGGGTACCCAATATTCTCTCGCTATCTTTTTCAGATAGAACACTTGACCAAAGCGGTAGAATGGATTATTTGAATTGTTGAAGATGTCCACCATCATGTGCCGTTTGCTGCCGTAGAGACAGTAGGTCACATCTTCCTGCTGCTGCCAGACCGACCGCATGAGTCCTTCCATCTGTTTCCATTCAGGGAGCAGGGCCAGTTGCTGAAACTCATCAATGCAGACGATGACATGGTAGCCATGGGCTTTGGCCAACGTTTCGGGTAGGTTCAGAATATCTTCCGCGCTCCGTCCCAAAGGCTTGAACTTCAAGTCAAGGGACACGGCGTTGAGAGGATCGTTCTGCAATGTGATGCTTGGTGTCAGCGAAGGGATATACTTCTTGACGAGTTCTATTCCCTTCTCCAAAGTATTTCCTACACCACTGATGACTGCGGAGGCAAAGGCATTGTAGAAATCTGAAGCACTGTGAATCTTGAACGCGTCGATGAAGCAAGTGCGGATGTTCTTGTCTTCATTGCGCAATTCATCCATGGCAACTTTGACAAGCGAAGACTTTCCCCACCGGCGCGGGGATATCAGCATGATATTGATACCATTCTCCAGGAATGTTTTCAATCGCTTTCTGTCTTCCTGTCGGTCTATAAAGTTGTCTTTTGTTGCCAGTTCTCCGTAAACAAATGGCTTCTTCATATTGATGCGCTCTATGGTTGTCGTGCAAATATACGCAATATCACGCAAACGTGACTCACGCAAGCATGATATTTACGTTGTTTTAACGCTGTGATACCAAGGAATAACTTGGCGCACCGGACTGGGCAGACTGGTAGACAGCCGTCTCAATGTCCATTGTGAGAACTATGGCTATTAGTACAGCGACATCATGCTTGCCCTATTCTGTCTGTATCCATGAGCTATGTCGAGACTCACGGACTGTACGTCCGCATGTTCCGTGCTGATTGCGGCTCGTTCATCAAGGAGCTTGTCGAGGAACTTATCCTGCGGACAGATACGTTCTACCTCCGTGCCGGCAGCTGTGCAGACCGCAGACAGATGTATGAAAAATGCAAGGAATGGCGTCACACGACGGTAAACGGTCAGGAAATGGACATTGCCTCATTTGAATTCACTGATTTCCTTTCCGACTGGCATTTACGGCTTGCAGTGCTACGCACCAAGATAGATACAGAGCCGGGAGAGCAACTCCTGCCCGGTATGGAATTGCCTTCTCATTTCACCATCACTTTCCTGCCATTAATGATATATATTCCCTTGGGCAGGTTGTCTGCTGACGATGCCACACGCTGCCCCTGCAGGTTATAGACCTCTGCGTTCCCGGCAATATGATCCACCGCCACCCTGTCAACGGCGGTTGTCATCCCACCGTCAATGTTGAATGCCATGCTCTTGGCTGGGACAGGAGTCGTTCCATCAGGGTAAACGGAGGGGAATTCGAAATAGGCACGGAAGCCCTTCATCGGTGTGGTACCGGTGTCCTTATACAGATGGTTACCGGATATATAGACAGGTACCTGTGAGGGAGAAACCGCGTCCTTGATAACCGTAGGCTGCAACAGACCACAGAAATTGTAGCCGTAGCCCTGCGCATCAGCCGTCTTCTGTGTTTGCACGTCCTTGGAAATGGTAACGTTGGTGACAAAGAACGGATTGTCGGTGGTGAAGCTCTTTCCCGGCTTGATCAGGTAGGCCTCTCCGGCCTTGATGCCCTCGTTCCTGACAGGGGCGGAATAGAAGTTGATAATATGGTTCTGCAGGTCCACATTGCCGAACTTCGATACGATTGTGCCGGGGCCGAATACTTTCTCCACGCTGCTGCACGGAATGTCAAACGGCAGACAGAGCGTGCTCCAGTTAGAGGAGCTGAGGTTGCGATGCACATACACGCTGATGGGCGTGGTGTGGTCGGAGAGGTTGTTCTGGTTGCTGCCGCTGCCTAACAGCTCACGGTCATCGTAGAGGTCGTAACGGATGGTGCGTACCTCGAAGACGGTGAAGTAGGACTCCTTGCTGTATGGCCATGTGTTGCCATAGGTGTTGGTAATGGAAAGCCTGATTTTGTCGCCGTTCTGACCGTATGTGAAACGCACCGTCCCCTCGATGGTTCCACGTGAACTTTTGCTTGTGGTCGTGCTGCCGTTGGCCGTTCCCCATACGTCAGAGGCATTGCTTTTCTTTGACCATCCTCTACTGCTGTCATAATGATAGTATTCTATGGGTATCACGGTGTTGTCGCTGTGTACCAGCTCCATGATGATGTCGTAACGGTAATAATTGGTCGTGAAACCATTAGGCGCACCCGTGGCATCCACCAGCTTATACTTGATAGATGACTCTCCGTTCAGGTCGGTTGAAAGTCCATAGTCTGCCGATGGCACCTTCGCCTGCGACCATGTGGCATCATTGTTGGTAAGCGCGTCGGGAGTCTCCACCTGCGCCCATGCCTGTGAGCTGGTCAGAGCGGACAATGCCACTGCCAGCACCATGTATAAAACTCTATTCATTTTGTCTTGATTTCTTTTAGGTTCTTTATCGATTCAATCTTCCCAGCCACCCCAGTCACTGAGCCCCCATCGCTTGCTGTCGGCGGGATGGGTATTCTGGTCGCCCTCGTCCACCTTGTCTGGATCTGTGTCTCCACTAAAAATCTTTTGGTCATCGTTCCTCACAGAACCTGCCAACAGATGCTGATGCTCCGCCACGGAGACTATTCCCGTGGTCGGTTTCTGATAATTTTTCTTAGTCATATTCCTCTGATTTTTAGTAACAATGTAAGTGGCATTGGCTAATCGGCCCAATCCTTGATTTCGTCTAATTCTCTGTGGTACACGCCACATATTCCTTTCTAAAATGTTGGTGCAAAGATAATTACTGAAGTTTATTTGGTCGTGTTCTGTATCTGTCTCATCCAACAGCTGGTTAAAAATAATTATTGGTGTCCGCTAAAACTTTTAGCTTCTCTGCTGCTTTGCAAAAATAAAT